>JAVBTB010000069.1:0-42542 GCA_031556355.1 Desulfovibrio sp. | reverse complement strand
TTAGAGCATTTCACACTTGAAATGCTCGCAAGGATTTGTCGGCAAATCCTTGCCGCCAAATAGGCGTAGGCGGGCTTTGCCCGCCGTTAAGCGACTATTTGAAGCGTAAACTGCTCTAGAGAACCTTGAACACGCGGCGTTCGTTGCTGTCCGGGTCGATGACGTGCACGGCGCAGGCGATGCAGGGGTCAAAGGAATGGACGGTGCGCAAGATTTCCACCGGACGCTTGGCATCGGCAATGGGGGTGCCGACCAGGGCTTCTTCCATGGGCCCCATGATATCCCTAGCGCAGCGGGGGCTCATGTTCCAGGTGGTGGGAACGACCAACTGGAAGTTGCCGATCTTCCTGTTTTCAATGCGAATCCAGTGGCTCAGGCCGCCGCGCGGGGCGGTGACGAAGCCGACGCCTTCGGATTCGTTGGGCATTTCCCACTTTTCCACCAGCTTGGGGCTCTTTTCCTTGCCGATTTGCTCCTGGAGGGCGCTGACCCAGGTTTCCATCTGGCCGGCGACGACAGCGGTTTCGATACCGCGGGCGGCGGTGCGGCCAAGGGTGGAGAACAGGGCTTCAGGACCGACGTCCAGGGCCTTCAGGACGTTGTTGACCAGCGGTACTACGGCCTTGTGGCCGGAGGCGTAGGCAACCAGCATTTGGGCCAGGGGGCCGGTTTCCATGGCCTGATCGCCGTAGCGGGGGGCCTTGGACCAGGAGTAGCGGTCATCGCCATGCAGGTCGGTGAAGTTGGGTTCGGTTTCGCCCTCGTAGGGGTGCCGGGCTTCCGCGCCTTTGTACCAGCTGTGGCGGACGTGCTCGGCGATTTTTTCCGGCTCGAGTTTGGCCACTTTGGTAAGGTCGCGGTTGTAGATGGCCCCGGCCGGGAAGTAGCCGCTGTTGCGGTCATCGGGATCGCTGCAGTATTCGCCGAAGGTGACGAAGTTGGTGGTGCCGCCGTAGCTGGCGACATCCTTGTACTGGCCCGCGACGGCCAGCAGGTCGGGGATGTACACTTCGTTGACGAAGGCGACGGTTTCTTTTTCAAGCTCAAGGAACGCTTTGATGTTTTCCGGCTTGATGGAATCGTAACAGGTGACGCCGCCTACCACCATAAACTGCGGGTGGGGGTTCTTGCCGCCGAAAATGGCCATGGCGCGGGCCGCCTTGACCTGCAGGTGCAGGGCTTCCAGGTAGTGGGCGGTGGCGATGAGGTCCAGTTCCGGATCAAGCAGGTAGGCGGGGTGCTTTTCTCCCAGGAAGTAGGCGTTGGTCAGGTGGCCGAGCTGGCCGCTGGCAACGTATTTTTGCAGACGATCCTTGACGGCCTTCATCTGCTCCGTGGTGGTCTTGCGGGGGGAGATGGAGCTTGCGATCTGGGCCGCCTTGGCCGGGTCGGCGTTCAGCGCGTTGGCCACGTTGACGAAGTCGAGTGCGTGCAGGTGGTAGAAGTGCACCACGTGGTCATGCAGGAACTGCGAGCCCAGGACCAGGTTGCGGATCATGTTGGCCAGCGGCGGAATTTTCACCTTGACCGCGTTATCCACCGCGCGGATGGAGGCCAGGGCGTGGGTGTACGTGCATACGCCGCAGGCCCGTTGCGTGATGTGTTGCGCGTCCTGGGGATCGCGGCCTTTAAGGATGGTTTCCAGGCCCCGGAACAGGGTGCCGCAGCTGTATGCTTTGGTGACCCTGCCGCCCGTTACCTCGACCTCGATGCGCAGGTGCCCTTCCAGGCGGGTAATCGGGTCGACGACGATGGGGCCGTTATAGGACGTATCTATTGCGGATTTTATTTCTGCCATGTGGCTTTCCTCCCTGATTGGTATCGTGCCGCGTTGCTGCAGTTAGCTTTCATAAAAGGGAGACATCGCATCCCAGAAGTTGGGCTCGCTGCAACCAATGCAGGGATGCCCCGCGGCCACGGGCCAACTGACGCCGTTGAATTTCACCTTGGGACAGTTGTTGTAGGTGTTGGGGCCCTTGCAGCCGAGGTTGTAAAGGCACCAGCCCTTGCGGGCTTCTTCGGAGTCAAAGGACTCGGCGAATTCGCCGGCTTCAAAGTGAGGCAGGCGCTCGCACTGTTCGTGCACGGACAGGCCGAAGAACATCTTCGGGCGGCCGATATCGTCCAGTTCGGGGATAGTGCCGTTCTGCAGGTAGTGTACGATGGTCCCCACGATGTTGATGGGGTTGGGAGGACAGCCGGGAATGTTGACGGCCTTTACCCCGAGCGAACCGAAGGCGTCGTTGACGCCCTTGGCGCCGGTGGGGTTGGGCTTGGCGGCCTGGATGCCGCCGTAAGCGGCGCAGGTGCCGTAGGCGATGACGGCCTTGGCTTTGGGGAGAATGTCCTTGTTGATGGACAGCATGGTATGGTTGGACACTTTCCCGTATATGCCGTTGTCGGCCATGGGGATGCCGCCTTCAACGATGCAGATGAACCCGTCGGGGTTGTTGACGGCGTCGTGCAGGGCTTTTTCCGCCGCATCGCCGGCGGCGGCCATGATGGTTTCCTGGTATTCCAGGGAAATGGCGTCAAAAAGCAGGACGTCCAGATACGGATCGGACGTGCGCAGCAGGGCTTCGGAGCAGCCGGTACATTCGGCGTTGTGAAGGTATACGACACATGGACGCTTGCCGCTGCCGCCGGTCAGGGCCTTGGCTATTTCGGGCGCAAATGCGGGTCCAAGGCCCATGGCGACAGCCACCGCGCTGCAGTATTTCAAAAATTGACGGCGGTCTATGCCGTGTACTTCGAGCCGCTTTTCCACATCATCCCTTGCCAGACCAACGGCAAATCGCATTCTCAAGCCTCCTTGGATCATACGCCCGCAGGGGCGCCGTGAGGAGAAAGTTTTACGGGAAATACCCCATGATATTCCCGATTATTCTTATTATGTCTACATGAGGGCGAATTATAAGGCGAATAAATAATTTCAATAGAGGGGGGGCGTTCTTGTGAATATTTTCAATAGCAAGGCCGGCGCGGCGAAATGCCGTATTGACGGGACGCCGCGGCGCGTTTCGCGTTCCCCTGCGAATACGGCGGGACAGCGATGCGAAAAGGCGGTTTGCCGTTTTGCCCGGACGTAAACGCGGCAGTCCTGCGGCTTGCGTCCGGGGACAAGGTCTGCCATTCTCCGGGCCGGGAGGAAGGCCATGACATACCGCACCTTGAACGCCTGCGTGCAGGATCTTGAAAAGACGGGCCGTCTCGTCCGTGTTTCCGGGTACAGGGTGGACCCGTACCTGGAGTTGGCATCCATACAGCGCCGCGCTTACCGCAAGGGCGGCCCGGCCCTGCTGTTCACGCAGGTAAAGGGCACGGCCTTCCCCGCGCTTGCCAATCTTTTCGGCACCATGGAGCGCACTCGCTATATTTTTCGCTCCACCCTGAAGGCCGTGGAAACGCTGCTGCGCCTCAAGGCGGACCCGCGCGAGGGCATGCGCCGCCCCTGGCGCTACGCCGCGTTGCCGGGCACCTTGTGGCGCATGCTGCCGCGCAAGGTGAAAAAGGGCGCGGTCCTTGGCGGGCGGACGACGCTCTCCGGGCTGCCGCAGCTTGTTTCCTGGCCCAAAGACGGCGGCGGCTATATTACCCTGCCACAGGTGTACACGGAACATCCGGACTCCCCCGGCTTTTTCGGGTCCAACCTCGGCATGTACCGGGTCCAGATCAGCGGAGGGGATTTCACCCCCGATACCGAGGCCGGGCTGCACTACCAGATTCACCGGGGCATCGGCCCGCACCATATGGCGGCCCTGGCAAAGGGCCGGGACTTGCCGGTGCATATTTTTGTGGGCGGCCCCCCGGCCATGACGCTTGCCGCCGTCATGCCCCTGCCCGAAGGGGTGCCGGAAATCTGCTTTGCCGGAGCCCTGGCCGGGCACCGCATCCCCATGATTATGCCCGGAGACGGGCGGGATTTGCCCATCCCGGCGGAAGCGGATTTTTGCATCGCCGGGGTGCTTTCGGGAAAAAACGGGCGGACGGAAACCAAGGCCGAAGGCCCTTTTGGCGATCACCTGGGCTACTACAGCCTGGCCCACGATTTTCCCGTGTTGCGGGTGCAGGCCGTGTACCACCGGCCGGACGCCATCTGGCCGTTCACCTCGGTGGGCCGTCCCCCGCAGGAAGACACGGTGTTCGGAGCGTTTATCCATGAACTGACCACGGCGCTCGTGCCCACGGTGTTTTCCGGGGTGCACGAGGTGCACGCCGTTGACGCCGCCGGGGTGCACCCCCTGCTGCTGGCCGTGGGGAGCGAGCGCTATGTGCCCTTTGCCGGGCAGCGCACTCCGCAGGAACTGCTCACTTGCGGGTTCTCGCTGTTCGGCTCCACCCAGACCAGCCTTGCCAAGTATCTGCTGATCGGGGCGCGGGAGGACTCCAGCCTGCTGTCCGCCCACCATGTGCCCGAGTTTATCGCGCACATGCTCCACCGCACGGACTTTTCGCGCGATCTGCATTTCATCACCCGCACCACTATGGACACCCTGGATTACAGCGGCATCGGCCTCAACCAGGGTTCAAAGCTGCTGTGGGCCGCTGCCGGAGAGCCGGTGCGCAGGCTGGCCACGGAGATTCCCGCCGACATGACTCTGCCCGAGGGATTCGGCGACGCGCGGCTTTTCGCGCCGGGCGTTATGGTCTGCCGGGGCCCGCGCCATGCGGCGGGACGGGGCGAGCACGATCCGGCCATGGAACGGTTGGCCGCCCACCTTGGGCGCTGCCTGCCCCAGTGCCGGGAGCAGACGGTTGAACAGGCGCAAGGCCGGAGGAGCGCGTTTGGCCCGGGGAGTTCCCTGCCGCAGGAAGTCGCCCTGATCGTGGTGGCGGACGATGCGCCGTTTACCTCGGCCTCGTGGGAGGATTTTTTGTGGGTAACCTTCACCCGTTCCGATCCGGCAACGGATCTGTACGGGCCGTTTGCCGCGACCGTCTGCAAACACTGGGGCTGTGCCGCCCCTCTGATTGTGGACGCGCGCATGAAGGCCTTTCATGCTCCGCCTCTGGAAGAAGACCCGGAAGCGGAGCGCCGCATCGACGAGCTTGCAGCCCAGGGCGGGCCGCTGCACGGGCTGATCTGACGGGCGCTGTCCCGCGGACGGGCCTCTTCCACATTTGCCCCGAATGCTGTAGAGTGTTGCGGAAATTTTGGCGGGGAGCCGCAACCATGCAATTCATCCGGGGGAAGTATGCCTTCGCTGTCGTTTATTCCCGTGCCCGTGCTCACAGTCGGGCTGCTGGTGCTTTCCAACGTGTTCATGACCTTTGCCTGGTACGGGCACCTGAAGTTCCGGGCCAGCCCGCTTCCGGTGGTCATCCTGGTCAGCTGGGGCATCGCCTTTTTCGAATACTGCCTTCAGGTTCCGGCCAACCGTTATGGGTACGGCTATTTCAACCCGGCAGAACTGAAGACTATTCAGGAAGTGATTTCCCTGTCGGTGTTTCTGGTATTTTCCGTGCTGTACCTGGGGGAGGAGATGAAGTGGAATTACATCGCCGGGTTCTGCCTGATGGTGGCGGCGACGTTTCTCATTTTCAAGGAATGGTGACTTTGGGGGCGGCCCTCTCTGGACAGGAGGCCGCAACCGGTCTTACCTGTAGGGAAAGAGATTTTTCGTGCCGAATAGCCTGAGGAGCAGTGCCATGTCTGAGCCCCTGATCGTTTTTCTGGACGCCGGAACCATCGGCGATGATATCTCCTGGCCCGACTTTGCCTCCCTGGGCCGGATCCGGGCCTTTGAGCACACCAAACCCGAGGAAATAGCGGAGCGCCTGCGCGATGCGGAAATCGTCCTGACCAATAAAGCCTATATCACGGCGGAACACATCGCCGCGGCGCCAAAGCTCAAATATATCGGCACCCTGGCCACCGGTTACAATCAGGTGGACGGCGCGGCCGCGGCGGCGCGCGGCATTCCCCTGTGCAATGTCCCGGCCTATTCCACCTTTGCCGTGGCCCAGCACGTTTTTGCCCTGCTGCTGAACATCAGCAATCGGATCTCCCAGCTCGTCCGCTCCGTGGAAGAAGGCGACTGGTCGCGCAGCCGTCACTTCTGCTACTGGAAAGATCCGCTGTTCGAACTGCACGGCAAAACGTTCGGGGTTGTGGGCTTCGGCGACATCGGCAGCGAGGTGGCCCGTCTGGCCCACAGCTTCGGCATGCGGGTGCTGGCCTATGTCCCGCGTCCGAAACCCGCGCCGGAATATACGCCCTTCGCGTTTGTGGAGCTTGAGGAACTATTCCGGCAGTCGGACGTGATCTCCCTGCACTGCCCGCTGACGCCGGAGAATGAGGGCATGGTCAACGCTTCCCTTTTGGGGCGGATGAAGCGGACGGGCATACTCATCAACACGGCCAGGGGACCGCTGGTAAACGAGCAGGATCTGGCGCAGGCGCTTTCGCGGGGCACCATCGGCGCGGCCGCTCTGGACGTGGTGACCGTGGAACCCATGACTCCGGACAACCCCCTGCAGCGCGCGCCCAACTGCTTCATTACTCCCCATGTAGCCTGGAGCACGGCCGAGGCGCGCGTCCGGCTGATGCAAGGGGTCTTTGACAATGTGCGCAACTTTTTGAACGGCACGCCCACCAACGTGCGGAATGGGGTATAGGCGGGGGCATCGGTCCGGCCCGCAAAAAGCGGCCTTGGGAATGCTGACAGCCTTGCGCCGCGGTACCGTTTTGTCTGTCCTGACATCGCCTGGCTGCGCGCGCTTATTGACAACCGGAGAGCGGCGCGATATGGAACGAGCTTCAGCGCAAGAGCCGGGCGGCGGTAACGCCGCCAACCCCGCCAGATCTGAAAAGAAGCAACGGTAACGGTTGTGCCGGGTGTCCGGCTCTTAGAAGCCGCGAATTTCGCAAGAAATTCGCGGCTTCTGCTTTTTATTCTTTGTTTGAAAGCAAATTCTTTTTGAAGTTGCCCAAGAGATCGAATTGCCTCCGGCGGCCAAAGGGGGGCCCCTCTTTGGAAACCCCATTTTTTATCTGACACCAGTAGGAAATTTCAGAGTTCATTTGCCCTGGTTCCAAATTTTTTGCGCGCTGCAGGGAGGGGGCGAATTTTTTCGTATGGCAAGGAAGGCGAAGTGCGGCAAGAGGGGGCAGGACGGAAGAGTCCAGCCCCCTCTTGCCGCGCGAGCCTGACGCCGCCAGACGGAAAAAGACGCCCCCTCCCCTAAAAACCGACTTCCTGGTCGATAAGGACGACATGAATCCGCCCGGCGGGGAAGCAACGGGTGGTGATGGTCCAGGTGGAACAGATCCGGTCCGGGGACTTGCAGTCCATACAGTATCCGGTGGTGGCGCACGGCGTTTTTTTGGACAGGCGCATGGCGTTGGCCGGGGCGGCCATGGTTTTTACCCGGTGGAAACCGGCTTCGATGGAGTCGCATATCTTGTTGCGCCCCACCAGCAGCACTACCTTTCGGGGGCCGAACTGCACTGCGGCGGTGCGGTTGCCGATGCCGTCAATAAGCATGACCACGCCGTCGCGGGTCAAGGCGTTGGCGGAACAGAGGTAGAAGTCGGACAGCAGAGCCTGGCGGCGCCGTTCCAGCACCGCGGGCATGCCGATGCTCATGTCGAAGGTGTCAATGACCTCAAGGCCCTTCTGCGCCTTCATGGCGTCGAGCAAACCGCCTTCCAGCACGGTCATGGAACCGCCGAAAGATACAACTTTGGCGTTGCTTTCCGGGAGCAGCTTTTGCATTACCAGGGCGGCGGCGTCGGCTACAGAGGACACGACGCTGGCCCCGAAGCCGCGTTTTTTCAGATTCTCGGCCACTCCTTTCAACTGTACGGCCCAGACGTTCTCGCGCGGGGCGGCAAAGCGTGAGGGCGTCGCTTTGGAAGCCGCGGGGGCCGGAGCGGCCTTGGCGGCAGAAGCTTTTTTGACCGTGCCGGCAGTCTTTTTCGCAGTCGCCGGAGCGGAGGCTTTTTTCGGAGCAGGGGCGGTTTTTTTCGGGGAACCGGAAGGCTTCTTGGATGCGCCGGAAGCAGCAGGTTTCTTTGCGGAAGCCATGGTGTTTCTCCTGTTGGGGCAGGGCAGCGCGCCTTGCCTGTGAATAATGGGGATACGCACGCGTTTCGGGCGCATGCGCGGTGATGCGCAGTCGCTATTACACGAGAAGGCGTATTTCAGGCAAGATGCAGCAAAGGAGCGAGAACGGCGCGTACTGCCGCAAAGACGGCGTCCGGCGGCACAGAGGCGTCCACTACGTAGGAACGCTTGCTGTTCCGGGCCGCCCAGCAAAGGTACCCTTCGCGGATGCGCTGATGAAAGGCCAGGCTCTCCGCCTCAAAGCGGCCTTCGGCGACTTCCAGCCCTTCGCGCAGGTTGCGCGCGCGCGCGCGCGCCAGTCCGACTTCGGGAGTGATGTCCAGAACAATGGTGCAGTCGGGCCACAGTCCGCCCACGGCAATCTGGTTCAGCCGGAACAACTCCTCCACATCCAGTCCCCGGCCGTAGCCCTGGTAGACGATGGTGGAGTCGGCGTAGCGGTCTGAAATGACGTGGGTGCCTGCGGCGAGGGCGGGGCGGATGTGCCGGTATACATGCTGGGCGCGGTCGGCAAGGTAGAGAAACAGCTCGGCTTCAGGCGCGATATCCTGGCGGGCGTCCAGCAAAAGAGCGCGTAGCGACTTGCCGAGCTCGCTCCCCCCCGGTTCGCGGGTGCGGAACAGGGGCAGGTTCTCCCCCCGCAGCCACGCTTCAACCCGCGCGAGCACGGTGCCTTTGCCGGAACCTTCTATTCCTTCGAAAGTAATGAACATTGGCTCACCAGGGGCAGGGGTTGCTGAGGCTGGGCGGTTTGAGAAGCGGGCGCGGTCCCGGCGGCGCGGCCGGAAGAAGCGGCGCGGGAACGGGCCGGTTCCGGCTCGGGAGAACGCGCTGCGCGAAACAGAAAGCGCTCCAGAGAGGGATTGTAGGCGGACCAGCCGCTTTGCCCTTCCTCCAGTCCGGAAAGGGCGGCCTCCACCTGCTGGAGTTTGGCGTCAATATTGTCCGCATAATGCAGCACAAGGGCTTCCGCTGTGGCGGGAAGTTTGGGCGAGCCGAACTCCAGCGTGCCGTGATGGCTTAGAATAAGGTGCTGCAAATGCTCCGCCAGTTCGGGCTCCAGCCCGGCTTTTTTGATGAAGGGGGCAAGCCGGTCCAGCGCCAGGGAAATATGGCCGATAAGACGGCCCGCCTGGGTATAGTCCGTGCCGAGGCCGGAGGTGAGTTCCCAGAGTTTGCCGAGATCGTGGCAAATGGCTCCGGCCAGCAGAATTTGGCGGTCCAGGCGCGGGTAATGGTCGGCAATGCGCATGCACAGGCGGGACACGGAAAGCGTGTGTTCCAGAAGCCCCCCGGCGTAGGCGTGGTGCATGGCTTTTGCCGCCGGGGCCAGGCGCAGGGCCGGGCCTATTTCGGCGTCCGTGAGCAGGCTGAGCAGAAACTTTTTCCAGGGCTTGTGGCTGCATGCTTCGCGCACCAGCGCGGTAAGCTCGGCCAGCATGGAATCGGGATTATACGGGCTGGCGGGCAGAAACAGGCCAAGGTCAAGGCCCGCGCTTTCCTCTTCCGTGAGGACACGCAAGGACTCGACAGCCAGTTCCAACTTGTCGCGATAACTGGTGACCCGCCCCTTCACCCGCACCAGGGAACCGGCCTGCAGTTCCGGGTATTCCTGGCTCTGCGGGCTCCAGATTTTGCCGCCCACGCTTCCGGTGGCATCACGGAATTCCAGCCGCCAGTACGGGCCGTTTCTGGCCTGTCCTTGCTGGGCCGCCGCCAGCAGAAAAATATCGTGTACCTCGCCGCCAAGGGCAAGATCGCTCACAGACACGGTTTTGACGTGCGAAAAGGCGGAGGAGGGCAGGTGGGGGACGGAGTCCGGCATATGCAGAAAACAGGGGTTGCAGGGTGGCGAAAAGCCGGACAGCCCGGCCGGCGCGGCGGAACCGCCGCCAGGGGCGGTGCAGAAAACGCTCTCTCCTGTAAAGTATGGAACGTTGCAGGCAAAGTGTCAACAGAGAGGGGTGCGATGTTAACACCCTATTTCTCTTTACAAAAAATGTTTCTTCTTTTATTCCTTAAGAACTATATTCGAACAGCCGCCTGGGAGAGGCGGCTTTTTTCGGGCGCGCACAGCAAGACGCCTTATGTACACAGCATCTCCCTTATCATGGTGGAAAAGGTAACGGCTTTAATTTTCTGGATATTGCCCCGGCGCCTTGAGGGCGCACCCGGCGCTGCCGCATGCCAGTCGGCATTGGCATGACCGAACGTATGCAAAAGCAGAACCCCAGCGTACGCAAACTCCTGATGCTCCCCCTTACTGTAGGTATGGGGCTGCTGTTGTTTTTGATCGGTTCCAGCCTTTATGGGCAGTATGCCTTTTTTCAGGAACGCGAAGTGGACCTGCACCGTGAGGCCGTGCTCAAACTATACGAGCAGGGCGTTTCGGAGCAAAAGACGTCTCTTGGCATGCTGCTCGAAGTACTCTCCGGCAACCCGGCCATCAGCGGAGCCCTTGTCCGCCGCGATGCCGACGCCCTCGCCGTTCTGTACAGGAACACTTTTGCCATTTTGCGCGCCCGTTTCGGCGTGACTCATTTGATGTTCCTTGATCCGCAGCGGCGCGTCATTGTTCGCCTGGACCAACCAGATGCGCCTACAGGCGAAGTTGTAACACGGTTTACGCTGCTGGAGGCGGAACGCACGGGCAAGACCATTGCCGGACTGGATCTTTCCGCCGAGGGCGAACTGACCATGCGGGTCGCCTCCCCCGTGTTCACGGGGGGCAAATGCATCGGCTATATTGAAAGCGGTATGGAGATTTCTCCTCTGGTCAATGCCGTATCGGAAACCCAGAAAGTCTCCCTGATCTTTTTTTTGAACAAGTCTCTGGTGTCCCGTGACGTATGGGAACGCGGCGTGCATGACCACCGTCCCGCCCCCGGGTGGGAGAGCGGCTTCGAAAAGGTGGAGGTGCATTCCTCCCTGCCGGAACACGACGAGGGGCTTTCCCGCCGTCTGCTGGAAATGGATCCCTCGTTTCAGAGTAACCCGGACGCCCGCGCGGGATTTTCTCTTGACGGGCGGTATTACATGGCCAGCTATATTCCCCTGCGGGACTCGCTGGGCACCCCCATGGGCTCTCTGTACGTTCTTAAGGATACCACGGAGTTGCGCTCCGACCATATACGGACACTGGCCGGCATCTTTTTTGTCGGTCTGCTGATTGTGCTCGCGGTCCACAAAATATCGTCTTCCAAGCTGCAGCAGACGGATACGCTCATCGCCACGATGATTTCCCGCATTCACGAGGGAGAAGTGGTATTCCAGAACGTGTTTGAGGAGAGCGAAACCGGCTTTGTCCTGCAAAACAGAACCACCGGGGAAGTGGTGCAGGCAAACCACGTGGCTTTGGGCATCTTCGGCAGCGCCGATGCCGCCGGCGTCACGCTCGCCAACCTGCAGCCCCTGCCTCCCGAGCATGAGTTGCAGGAAAACTGGCATGAAACCGGCTCAAGCACGCCGCTTATGTCCATCCTGACCGGCCAGGGAACCCGGTATTGCGAGATCTCCCGGTTTGTCATCGGTCCCGGCAAGGACATAGAGTGCGTCGCCATCCGTGACGTGACCCGCGTGGTGACGCTGCAGCAGGAGAAGAGAATGCAGTTCGAGCAACTGCAGACGATCATCGATCAGTTGCCGGGCATGGTGTTCATCAAGGACAGCGATCTGCGTCTGGTGCTCTACAATGCCAGCTTCGCGCGGATTTTCGGCAGCGGTTCCAGCATGCTGGGCGAGGTGCGTTTTGCCGAATGGATGGGGAACGATATGGACCGGCTGCTGGAAACGGATCGTATCGCCCTTGAGCTGGAAGAGCCCTGCACTTTTGAGGACACCGTCATGCTGCTTGACGGGCAGGAGCGTACCTATGTGACCTCCAAGCAGGTGCTGCGGGAAAAGGACGGCTCCCGGCTTCTGCTCAGCGTCAGCACCGACATCACGGAACGCTCGCGGGTGGAAAAGCAACTGATCAGCCTGCGCAGGAAGGCGGAAGAAGCCAGCCATGCCAAAAGCCAGTTTCTTGCCAGTATGAGCCACGAGATCCGCACGCCCATGAACGCCATTCTCGGCATGAGCCATCTTGCCATCAAGGCTGACCCGGAGCCGCGCCAGCGCAACTATTTGACCAAAATCAGCGATGCGGCCAGACACCTGCTCGGCATCATCAACGACATTCTGGACTTTTCCAAGGTGGAAGCCGGCGAAATGAGCCTGGAATCCATCCCCTTTTCGTTGCGGGAGATCGTTGACGACATCAGGAACATCACCCAGCCCATGGTTATAGACAAGCCCGTGAAGCTTGAATTCAACCTGCCGGACATCCCCGACCAGCTTGTGGGCGATCCCTTGCGTCTCCGTCAGGTTCTGCTGAACCTCATCAACAACGCCGCCAAATTCACCGCCGAAGGTGCGGTGCGCCTTTTCTGCTCCATCAAGGAAGACCGGGGCGATCACTACATCATCTCCTTTGCCGTGGAAGACACGGGCATCGGCATCCCCGAGGACGGCGTCCAGCGCCTTTTCACCAGCTTTCACCAGGTGGACGGCAGCACCACCCGCAAATACGGCGGCACGGGGCTTGGCCTTGCCATTTCCCGGCGGCTGGTTTCGCTCATGGGGGGCAGCATTTCCGTGCAGAGCACGCCGGGGCGGGGCAGCACGTTTTTCTTCTCGCTTCCCCTCGGCAAGGCGACGCAGCTCCCGGCGGAGTCGGAGAGCGCCACCGGGAACAAGGCGTCCGCCTCCGGCAACCCCCACCCGGAAACGGCGCCCAAAGCAAAGGACGATGCCCCCCCCCCGGGCTTTAACCGCAATGCGCACGTGCTGGTGGTGGAAGACAATGAGATCAACAAGGAAATCATTGTGGAACTGCTGCGGGGCTTCGGACTGAGTGTATCCGCCGTGGAGAACGGGCGGGAAGCGGTGGATGCCGTGCGGGTACAGGACTTTTCCCTGGTGCTTATGGATCTGCAAATGCCGGAGATGGACGGCATTGAGGCCACGCGCTCCATACGCCTGCTGCCTGACGGCGGATCCCTGCCCATCGTGGCCCTTACGGCGAACGCCATGGCGGAAAACAGGGACCAGTGCCTGGCCTCCGGCATGAACGACTTCCTGAGCAAACCCATAAATGTGGACGAACTTGAGGAAAAGCTGCTATACTGGCTGAACCTCTCTCAGTAGGGGCTGTTTCTCAATACATTTCGTCCGTGAAACGCTGATGCCGGGAAAAAGGCGGCGTGCAGCAGAAATGTAGAAACAGCCCCTGTGCTGTCCGCCGCATGGGAGAGCCGTTGTATAGCAGCTTCCGGCGTATCCCGCCGGGCCGCGGCAAGCCAGCCCGAGCGGGACGTTTGTAAAAAAACGGCGGACATCTGCCGTTTTGCCTTCAGGGAGGAGCCATGGGGTTTTTGCGTGCTCTTCTGATGCGTCCTTTCAGTCCCTCCACCCGCGCTTTCTGGCGTGACGCCCTTGCCCGTGACGACGCCTCCTTTATGGAGGCCCTGCACGGGTATTGCTATATGCGCTGGCCCCGCCAATATATCAGCATCGGTCTCGCCCGTAGCGGGCCAGGCAGATTGCTGCACGGCTTTCTTTGCCGGATCGGCCGCATGTTCGGGCTGTGGAGCGAGAGCGCGGGCAAGCGTTTTGCCGATACCTACCACGGCAAGGTCATGCCGCCGGAACAGATCCGCAGGCTTATCGCTGTTGACAGGCCCCTGCATCTGGAGGTGCCGGAAAAAGTGCTGCCCTACGCCCTGGCACGGGACATTTTTCTGGAGAACCCCGGCGCGCTGGCGCTGTTTGAATGCCCCTGCCGGGCCACGGTGCCGAACCCCTGTCTGCCCCTGGATGTGTGCATTATCGTAGGGCAGCCCTTTGTGGCATTTATTCTGGAGCATCATCCGGGCAAATCCCGGCCCGTAAGCGTGGAAGAGGCCTTGGCCGTAGTCGCCGCCGCGCATGAACGGGGCCACGTTTCCCACGCCTTTTTCAAGGAGGCCGTGCTCGGGCGGTACTATGCCGTGTGCAACTGCTGCCAGTGTTGCTGCGGAGCGTTGCAGGCCCACCGGCAGGGCACGCCCATGCTGGCCTCTTCGGGGTTCGTCTGCGCCGTAGATGCGCATCTGTGCGTCGGGTGCGGGGAATGCGTGCGGCTATGTCCCTTTACCGCCCTGCATCTTGAGGCGGCGGGGAGCGCGGAAACGGACATCGCTTCGCCGGTTGCGGAACATGCCTCGAAACAGGCCGGGGAGAACGCTGCCCCGGTGGACAGGCGTTCTCCCCGGCGGTTCCGCAGAGCGGTTGTGGATGCGCGCTACTGTCTCGGCTGTGGGGTCTGCACGGCAAAGTGCCCGAAGGGAGCCCTGCGCCTGGAGAGGGATCCGTCCAAGCCGGCGCCGTTGGAAGTGTAATGGTGGAGCGGGCGGCGGCGCCAGTTGTATGCCGTATGCCCCGTAACGCTATTTCTGTTCCGGGGGGGCGCTTTCCGCGGGAGCGGCAGGCCGGGCCGGGCAGACGGGCAGAAAGCGCGCCGTGGCCCAGGCCAGGGCCAGCACATACAGCCCGGCGAATACGCAAATGACCGCTCCGGCATAGTGGGGCGCTCCGAGGGCGATGCGCATGAGCAGGGTGCCCACGGCATAGCCGGAGTTGCGAAACGTGGCGTGAAACGAGGGCATGTAGTACTGGTTGACCAGTACCAGCAGAATATCGCTGAAAATCAGGGAGGTATAGAAAAGCTGGAAAAATACCGTCCGGTTGCCCAGCACCGTTATGCCGTAAATGTCATACGCGCCCCCGGCGACAACGACCAGCAGCAGGTACAGGGAGATGCATTTCTTGACGCTGATATAGCGTTGCAGGTTGCTGTACCCCTGAGGGGAGTGCAGTTTGACGAATACGGCCCGGAAAATGAAGAGCAGCAGCCCGCTTACGGCAACAATGGCGATTTGGAGCAGAATCGCGCTGTCCGCCTGCAGATCCAGAGGGCCGTGCAGCAGGCCTATGTCGGTAAATGCCTCGCGCAGCATGAGCAGGGACATGATTTCGAGCTGCTTGCTGACCGCCAGGCTTACGGACTCCGCAACGGCGAACACCAGTTCCACAACTTCCAGCCCCAGCACCAGGGCAAAGGCCACCTGAACGGCATAATACGGGTTTTCGGACACCAGGGAGTTGAGCGCCCCGGGCAGCAGCCCCGTTTTTTTCAGTCCCGTGAGCAGCAGCACGGCTAAAAACACCAGCAGCAATATAAGCGACAGCCGCCGCGATACCTGCGGCTTGCGCCAGAATTCCCTGAGGCGGTCAAAGAGGACCGCTGTTTTGTAGATGAGCATTTCGGTAAACCTTGTATTCCCTATCCTCAATATCGTCTCGTAAGCGTCCGGGACCGGCTGCCCGGCATGCCGCGCCGGACAGGCGCCCCCGCCTCTGTACAGCCGCGCGAAAGACACCACTGCGTCATTCGTGCGGCAATCCCGCGACAGGTATTCTTCCTTACGCTTTGTTCCCTTCCTTGAACAGCCCCTGATTGCGGCTTTCCCCGCCCCTCTTCCAAAGGGGCTCTTTCCGGAAAGAGCATGGAGCGGGGAAGCGCTTCGCCCGCGCGGCAGATCTTTCCCCTGTGTATGCGGAGTCCTGTAGTGGATTTGTCCTTTGTTTACAATGGAATATGGATATCTCTCCGCCGCGGTTCCGCCTTGGCACAGCCTTTGTATTATAGGCTGCCAAGGAGAATGAACATGCAATTTTTGCCCGCTGCCTCCACCGATTATTACAACGTCGCTGCCAACGCCGTCCAGGGCGCTGTCTCCTCGGTATCCCAAAACGCCGGTTCCTCTTTCGAGACCGTATACTCTTCCTTTATAGAAGAAGGCCGCACCGATTACAGCGGCCGTCCGGCGGGTTTTTCCGCCCTTGAGGAAGGTTCCGGCACCGTGGATTCGGAACAGGCCGCCCTTCTCAAGGATGCCCTGAAGAAGCGCGACGTGCAGGACGCCAGCCTGGAAAGCCTGGAGGCTCTTATGGCCTCGGGCGGCCCCGTTACTATAGGCAGGGTGTTCGGCGTGCTGGCGGGCAATTCGCGCATATCGCCCTCGCTGGAAGGCGCCGAGCGCGACAGCTTCAAAATGCTGATGACCAAGCTCGGCTTCAGCAAGGACGAGGCCGAAGAACTGCTCGGCATGACGGATCAGGGCAAGGCTTCCGCTGTCTGGCAGAAGATGTCCGGCAAGCTTTCCGGACTTGACGGCACGCTTGACCTGCACAGCGACGAGCTTTCCGCCCTGCTGCGGGGGCTGGATATTTCCGGCGCCGCCAAAGCGCGGATGGAAAAGCTGCTTGGAGAGGGCGGCGCCCTCACCAAAGAGCAGATGCAGTCCCTGTTGTCCGAAGCCAGCCGCGAACTGGCCGCCAAGGATCTGGCCGCAAGAGCGGTGCAGACCCAGATGCGCGAAGCCATGATGGAAGCCCTGCAGGCGGCCAAGGTAAAGGAAAAGGCCGATGCCGTATCCAACGCCCGGGGCGCCCGCCATCTGGATCAGTCGGAAGCCATGATGCACGATTCCGTGCTGAAAAAGGCCGCCAGAAACGCCGACTTCACCGGCAGGGACGGGACGGATTCCTTTGACGATTCCAAGGGCGGCCGCAGCCGGGCCGAGCGTATTCTGGCAAAAGGCGCGGAGGGCAAGGACGAAACCAAGTCCACTGACAGCAGCAAGGACATTCTCAGCCGTCTCATGCAGCGCATAGACGCTGCTGCGGCTCCGCAGACGGCCCCGCAGCAGGGTTCGGCCAATGTGCCGCAGAATGCGCAGACGCTTCCGCAAAACTTCCGGCAGGAAATTTTTTCCCAGGTGGAAAAGGGTATCCTGCAGAATGCCCAGAACGGCAGCCGGCAGCTGACCCTGCAACTCGACCCCAAGGAACTGGGGCAACTGACCCTGATTTTAAGCGTGCAGCAAGGTGAAGTGCGCGCCCTTATCCGTACGGAGCAGGCCGAAAGCACCACCGCGCTGCGCGAACAGATGGCGGAACTGAAGTCCGCTCTTGAAGAGCAGGGACTGAAGGTCGCGGAGCTGGAAGTGGAAACGAAGCTTCGGGATGATTCCTTCACCGGACAATGGGACGGAACCCAGGAGCACAACCTGATGCACGATTCACACGAACGCGACCGCATGATGCGCCTTTCGCAGCTGCGGCGTGATGCCGCTGCCGTTCCTGGCGGGACGGATGCAATGAAACCGGCTGCGGCCGCCGTGGAAAACGGCCTGCACATAGTCGCCTGAGGAGCCAGCCATGCCCACTTCTTCCATACTCGGCCAGTACGAGCAGAACGTCGCCGCCGCTACCAACGGCACATCGGACCGCATTGCCACCGACAAGGACACCTTTTTGAAGCTTCTGGTGGCCCAGCTTACCCACCAGGATCCTTTGAACCCGGTGGAAGACAAAGAATTTATCGCCCAGCTCGCCCAGTTCACCTCGGTGGAAGAGCTGCAGAAGATCAACTCGGGCATTGAAGGCCTGAACGCAGCCTATGCCCAGCAGCAGGTGACGAGCGCGGCCAGTTTCCTCGGCATGCAGATTTCCGCCAAGGGCGACATGGTCAGCATTGCCGGCATAGGCACGGACAAGGCGTCCAGCAGCTACATTTACGCCAACTATCCGTCAAACGCATCCAACGCCATCTTCAACGTATACTCGACCAATTCGGACGGCACCATCGGCAAGCTGGTGTACAGCGGCGTTCTTGGCTCGGTGCAGGCTGGCACCCAGAAGTACCAGTGGGACGGCAAGGACAGCAACGGCAACAACATGTCCGACGGCAAGTATATCGTCAACATCACTGCGGTGGACGCCGACGGCAACAACATGCTGGTCACCACCAATTCCATCGGCCAGGTCATCGGGGTGGAAACCTCTCCCGACGGCAACCATCTGCTTCACCTGGAAGACGGCCGCTCGGTGTACTTCAAGGACGTGGAACTTATCAGCTATCCGCAGCAGACGCCGGCGGATTCTGATAAGAAGGACGACGAGACGAAGAAAGAAGAGGATGAAGAGACCACGCCGTAACGCGGGTTTTCAATACATAACAGGCACGCGCGGCATATTCCGCGGCAGCCGTAGATTTTTAACGCAACTGATCCTTCCCGGCCGGGAGGGAATTTTTGGAGGGAAACCATGAGTCTGAGCGCAAGCATGTGGACAGCCGTATCGGGTCTTCTTGCCCACGGTGAAAAGATGAACGTCATCGGCAACAACATTTCCAACGTGAACACCGTGGGCTTCAAGGCGCAGCGCATGGATTTTGAAGATTTCGTGTACCAGTACACGGGCACGGCCGCCGGCATGGGCCAGGTCGGGCAGGGCACCAATGTCGGGATTATCATGAACGACTTTTCGCAAAGCTCGTTCGAAACCACGACCAACACCACCGACATCGGGATTACGGGCAACGGGTTTTTCTGCGTGAAGCCCAAGACCAACGACGTCAACTATTACACCCGGGCCGGCAACTTCCGTTTCGACAAGGACGGCTATCTGGTGGACCCGCACGGGTATGTGCTGCAGGGGTGGAAGGTCGATCCCAACGCGGCCGTGAGCAAGGGTTCCGGTTCCGGCACGCAGAGCGCCATCATCGGCACCGGCACCCCGGTGGACGTCAAGCTCGATACCTTCACCTGTCCGCCCCGGCATACCACCAGCGTGGAACTGCAGGTGAACCTCTCCTCAACGGTTACGGGCAACGACAAGACCGGCGACGCCACCGACCCCTTCTTCGCCATGCTGAAGAACTGGGACGCCACCCAGACGCCTCCTCTGGGCGATACCAAGTACGCTTTCCAAAGCACCATTGAAGTATATGACGAAGCGGGCAAAATGCATAAGCTGACCGTCTACTTCGACCGCGTAACCAACGGGGACAACGGCCAGACCATCGGCAACAACAGCACCAGTGAAAGTTACTGGGAGTATGTAGTCACCATGGATCCTTCCGAAGACATGCGTGATTTTTCGTCCGCCGTGGGCGATACCACCAGTTCCCCGGACGTGCCCACGAAGCTCAAGGGCCTGCTTGGCGCGGGCACCTTTACCTTCGACTCTTCGGGCAAGATGAAGGATATGACCTGCTTTGTACCCCAGACCGACGGCTCCGCTTCCACCACCCCCGGCACGCCGGGCACCTGGTGGGGCGGCACTGCCGGCAACGAGACAGTGGATCTGTCCAAGTTTGTCGCGGCGCCCATCTCCAGCGACGGCTTCCCCATGCTTGCGCCCAACTTTTCCGGCACCGCCGGTCTTTCCAACGCCTACTATCCCGGCGGCGGTTCCGGTGGCACGGCCAACTATACCCAGCCCAACATCAATGCCGACGGGCGCATGATCGCCTTCAACTTCGGCATGTACGATTCTTCCAACGCATGGAACTTCCCCATGGCGGGCACCGGCCAGGGCGGTCTTGTCTCCGCCGGCCAGATGGGCACGGACAAGGAGCACATCGCCGGGCTCGGCACCCAGGGCAAGCCCGAGCCTTCGGGCGTCACCAACGTGGGCAGCAGCTTTTTTGAACGTTTCGCCGCCCAGGACGGCTATACCTTCGGCGAACTGCGCTACGTAAGCGTCAGCCAGAACGGCGTGCTGTCCGCCTCGTATTCCAACGGCGTTTCGCTGGAGCTGTACCAGATTACCCTGTACGACTTCCCCAGCACCCAGAACCTGCGTCGGGAGGGCGGCAACCTGTTCACCGAAACCCGCGAGTCCGGCATGCCCACCAGCGGGGCTGCGGGTACGGGCGTGTTCGGTTCCACCCAAAGCAACTCCCTGGAACAGTCCAACGTGGACATCTCCCGCGAATTCGTGAACATGATCACCACCCAGCGGGGGTTCCAGGCCAACTCCAAGTCCATCACCACGGTGGACACAATGCTGGAAACCGTCATCGGCATGAAGCGGTAATCCAGAAGCAGCCCTCCGGCGGGTACGTCTTCCCGCCCCCGCCGGAGGGTATATGCAACATTCCGGAGGGATGCGCGGGGTCGCACCCGCCCCTCCTCCCAATTGGGTCGCCAGACGCCCCGGCACGTTTTTCCCTCCCGTGCCGGGGCTGTTTTTTGAGGGGAACCAGGGTGCCGCCGTAAGGGAACCGCGCACCGTGCAAACGGCAACAACGCTTTGCCGGAGAGACGCATGTCGGGAAAGAAGCCCGGCGTTACGCGGTTGTTGTAATGTGCGCAATACGGTACAGAAGGGCCACGCGGCGGGAGACGGGTTTTTGAGGCGTGAACCTGCCGGGAAGAGGTCCGGGCATACATCCGGGGAGGCGGCAACATGGCGGGCAAACAGGAGCAGGAAGCATTTCACGGTTTCACCCCGCAAGGGCTGCTGTTTTTTCGCGACCTTGCGGAAAACAATACGAAGGAATGGTTCGAGGCGCACCGTTCCGAATACGAACGGACACTTCTTGCGCCTTTGAAGGCCCTGACGGCGGCGCTTTCAGGCGTCCTGCTGGAAGTGGACCCGATGTTGCAAACCGCCCCGGCCAGAGTTGTGTCCCGTATTCACCGGGACACGCGCTTTTCCCGCGAAAAGTCGCCCTACAAGACCAACCTGTGGCTGTCCTTCAAGCGTTCCCACAAGGATTGGCAGTTGCATCCCTGCTGGTTTTTCGAGATGGCGGCGGACTGGTACCGGTACGGCATGGGCTACTACAGCGCGCCCAAAAGCACCATGGACGCGCTGCGCCGGGAACTGGAACTGCGCCCAAAACGCTTCCGGACCGTTATAGCTCCTCTGGAGAACAGCGCGTTCGCTGTTGAGGGCGATCTGTACAGGAAACCGCTACGCCCGGACTTGCCGGAGGATCTGCGCACCTGGCACCAGCGCAAATCGTTCTATGTAACGTGCAACCGCCAGCCGGACGATACTCTGTTCAGCCCCCGCCTGGTGCAGGAGATGAAGGAAGGCTTCAGGAAACTCGCGTCGTTATATGCGTATCTGTGGGAGTTGGAAACAGGGGAATAGGGGCGGGGGGAAGCGGCATACCAAGAGGGGGACAGGCCAGCGCCAGACAGGCCGGGTCTGGAGGGGGCCAGCGCTGCAAACGGAACCTATGAAAGGACGCGCTTGGTCGGGGTAATCCCTGCTTGAACTGACAAGCGTTCTTTACCAAAGGAGGAAGGTGCCCTTGCGGACGCCTTCCTCCTTTTACGAACCGGCTGTTGCCGGGGTATATTACTTTACTTCAGTATAGTCGGCATCGACCACGTCGTCGTCGGCCTTCTTGTCGCCCGCGGCCGCACCGGCCGCCGCTCCGGCGGAGGCGCCGCCGCCTTCCTGGGACTTCTGGGCGTAGAGCTGTTCGGCCAGCTTGTGCGACGCCTTGGACAGGTCGTCCATGGCCGTTTTGATCTGGTCCACATCGCTGCCTTCCATGGCCGTTTTGAGGGTGGCCGCCTTGCTCTCAATGTCGCTCTTCAGAGCGGCATCCACCTTGTCGCCAAGGTCCGCAAGGGATTTTTCCGTGGCGTAGATGAGCGAGTCCGCATGGTTGCGCACTTCGATCAGTTCCAGTTTCTTCTTGTCTTCGTCGGCGTGGGACTCGGCTTCCTTGATCAGGCGCTGGATCTCGGCTTCCGACAGGCCGGAAGAAGCGGTGATGCGGATGGTCTGTTCCTTGCCCGTGCCCAGATCCTTGGCGGAAACGTTCACGATGCCGTTGGCGTCGATGTCGAAGGCCACCTCGACCTGGGGCAGGCCGCGTGGGGCCGGGGGAATGCCGGTCAACTCAAAGCGGCCGAGGGTCATGTTGTCGGCCGACATGTTGCGCTCGCCCTGCAGCACGTGGATGGATACCGAAGGCTGGTTGTCGGCCGCCGTGGTAAAGACCTGGCTCTTGCGGGTGGGGATGGTGGTGTTGCGCTCGATAAGGCGCGTCATCACGCCGCCCAGGGTTTCGATGCCGAGGGACAGGGGCGTTACGTCGAGCAGGAGCACGTCTTTCACGTCACCGGCCAGAATGCCGCCCTGAATGGCGGCGCCCATGGCCACCACTTCGTCAGGGTTGACGGAGCGGTTGACTTCCTTGCTGAAAAAGTCCTGTACGGTTTTCTGCACCAGGGGCATGCGGGTCATGCCGCCGACCAGCACCACTTCGTTGATCTCGGATGCGGAAAGTCCGGCGTCCTTCAGAGCCTTTTTGCAGGGTTCCACGGTGCGCTGTACCAGATCCTGCACCAGAGACTCGAGCTTGGCGCGCGAGAGCTTCATCAGCAGGTGCTTGGGCCCGGTCTGGTCCGCCGTGATAAAGGGCAGGTTCACTTCCGTTTCCATGGAGGTGGAAAGATCCTTCTTGGCCTTTTCCGCGGCTTCCTTCAGGCGCTGCAGAGCCAGGCGATCCTTGGACAGGTCCACGCCGGTTTCCTTTTTGAACTCGTCCACCAGCCAGTTGATCACGCGCTGGTCGAAGTCTTCGCCGCCGAGGAAGGTATCGCCGTTGGTGGCGCGCACTTCCACGACGTTGTCGCCCACTTCCAGAATGGAAATATCGAACGTACCGCCGCCAAGGTCGAAGACGGCGATTTTTTCGTTGGCCTTGCGGTCCGCGCCGTAGGCCAGGGATGCGGCGGTGGGCTCGTTGATGATGCGCTTGACGTCAAGGCCGGCGATGCGGCCGGCGTCCTTGGTGGCCTGGCGCTGCGAGTCGTTAAAATAGGCGGGAACCGTGATGACGGCTTCCGTGACGGTTTCCCCGAGATAGGCTTCCGCATCGGCCTTGAGTTTGCCAAGGATCATTGCGGAAACTTCAGCCGCCGTATAGGTGCGGCCTTCAATTTCCACAGCGGCGTCGCCGTTTTTGTCGGCAACGATGCGGTAGGGGCAGTGTTTTTTCCATTCCTGAATCTGCGTCGTATCGGCTTTGCGGCCCATAAGGCGCTTGATGCCGAAGACGGTGCGTTCCGGGTTGGTGACGGCCTGGCGTTTGGCAATGTCGCCCACCAGACGTTCCTTATCGGTAAAACCCACTATGGAAGGCGTGGTACGCCCGCCTTCGGGGTTGGTAATGCATTTGGCTTCCTTGCCTTCCATAACGAAGACACAGGAGTTGGTGGTACCAAGGTCGATGCCTATGATCTTGCCCATAATACAGTCTCCCTCCTGAATAAAATCGGCTGTGCCGCAGGTGATTGTGTGATGTGATGCTCCCCCGGGGGAGCCGTGGCAGGGCTCGGACTAAGGGGGGATTGTTGTCAAAGCAATAGTAAGTCCGTTTTTTTGCACGTCTAGGGGGTGTTGCAAAAAATCTGCATCAGGCGGGGGCGGGTTTTTTGTCTTGACAGTTTATAACTAAAAGACTATTTATCTACTCAAGTAGTTTTTAAAAGCATATTTAGCTGTGTTTTTAATGGGTTACAGAAAGAGGAGCCATTGCCATGAAGACGGAATTCATCATCGACCTGCCCCACGACTGGCAGCCGGCGGCCAAGGTGTTCGCGGCTCTCGGCGACGATATGCGGCAAAAAATCCTGCTGCTGTTCGAACCGGGCGAGGAGCTTTCCATTAAGAATATCGCCGATATATTCCCTCTGAGCCGCACGTCCATCGTGCATCACTTGCTGGTACTGGAGCGGGCGGGTATTCTGGAGTCGCGCCGCCAAGGCAAGGCCGCTCTGTACCGCCTGCGGGTCGAGAGAGTGCTGGAAGCCCTGGATCGGCTGCGGGATTACATCCATGACACCTTCCCCCCGGCTCTGCTGCAATCCTCCCATACGGAGGAACGTGCGGCGCATGCCCATGGCGCGGCGGCGAGACAGGCGTGATACTCTTAGCAGAATTTTGGGGTACAGACAGAGGCGCACGGGTGTTCCACAAGCGCCCTGCCCCCCGACCCGCCCTCGGACATACAACCCGCAAACGCGCTTTCACACACTGCGGAACCCGCGCTGCATACCGTAGCGGAGAGACACATGAATCTGAATAATTCCCAGGAACATCCCCCGGCCCGCACCTCGGCCGTGTTCGGCATGGGCAGTTGCTATGCCCTTGGCACGTTTACGGACAATTTCTACAAACAGGCCGCCGTGCTTCTGGCCGCATCCACCAGGATGCCGGAAATGCAGAGCATAGCCACCGTGCTGTTCTCGCTGCCGTTTATCGTGTTTTCCGCCTGGGCCGGGTGGCTGGCCGACCGGCTGGTGAAAAAGCACATCGTCATCGCCGCCAAGATCGTGGAACTGCTGGCCCTGCTGGCGGGCAGCGTCATGCTTATCGATGGTTTCTGGCCGGGCATTTTAGCCGTGATCTTTTTTATGGGGCTGCAGGCCACGGCGTTCAGCCCGGCCCTTAACGGCTCCATCCCCGAACATTTTGCCGCGGTTCATGTGCCGCGGGTCAATTCCCTTATCAAGCTGGCCTCCACCGCCGCCGTGCTGGCGGGCATCGCCATGGCCGGTTTTTTTCTGGATCTGCGTCCGGGGGGGCTTCTGCCGTCCTTTGATATTCAGGACGGAGAGGTATACGGCCGTGCCGCCGCCAGCGCCTTTATCGTCTTTGTCGCCGTGCTCGGCGTGCTGACGGCCTTTACCATCCGCCGGTATCCTTCTGCGGCGTCCAACGGCGTGCCGCAAGCCCCCTTTCCCTGGTCCGGGCCTGTTGATTCCGTCCGCCATGTCCTGGAATGCCGCAAGGATCCGCAGCTGTTTCTGGTGCTGCTGGCCGAAGCCTTTTTCTACGGCATCGCGGCTATCAGCGTGATCAGCGTGGCCAACCTCGCGGAGTCGCTGGCATACAGCAAGACTGTGGCCAGCCTGGTCTCCGCCGTCCTGATGATCGGCATTGCCGTGGGCGCCATCATTGCCGGACGGACCACGGCGGACAGCTGGCGCAGGCTGCTTTTTCCCGCAGCGGCGGGCATGGGCTTTTTTCTGCTGCTCACGTCCCTTACACCGCTCTTTCCGGCGGGCGCGGCGAACGGCTGGTTCAACCTCCAGCTCTGGTGGCTGTTCGGTGTGCTGTTCTTGTGCGGCGTCTGCGGCGGCATTTACCTGATCCCCCTGGCGAGTTTCATCCAGGTGCGCCCCGCAGTGCACGAGAAGGGCAAGGTGCTCGGCGTTTCCAACTTCATGAGCTTTGTTTCCATAGCCGTTTTCGGCGCCGCCTTCGGGGTGATCAGCCTGCTGCCTCCGGCTCTGACCTTTGCGGTGTACGGCATTGCCTCCATTCTGTTCGCCCCTCTGGTGGTCGGGCGCAGGCTGCGCACCTTTACGGACATCAGCATGAAGGACGCGGCGGCCAATCCGCTCTCCTGGCTGCTGCGCGGTATTCTGGCCTTGCGCTACAAGGTGACGGAAACGGGGCTTGAGGCCATTCCTGCCGGGAGCGAAGGCACGGGAGTGCTGTTTCTGCCCAACCACCCGGCGCTGATTGATCCTGTCATCGTGTTTTCCCGTATTGCGGGACTAGCTCCCCGCCCCTTGTCCGACGCCCGCCAGATGCGCGGCCTGGTGCAGGGGACTGCGGCAAGAGTGCTGCGGGCGGTGACTATTCCCGATTTGCGCAAGGATGGGCGCGGCAGCGGCAGAGCGGTGAAGGAAGGGCTGAAGAATATTACCGAGGCCCTGCGCCAGGGCGACAACGTGCTGCTGTATCCTTCCGGCCGCGTGTACCGGAGCACGCGCGAGGATATCGGCGCCAACTCCGCCGTGGCCCACATTCTTGCGGAAGTGCCGGGCGCGCGCGTGGTGCTGGTACGCACCACCGGACTTTGGGGCAGTAGCTTCAGCTACGCCTTCGGCAACTCCCCGCAGTTCATGCGCTCACTCTTGCGCGGCATATTCGCGGTGTTTGCCAACGGGCTGTTTTTTACCCCCCGCCGACCGGTGAGCTTGGAATTCGCGGAACCCGCCGATCTGCCGCGCGACGGCGACAAGATGCGCCTGAACCACTACCTGGGGAACTTCTACAACGAGGCGGAACGCCCGGCCGTGCGCATTCCCCGCTATTTCTGGCAGGGGAGCGCGCCCGCTCTCCCGGAGGCGCACGAGGAAGCGCCGCACGCTGCACAGGCGGTGGTTGTTTCCCCCGAAACGCGCGAGGCCGTCTATGCCCTGCTGCGGGAAAGCGCGAACCTGGCGGAGGATCATCCTCTTGCGCCGGAAATGACCCTGGCCGGGGACGTGGGCCTGGACAGTCTCGGGCTGATGGAGGTGTCCACGGCCCTGGAGGCGGAATTCGGGTATCCGGTACCGGAACTGGACGCACTGGTCACTGTGGAAGACTGCCTGCGGGCCGCTTCCGGCTCCCTGGCGGCTGCGGACGGCACCGCGAGCCGCGCCGTGCCCGAGGCCTGGTTTGCCGTGGACGCGCTGCCGGAGGGCGAGGAAGTCATCGCTGTCCCTGAAGGAGCCCCCACCTTTGTTCACGCCTTTTTGCGCCAGGCGCGCAAACACCCGAATCTGCCCCTGCTGGCGGACCGGGCAGGCGTCCGTACCCGGCGGCAGGTGCTGACCGGAGTGCTGGTGCTTGCCCGGCGGTTTGCCGCGCTGCCGGGCAAGCGTCTCGGCATCATGCTTCCGGCATCTCCTGCGGCCACGGTGACCTGGCTGGCGGTGCTGCTGGCGGGCAAGGAACCGGTGATGCTCAACTGGACCGTGGGCAGCCACAACATGCGGCACTGCCTTGCCCTTGCGGGCATCTCCCATGCCGTGACCGCTGCCGCCCTGCTGGACAGACTGGAGTCCCAGGGCACGTCTTTGGATGACATGCCCGTGCAGTGGGTGCCTGTGGATACCCTGGCCGAGGGCCTGGCCTGGTGGGAAAAGCTGCTTGGGGCCGCGCGGGCCTTCCTTTACTGCGCCGGGCTCGGCGCGGTCGTTTCCGCGCGGCGGGTGCCCGAAATAGCGGTGGTGCTGTTCACCTCCGGATCGGAGGCCAACCCCAAGGGCGTTCCCCTCACCCACGCCAACATCATGATCAACGCGGGCGACGTGGCGAAAGTGCTCCAGGTGCGCCAGCGGGACAAGATCCTGGCCATGCTGCCTCCCTTCCATTCCTTTGGGCTGATGGTGGGCCTGGCCCTGCCCGCCTCCACGGGGGTTATGGTCGCGTTCCACCCCAATCCCACCGAATCCGCGCCTCTGATCTTTCTGGTGCGCGATTACAAGCTGACGATACTCGGCGCGACTCCGACCTTTCTGGAAGCCATGCTGCAGCGCGCAAAAGGTTCGGACAACCTGGATTCCGTGCGCTTCGCCTTTGCCGGGGCGGAAAAGTGCCCGGAGCGGGTCTACCGGGCCTTTGCCGAATGTTGCCCCAACGCTTCCCTGTGCGAAGGCTACGGCATTACCGAATGCTCGCCCGTGGTCTCCGTAAACCGGCCGGGCAGGGCGAAGGTGGGCACCATCGGGGAAATCCTCCCCTCGGTGAGCGCGGCCCTGGTGCGGGAGGAGGCCGCTGAAGACGCGGCTTCCGGCGACGTGCGCCGCACCCGGGTGCGGACGGGAGAAACCGGCATGCTGCTGGTGCGCGGGCCGAGCATCTTTGCCGGATACCTGGGCGACGCCCCGGATCCCTTTGTGGAGTTTGAAGGTGCGCACTGGTACCGCACCGGAGACCTGGTTTCCGAAGACGAGGACGGAGTGCTCACTTTCCAGGGGCGGCTCAAGCGCTTTGTGAAGATAGGCGGGGAGATGCTCTCCCTGCCCCAGATGGAAAACGTGCTGCAGGCGGCCCTGAGCGGAGGCTTCGGCCTTCCTGTCCCGCCGGATGACGGCAAGGTGCACGCCGCCATTGAAGCGCGTCCCGGCAGTGAGGAGGCGGGTCAGCCGGAGATTCTGGCCTTTACCACGCTGGACCTGACCGTGCAGGATGTGAACCGGACGTTCCGGGAGGCGGGGCTTGCCCCCCTGTACGCGGTAAAGCGGGTCGTGAAGGTGGCGGAGATTCCTTTGCTGGGGACCGGCAAGACAGACTACCGCGCGCTTGCCCGGATGGTGTAATCCGCGCGTTTCAGGCCGGAGAGCGCGGAGCGTAGCCTCCGCCCACGTACGAGCGCCCTGGAACGGTTTGTTCCGGGGCGCTCGTTGGTAAATCCCCCACCTGTGCCCTTTCCTCACAAGCACGCGGGTGCAGGGTGCGACCCGCATCGCACTGAGACAAGTTTTTCGTACCGCGGGAGCGTTATTGGCGTGTGACCTTTACAGCCCCGGTTTGTTGTCCCCTGCCGGGGGTGGGCGGAGCCCGCATCTAGAGCATTTCACACTTGAAATGCTCGCAAGGATTTGTCGGCAGATCCTTGCCGCAAAATAGGTGTAGGCGGGCTTTGCCCGCCGTTAAGCGACTATTTGAAGCGTAAACTGCTCTAATCCTGACGGCTTCGACAAATATGCTTTACAACAGCCAGATAACAGACAGAGCCCCCCGGAGCAATTTGCTCCGGGGGGCTCTTATCTACGACGGAGAGGGACTACTTGTTGCGCTGGGCTTCGATGTTATCGGCGCGCTTGTTGGCATCCGGGTGGCTGGACATCATGCCGCCGCCGCCGCCGAGGCTGGCGAGCTTACGCAGGGCGGAAACGGCCTTGGAGGTATCCCTGTTGTACTTCTTCATCATGGCCAGGCCGTATTCGTCGGAATTGGTTTCCTGCTTCTGGGAGAACTGGGCATGCACGAAGGCTTCGCCAAGGTCGCCGAGTTCGGACTTGGACAGGGCCGCGGCGGCGCCGCCGGCGGCTTGCGCGCCCTGGCGCGCAGCGGAGGTGGCATACGCCATCCGGAAGCGGTTGGCGGTATGGCCGAGCTTTACGTGGCCGATTTCGTGGCCGATGACGAAGAACACTTCGTTGTCGTCCTTCATCAGGTCCAGCAGGCCGGAATACACGCGAATGGAGCCGTCGGGCAGGGCGAACGCGTTCACGTCGCTGGTCAGGTAGACCTTGTAGTTCAGCTTCATGCCGTCTTCGGTGGTCAGGCCCTTGGTGATCTTGGCCAGACGCTTGGCATAGGCGCTGCCGCTGCCGGCCACTTTGTTCTGAGCGTCGTACTGCTGGGCAACCTGCTTGCCCATGGCCTGCACTTCGGCGTCAGAAAGGTTGGCGGCCTTGTAGGCATCGCCGCCCGCGTCGATGGCTTTGCTCATGTCCATGTTACAACCGGCCAGCAATCCGAGTGCGGCGCAAATAAGAAGAAAACGTTTCAGCATGCTGTCCCCTCCGGGATATGTAGTAATGAAAGAGGAGAAAAGAGCATTCCCCCTCCGGAAAAAACAATCTTCAAGGACTAGGCACTACTCAATAGCATGGTGAGAGTCAAGAAGCATTTGGGAGTATTGGAAGAAATATAATTCAGATCGTGGAAAATCAAATAATTAGTTATTATTATAATGGGATTTCGGGATGCAGGGTTGCGGGAGGGCGCTGCTTGGTGCAATGACGACGCGGGGCACAGACCTCCGGGAAGAAAGCGCAAACGGTTTGACGGGGAGCGTTGCTTCCGGAAAGAGGCACTTCCGTATACCTGCAACAGCCCGTCCAGCATTCACTGCGGGCGGCAACGCTACATTGCGGCGCAGCCGCCCGGGAAAAAGAGTCCGCCTCTCGCGCGATGGAGTTGCGGCAGTCTGTTACAGAGCCGCCTCCAGAATTTCACCAAATTCCTTGCAACCCACCTGCGTGGCCTTTTCCATATGCCCGGCCAGATCCACAGTGACGGTGCGGGCCGCAAGGGCGGCGTCCACCGCTTTATAGATGCGTTGCGCGGCCTCGTTCCACTGCATCTTTTCCAGCATCATGGCGGCGGACAGAAGAAAGCTGCACGGGTTGGCCTTGTCCTTTCCGGCAATGGCCGGGGCGGTGCCGTGGGTGGCCTCGTAAAAGGCCAGGGTGTCGGACATGTTCACCCCCGGGGCCATGCCGAGGCCGCCGACCTGGGCGGCCAGGGCGTCGGAAATATAGTCGCCGTTCAGGTTGGGGGTGGCTATGACGCTGTACTTTTCCGGGTACATGAGCACTTCCTGGAACAGGGCGTCGGCGATGCGGTCCTTGACCACGATTTTGCCGGCCTCGGGCGCGTCTTCGGTGCAGCACCGGGCTGCGAATTCTTCGGCAGCCACCTGGTAGCCCCATTCCCGAAAAGCTCCTTCCGTAAACTTCATAATATTGCCCTTGTGCATCAGGGTCACGCTCGGGCGATTCTGCTCCACGGCAAAGGCGATGGCTTTGCGCACCAGGCGCTTGGAGCCCTTTTCCGTCATGGGCTTGATGCCCACTCCGGCGTCAAGGCTGACCTTGGCCCCCATTTCGTCGCGCAGAAAGGCCAGCAGTTTTTTGGCTTCCGGCGAGCCGCTTTTGTATTCGATGCCCAGGTACAGGTCTTCCGTATTCTCGCGGAAAATAACCATGTCCACCTTTTCCGGGTGCTTCAGGGGAGAGGCTATGCCGGAAAAATAGCGTACCGGGCGGATGCAGGCGTACAGATCGAGAGTCTGGCGCAGGGTAACGTTGATGCTGCGAAACCCCTTGCCCACGGGGGTGCCGATGGGGCCCTTGATGGCGTATTCCGCGGTTTTCAGGGCGGCGAGGGTCGCTTCGGGCAAAAGTTCGCCGGTTTCCCGCAGGGCTTTTTCACCGGCGAGCAGTTCTTTCCAGACAATGCTGCGTTCAGCGCCGTACGCCTTGGAAACCGCCGCATCCAGCACGGGACGCGCGGTTTGCCATATTTCCGGCCCAATGCCGTCGCCTTCGATAAAATAGACAGTCTGCTGCATGGGGTTCTCTGCGTTAGATGGTTATTGTCGCATATTACTGCCCGGCAGCGGCGCCCGCAGGACGCTTGTCGTCCCTGGGGGCGCCCGTACCGTTGTTGCCGCCGGGAGAGCGCTGTCCCGCACCGCCTGCCTTTCCGTCCGTCGCGCCGTTCGCCGTGCCGTTGGCCGAGCGTGCATCCTTGTAGGTAACGGAGGTGCCGTCGCGCAGCCGGTCCACGCCGTCGGTGACCACAATATCGCCGAGGGCGAGTCCTTCTTTTTCGTCGCCCACGGTCCGCTCTTCTTCCACAACGGTAAGTTCGGCGGTCACATGTCCGGTGCGGATTTTCCGTTGGACGACCTTGCCGTCCTGTACCAGAAAGACAAAAAAGCCGCCGGTTTCGCGCTGGACCGCCGCGGTGGGAATGACCAGGGCTCCGGGCAGGATTTTCACCCGGAGTTTTGCATTCACGAACTGGTTGGGGAACAGCTCAAGATGTGTATTCTCAAAAGTGGCTTTGGCTTTGATTGTGCCTGTGGAGGTGTCTATCTGGTTGTCCACGGTAAGCAGGCGTCCGCTCGTGAGCAGGGCGCTGCCGGCCTGATCCCAGGCTTCCACCAGCAAGGGTTCGTTGCCGCGCATGGCGGCAAGCACGTCGGGAAGCTGCTTTTCCACCAGATTGAAGACCACCTGCATGGGGCGCATCTGGGTAATGACCACAATGCCGTTCGCGTCGGAAGCGCGCACCATGTTGCCAAGATCCACCTGCTTCAGGCCGAGACGGCCGCTGACCGGAGCGGTTATGCGGCAGTAGGTGAGTTGCAGCTTGGCGTCGGCGATGCTTGCCATGTCGATGGCAACGGCCCCTTCATACTGCCCCACTACGGACTCCTGGTTCTGCACCTGTTGCGCGGAGACCGATTGCTCCCGCACCAGTTTGCGGTAGCGCGCCAGATCCTGGCGGGCGTTTTTCAGCAGGGCCTGATCGCGGGCCAGGTTGCCTTCAGCCTGGGCAAGCTGCACTTCGTAGGGGCGGGGGTCTATTTCGGCCAGCAGGTCACCGGCCTTGACAAACTGCCCTTCGGTAAAATGCAGGGCCATGAGTTCGCCATCCACGCGGCTTTTTACCAGCACGGTATTGATGGGAGTCACCGTGCCCAGCCCCTGGAAATAGACGGGCACGTCGGCGCTGTGGGCAGTGCCCACCCGCACGGGCTGAGCCCGGGCCGGCGCTTCGCCGGTGTCGCTGCCGGAGCAGCCGGGGAGCGCGCAGAGGCAGAGAAGGACAGGCAAGGCGAGGGCGAGGGCCGGGCGGGGAAACACAGCGCGCGCCGAACCCGACAGGCGGGTACGGCACAGACGTATCGCGCGGCGCAGGGCGGCAAGGCCCCGGACGAGACAGCAGCACAAGGCTTTGTCACCCGGACAGGAGGCCTGTGCCGGCAGACCGTCACAGCGGTCTGCCGGCGAGGACGCCGTGGCGGCGGCGCCGTCCGGTTGCCGTCCGGGAAGGCGAAAGGCGCACATGCCGCTACACCGCCGTGACCACGGGCACCACAATGGGGTCGCGGTCAAGAATCTTGCGAAAGAACCGGCGCAGGGAGTTCCGGATGCGCTCCTGCAGTTTGTCCAGTTCGCCGGGGGGATAGCCTTCGATGGAATCCAGCACGAGGCACTTGGCGTCTTCCAACACGTGGCTGTACTGCTGCTCGAACACAAAGCCCTTGGAGAAGATTTCCGGCCCCTGCAGAATGGACCAGGTGGCTTCGTCCAGCACCATGACCACCACCACCATGCCTTCGTCGCCAAGGATGCGCCGCTCTTTCAGCACGGCCTGGCCCACGTCCCCCACGCCCTTGCCGTCCACCAGGGTGGACTGGGCCACAATGCGTTCCTCAAGGCGCATGCCTTCCGGGGTAATGGTAAAGGGCAGGCCGTCTTCGATGATCGCGGTGTTCTCCTCCTCCACCCCGCAGGATACAGCCAGCCGGACGTGCTTGACCAGGTGGCGGTACTCTCCATGCACCGGCACAAAGTACTGGGGACGCACCGCACGGAGCATGGCCTCAAGTTCGCCCCTCTGGGCATGGCCCGAGGCGTGCACCGGATGTTCCTTGTCGTAGTAAACTTCGGCCCCCAGGCGGTAGAGGTTGTTCACCAGCGTGTTCACGGCCATGGTATTGCCGGGAATAAGGCGGGAGGACATAATCACCATGTCTCCCTCATGGATGGCAAGGTGCCGGTGCCCGCCTCCCACGATGCGGGAGAGGGCCGAGAGGGGTTCGCCCTGGGAGCCGGTGACCAGCAGAACCAGCTGATCGTCCGGAAGCGAGGGAATGTTGGCGGTGTCCAAATAGAGATTTTCCGGCGGGCGTATGCGGTCGAGCCGGGTGGCCATTTCGATATTGTTGACCAGACTGCGCCCGCTGACGGCGACGGAGCGGCCCGTTTCCCGCGCGCAGTCGAACACTTCCTGAATACGCTGGATGTGGCTTGAGAACAGCGTGATGATGATGCGGCCCTTTGCCTCGGCAAAGAGCAGGCGCAGGTTGGCGAGCACTTCGCGCTCGGTGAGCGAGAATCCCTCGCGCTCCACGTTGGTGGAATCCGACAGAAGCAGGGTGGCCCCGCTTTTGCCCGCGAACTTTTTGAACAGGGTCAGGTCGGTGCCGGGGCCCTCCAGGGGGGCGGGGTCGATCTTGAAATCCCCGGTATGGACGATTTTGCCCACCGGGGTTTCCACGCCGAGGGCGAGGCCGTCGATGATGGAGTGGCAGACCGGAAAAAAATGGAAGGTCATGTCCCCGAGCTGCACCGGGGAGGACGGTCCCACCGTCACCAGCTCGCAGCGGTCCAGAAGGCCGCGTTCGCGCAGTTTGTGTTCCACCAGGGTGAGGGTGAAGGGGGAGCCGTAGATGGGCACGTTCAGGTGCGGCACCAGCCAGGGCAGGGCGCCTATGTGATCCTCGTGCCCGTGGGTAAGGACGATGCCGCGTATTTCGTCGCGGTGTTCCTTGATGAAGTCGAAGCGCGGGATGACCACGTCGATGCCGAGGTGGTAGTCACTGGGGAACATGAGTCCGCAGTCGACAACGACCTTGGATTTGGGCGTACTCCATACCATGCAGTTCATGCCGATTTCGCCGAATCCGCCAAGCGGGGTGATGGTCAACCACTTGGGAGTTTTTGCAAGGCTGCGGCGTGGCGAGAGGCCGAAAATGCTGTCGTCGTGTATGTCAGTCATGTCCTGTCCGTTTCATGTTCAAGGCTTTTCAGGCAGCCGAAAAAGCGCCGTAAGGCGGCAACGTCCCGCGGCTGTCCAAATAAGGGGCGGTCCCTAGTTGATAATGCCGGCATGCGCCGGGAACCCCGTGCAAGGCGGTTCATAAAAATTTGTGGCCGGGCCGCGGGCGATCGGCCGATACGCGCATGCCGGCGGGAAAACCGGATTCGGGTGCGGGGGCCGTTTGAGCAAATCAATTTTGAAGTTGTCTAAGAGTCGCATTGCCTCCGGCGGCCAAAGGGAGTGACTCCCTTTGGAAACCCCATTTTGTAAGGCAGACTCAAGTGAACAATCTTAAATTAAAGTTACTTTGCTCTGGTGCGTGCAAAACTTCCGCCGCACCGGCCGTCTCAAAAGCTCTGGCACATCCCCCCGGCGTCCCTCATGTAAGGGCGGTGGGGGAAGCCACTGCCCAGAGGTTGCACTCGCCGTCCCGTTCGACATTTATGTGGGCAAAGCCCGCCCGGCGCAGGGCGGCTTCCAGCGTGGCCGCCGTATAGCCGAACTTATGCGCCATAAAAGGATTATTTGCAAGGAAAGGCCGGAACCCATACAGCATGTCCAGCGGCGTTATGGGCCCCTTGTTGGTCATAAACACCGGCTCTTCGGCCCTGCCTTCGGCGATATACCCGGCCACTTGCTGCAGATCGGGCAGGGTGATCAGGGCAAACCCCTCGGGTTTCAGCACCCGGTAAAATTCCGCCAGGGCCAGGGGCCCCTCGTGCGGGGCGAGGTGCTCCAGGTTATGCGACGAGTAGAGCGCGTCATAGGAGGCGTCCGGCACCTCGGGCATATCCGTGATGGAGGCCACGATATCCGGGTGCGCGCCCGGATTGATGTCCAGGCGTACCTCCTGCCAGTCCTCGGAGCGAAAGGTTTCGTGCAGCTTTTGCGCGGCCAGGGGGCCGCACCCCACGTGCAGCACTTTTTTCAGCGGACGCGCGTTCCCGGCGGGCGTCATGACCGGTCCACCGCCTCAATGCCGTCCAGCCGCCACATATTGCCGCTGGAGGGACTGCGCACAAAATGCCAGAGCTCGCGGGTTTCTTCGGGGTTTTCGTCCGGCGCATGCCGGATAAGGGCATTGAAGGCGACCGCGGCCCGCTCTTCGTCCCTTTCCGAGGTCACGCCCGCCAGCGTGGCGTTGACGACCATAATTTCGATAGGCTCGGGCTCGGGGGCTTGGGCGGCCTGTTCCCGAAGCAGCCGCATCATGTCCGGCGAGGTAAAGGGCGTCAGATCGTCCACCTCCCGCGCCGCCCAGGAGGTTTGCAGCCGGGAGTAGAGTACGCGCGCGCCTTCCAGAAATTCATTCACGTCGAAGCGCTCCGGCACGTCCGCCCCCTCGGCCACGGAGCCGGGGGCTCGCGGCGGGGGCGCGCTCTGCAGGTGCGCCCACATCTGTGCGGCCTGCTGTTTGGTCGTTGTGCGCGGGCGCCCTTCGCCGGCATCGTCGGGCGGCCCCCCCCACTTGAAGGGGATGCGGGGCTTGCCGTCCTCCGGCTGTTTTTCCGTCGGCTGTTTTTCCGTTCCGGTTCCGTTCCTGTCTCCGGAAGTCTGCGGCCAGGAGGAGAGGGAATCGCGGTTTTTTCTGCCGCGTGCGTCGTAGGATTCGCCATCAGGCGGCGTTTTCTCCGACGGATCCCGGTCAAACCCGTCCTCATCCTGCTTGTGGTTTTCCCACAGATCCCCGGCGGAAAGGTCGGTGGAGTCCTGCCTGTCCCGAAACCGCCGCCTGAGCAGAAGGGCTTTCAGTCCCGTGAAGACCAGCAGGCTCAACACCAGAATATCCGCTATGCCAAGGCCGCTGAACGGATAGCCGAAAAAGAGGGAACCCAGGGCGGAACCGCTCATAAGCTGTTCGAAGAAAGGCCGATCATCGGGCGGCGGGGGGCTTTGCCCGGCCTCCTGCCCGGCATTGCGCGCCGTCTGCTGCCGGGGCTGTCCGGACGGCGTCTGGCGGGACGTTTCCGGGCTTTCCGGCGCGGATATGCCGAGAGCTTCGCGGTCGCCTCTTTGTCCGAGAGCGAGCAGTACTCCCGCCTCCGGGCGGAAGGAAAAGAGTACCTGTCCGAACTGTTGGTTCGCATCCGGCTCCAGGCTTTGAGCGACAGCTTCGCCAGGGAGGCGGACTGCGGGCGGTGCCGCCGTGAGGGGTGTTTCAGGCCGCCCGGCCGCGGCCGCGAGACCCGCGGGCGGCGTGACAAGCGGCAGACAGAGCAGGCAGAGGACAACTGCCGGCGGCAGGCGGAACAGGGACGGCATGCACAACTCCTGTGCGCGAAAAGAACGGGCTCGGCCACATATGGCTCCCGATCGTGCGGACAGCCGCCCGCCCTGCGGGAAAGCGCCCGGATGGACTGGACGCGCAATGCCAGAACAGCTTTTTTATGTATACGGTAAAATACGGTAAAAGCAAAGCGGATGCGCGCGGAAAGGCACCGTACCCCGGTCCGCATCGCCGAGGATGCTGCGGCCGTTTCCGGAGCCTTTACGAACCGGTTCCCGGCGGCAGATCCGACAGGCGCACAAAGGCGAAGCCGCGTTCAAGCAGTTCCGGCAGGGACTTTTGCAGGCCTTCGCGGGTGCCGCTGCGGGGATGGTTCATGTGCAGGAGCAGAATGTCCCCGTCCTTGGCTTTGCGCACTCTGGCCGCCACGGCGGAGGCGGAAAGCGTGGCGCCCTGATCCGCCGCTATGCTGTATCCGGCAATGCCCATGCCGAGGTCGCGGATGGCCGCCACAGCAACGTCGTCATAATAGGCCGTGCCGGAACGGAACCAGCGCGGGCGCTTGCCGGCAACTTCCGCGATGTCGCGGGCGTTGCCCTCCACCTCATACACTAGTTCCGTAATGGAAATGGTGCCCCTGATGCCATAGGCGCTGCGCCCGTTTACCGATGCTGGCCTGTGGCGCAGCCCGTGGGCGGCGATTTCAAACAGGGGATCGGCGGCCAGTTCTTTGAGGGCCTGTGGATTGCCGCGTATCCAGGCCGAGGTGACGAACAGGGTGGCGGGGATTTTGCTGCGGCGCAAAAAGGCGATCAACTCCGCATCGTAGCTGCTCCCGGCCTTGCCTCCGCAGGCGTCCAGGGTAAGCGCCAGCACCTGGCGGGCTCCTCCGCCGGGCAGGCGGGAGGTGATGCCGGCAAAGGCCTCGCCCCATTGCTTGGGCGCGCGGCCCTTGTACGCCTGGGTGAGTTTTGCGCTGATTTCGCCCAGAGGCAGCGTATCAAATATTCCCGCAGGGGCGCGGGGCGGAACAGCCGGAAGCCCCAGAGACGTCCCTGAAGTCTGCGGCGTTGCGGCGGGGGCCGCCTGGGGGGCAGGGGCACCTGCCGCGGGCGCGGGGGGTGTCGTCGTCGGCTGGGCCTGCTCCGGAGACTCCTGTATTTCGCTTTGCGGGACAGGCGACGCGGGAGCCTGGGACGAGGGCGCGCTGGCATTGCTTTGACGGGCCGCAGGGGCTGGGCGCGTTCCCCGCGAGGTGGCATTTTTGGCCGTGGCCCGCGTGCTGCCGTTCCTCTGTCGAGATTTTTCGGAATCCTCCGGCTCCTGCTGCGGGGCAACCGGTGGCGTTTCCGCGTTGAGGAGGCCGAGAGGATCGCCTCCCGCAAACGTAAGGAGGGCAAGACCAAGGGCCAGAGCCAGCATCAGGCCGAAGCCCAGCAGCAGGCGGCGTCTCCGCTGCCTGCCTTTATGCGGAAATTTGGGGGAACGTCCGGCCATAGGGAAAAGGGGGTTACAGGGGGGCTGCCGCTGCCTGGGAAGTACCACGCAAGGCTGAGGCTATCAAGGCGCGGGCCTCGTCCGGGGGCAGCCGCCGCCCGGTCCAGAGGCGAAACTGGGCAAGGCCCTGGGCCACAAACAGCGTCAGTCCGTCCTGCACGGCAAGGCCTCGGGCGCGGGCTTCGGCCAGAAAACGGGTTTCCAGCGGGTTATATACCGTGTCGTAGGCCAGAGAGGCAGACGGGAGCAAAGCCCAGGCCTCTTCCGGCAGGGGGCTTTCCCGCACGAAGCGTCCGCGCATGCCGAGGGGGGTGGCATTGATGACAAGAGAGGGCTGCTCGGAACGCAGGTAGTCGAGGCGCTCTTCCCAGGGCAGAATGCGGCAGCCGAATTCCTGTGCGAGACCGGCGGCCTTGTGGGGATTGCGCGCGGCCACGGCCACGTCGGCGAGCGCCGCGGGTTGCGTATCTCCCCGTCCCGGCTGGAGAAGCCCGGTTCCCGCCTGCCGACTCCATGCTTGCCGCCGCAGTTCCGCCAGACCGGCCAGGGCGGCCCTGGCCACGCCTCCCGCGCCGAGAATAAGCGTCGGGGCTGTGCGCTTTTCGTGCAGGGGGGCGATAAAGCCCTCCACATCCGTATTCTCGCCCACCAGCGCTCCGTTTTTCCAGAACAGGGTGTTCACCGCGCCCGCTCTGGCGGCCCGCTCCGTCACTTCATCCACGAAGGGTCGTACGGCCTCCTTGTGGGGCAAGGTGACGCTCAGGCCCGCTATGGGCAGCGAGCGCACCGCGCGCATGAATTCGGGCAGTTCTTCGGGCGTTTTGTCAAAGGGCAGGTACACCCCGGCGGACGCCGCATCCGGCGCCTCGTCCGTGCTCTCTCCCTGTTGCGCGGTGGCTTGGCCCGCGCGTTGGCGCAGGAGCGCAAACCCCCAGTTGTGCAGCAGGGGACTCAAACTGTGGCCGAGGGGATGGCCCAGAATGCCGTAAAGATGTCGGGGGAAATGCATGGCGGGCTGTTGGGGGTAAGATGTGCCGCCGTTTTCCTGAAAGACTTCCGGAGAACGGCCTTGGAGAGAGCGCCGGGCGAAGCGCGGGAAGGGTATGCCTTCCCGCGCGCGGCGTGACAGAACTAAATAACCTTGTTCAGGGGGTATTCAATGATTCCTTCGGCCCCTTCGGCCACCAGCTTGGGCAGCAGATCGCGCACCACGCTGGTGTTGATGACGATTTCCAGCGAAACCCAGCGGTCGTCCTGCAGATGGGCGATGGTGGGCGAGTTCAGGGCGGGTACCAGCTTGAGAATGGCGTCCAGGTTTTTGGTCGGGGCGTTCATCTTGACGCCCACCAAAGACTCGGCGCGCAACGCGCCCTGCAGGAGCATGGTCACCTGTTCGATTTTGTTGCGCTTCCAGGGGTCGGCCCAGGCGGCCCTGTTGGCGATGAACTGGGTGTTGGTGATCAGCACGTCATCAATGATGCGCAGCCCGTGGGCGCGGATGGTGGTGCCGGTTTCGGTCACTTCCACAATGGCGTCGGCCAGGCCTTCCACTACCTTGGCCTCGGTCGCGCCCCAGGAGTATTCCACCTTGACCGGGATGTTGCGCTCCTTGAAGTAGCGTTCCGTCAGGCCCATGATTTCCGTGGCCACGCGCTTTCCGGCAAGATCCTCGGGCTTCTGGTAGGGCGAGTCGCCCGCCACGGCCAGCACCCAGCGCGCCGGGCGGTTGCTGACCTTGGAATAGACCAGATCCGCCACCACTTCGACATCGGCGTTGTTTTCCATAATCCAGTCCTTGCCGGTCAGGCCCACGTCCAGCACGCCGTCGTTGACGTAGCGGGGCATTTCCTGCGGGCGGCACAGGCGCACGCTGAGCTCGCTGTCGTTCACTTCCGGAAAGTAGTTGCGGTGCCGCATGGAAATTTTCCAGCCGGACTTGGCGAACAGGGCCAGGGTGGACTCCTCCAGAGAGCCCTTGGGAATACCGAGTTTGAGCACGTGTCCGTTCGAGTTTGTGGGAGCGGGCATTATTTGTAGACCTCCTTGGGGTCGAAAACGACGGGGCAGCATTCGGCAACGCGGCCGTCTTTCAGTTCGCGGTAGAAGCAGCTTCGGAAGCCCGTATGGCAGGCTGCGCCGCCGATCTGCTCCACCAGGAGCACCAGGGCGTCGCTGTCGCAGTCCAGGCGGATGCTGCATATCTTTTGCACATGCCCGGATTCACCGCCCTTGTGCCAGAGGCTCTTGCGACTGCGGCTCCAGTAGTGGGCCTCGCCTGTTTCCAAGGTCTTGCGGAACGACTCTTCGTTCATGTAGGCCAGCATCAGCACTTCGCCCGTTGTGGCGCACTGGGCAATGGCGGGCAGCAGACCGCCGCCCTTGGCGAAATCGGGCGTAAAGTCGGCGGCGGAGGGATTGTGGGAATGTGCGGACATGGGGAATCCTTTTCGCGGGCATCAAGGTATGCAGAAAAAAGCCGCGTCAGCGCGGCATGGCCGGGAAGTTCTGTAAAACAGCGCGGCCGTCAACTGCACATGCTATCTTTTCCGGCATCGTCTGGCAAGCGGGAGGAGGCATGCCTGCAAAACACCGGACAACCGGCGTTGCATCACCGGATTACCGTCCTTTGTTGCGGGAACGGCGCTTACCGCTCCGGCGGCACCAGCATCAAAGACAGGTAGTGGGGATATTCAGGCGCGTTTTCCAGTCCCCGGAGGGTCTGTTCCCCTTCCAGGCCGAGGCGGGTGGCAAAGAGGGTTTCGCCGTTTTTGCCGGCGGCGGCCAAGGCTTCGTAAATGGCCTTGCTGTTGCGGTAGGTTTTCAGGATCACCGTACTGTCGGCAATACGCAACGCCTCCCGCAGCCTGGCTTCGTCATTGATCCCTGCTACCAGCAGCAGGTTCTCCTGTCCTTCGCAGAGTACGGTGCCGGTTTTGGCCGCGGCTTCCTGGTACGAGGTAATGCCGGGCACGGCCTGGACGGGCAGCTCCGGGTCCAGGGCATGCAGGGTGCGCATAAGGTAGCCGAAGGTGCTGTAAATGAGCGGATCGCCAAGGGTGAGAAAGGCCGCGTTCTTTCCGGCCCGGAGCAGATCCGCCACCTGGGCGGCGTTGTTTTCCCATGCGGCGCTCAGAACGGCCTTGTCGCGGGTCATGGGAAAGTCCAGGCGCAGGATTTCCAGGTTTTCCGGCAGGTGCGGGGCGGCGATGGAAAGGGCCAGGGAATGCTCGTTTTTGGGCGAGGCGGCGGCCAGGATGACGTCCGCCTTGCGCAGCACGGCCACGGCGCGCAGGGTGAGCAGATCCGGCGAGCCGGGGCCGACCCCTATGCCGTACAGGGTGCCATATGTGGTGGGGGAGGGTGCGGTCATTGCGTGTGTGTCCCTATAGTATATCTTTACGGTCTGCGCGGCGCCGGTCCGGCGCGGCCAGGTTTGTTCAAAGGTGCCGGTCCCACAACCGTACCACGCCCTTGAGCGGGGTGAAAGGCTGTGGAGCGGGATTCTGCCGTAAACCGACCGGAACGTCTACCCGGCAGGCGCCGGAATCCGCACCGCAGGCCGTCACTTGTTACCCGCGTTCCATTGCAGGAAATGGCCGGACAGTTCTTCCACGGCGTCAACGCTTTGCGGGCCGGGGCGGGAGAACCGTTCTTCCGGCACGAGGAAGACGAAGCCGTTCCGCACGGCCTTCAGGCCGCTGAAATGGCCGCGTTCTCCGGGGGGCTGGGGATTTTTGTTCATGGCCCCCTGCTGGAGCAGATACAGGTCCGGGTTCATGAGGATCAGCATTTCCTCGCTCAGGCGGACCAGCTTTTCCGGATAGGCGGCCAGGCAGTTGCGCCCGCCCGCCGCCGAGATGATTTCATTGACCATGCTGCCCCCGCCCGCGCCCAGCAGATTGGGGTAGCGGACCTCAAAAAACACCGAGGGCGTGCGGGACAGACCGACGGTTTTTTCCTTGACCGCGGCAAGACGGCGCTGCATGTCCCGCACCAGGGCGGCGGCGGCTTCCTTCTCTCCGGTAAGCACTCCCAGGCGGGTGATGCAGGAGAAAAGCTCCGCAAAAGAGGCCACCCGGAAGCGCGCCACGGGAATGCCGAGGCGCCCCAGGCGTTCGGCGGTCTGGGCTGCTTCTTCCCGGCCTTCCATCTGCACCGCGAGGTCCGGAGCCAGCCCGGCTACCAGTTCAAGGTTCGGGCGCATATGCGTGCCGATGGACGGCAAACTCTCGGGCAGCGTGGTATCGGCGGCGGTACGGGCGACGATTCTGGGCGTGCAGCCCATGGCGGCAAGCGTCTCGCTGAGGGCCGAGTACAGGGGAATGATGCGCTGTGCCGGGGCGGCAAGGGTAATGGTCTGCCCTGCGTCGTCCACAATGCTTACCGCCGCCCGCGCGGCAGGCGGGCACAACAGGGCCAGCAGGAGGAAAAGAGAAAGGCAGTAGGGTTGAAGCCAGCTTTTGGGGAGTGGGGCGCTGCCCCACACCCCGCAAGGGGGGTGATATGTGGAAGTGGCGGGGGCTTGCAGGGGAGTTCGCGCTTGTGATGCTGTGTTGGAAGAGGCGGTTGCCGGTAAGCGCACAACCGCACCCCTCGCCATGAGTCCCCGATTGCGAGAATCAATCCGGAACCCTCGGGTTTTCCATCCATCCCCCCAACTAAAAAGTTTTGGGGGAAAGAGGATGGGGGTGTGGGGGAAGGGGAAAACCCACATT
>JAVBTB010000085.1:0-15090 GCA_031556355.1 Desulfovibrio sp. | reverse complement strand
ACAGCCCCATTGCCGCCCAGCTACCACAAAACAACCAAACCACCCCCAAACCACTTGTCGCTCTTGTGTGTGGGCGGCGTGATCTTTCCTTCATAAAAAACACAAAAACACCCCACCCCCCCCCCCCCCCCCCCATTTTTTTATCAGCACTGCTGCCAGAGCAGTTCACCGTACTTGGGCAGGGGCCAGAGGGCGTCGTTCATCATTTCTTCCAGGGCGTCGGCATGGGCGCGGCAAGCGGCCATCAGGGACACCAGCACGTCGCGCGCCGCTTCGGCCCGTTCGCGGGTTCCGTCCATGGCGTCCAGATCCGCGTGGCGGGCGTCCAGTTCCGCAAGTTTTTGGGCCAGGCCGATAATGTGTCCGCGCATGATCTGGTAGTGCGCTTCTTCGGGCAGAGCGCCTTCCCGGCCGCCCACGACCTGCCGCACTCCGGTGACCACGGCCCCCATTTCTTTCAGGGCCACATAGGCGGCGGGCAGAATGGTGCCGCGCCCCATGGAACTGAGCAGCTTGGTTTCCAGGTGGATGTGGCGGATGTAGGTTTCGAGCAGGATTTCCTGGCGGGCCAGCAACTCGCGTTCCGTAAGGACGCCGTGGCGCAGGAACACTTCCATGACCCCCGGTTCGCTGTAGCGATTCACGGCGGACACGGTATCCTTGAAGTTGGGCAGGCCGCGCCTGGCCGCTTCTTCTTCCCATTCGCGGGAATAGCCGTTGCCGTTGAAGACTACGGGCAGGTGTTCCTTGTACAGGCGGGCCAGAAGATCCTGCACCGCCTTGCTGAGGGGCGCGCCTTCGGACACGGCGGTTTCCAGTTCCGTGGCGATGTCGTCCAGGGCGCAGCTCATGGCCGCGTTCAGGGCGATGTTGGCCGGGGCGATGCTCTGCGAGGCCCCGATGGCCCGGAACTCAAACTTGTTGCCGGTAAAAGCGAAGGGGCTGGTGCGGTTGCGGTCCGAGACGTCCCTGGGAAGCGGCGGCATGCTGGAAATGCCCATTTCCAGGGTGCCGCATTCCCAGCCGCAGTCGCCGGGGTTGCCGGTGGCGATGCCTTCCACCAGACGGGTGAGCTGCTCGCCCAGAAATACGGAGATGATGGCCGGGGGCGCCTCGTTGGCCCCCAGGCGGTGGTCGTTGCCCGCGCCGATGGTGCCAAGGCGCAGGGCCGGGGCGTGCAGGTGCACGGTGCGCAGCACGGCGGCAAGAAAGACCAGGAACTGGGCATTGTCCCAGGGCGTGTTGCCGGGCTCGAACAGGTTATTGCCGTTCGAGTCGCACAGGGACCAGTTGTTGTGCTTGCCCGATCCGTTCACTCCGGCAAAGGGTTTTTCATGCAGCAGGCAGGCGAAACCGTGCCGCTCGGCCGTGGCCTGCAGCACGCGCATGGTGAGCATGTTGTGGTCCGTGGCCAGGTTGGCTTGCTCGTACATGGGCGCAAGCTCGAACTGGCCGGGCGCGACCTCGTTGTGCCGGGTACGCGCGGGAATGCCGAGGGCCAGGAGCTCTTCCTCCACCTCGGCCATAAAGGCCAGAACGCGGGGAGGGATGGCGCCGAAGTACTGGTCTTCCAGTTCCTGACCCTTGGCGGGGTGATGACCGTAGACGGTTCTTCCGGCCAGCATCAGGTCCGGGCGCAGCTTGTAGAAACGGCGGTCCACCAGAAAGTATTCCTGCTCCGCCCCGACCATGGCCGCAACATGGGTCGCCCGCGTGTTGCCGAACAGGCGCAGGATGCGCAGGGCCTGGCAGGAGACGGATTTGAGCGCGCGCAGCAGAGGGGTTTTGCGGTCCAGAGATTCCCCTGTGTAGGAAAAGAACATGGTGGGAATATACAGGGTCTTGCCCCGGCTGTTCGCCAGCAGAAAGGCCGGACTGGTCGGATCCCAGGCCGTATAGCCCCTGGCTTCGAAGGTGGAGCGGATGCCGCCGGAGGGCAGGGAGGAGGCGTCCGGCTCTCCCTTGATCAGGGTTTTACCGGAAAATTCATTGATCACCATCCCGTCGCCGGTGGGGGTAAGAAAGGCATCGTGCTTTTCCGCCGTCAGGCCGGTCATGGGCTGGAACCAGTGGGCGTAATGGGTGGCTCCGTTAGCAATGGCCCAGTCCTTCATGGAGTTGGCGACCACATCGGCGTCGCCCGGCTGCAGGCCTTCCCCCTGCTGTGCCGCCTGTTCGAGGCGTTTGAACACATCTTTGGGCAGGCGCTCACGCATGGCCGGCATGCCGAATACATCGCGGCCGTAAATGTCTGCGGCGGGCGGCAGCCCGGAAACGACGGGCGGCAGGGAAGTATCGGTGGCAACAGCCAGCCGGACGGCGTTGCGCAGGGTATAAGGCATGGGAGTCTCCTTTATGGTTGTCTGGACGCTGAGAAGGACGCTCCGCTGGGGGACGGATACAATAGCAATAGCAACATCCATGCAAAGACGGACAACAGAGTGCTTTTCAAATATAATATATTGAAATATATTATATTTATTTTAAAATGCGCGCGGATACAGCCTTTGTGCGTCTTTTTCGGACTGAAAATAGCGGTATTTTTTCCACATTTACGTAGGAACATGCGCGTGCTTTCTACATTTGTGAAAGTTTTCGATGAGAGCGGGCTGGCGGTGGCCAGGGAACTATGTGGCTGCTCACATATAACCATTTAAAATATATCAATAATTGCAGCGGGAGTGCTTTCCGGAAAGGCTCGGGCCGCGCACGTCCGGGGTGGCCCCAAAATTGCTAGAATGAAAAACCGCACGGCGACAAGACCGGTGTTTACAACATATGCCGCTCTGCATGCGGCACATTCCAGAAAGCGAGTTCTGCATATGGCCCACACACCGGCGTTACTGGTTCTTGATGACGGAACCTGCTTTGAAGGGCAGGCGTTCGGCGCCCGGCGCGAAGCGGCCGGGGAAGTGGTCTTTACCACCTCCATGACCGGCTATCAGGAAACATTGAGCGATCCGTCCTACTGCGGGCAGATCGTTACTTTTACCTTCCCTCACCTCGGCAACTACGGAGTCGCCTCCCAGGATCAGCAGGCCCGTCCGGGAGAGCTTTTTCCCGCGGCAGGGGGGGTATTCCACGAGCTTTTCACGGTGGAGTCTTCTCCCGTTCCCCATTGGCGGGCGGAGCAATCTCTGGATGCGGCCCTTGCGGATGCCGGGATCACGGTCATCAGCGGGGTGGATACCAGGGCGCTTACGCTGCACCTGAGGGACAGGGGAGCCCGTAACGGCATCATCAGCGCCCTGGACCTGGACAGGGCCTCTCTGCAACGCCGGGCGCGGGAACTGCCCTCCATGCAGGGGCTGGATCTGACGGAGAGGGTCACCTGCGCTTCACCGTATCTTTATGAGGAGCAGCCGGTCACCGCGGCTCGGAGCGGCGTTGATGAACCTCAAAAAGAGAGCGCGGAGCTTATTCCCGTGGCCGTCTACGACTTCGGAGTCAAGCGCTCCATTCTCAGGAATCTGCGCGCGGCGGGGATGCTTCCCACGGTCTGGCCCGCTTCCACGGACGCGGAAACGGTGCTTGCCTCCAAGCCTTGCGGGGTGCTGCTTTCCAACGGTCCCGGCGATCCCGGCGCATGCGGGCACGCCGTGCGCGTGGCCAAAGCTCTTTTGGGGCGGGTGCCCGTGTTCGGGATTTGCCTCGGGCATCAGATTCTGGCCCAAGCCTTGGGCGCTTCGACCTACAAGCTGAAGTTCGGCCACCACGGGGCTAATCACCCGGTCAAGGATCTGGACACCGGCCGGGTGCTTGTGACCAGCCAGAACCACGGTTTTTGCGTCGATCCGGACTCTTTGCCCAAAAACGCGCGCATCACGCACTGGAACCTGAATGACGAGACGCTGGAAGGGTTCGCCTGCGACGAACTGGCGGCCTTTGCCGTGCAGTTCCACCCGGAAGCCGCGCCTGGCCCTTATGACGCGCTGCCTCTGTTCGCGCGGTTTCGTGAACTCGCGGCGGGTTTTGAAGGATCATAGCTGGAGCGTAGGCTTATCCAAGTACGCGGGTGCAGGGAGGCGTTCCTCCCTGCCGGGTGTGGGCGGAGCCCGCATCTGATCCAGATGGCTTCGACAAATTCTCCAGAGGAAACACATGCCCAGACGCGACGACATCCGCAGCATCATGATTCTCGGCGCCGGCCCCATCGTCATCGGGCAGGCCTGCGAGTTCGACTATTCCGGCACTCAGGGCTGTAAGGCCCTGCGTGAGGAAGGGTTCCGCATCATCCTGCTCAATTCCAACCCGGCCACGGTAATGACCGATCCGGGCTTCAGCGACCGCACGTACATCGAGCCGGTAAACATTCACATGGCCGCGGCCATTATCCGCGACGAGCGGCCCGACGCCCTTTTGCCTACCCTGGGCGGGCAGACGGCCCTGAACCTGGCCATGGACCTGCACAACAAGGGCATACTCAGGGAATGCGGCGTGGAGATGATCGGTGCGCGGCCCCACTCCATCGATCTGGCGGAAAACCGGGAGAGCTTCCGCACCGCCATGCGCGGCATCGGTCTGGACATGCCCGCAAGCTGCCTTGCCCATTCGGTGGAAGAGGCGATGGCGCTGGTGAAGGACATAGGATTCCCGGCCATTGTGCGGCCTTCCTTCACTCTGGGGGGCACCGGGGGGGGCGTTGCCTACAATCTGGAGGAGTTCCGCGAGGTGGCGCGGGTGGGGCTTATGGCCTCGCCCATCACGCAGATTCTCATCGAAGAGTCGGTGCTGGGCTGGAAGGAAATAGAGCTGGAGGTGGTGCGGGACAAGGCGGATAACGCCATCGTTGTCTGCGGCATTGAAAATTTGGACCCCATGGGCGTGCACACCGGCGATTCCATCACCGTGGCCCCCATCCAGACCCTGTCGGATGTGGAGTACCAGGAGCTGCGCAACGACGCCCTGGCCGTGGTGCGGGCTGTGGGCGTGGACACCGGCGGCTGCAACGTGCAGTTCGCCGTCGACCCGCGCACGGGGCGCAGGGTGATTATTGAAATGAACCCCAGAGTGTCGCGCTCGTCCGCCCTGGCTTCCAAGGCCACCGGCTTTCCCATTGCCAGGGTGGCGGCCAAACTGGCCGTGGGCTACCGGCTGGACGAGCTTAAAAACGACATCACCGGCACCTCCGCCTGTTTCGAACCCTCCCTCGACTACTGCGTGGTCAAGGCCCCGCGCTTTACCTTTGAAAAGTTCGCCGGGGTCGAACCTGTTCTCGGCCTGCAGATGAAGTCCGTGGGCGAAACCATGGCCCTTGGAGGCAACTTCCGCGAGGCTTTGCAAAAGGCGCTGCGCGGCCTGGAAACCGGCCTTACGGGGCTGGAGCCGCGCCCGCGCAACGAAAATCGTTTCACTTCCAAGGAGGAGCGCCTGGCCCGTCTGCGTCACGGTCTGCATTGCCCCGGGCCGGAGCGCCTGCTTGAATTGTATGAGGCTCTGGGGCTGGGCCTTGGCCTGGAGGAAGCCCAGGAGATCACCGGCATTGATCCCTGGTTTTTGCTCCAATTGCAGAGTCTGCTGCGGACCGAGGAACGCATCCGTTCGGAACTGGTACCCCTGATGACGCAGGAGGGGGAAAAAAACAGCCCGGAGTCGGCCTGCCGCCTGTGGCGGCACGTCAAGGCCCAGGGGTTCAGCGATGCGCGTATCGCCCGCATTGCCAGGGAAGAGCAAGGTGGATCCGCCCCGGATGAAGAGGATGTGCGCGCCCTGCGTCTGGCCGCCGGAGTGCGCCCGGTATTCCGTAGCGTGGACACCTGCGCCGGAGAATTTGCCGCTCTGACTCCTTATTTTTACTCTACTTTCGATGCACTGGGAGAAGATCCCGCCCACACGAGAGACGCCGCCAGCCCGGAACGGACGATCCTGATCCTGGGGGGCGGCCCCAACCGCATCGGCCAGGGCATCGAGTTCGACTACTGCTGCGTGCAGGCGGCGTACAGCCTGCGGGAGATGGGCATACGCACCATCATGGTGAATTCCAACCCGGAAACCGTGTCCACGGACTTTGACACGGCTGACCGGCTCTATTTCGAGCCCCTGACCGTGGAGGACATTCTGGCCGTGTGCGAGGCGGAACGGCCCGAAGGAGTGCTGGTGCAGTTCGGCGGGCAGACCCCGTTGAATCTGGCTGCGGCCCTGCAGAAGGCCGGGGTGGGCATTGCCGGTACCCAGCCCGAGTGCATCGCCCTGGCAGAGGACAGAGAGGCCTTCAGCGCCCTGGCGGCGAAGCTGGGCGTGCCCCAGCCCGCCAGCGGCATGGCCGCCAATGAAGAATCCGCCTGCCGCATAGCCAAGAAAATAGGCTATCCGATTATGGTGCGGCCGTCCTTTGTGCTGGGGGGCAGGGCCATGCGCATTATCCATGACGAGCGGGCCCTGCGCGCCTATGTGGGGGGGGGCACGCCCGAATTACAGTTGAGGCCCGACTCTCCTATTCTGGTGGACAAGTTTCTGGAAGACGCGGTGGAGGTGGATGTGGACGCGGTGGTTGACGGCCGCAACGTGACCATAGCCGCGGTTATGGAGCACATCGAGCAGGCGGGCATCCATTCCGGCGATTCCTGCTGCTCCATTCCCACCCATACTCTGAGCGCGGAGTGCCTGCGGAGCATCCGCGACCATACCCGCGCCCTGGGGCTGGCCCTGGGCACCGTGGGCCTTTTGAACATGCAGTTTGCGGTGCACCAGGGCAAGGTCTACATCATTGAGGCCAACCCCAGGGGCTCGCGCACGGTGCCTTTTGTCTCCAAGGCCACAGGGCGCTCCATAGCGGGAGTCGCCGCGCGGGTGATGGCCGGGCAGAGCCTGGAGGAAGCCGGGTTCACCGAAGAGCCGAAACTGGTCTATCACGCGGTGAAGGAGTCGGTATTTCCCTTTGACCGCTTCCCCGGCGCTACCATCGAGTTGGGGCCGGAAATGCGCTCCACCGGCGAAGTCATGGGTCTTGACCGCAGCTTCGGGATGGCCTTTCTTATGGCCCAGGCCGCGGCGTATTCCCGTATTCCTTACGAGGGCAATGTGATTCTTTCGGTTTCCGACCGCGACAAGATTGCCCTCGTTCCCCTGGCGGCGCGGCTTTCGAAGTTGGGCTTTGCTTTGTTCGCAACGCCGGGTACCAGAGAAACCCTTGCTGCACAGAGCATAGAAGCGAAGGAAGTGGTCAAGATCGGCCCCAGAAGGCCGCACCTTCTGGACATGCTGCGCAACGGCGACATCAATATGATCGTCAATACCGTCAGCGGGCAGCATTCCGCACGCGACGCAACGCCCATCCGCGCGGAGGCCCTTTCGCGCCACATCACCCTGCTGACCACCATTACGGCCCTGGCCGCCGCGGTGGAAGGCCTGGAAGCGCGGCAGACGGACAAGCGTACAGTCGCGCCTCTGCAAGACTACTATGCGGGGCTGGTACGGGAGTCCGCCCCGAAGCGCGCCTGACAGATACCGGAACACCATCCGCCAACAGGAATTTCCTTTGTGATCAAAGAAGAATGCGGGTTATTCGCCATCGACAACCACAAGGACGCGGCGCGTATGGCTTACTTCGGCCTGTACGCCCAGCAGCACCGGGGGCAGGAGAGCGCGGGCATAGCCACCTGGGACGGCACCGCCATGCACGAGCACAAGGCCATGGGCCTGGTGCACGCCGTGTTCACCGAACACCATCTTTCCACAGTCCTGCGGGGAGACGCGGCCATCGGGCATGTCCGCTACTCCACGGCAGGAGCTTCTTCGGCCCGCAACGCCCAGCCCTTTATCGCCCATCATGGGCCGCTAACCGTGGCCCTTGCCCACAACGGCAACCTGGCCAACGGGCAAAGCCTGCGCCGCAAGCTGGAGCAGAGCGGCGCGATCTTTCATACCGACACCGACAGCGAGATTTTTCTGCACCTGATCGCGCGCAACCTGGCCGACAAGTCCGTGGAAGATGCGATCATCGCGGCTTGCGCCGAGGTGCAGGGAGCATACTGCCTGGTGATTCTGGCCGACGGCGTGCTTATGGGCGTGCGAGACCCCCACGGTCTGCGCCCCCTCTCCCTGGGCCAGGTTAACGGCGCGTATACCCTGGCTTCAGAAACCTGCGCCTTTGACCTGCTGGAAGCGGAGTATCTGCGTTCCCTCGAACCGGGGGAAGTCCTGATCATCAAGAACGGCGCGTTGCGCAGCAGGAGCCTGGGACAGCAGGCGCCCACCCGCCAGTGCATCTTTGAACTGGTGTATTTCGCCCGGCCCGACTCCACGGTGTTTGACCAGAGCGTCTACCAGTGCCGCAAGGCCATGGGCCGGAAGCTGGCCGAAGAAGCCCCGGCCGAGGCGGATTTCGTGATGCCGTTTCCGGATTCCGGAGTCTACTGCGCCCTGGGGTTTGCCCAGGCCTCGGGTCTGCCCTACGAGCACGCCCTGATTCGCAACCACTACGTAGGGCGGACCTTCATCCAGCCTTCGCAGGGCATGCGGGGATTTTCCGCGCGGGTGAAGATAAACCCGGTGCGGGAGGTCATTCAGGGCAAACGCATTGTCATTGTGGATGATTCCATTGTGCGCGGCACCACCATGCGCACCAGGGTGAGACAGCTGCGGGAACTGGGCGCGCGCGAAGTGCACTGCCGCATCAGTTGTCCGCCCGTGCGTTACCCCTGCTTTTACGGGGTGGATTTCGCCGACCCGGCGGAACTGCTGGCGGTGAATCGCAGCCAGGAAGAGATCCGCAATCTGCTCGGGCTGGACTCACTGCATTTTCTCAGTATTCCCGGCATGCTCTCGGCGGTGAAGGAGTCCGGCTCCTACTGCCTGGCCTGCTTTGACGGCAATTACTGCGTGCCGCCGGAAGAGGGCGTGCGGGCATGCTGCGGGGTGGCGGAATAAGCGGTCTTTGGCGGTTTTCCGTTGGCATCTGCGGCGGGCGGCGTCCTGCGGCTTCCGGAAACAACAGCGTCCGCGCGGCTCCTTCTTGGGGCGCGCGGACGCTGTTGTTTCCGGCCTGTGGCGCTTCAGTAGCGCTCGCGGCTTACCGGGGAGACCCTGTAGACGGCGACACCGGACATGGAGCATTCCTGGTGCGAAGCATTGTTCACGGTGATGACTTCAATTGTTACGTCGTCCGGGGTGGTAAAGCGGATACCGTAAAAGGAATGCCGCTTCAGGTATTTCCCCGGAGCGGGAAAGCAGATATGCTGGAGGCGGAAGCCTCACGGAGCACTTGTAGAGTACCCTTTGGGACAAGGAGGAAGCCATGACGCTGGAAACCGTCCGCGCTGTTTTAGGCTGGGGCGCAATTCTGAATCTTGTTTTTGTCAGCATCTGGTTTTTTGTCTTCACTTTTGCCCACGAGTGGGTGTTCTCCCTGCATACGCGCTGGTTCGATTTGCCGCGCGCGACTTTTGACGCCATCCATTATGCGGGCATGGCCTGGTACAAGCTCTGTACCTGGATGTTTTTTATTATTCCGTACATTATCCTGCGCTGCCTTATCTGAGGTTGCGCGCCCGCCGGTACCGCCGCGCCCGCGATGCCGGATTCCTGCCGGCATACTTCGGCGGGGCTGTATCCGTATCTTGTTAAGGCGGCGGCAACGTAGTATGGGGCACCTTTCCCTCCTGGGTGGGACAATTTTTTTTGTGAGGTGCGCATGCCGCTGAAAGATCTGAGAAACACCCTCCGCAGCATCGCAGGAGCAATGCTGGCCAGATGGGACAGGAAATACCATGTGTTGGCCGGGTATCTTAAAGCGCTGCGCCATGATCAGGCGCTGCTGCGTGGGAAATATTACCCCGCCGTGCGCGACGATCTTGCGTTTGTGGTTCGCGCGTTCGCAACCAAAGGGGCGGTGCTCGATCCCGGGCAGATCAAGAGAGCGATAGCGTTGTTCGAAGAGCCGCTCGACAGGCAGACCTACCGCGCGGAGCTGGCCCATCTGCTTTCCAGAGAGTCTGATGAGGAACTCGCGGCGCTGTTCAGCCCTTTTTCCCGCGAGGAGTTTGAAGACGCCGGGAAGGCTCTGCGGAGAATGGCGGCCGACGGCAGCCTGCCGCGCGTATACGGCGATGCGAAAGATATGACCGAAGGCTATCTGGGCTATTCGCTGACGACCACGTTTGTAGTGGGGCAATACCAGTATGCGCCGCACGTGACGGTGGGCGAGGGAGATATCTTTCTCGACTGCGGCGCGTGCTACGGAGAAACGGCGGTATGGGCGTTGAGCAAGGGCGCCCGGAAGGTATATTCGTTTGAGCCGAACGAAGGCCATTATGCGCTGCTTGAAAAAAACGCCGCGCAGATGGGGACGGACCGTATGGTTCCGCTTAAGTACGGCATAGGCAAGGCGGACGGGGAGCTTTGGATACGCGAAGACGGCGCCGGATCCCGCATTGTCGACAGCCGTGAAAAGGCCGACTATGCGGTGCGGATAACCTCCCTCGACAGCTTTTGCGCGAAAAACGGCGTTATTCCGGATTTCATCAAAATGGATATTGAAGGCGCGGAACTGGACGCCCTGCGCGGCGCAGAGGAAACCATCAGACGCCACAGGCCGAAACTGGCCGTGTGCCTCTACCATGGCCTGGAGGATATGTGGACAATACCCCTGTTCATCCATTCGCTGGGTGCCGGGTATTCGTTCTGGTGCCGCAAAAATGATCCGAAATACGAATTTGTACTCTATGCTGCTGCCAAAGGCCCACAGGGGCGGGCCAGTGCAGAGGCGTCATAAAAAGCCTCATTCGGGCTTCTCTGCTGCGCGTACCGGGTTACATGAAGCCTTTGGCGAAACCCTGTGTCTTTTCAACTTGTACTGAAACGTTGGCCGGGGAATTTTCAGCAGCTTTGCCGCTCTCCGGGGCTCTCTTGCGTTTGCCGGATGGCTCTCTTTTTGATGGCGGCCCGAAAGCCGTTTTACGGCAAAATCGAATCCAAAATCGAGCTATAAAGCTTTTTCAGCGGCAAAAAACGGGCCGCGCTTTTACACGCGGCCCGTTAAAATCTGGCGAGGGTGGGCTTAGAACAGTTCACACTAATATGGCGTAATTTATTCTAAAACTCTTTCTAGCTTGGCGTAAAATCTGCTTTTTATACACACTTTTATACAAATCGTTTGAGAAAATTCAATTCGATGGAGAAACAGGGAGTCGAATTGGCGGCGCAACTGCGTTAAGGATGATGCACCGTCTCTGGCTTTACTGCCAGAGGCACGCCTAGCGCCTTGGTAATCTTCATAATGGTGTCAAAGCGCGGTTTTGCGCCAGGGGCAAGACTTTTGTAAAGACTTTCCCGACCAAGGCCCGTATCCTTGGCAAGTTGGGCAACGCCGCGTGCTTTTGCCACGTCAGAAAGGGCGGCAAGGAACACGTCAGGGTTTTCGTCTTCCATTGCGGCAGTCAGGTATTCGGCCATCATCTCTTCGCTGTCGAGATAATCAACCGCGTCAAACTTACTTACTTTTACCATGATTCAACTCCTCTACTTCGCGCCGCAAGGTTTTGGCCCGCTCGATATCGCGTTTCTGTGAGCTTTTGTCGCCCCCGGCAAGCAACCAGTACATCTGACTGCCTTCCTGCCAGAAATAGAGGCGATACCCTGGCCCAAAATGCAGGCGCATTTCCGAAACACCTTCCCCAACCGGAGCGCAGTCACCGAAATTGCCATGCTCCGCCGACCTGACACGGGTAACGATTCTGGCTCTGGCTTTAATGTCCTTGAGCTTCATAAGCCAGTCAGAAAACGTGTCGGTTTGGTGGAAAGTATTCATATTTATATTGTATCCACATGGATACGAATGTCAAGGTTTTTCCTGCTCCGCCAGGGGACGGTTTTTTATCTTCGAAAATGTGAAAGCGACTTTGATTACTCAACCATGATAACTTCTTCAGTAGTACATAGACCAGAGTTGGTTAGGGAGTTTTTTAACGAATCCGTATCGTCCGCATAGATGAGGACGGCTAGGCTTTTTTGGCTACGGCTACAAACGACATAGAACAACCTTTTAGTCCGCTCTATTTGGTCAGTACTGTTATCTGAACGGCCAAGAGAATCGAATAACCTAGCATAATTGAATGTATTGCTTCGTGCTTCTGTGTCATCAATAACCACCATAACTCGGTCAAACTGAAGACCTTTGACTCCTTGATGCGTTCCAAAAGAGCTTTCACCTTTGAAATAGCTATAATATTTAGGTATCTGCGTAAAAGGTAATTGCAGGAATTGAACCCATCCTTGTATGTCATCCGCTGTGTCAGTTTCTTCTAGTAGGTCGCTTGCGAATTTTTGGTCTGTATCTACCTCTAGCTCAAGCCCCAATGCCCTCTTCAGACTATCAGGAATAAAAAAGAGATTATAACCTGCGACTACCGTAACGATTTCTCCTAGAAGTGGCTGGTTGTCTTTTTCAAAAAGAGAGCGAATAGCTGCGATAGCATTTCTAGCCTGCTCAAAAGATTCTAATATTTCTGAGCCTGTTTTGAGTTTAGACTTCTGCTTATCAAATAGTGGAGAATATTTTTTAATGAAGCTTGCTTGGAAATAGTCACCATCAGAGTCTATAAGAGGCAATATTCTATGTGTGAATAAGGCTAATTCTGTAATACTAGGTGCTGAATTATCTCCTGAAGCAACAGAATATAAATTTTGCTTTGAACGAGGGAGTTTATCGAAGCATTCAGCGAGGCTAATAAAGCCATCCCTTCGTGCAGCCATTTTATGCTCTAATGTTAATCTCTTTACGTTTGAAAAATTTGCCCAATCTTCATCTTTTGTAAATTCAGCCATAAATTCAACAATTTTTTGTTCTAGCCCTATTCTTGATATATCATCATGATACTGTTTTCTGTTGCATATGAAAAAACGAACTTCTCCTGTTAGTTTATTTTTTCCTTGAATCTGCACTAATCCATCTGCATCTTTTCTTATCAAATTTATAACATCTATTATCCGTTTTGGAGAGCGGTTATTTTCATCTATCTGAAACAACTCCCATGAATCTGGTATAATCTTATAAAGGTCTGGGAGGCCATCCATATATATTCTTTGCATGGCGTCACCAAAAAGACCAACAGAGAATTTTTGAAAATGCTTCTCTTGTAAATTAAGGAGTGCTTGCATGATATTTTTCTGAGTATCTTGGCATTCATCTATGAGGATAATAGGGAATCGAGCGATTGTAATGTCTAGCAATGTTTGCTTCATCGGTGACTCATCATTCCCGCCTAAAAAGTCTCCTCCCATTTTGAGAACATGCGAATGCTGCAAAGAGTTCTTGCCAATATTCGCGCCTGTTGGACTGTAAATAAACTTTCCCTTTGATACTCGTAACTCTTCAGCCTTTTTTCGTATGCCAAAGCATCTGCTTCGTAATCTCTGCGTGAGCGCGGTGTAATTTTTGCGCGAGCTTCAGCAGCATTTTTTATCTGTTCAGATATCATCCACTCTTTTATATCATGCTGGTAGTGCTTGATTAATTCCCAAATAAAAGAGTGAATTGTACTTACTTGTATGAAGGGACTTTGGTTAATTCTGCGTAATATTTCGTCACTAGCGGCATTAGTGTATGTAATAACAGCTATTTTTCGATTTGAAAGTATAAGTTCTGTCGCTGTTTCAAGTGATATTTTATTAAGAGCCTCTACAAGTGCTCGTGTTTTACCAGCCCCAGCGCCAGCCTTTAACAAGAAGCTTTTGGGGCTTTTTAATGACATGCAGTTGGCTATTTTTTGAGAAAGAGTATTCACGTTACCCCTCCTCGTTTTCCAATATTTTCAGACTTAGGTCATTTCGCCTTACCTCGCTATCAAGCCATGTCAGGCCATCATCTATATATGCAGGAATTGTTAAATCTTCTGGCTCGAAATTAAACAACACCTCTAGTGCGAATCCTCCCTTAGTTGTCTCTTTTACAATCTTTAGAAGAGTTGACTCGGCATTGGTTAAATCTGCGTCGCAGTTGTCATTTAAGTCATCAATAGCCAGTTTAATTGGATTGTCTTCATCTGTAATGCCACTAAATATACTGTAATTAGACAATATTAAGGCGTCTTCAAATGTTCTCGGGTAAATTACTTTTTCAGTTTCATTCAGTCTAAACGTAATTCCAGTTTGATATGCAATCCTTAGTTGTCCACCATGCATTATAGACTTTATCTTGTCGCATTCTGAAGTTTTAATTAAGTCTGAAATTTTATCTTTACATGGAATCCATTTTTTTAATGTGGAATTTGCTGTAAAGCACTGATCATCTAGTTCAACAACACAAGTTTTTCGTCTTTTTCCGCCATCTGGAATCCGTACAGAGTCAATATCTGTCACTATAAGTGTTGTTATTCCTAATTTTTCAATTAAATCCTTAAACCTAAAAGCATGGCTCCCTGAGACTTCGAGCAAAGAAATATACCTTTGTCTAAGGACACCATTTTTAAATGACTTTAAAAAATGTGGAATAAGCATTCTTTCGGCCGTGCCTTCAATGAAGATGGCGGCGTCTGCGAAAAAGATATCGTAATAGGTAGACTTAAGATATCGTGCGACAAACTTTCTATTATCGTCGTCTTTGATTGAAAAAATATTTGAAAGGTCAATAGCGACAGATTCTGAAATGTTTTTGCTGTTTTTTACCTGTTTAAAATACCGTAAATCGTTAAAATCACATTCATGTGCAATATGCCCAGAATGGGTTGATAGAATGAGTTGCGTTGAAAACTTTAGTTCATCCTTTAATTCGTCAAAAGCATCATCCATCTCGTCTAAGTTGTTAGGATTATCTTTTAATAGAGCATTCCTGCGGAGGGTTGTGTAGGCTTCACGGATGAATACCTGTTGAACCTGAGCATGCAAGTGTGCCTCCGGCTCTTCAATTAAAACTAGATGTAGAGGCTCTATGTGCTTTTTATTTTTATCCATTTGAAGCCAAGAATCTCTGTAGTTCATTAACCTAAATGTTATTGAAACAAGGTTCTGATATCCTAGAGCCTGTTGACACTAATTGTAAAATTCATTGAACTTCTGTAATGTCTTTTTATGAAACTAACAGAAGAACAATATTCCTTGGTTAAGGATGCTCTTCCGCGCCAGCGCGGAAACGTAAGTATGTCAAACCTTCAAGTG
>JAVBTB010000033.1:0-10513 GCA_031556355.1 Desulfovibrio sp. | reverse complement strand
TTTCACGGGCCTGTGCCAGTATTTCCCCCCTCGCAACGCAGCGCGGCTGCATCCGGCGATATCGCCGGATGCAGCCGCGCTGCGTTGCGAGGGGGGAAATACTGGCACAGGCCCGTGAAAAAGCGCTTATGGTCCCGGCGGATACGAAAGTCGCATTATTTGGGGGCCGCGGGGCGCCATCCCATGAATACCGCCAGATACAGCCAGGCCTGCCAGTAGCGTACCGTGCCCGCCGGCGCGAAGAGGAGCAGGCACAGTACGGTGAAGGTTATCGCATAGGCGAACAGTAAAGTTCGGCGTAGCTTGTGTGTGGGCATGGCTGCTCCTCTGTTTCTTTGAAACCCTCGCAAATATATTGCAAACTCAAAACCCGCAGCATAGCGATTTTTTTATTTGAAGCGAGACAGGGGGTATGGAGGCTGCTTTGCCGCAGCATGGTGAAAAATATTATAAAAAATGGCTGGCGATATGGATCTGGAGCACAAAACATGCTATAAAAGCATGTGCCATATTTCCAGTTCATTTATTCCTGTGTCTTGCTAGGCAGAAACATCCGAGAAGGTGGGGTGTGCCATGACTGATTCCCACATGGAGCAAAAAAAGAACGGTCAGCTCGGGCTCAGGGGGCACCTTGGCGTACTGGTCGCCATATTTATGATCCTGACCGGGTTCCTTCTGGCGGTAACCGGGTACCATCTGTTGGTAAAAACCAGGGTCACCAGCATACAGGAACAGGTTAACGATACGACCACCATCATCAAAGGCGAAGTCATGCACACAGTGCGCCAGCCGGTGCAGTTCGCTGTCACTCTGCTGTCAGACGGCCTTTTACCGGCATTTTCCACTGCGGAGCAACGGTTCAGCCTGCTGCCGGTCCTGAAAGGTTTTATGAACAACTACCCTATCATATCCAGCGTCTATATCGGGTATGAGAATGGTGATTTCTTCCTGATAGATAGGATGAGCACGGAAGCTGAGAGGCGGGACTACAACGCTCCGCCGCAGGCGGTGTTCCGGGTGAGAAGCATTGATCACGGCGAAGCAGAGAACGTCGACGAAATGCTGTTTTATGACGCTTCCATGCGGCTTCTGCTGCGGCGGCGGGAAGAGGTGGCATACGATCCGCGGACCAGTCCCTGGTATCAGGATGGCATGCGGGCTTCCGGACGCGTGGACATCTCCCCCTATATTATTGCCCGCACCAAGACCCCGGCAATGACCTTCGTCAAAAAAACCCATACCGGCGCCTCGGTGATGGGAGCGGATGTTCTGCTGGCCGATCTTTCCGCAGTCCTGAGACGCGAACTTCCCACACCGGGGGCACGCCTGGCTCTGATTCAGTCCGACGGAACGCTGATTGGCAGCCCAGTGGGCATGGTTACTGGACACGGTGATGCAATGCGGCTTCGTACCCAGGCGGATATAAGCCCCATCATGCAACTGGCTGCGCAAGCGTACGCGGAAGGCCGACGCGGACGGGGCATCCTCATGAGTGACGGCGAGAGGGACTGGGTAGTTTCCTTGGAGCAACTCACCCCCAACCGTCTGGCGGAAGATGCCCTGCTGCTGGCTATTCCGGAGGACGATTTGGTGGCCGGCGGCAGGCAATTCCTCTCCTATGCCCTTGTGGGTGTGGTGGGCATGCTCATTTTATGCTCGCCGATTGTCTGGCTGGCCGCACGGCGTCTCACCCGTCCCTTGCGTTCTTTGGCAGAACGGGCCGGCACCATGCACGAATTTTTGCGCGACCAGGAAAGCGGCGTGCTGTCCGGTGTTTCAGAAATTCAGGCCCTGGCCGGAAGTATGCAGTTTCTTCAGGACAATGTCAGAAGGATGTTGACCATTACGCAGGCCCTTAACAGCGAGCGGGATTTCGACGCGCTTTTGCAGCGCGTGCTGCAGGAAACTCTCTCCCTGGTCAATGTCGACGGCGGTGTCTTGGCGCTGCTGGATGACGAAAAGCGAACCCTCCTGAATCAGGGCTTTGTTTGCTGGGTACGCGACGGGCAGCAGGAGACGCACCGGTTTACGGACGAGGTGCAGCCGGATATGCGCCTAGCCACTTACCGGGCTCTTGCACAGGATAAAACCGTGCAGACCTCCATAACGCGCGATGATCCTCGCCGCAGGCTGGTTAACCTGGAACCGGCCTTCGCTGACCCCGAGGTGGTTGAACTCGATGTGGTGTGCGTGCCACTGCGCGATCGTATGGGTGATCGCATCGGGGCGTTGGTGTTATTTAAGACGCTCAGGGCGGACGGTGTGAAATTTCATCCCGACGAAATAAACTTTATCGAGACCTTTGCCGCCACGGCGGCCATCGCCTTGGACAACAATCGCCTGCTTAAGGGCCAGAACGAACTGCGCGATGCCCTTATCCATATTATCGCCGGGGCCATCGACGCCAAGTCGCCCTATACCGGCGGCCATTGTCAGCGAGTACCCGTCATTTTCCAGATGTTGCTGGAAGCGGCCTGCGAGGCGCAGGACGGCCCATTCAGAGATTTCGTGCTGGACGAGAGCGGATGGGAAGAAGCGAAACTGGCTGGCTGGCTGCATGACTGCGGCAAGGTGACCACCCCTGAATACGTGGTGGACAAGGCCACCAAACTGGAAACTATTTATGACCGTATCCACGAGATCCGCACCCGCTTTGAGGTGCTTAAACGCGATGCGGAAATAGCCTCCCTGCGTTCCGAACTGAACGGGGCGGATCCGGAACGCGCCCGGCTGGAGTTGGAAAAGGAACTGCGCGCCTTGGACAACGACTTTGCTTTTGTAGCTTCCTGCAACGCCGGAAGCGAATACATGGGCGATGCCGCGTTGCATCGTCTCCAGACTATCGGCAAGCGTACCTGGATGCGCACTCTGGACAAGAGACTGGGGGTTTCGCGGGACGAGCGGGCTCGCATAGACCACGCCGGCATGTCTCTGGAGCTTCCCGTGCGGGAAACGCTGCTCATGGACAACCCGGAGCACATTATCGAGCGGGGAGAAAAGGATACGCTGGATACGCAGAATCCCTGGGGATTCAGGCTGATGCCACCGCAAGCCCTGTACAACAGAGGCGAGCTTTATAACCTGAGCGTCCGCAGCGGCACGCTGTCCGCGGAGGAACGCTACAAGATTAATGATCACATAACCCGGACCATCATGATGCTGGAAGCCATGCCCTTGCCCAGGCATCTGCGCAATGTTCCGGAGATAGTCGGCGCGCACCACGAGACCATGGACGGCCAGGGGTATCCGAGGGGGCTCAAGCGTGAGCATATGAGTTGGGGCGCGCGCATGATGGCTATTGCCGATATCTTTGAAGCCCTGACCGCCTGGGACAGACCCTACAAAGCGAGCAAGACGCTGCGGGAAGCGCTGGGGATCATGCGAGATTTACGGGAACGCAATCATATAGACCCGGATGTGTTCTCCCTGTTCCTCCAGGCGGAAATCCCGCAGCGATACGCTTCGGGGTATCTCAAGCCTGACCAGAATAACCTGTGAGTGTCTCGTGTCTGTTACACAGGCATAACTCTGGGTTCTTCATACAGGCGTATCCGCAAGTCCGCCATCGGCATTTTCCCGGTGACGGACTGATTTTTTATGCGGGACAGGTTGTATACCTGGAATATTCTGTGTATGGTGAATCTATTATTTGCAAACCGGTGTTATAGGTAATCCTGTTGCGCGAGGACTGAGTAATGGCGAGTCCCTTGGGAAACGTATACGGCAGAGGATCCGGATATTGGTTTCTTGCGGGTGTGCTGCTGTGTTGCAGTTGCTTGTGGGGAGGGATTGCGGAACATACGCCCGCGTTGGCCGCAGAGCCCCCCGTGGCGGGCGGTATGGATACCTCCATGCCGGGCATGCCTTCCGGTGCGGCCGATCCTCACGCGGGACACCGGCATACCGGTGAAGATTCCGATTCCGGCTCCGTGCCGCCACTTTCCGCCTCCGGGCAAGGACAGCCGTCTCCAGGAGCAGCCGCTCCGGCGCCGGGCAGTGCACCTGCTTCCTCTTCTTCCTTTGTTCCGCAAAACGGGAGCGCGCCGTTTTCCGTCACCGGCAAGGCTCCGGCAGGGCTTCCCATATCGAGCAATGCCGGCACGGGCGCGACCGCGAAGCCGCCGGACATGGTGGAAAAGCTGGGAGCGATCGTGCCTGAAGGCATCTTTTTTACGGATGACACGGGCGGGAGGCTGGACGTGCGTTCTTTGATGGACGTTTCCGTCATCGTGGTGCCGGTCTTTCTGACCTGCCCCGCAGGCTGCAATACTCTTCAGAGCGGCATGGCGGCGGCCCTGCCCGGGGTAACCGCCGTTCCGGGCAAGGACTACCGGGTGCTGACGGTCAGCTTTGACGAGACCGATACCCCGGCGCTCGCCGCCCGCAAGAAGAACAACTTTCTTGCGGCCATGAACGACGCCTTTCCGGCAAAGGATTTTGTCTACCTGACCGGGGACGAGGCCTCGATCCGCGAGTTCATGGGAGCCGTGGGGTTTCCATACATCCGGCTGGGACCGGGGAACTTTTCCCACCCCCTGGGCATCATCGTGCTGGCTCCCGGCGGCAAGGTGGTGCGCTACCTGTACGGGCAATCCTTCATGCCGTTTGATCTCAATATGGCGCTGGCAGAGGCCGCGGAGGGCAAGGCAGGCCTTTCGGTCAAACGAGTGCTTGCCTACTGTTTCAGTTATGATCCGGCGGCTAGAGGCTATGTGTTCAATTTCATGCGGGTTGCCGGTGCGGTTATTTTGTTCGGGGCGGCTGTGCTGCTGTTCGTGCTGCTCCGGGGCGGAAAGAAAAAGGGAGAGAAGCGATGAGCACCGCCACAGAGGCGTCGGTCAGTTTTTTCAGGCCTGCCCCCGGCACGGCGGGGGGGCTTGCGTCCTGGCTCTTTACCACGGATCACAAGCGTATCGGCATGCTGTATCTGGGCTGCATCCTGACCATGATGCTGGTGGGCATGACGCTCGGTTTTCTGATCCGTCTTGAGCTTGTCCGCCCGGGCGCGGACTTTATGACCGCCCAGAGCTATAATGCCATGTTTACCCTGCACGGGGTGATCATGATTTTTCTGGTGGTCATTCCCAGCATTCCCGCCGCCTTCGGGAATATCATCCTGCCTCTGCAGATTGGGGCGGCGGACGTGGCCTTTCCGCGCCTGAACATTTTTTCCTGGTGGCTGTATGTCATAGGCGGCGTGCTGGCGGGGCTTTCCCTGGTGACCGGGGGCGGCCCCATTGATACGGGCTGGACCTTCTATGTGCCCTTCAGCGAAGTGACCACCACCAACGTTTCTCTTTCGGTGTTCGCGGTCTTTATCCTGGGTTTTTCGTCCATTCTCACCGGCCTGAACTTCATCACCAGCATCCATCGGCTGCGCGCGTCCGGCCAGACCTGGAGCAGGCTGCCCCTGTTCTGCTGGTCTCTGTATGCCACAGGGTGGATCCAGGTGCTGGCCACCCCGGTGCTGGCCATCACCCTGCTGCTGATTATGGCCGACCGCATGCTGCAGATAGGCATTTTCGATCCGGCCAAAGGCGGTGATCCCCTTTTGTACCAGCACTTGTTCTGGATCTATTCCCACCCGGCGGTGTACGTGATGATCCTGCCCGCCATGGGAGTTATTTCCGACGTGCTGCCGGTGTTTGCCCGCAAATCGGTCTTCGGGTACAAGGCCATCGCCTTTTCCAGTCTGGCCATTGCCTTTGCCGGATCGCTGGTCTGGGCGCACCACATGTTCGCCAGCGGCATGAGCGATACCGCCGTGCTGGTCTTTTCCTTCCTGACCTTTGTGGTGGCCATTCCCTCGGCCATCAAGGTCTTCAACTGGATTGCCACCCTGTACAAGGGTTCATTGTATCTTGATCCGCCGTTCTGGTTCGCCGTGGCCTTTCTGGGCCTGTTTTCCATTGGCGGGCTGACGGGGCTGGTCCTTGGTTCCGCCGGGCCGGACATCCATGTGCACGACACCTATTTTGTGGTGGCGCATTTTCACTATGTGATTTTCGGCGGCCTCGGGTTCGCCCTGTTTTCGGCCATGCATTACTGGTTCCCCAAGATATTCGGGCGGCTGTATAATTTCCGCCTGGCCAACTGGTCGTGCCTGATTATTTTCGCCGGCTTCAACCTTCTGTACTTCCCCATGTTTATCATGGGCCTGCGCGGCATGCCGCGCCGCTACTTTGATTATCCGCCGGAATTCGCTCCCTTGCAGCTTCTTTCTTCCATTGGTTCATGGATCCTGCTGGCCGGCGTTTTTCTCATGGTATTTAACCTGCTGCGGGGCATGCGCTCCGGTTCCCCTGTCGGCAACAACCCCTGGGGAGCGGCCACCCTGGAATGGCAGACCACTTCGCCCCCGCCCCACCACAATTTTGCGTATCCGCCCGTTGTGAGCAGGGGACCATATGACTACGAGGGTATTGCCCGTGAACTCTGAGCAACCATCATTCGCGACGGCAGCCGGAACACCCGGGCATGCATCCGCTACCCCCGCGCCGGGGGCCTCTCCCCACGCGTCGCATCGCGACGACGAAGGGGCGAAGATAGGCATGTGGCTCTTCCTGTTCACGGAAGTGCTGCTCTTCGGCGGCCTGTTCCTGCTGTTTGCCGCATACTTCAGCCGTTACCCGCAGGATTTCCACATCGGGGGGCAGGTGTTGAGCCGGGTATACGGCACGGTGAACACCATAGTGTTGATTACCAGCAGTCTGCTGGTGGCGCTGGCCGTCGGCGCCGTGCAGCGGGGAAACATCGCCGGGGCGCGCCGGCTGCTGTTGGGCACCGTGGTCCTCGCGCTGGTGTTTTTGTGCATCAAATATATCGAGTGGAGTACAAAAATCCACCACGGCATTTACCCCAACGGGCCCGAGTACAATGTGCTGCCTCTCGGGCAGATGACGTTTTTCAACTTGTACTACCTGATGACCGGGCTGCACGCGCTGCACGTGATCATCGGCGGCGTGCTCATCATGTGGGTGTGGGCGCGTATGGGTATGGGGCTTGTCACACGTGAGCGGCATATTATGGCGGAAAACGTCGGCCTGTACTGGCACCTGGTGGACCTGGTGTGGATCTATCTTTTCCCGCTTTTCTATCTGGCGGTGTGACCCATGCAATACGGAACGAATCGGCCGGAGGAGGGTATGGCGGCGCACAACCAATCCTTGCGGGAAACATCCGCAGAACATTCCGGGGAAGGCGGCGGCCACGCCCTTTCCGTCCGCGTCTGCATGTATGTATGGGCGGGTCTGATGGCGCTCACCGCCGTCACCGTGGGCGTGGCGGAGGTGAACCTGGGCTTTCTGCACGTGCTGGTGGCCATGATTGTGGCAACAGCCAAGGCCGCTCTGGTGGTGGTCTGGTTTATGCACGTGAAGTACGAAGGGATAGTCGTCAGGACGATGCTGTTTGTGGCCTTTTTGCTGCTGGCGATTTTTTTGTCCCTTACCTTTTTTGACGTGGCGTACAGGTAGGCGTTATGTATCCGCAGTCCTTGTCCCCGGTACAGCAGGTGGATTTTTCCCTTCTCCTGGTGTTTCTTTTTGCCGCTGCGGTGCTGACGGTCCTGACCGCGATTACCTGCTGGTTTCTCTGGCGGTACCACCATCGGCGTAATCCCGTGGCGTCCGACATTCGCGGGAACCTTAAGGCGGAGATTGCCTGGACCCTTATTCCCACCCTGATGGTCATGGGGCTTTTTTACTACGGCTGGACGGGATACAAGGCTTTGCGCACGGTGCCGGAAGACGCCATGCCGGTAAATGTGACCGCCCGGACGTTCTCCTGGACCTTTACTTACGCCAACGGCAAGCACAGCAATTATCTGGCTGTGCCCGTGGATACCCCTGTCCGCCTGAACATGCGTTCCATGGATGTCATCCACAGTCTGTACATCCCGGCTTTTCGCATTAAAATGGATACGGTGCCCGGCATGCAGACCTATGCCTGGTTCTCCGCCGCGCGCGCGGGCAGCTATGACATTTACTGTGCGGAATACTGCGGGGTGGGGCATTCCAAAATGCTGTCCACGGTCAAGGCCATGAACAAGGCGGACTTTGAGGCCTGGCTGGCGGAGCAAAGTGCGGATACCGGCCCGGAAGCGGGCTTTGCCTTTATGGATTCCCAGGGCTGTTTCAGTTGCCACGCCACGGACGGCAGTGACGCCGGTTCTCCTCCGTTACACGGCCTGTACGGGAAAAAAGTGACCGTGCTGGACGGCAACAAGGAAAAGGAAGTGGTCGCCGATGACGCCTACCTGCAGGAATCCATCACCGATCCCGGCAAGCTGATAGTGAAGGGCTACGACAACACCATGCCTCCCTATACGGAGGCTACCCCGGAACAGATGGAGAGCATGCTGGAGTATATCCGTTCCATAGGATCGGAAGGGGCAGGCGGCTCCGCCGGGAGCCATGATCATGCCGGCCACGGTGCGCCGGCCCAGCCTGCGGGCATGCCTGATGCCGGTTCCGGCGCGGAACAGGGAGCAGGGCAGAAGAACACGACCCGGCAGGGAGGACAGCGGTGAGCGGCAGGGAAGATACGTCCGTTTCGACGGCTCCTCCATACGGTGCCTTCCTGCCCGAAGGGGCAGACCCGCTTCTGCGGCCGGTGCTCCCTTTGCCCGCAGTCAGGGATCTTGGTCGGCTGTTCCGGGTGCGTATAACCCTGGCAGTGGCCGCTTCGACCGTTCTGGGCGCTCTTCTGGCGCGGCCTGTGTATGATTTTAGCACAGTTGCCGTCGCCCTGGGGGTGGCCCTGCTGGCGGCGGGCTGCTCCGCCGTGAACCAGGCTCAGGAATATGCAACGGACGCGCTGATGCCGCGCACCGCAAACCGGCCTGTGCCCGCGGGCCGCTGTTCCCCTCGGGGGGCAGGTTTGGCCGGAGCGGGGGCCATTTTGTTGTCCCTGCCGGTGTTGTTTTGGGCCGGCGGTCCGCTTCTCGTATTCGTGGGGGCCGGAATCGTCGCTGTGTATAACGGCCTGTATACTCCGCTGAAAAAACACACCGCCTTTGCCCTGCTCGTGGGGGCGTCTGTGGGGGCGCTGCCGCCGGCTGTGGGATGGCTGGCCGCCGGGGGCGGTTTTCCGCAGCCGTTTCCGGTCATGCTGTATGGGGCGTTTTTTCTCTGGCAGGTGCCGCATTTTCGGCTGCGGGCGGAACGGGACCGGGAAGAATACCGGCGGGCCGGTCTGCCCGTGCTCGCGGCGGTGCGGTTTCGTCTGCCTGGAATATTTTCCGCACCGGCCTTGTGGGAATACGCCTTGATGCTGACCCTGATGCTGCTGGCCGGGATGTTTATGGTGCACGCCTCCCTGCGCGTCTGCGCGTTCGGGGCTGCCATCAGCATTCCGTTAGGCAGATGCCTGCCCGGAACCTGCGCCGCCAGGGTAGTGGACGGAGGCATGGCGTTCGCAATGGCCCTTGTGCTGGCGGACAGGCTGCTGTATTGAAGCTTCTTGTTCTTGGCGGATTTGGGGCTTGTCCATACATACGTGGAGCGTGAGCCGGGGACGAGGCAAAGTCCTTTTTTACGAAGGGAGTGTACTCATACAGTACTCGGCCGGAGTAAAAAGGGGGTTTGACGAAGGAATCGGGCGCGAAACGCGTATGTATGGACAAGCCCTTTGCCTGTACGCACTTTTCAAGGGACGGAGATATGGGCTGGATACATCCTGTGTTGCTCTTTTTCGTCATGCTGGGGGGCTTGTATGTCCTGTGGCTGGGCTGGTTTCGTTTTCGCGCCCTGCATATGAGCGTGCGCGTGCCTTTTCAGTGGAAGCGCCACGTCCGGTTCGGCACGCTGGTGCTGCTGATTTGGGTTGTGGCCCCGGCTTTGGGGCTGACCATGGCAAAACTGCTCTGGAATGTTACCTTCATCACCGGCGCGCACGCCTGGGTGGGTATTGCCATGGCCGTTCTGGCAGCGCTGGGCTACGCCTCGGGCCTATTGCTCGACAAAGTGAAGAAGCGCCGCACCTGGCTGCCGCTGGCACACGGCATCAACAACGTGGTGCTGGTGGCGCTCAGTCTGTGGCAGGCCTGGACAGGGTGGGGGATACTGCCGCTGTTGTAGCCAAGACCGGGTTTCGGGAATACACGGAAAAGGCCCCCCGCACAGGTGCGGGAGAGACAGCCCCGGACTTCCGGAAACAGAGCAGACTGGGTGAAATGGCCTTTTTGCCGCTTGACGGTATGGATACTTTAGAGCAAATTCTTTTTGAAGTTGTCCAAGAGTTCGAACTGCCTCCGGCGGCCAAAGGGACTGAGTCCCTTTGGAAACCCCAATTTGCGACTGCATGGCTCTTATCGCTTGACGAAGCTGATTGATAATTTCAAAAGCAAATAGCTCTAGAGCATTTTAAAATTGAAAATACCCACAACTTTCAAACCAGCCTTTTGCATTCTCAGAAGTGATCCGGGCAAAGGCTGCCCGGATTGCTTCGAAAAGGGAATCTGAATCTTCTGCGGCCATCTCTCGTAACACCCCTTTGACTTTACTCCACATCT
>JAVBTB010000042.1:0-6174 GCA_031556355.1 Desulfovibrio sp. | reverse complement strand
ATAGAACGCTTATTCCGTAGGCTTAAGGGTTTTAGGCGCGTAGCGACCAGATACGATAAGCTTGATGTTGTATTCGCTGCGTTCATCTACTTTGCACTCATCGTTGAGGCTGTTAAATAGTGTCAACAGGCTCTAGAGGATCGGTCCGTTCATGACCCGGCTCGCCCCCCGCTGCATTGTCATCCCCGCCATCAAGAAAAGCGCGGTCATCCCCGACCAGCTCATCAAGAAGCTGGCTGGCGAAACCCTCATCCAGCGCGCCCTCGACACGGCGAGGCAAGTCGCCGCCGGAAGAGACATCCTTGTGGTGACGGACAGCGACGAAATCCGCCTCATCTGCCAGCGCAACGGCGTGGAATGCGCCTACGATCCGGCCCACGCCATCCGTACCCTGAATATCATCACCGCCTTGCGTGGCGTTCTGGAAGACGTCGCCACCCGGTATGAGCGCATCATCATCTACCGGGCCAGCTCCCCCCTGATCACGGCGGAAGATATCGAAGACGCCCACGCCCGTTTTGAAAGCGAGCGTAGCGATTGTCTGGTCACGGTCAAAAGCGTTAAGTACCGGCTGTGGGAAGAAAGCGGCAACGATCTCAACGAGTTGCTTTTTAATGAAGAGGAACAGACGGCCTATGTAGAAACCAAGGCCCTGTTCATGCTGCGTTCTTCGGCCCTTCTGGCGCAAAACGGCAGCGGGCGTACCCACCGGCTGAAGACCACGCCGTATTTCCTGCATGACCGCAGTGTGGAAATCAACAGCTACCAGGACTGGTGGCTGTGCGAGAAAATTCTGCGCAGCAAGCACATCGTTTTTGTCGTGGCGGGCTACCCGGCCATCGGCATGGGGCACATCTACCGAGCCCTGATGTTGGCCCACGAGATAGCCGACCACCGCATCACCTTTCTCTGCACCCGCGAGAGCGAGCTTGCCGCCACCAACATCGCCGCCCGCGACTACCGCACCCGTGTGCAGGAAAGCGGCGATCTGGCGGCGGACGTGCTGAAGCTCCGCCCGGATCTGGTGATCAACGACATCTTGAACACGTCGGCCGAATACATGGACGCCCTCAAAGCGCGCGGCGTCGCCGTGGTCAACTTTGAAGACGAGGGGCCGGGCGCGGCCAAAGCCGATCTGGTCGTCAACGCCCTGTACGAAAGCGATCGATCCCTCGACGCCCGTTTCCTCTACGGCTATAAGCATTTCTGCCTGCGAGACGAATTTCTGAACGCCCGGCGCAACGACTTTCGCCCCACGCCACGGCGCATCCTGATTACCTTCGGCGGCACCGACAGTTCCGACTACACTCGCAAGACCCTGGAAACCCTGCTTCCCGCGTGCGCCGAGCGTGGCATACAAATAGCCGTCGTCGCCGGTCCGGGCTACGAGCATAAGGAAAGTCTGGGGCACTATGCGGACGAGTGCAACGCCCGGTTCGCGGAAAACGCCTCCCTGCCGAAGCCGCTGGTAACCTTCTCTCATGCCACCAACGTCATGTCGCGGGTTATGGAAGGCGTGGATTTCGCCGTCAGTTCCGCCGGGCGCACCGTATACGAACTGGCCCACATGCGTATTCCCGCCATCGTGCTCTCCCACCACGCCCGCGAGGACATGCATACCTTTGCCCGGCCTAAAAACGGTTTCCTCTATCTCGGCATCCAGCAGGATTTCAAGGCTGAAAGCATGCGCCAGGCCTTCCACCGTCTCATGGATACCGCCTACCGGCAGGAACTCTACCGGCGCATGAACCGCTTCGAGTTCGCCCGCAACAAGGCGCGGGTCGTACAGCGTATTCTGGCGCTGGTGGAGAGGTAGAAAGAAAAGGCGGAAGGAGAAAGGCATGCCTCCGGCGGCCAAAGGGACTGAGTCCCTTTGGAATCCCCACCAGGTCTTGGTGGGACGTTGGTGGGGCTGAAGGGGGTTCCCTCCTGCCGTGGCTCTCGAAGCGGAGCGCGAGTGTATGTTCAGGCAGGCTTGAGGCGGAATTCCGTAGCATAGGCTTCGTCCCTGACTGTGGAGGAATGACTACCTCGCTTGTATGAACGTTTGGTGGCGGCTGTCGCCAGGAAGAGCAGCCTCCTTGTTACCCTTATGCATGTGGATGTGTGTATGACGGAGAATGTTTCTGCGGAGGTGCCCGCCGGGGCCAACATTGTGGCGTTGATTCAGGCCCGTATGGGGTCAACCCGGCTGCCCTGTAAGATGATGCTCTGCCTGCACGGGTTGCCTCTTATAGACTGGGTGGTGCTGCGCACGGCAAAATCGGCGCTGCTGCACCAAATTGTCGTGGCTACCTCCACCAACCCGGAAAATGATGTCCTCGTCAACCACCTGGAAAATCAAGGTGTGGCGGTATTTCGCGGGCCGGAAGACGATGTGCTGGAGCGTTTTCGCCTGGCGGGAGAGGAGGCCGGGGCAACGCACGTGGTGCGTATCTGTGCTGACAACCCCTTGATCTGGGGCGGGGAAATCGATGCCCTGATCCGCCACTACTTTTCCCTGGGCAATGAAGCCACAGGCTACGCCTACAACCATATTCCCCGCAACAACAGCTACCCGGACGGCCTGGGCGCGGAGATGCTCTCCTTCCTCTTGCTGTGCCGTCTGGCGGAGAAGGCGACCCTTCCCGCCCATCGCGAACACTGCCTCTCGTATATTTGGGACAACCCCGGCGACTTTCAAATCAGCACCTTTGACCCGGCCGACCCGCGCCTGCGCCATCCCGAAGTAAAGCTGGATGTGGACACCCCGCAGGACTACCGCAAGCTGGCCCTTATGCCCATCCACGCGGGCATGCCCCCGGCCGAAGTGCTCCTGCGCTACCCGAAAATGGGGTAGGCAAATGTACAGAGAGGTGTGGAGGGCGTTTTTTCCTTTGATATGTACGTAAAAAGGGATCGCACACGGGCTGGCGCCGGTTCTGCGAAGGCATAAGAATGCATCCCACCCTATAGGAGAACACCATGCGTTTACTTGACGTATTTCGTGATCAGAACGCCGCCTGCTGCGGTGTCGTAACGGCAGACGGCCTGCCTGCGCCGTTCGTTATTGCCGAGGCCGGGGTCAACCATGAAGGCAGCATGGACATCGCCAAACGGCTCATTGACGAAGCCTGCAAGGGCGGCGCCCAGGCCATCAAGTTCCAGACGTACAAGGCTGCGACCTTGGCCTCCAAGGATTCCCCGGCGTACTGGGACACCACCAAGGAGCCCACGACCAGTCAATATGAATTGTTCACCCGGCATGACAAGTTCTGGAAGGGCGAGTTCGAGGCCCTGAAAAAGCATTGCGACACCGCCGGCATCGAGTTCCTGTCCACGCCCTTTGATGTGGAATCGGCCAGGTTTCTGAATGATCTGATGGATGTCTTCAAGATCTCCTCGTCCGATATCACCAACAAGCCGTTCATCCAGTTCCTGTGCGGGTTCAGCAAGCCCATTCTCCTGTCCACGGGGGCGTCGTATCCGCATGAAATCCAGGAGGCGGTTTCCTGGATTGAGGCCTTCAATCTGCCCCTGGCACTTCTGCACTGCGTGCTGAACTATCCCACGGCGGACGAAAACGCGGGCCTCGGCATGATTCCTACTCTGAAGGCGCTGTTTCCCGGGCATATCATCGGCTATTCCGACCACACCATGCCAGGCGATATGAAAGTGATGGAAATCGCCACGCTTCTCGGCGCGCGTATTCTGGAAAAACACTTCACCCATGACAAGACCCTGCCCGGCAACGACCACTACCACGCCATGGATATGCACGACCTCAAGCGATTCACGGCGTCCATGGAACGGGTGCGCGCCGTGGTGGGTGGCAATGCCATCGTTTCCCTGCCGTCAGAAGAGCCCGCCCGCAAAAACGCCCGGCGCAGCCTTGTCGCGGCGCGCAATATTTTGGCTGGGACCGTTATCAGCCGCGAGGATCTCACCTGGAAGCGCCCGGCCCACGGCATCAGCCCACGTAACTTCGACGAGGTGCTGGGCATGAAGGCCCGAGCGGATATCGCCGAGGATGCCGTCCTGCAGTGGAGATTGCTGGAGTAGTCATGCGCACCCTCGTCTTCGGTCCCATGCCTGAAGGGGCGACTCCGGCTGCCTTTGTCGCTTCCGGAACCTGGTGCTTTACCGGCCGGGAAGCCTCTTTTTCCGGTTGGGACGGGCCGCAAGGTTTTCCCCTGCCGCCGGACCCGTATTCCGTACCTGCTTTGGCTGCCGCCGCCGGATCCGGTGGACCGTTGCGCGATGCCGGGGCTCTGGACCGCGCGGCTCGGGCCGCCAACGGTGAAGCATTGCGATTGCTTACCCTCTGGGGTGGTGAGGCCAACCGGCAGAGCGGGGTACATCGCTCCATCGCGTTCTGGGAGCTGGCACTCGGGCCGTTCCTCCTGCTTACGGCGCATATGCTGTCCGAACGACAGCAGCGGGTGCTCGATCTTATCTCCCTGTACGGCGAAGAGCCTCTGCGGGTGGAGCTTCTTCCGGCGGGTGTTTCCTTTTCCTTCCGCAACTCCGTAGACTTCATGGTGCACGGTGTGCAGGACAGGCACTTCAACCACTATGTCTTTTCGCGCCTTGTGGAAGCCCTGGCCCCGGCAGGCTGGGAGTTGTCCTATCTGCCTGCTCCTGTGCTGCACACGGCAGGCGCTGAGCCCTCGCCGTCTTTGAAGACCCGCGTCAAGAATCGGCTGCGCACCCTGTTGTGGGCCATGCCCTTTCCCAGGCAGAAGGGATTTTCCCTGTGGCAGAGCGCTATCCTTTCTTTCGCTGTCTTGCTGAATAAAAATCCGGACCCCGCCCCGGACATTCGCTTTGCCGAATACTGCGGCTCTCCCGTGCGCTGGCAGTTCCCGGCGGAAGACCTGATTGCTGCCTGTCTGCCGGGAGCGTTGCGGGGCTGTTTTCCTCAGGGTGTTGCAGAGCTTGGCGCGTTGGCGCGGTCCGTGCGGGAAGCGTCCGGGGGAATAAATACCGTGCTGCCGCCTCTCCCTGCGCCGCCTCCGGCACACGGGGGGCTTCGCGCCATGCTGCCCCTGTTCAGCCAGAGCGAATCGTACCGCTTGAGGCTTGCGGCTTTCCGCGAGAAGGGCGGACGTCTTTTCAGCATCCAGCATGGGGCAAACTACGGGAACCTGCGCAACGTGGGCATCATCCCCTTTGAATACAGCCGCCATGCCTTTTTTTCCTGGGGCTGGGAAGCGCATTCCGGCGTGCCCGGCAATATCCGTCCCATGAACCATCCGTCCCCGGCCGCGATTGCGAATACGCACCGGGAGGCGGCTGCCGAGCTCATTCTGGTGGGTACGGAGATGAGTACCTATACCTACCGTCTGAAGTCGCGGCCCCTGGCCCGCTCCCTGGTGGATTACCGCGCCGCCAAGGTGAGCTTTATCCGCGCCTTGGGGGAAGACATGCTTCCTCATGTGCGTTACCGTCCTTACTTTGCCGTAGCCGGTGGGCTGGATGATGCCGCGTTTGTGCAGCGGCATATCCCCCAGGCCGCTCTCTGTACGGGCGATCTGACGGAACAGATGCTGCGTTGCAGGCTGCTGGCGCTCGACCACTACGGCACCACCATGCTTATGGCCCTTGCCGCCAATGTGCCCGTTGTCGCCTTTTGGGACAGCAACCAGTGGGGCATGACGGAGGATACCGAAGAGGCCTTTGCAGTGTTGCGTCATGCGGATATTCTGCATGACGATGCTCCTGCGGCTGCCGGGCATGCCGTTGAAATCTGGGACGACGTGCAGGGCTGGTGGAATACCCCGGAGGTACAGGATGCCCGTAAATTCTGGCTGGAGCGTTTTGTCCGCTGTCTTGACGATACCGGCAGACCTTTCTCGCGAGGGGAAATAACCCGCCGCTGGTTCACGGCCCTGCGGAACTGCTGAACTTTGGGATTTTAGACAGGGACCATTTTTGACTCCGGACCTAATATGGAGGCTGCAACAACAGCCGTAATAGCTGTCGAGTTGCAAAGGCCGCAACCACAGCACCAACGTAACCCCAAATTAAAAAGTTTTGGGGGAAAGAGGATGGGGGCGTGGGGGGCGGGGGAATTACAAAAAAACAAAAAGGTTGTTTACCCAACCCCCACAAACCTAGCCGTGGTGCCCAACAGGCCGGGTGTGACAACCCGCCCCGACCGAAAAAAAGGGCGGGCGCGGAGATTTGAAAAAG
>JAVBTB010000076.1:0-43219 GCA_031556355.1 Desulfovibrio sp. | reverse complement strand
GGGAGAGTGCAATCCTTGCCCATCAACTCTCGCAGTTGCTCAAGAGTGAAGTCTGGCCTTTCCGAGACAAGTAACACCAGCCTCCGCTTGTCTTCTTCAGAAAAAGATTGCCTTCTGTGGCCTTTGGGCAACGGTGCGTTGCGGGATTCCGTACGCTCAATCCGCACCCAGTTGTTGATTGTTTTTCGAGTTACTCCAAAAATATCCGCAAGATGTGATTGAGTATATCGTCCTGTTTGATACGCTTCCAATGCACGCTGACGAAGTTCTGGTGTGATTTTTCTCATGTGCTATTCTAGACCATATTTAGAGAAAATTCAATTTTAAAATGCTCTAAGCTCTTGGCGGCTCGATGCCGCCTTTTTTATGGGGGCAGTATGGTGGAAGAGCAGGAGATAGCCCGCATTGTGGCGCGGCTTGCCATTGCGGACGAGTCTTTTCTTGGCGTAATGATTCAGGCTGCTAAAAATGCCGGTCAGCGGATGTTACCGGAAGATGTCGGCAATCTTGAAAAGTGGGCTTTGTTTATTCGCCTGCTGCGAAGCACATTGGAAAGGCGGGAAAGTTGAAAATCACTGATAGACGGGCCTGGAGCAGAAAAGTCTTTCAAAGTCGCCGCCGTAGAGCATCTTGAGTTCCATCTTTTCCGCTTGGGAAAATTCATAAAATTCAATCGACGCATCCATCAACCTGCTGGCACGTTCAGTATTGCCAGCAAGGGTAACTTCGACAAACAGCTCATCAATTGGCTCTAGTTTTTATTGCATAAAATCAATATGTTATGGCGGAGGGAGAGGGATTTGAACCCCCGTAGGGCGTTAACCCTAAATGGTTTTCAAGACCACCGCAATCAGCCGCTCTGCCATCCCTCCGCGTGTTTCTCAAAGCCAGCGACAGTTGCTACTCCTAATTTATTCTTTGGAAATATTCAAATTAAAAAAAGCATCCCGCTTGAGATGATTGCAATTCCGTCCAAAACAAGTCATTCTTTCTAATAAATAACTACTCGAGAATGGGATGCTACCTGAAACCTTTTCAATACCAGTTACTACGCAAGTTATTCCCGACGGTTACCATGGAATCTCTCGCTCAGAATTTGAAAAAATAGAAAAAAGAGGTTTCAAATCGAGCAAAGGAAAAAAGGACTGGCTAGGAGATGGCGTCTATTTTTGGGAGTCAACACCAGCAACAGCTAAGTGGTGGGTGAACTCTCGAGAATTGCGAGAATGGGTGATCATTAAGGCAAGTCTAGCTCTTGGTGCGTGTTTCAATTTTGCGAATCCCGAGCATTGTGATATATTGGACGCCTGTCGCGAGATGTTCGCGGAAAATGAGCGGCCTGAATGTAGTGATGCAGCGATTATCAATTTTTTAGCAGAAAACAATTTATGCCATATTGATTCTGTGCGTTGTGCATTTCAATATGACAACAAGCCCTTATACGATGGTTCGAGAATTTGTCGATACAATCAAATGATATGCATGAGAACAATTGGCAATATTACACAAATAGAAATTTTCGAATCAGGTGAAAAAGATGATAAATAAAAATGAAATAATAGATAAGGTTTCAAAATACCTTATAGAAACAGACAAAGAAACTTTTTTTAAAGCATTAGATAAAGCTGGTTATAATTATTATGATAATGAAGATGCATCATTTTGCTTAATTAAAGGTATTAACAGCACGAGCGGTTTTATATCTCTTAATATTGCAAATGAGCATATTGACTACGGTGATATAAAATATTTTTTTACTGAAAAAATAGAAGAAAATGTTATTGATATTAATTTTTCACAATATAGTGTGAAAAAAGATGACATAAAATATACACGTAACATTCTTAACGATATTTTCGATACTATAGACCAGGGACTCCCAAGGGCAGCATAGATATGGAAAAGAAAAATTTTGCAGATCCCCACCCGATACAGCTCTTAAAGATTGATATTCGAGAGTTGTATTTCCGAGCAAACGCAAGTGCTGACCCTTTATATGAATTGCCAGAAGAACTCATTACTCTTGGCGTTGGGCATAGCGATATAGATAAAAACCAAGGCATTTTCACTGTTGGGATTCAGCTCGAATTAGGGAAAGAAAAATCAAAAAAGAACAAATACTATGCCAGGCTAGAGCTTCTGGGACATTTTCATATTGATTTGACTCGCTTTTCTGAAGGCAAGATTGACGTATGGACACAGCAAAATGCTCCTGTAATTTTACTTCCGTATTTGCGAGAGCATATCTATTCCATGACGATGCGGGCTGGTTTCAAGCCGTTCATTCTGCCCTTAGTTCAAGTGCCGACACGGTAATATGAAGTAGGATCTAATTTATTTTGCTCCAAATTTGCTCCACCGACTCATAAAAATTCTGAGTTTTCAAAATTTTTATGAATGAATATCCATATGATATTATTTGAGTAAATTTAATAAGCAGTGAAGATTGTTGAGGGCAAAATCACACTTGAAAACCAGCATAGGTGAAAGCCTATCGGGGGTTCAAATCCCTCTCCCCCGCCAAGTATCAAAATCGATGAAACCCGGATTGCCCAAAAATTCAGGAGATACCAAGGTATTCCTGGCTGGGTAATCCGGGTTTTTATTGGCGCAGTTTGCCCCCTCCAATAAGGAATATTTGACAAGGTTATCGGAGGCCAGAAAGAAATTCCCTCGCAGCCGCGCAGTTCCACACTCTACCGCAACACGGCCGCCGCGCCCGCCTTGGCGACCGCGACATCGTTCTCGACGGAATCGCCGCTCACGCCGACAGCGCCTATAATCAGGCCGTCCTTGTTTTTCAGCAGTTCGCCGCCGCCGAAAATGATCATGCCGCCGTTGGTGACCTCAATGCCGTACAGGGGCTTGCCCGGCTGCGCGGCAGCGCCCAGTTCGGTCGTGGACATGTTGAGCGCGCGGGCGGACTTGGCTTTGCCGATGCTGATCTCGATACTGCCCAGGTACGCGCCGTCCATGCGCACAAAGGCCTTGAGGTTGCCGCCCGCGTCCACCACGGCGATGTTCATGAGCGTGCCCTGTTCGCGGGCTTTCTGCATAGCCGCTACGATAACCTGTTGGGCTCGCTCCTGAGTGATGTCGCCGGGCAGGTAGAGTTTTGAGGCGTCGGCCGCCAGGGCCGTTCCGCTCCAGAAGGTGAGGATGCCGAAAAGCACAAAGACGCTGAAGACTTTCATCCGGGTTTTCATGATGCTTTCTCCTGGCGTTGAGGTGAAAGAAACGGTGCATGCTTTTGCCGGAATATGCATGCACGGTACGCTCGCGCCGGAAGAGTTGTCAACGCGCACCTTCGTGCAGGAATGGCCGGAAACATCAGGGCCGCGGTATCCATCAGGATACCGTGCCGTCTTCTTCCTTCCCTTGCAGCCGCATTTGCAAAGCAGGACGGGAGCGCGGCGGAAGCCCCTGTTTTGCCTGCGGCTACGGAATGCGCTATGCTGCGGCACCCGTTCAGGCACGCTCCGGCGGCGGACATGCCGGGCAAAAGCGGGTTCATGGGGATGCCTGTGCGAGACCCGCTGCGGGACGCCGGCGGAATGCGGCTTCAGGACTGTTTCGGACAGACACAAGGCATGCGAGGCGAGGGTATGAGCACCATAGCTATCCGGCTCGATCCGGAAACCCGCTATAAGCTGGAAATTTTGGCCAAGGCCTCGGGGCAGTCCCGTTCCGTCATTGTGGCTGAAGGGGTGCGCCGTTTCGTGGACGCCTGCTTCGCCGAACTGGTCGCCAAAGGCGGAACAGCGGGTGAAGGCGGGACGGAAAATGAAGGCGAGGGCGGAACAAAACCGGGGTCGTGGAATGTCATTGTCTAAAATGGTTTTTTGCGGGGCAGTAACGGCGGGACGTCATCCCGGCCTTTGCGCGCTCGCGCGAGTCTTCCTCCAGCATACACGGGGCTGGCGGTATTTGTCCGTCCGCAGCCTGCCCGAAGCCGCCCCGCCCGACGAAATTTTCAACGGTTTTCGCACGCCGTGCTCATTTTTCCTGAAAAACTAATATGCTTTGATTGTGGATGCTTGCCTTTGCAAAATGCGCCTGCAAGCGCGTTCATTCCTCCCTTTTTCCCTTGAAGGACGCCAATTTCCTGCTTGTGTTCCGGGAAACTCTCTGATAGAGAACCCCGACCCAGTATAATGGGAATTTTTGTTTGGTTGGAGGACGCGTATGTCAACAACTTCGGAACTGGAATCGGGCCTCGATGGCGAAATGAGCTTTGAGAGCGCCCTGGAAAACTACCTGAACCCGGATTTCGGCGATCTGGAAGAAGGGTCCATCGTCAAAGGGGAAGTGGTGCGCATTGATGCGGACAACATCCTCGTGGACGTCAACTTCAAATCAGAAGGCCAAATTCCCGCCAGTGAATTTCGTGACGCCTCCGGCGCCATCACCGTGGCCGTCGGTGACAAGGTCGACGTGTTCGTCGCCCGCAAGAACGAAATGGAAGGCACCATCAGCCTGTCCTATGAAAAGGCCAAGCGGATGCAGCTCTTTGATCAGCTCGAAGAGGTGCAGGAAAAGAACGGCATCTGCAAAGGCCGTATTATGCGCCGCATCAAGGGCGGCTACACTGTGGATCTCGGCGGAGTGGAAGCCTTTTTGCCGGGCTCGCACGTGGATCTGCGCCCCGTGCCGGACATGGATGCCCTGGTGAACCAGGAGTTCGAGTTCCGCGTTCTCAAGATCAACCGCCGGCGCAGCAACGTTATTGTTTCGCGCCGCGTCCTGCTGGAAGAAGAGCGTGATTCCAAGCGCCAGGATCTGCTGGGCACCCTTGAGGAGAACCAGTTGGTCAAAGGCCGGGTCAAAAATATCACCGAGTACGGCGTGTTTGTGGATCTTGGCGGCCTCGACGGCCTGCTGCACATCACGGACATGTCCTGGAAGCGCATCCGCCATCCCAAGGAAATGGTCACCATGGGCCAGGAACTGGAGCTCAAGGTGCTTTCCTTCGACCGCGACAACCAGAAGGTCTCCCTCGGCCTCAAGCAGTTGGTGGCCGACCCCTGGCAGGACATCACCCAAAAGTTCCCGGCGGGCGCGCGCCTTTCGGGCAAAGTCACCAACCTTGTGGACTACGGCGCCTTTGTGGAGCTTGAGCCCGGTGTGGAAGGTCTGGTGCACATCTCTGAAATGTCCTGGACCCGCAAGTTGCGCCACCCTTCCCAAATGGTGAAGGTGGGCGAGGAAGTGGAAGTGGTCATCCTGGGCGTCGATCAGGACAAGAAGCGCATTTCCCTCGGCATGAAGCAGGTCAAGCCCAACCCCTGGGAAGTGGTGGCCGAGAAGTTCCCCGAAGGCACCGTGCTGGAAGGGGCCATCAAGAACATCACCGAGTTCGGCATGTTCATCGGCATTGAGGACGGCATCGACGGCCTCATCCACGTTTCCGACATCAGCTGGACCAAGAAGATCCGCCATCCGAGCGAAGCCTACCAGGTGGGCGACATGGTGCAGGCCAAGGTGCTGACCGTCGACCAGGAGAACGAAAAGTTCACCCTCGGCGTCAAGCAGCTTGCCGAAGACCCCTGGTCCTATGTGCCGGACAAGTACCCGGTGGGCTCCCTGGTTGAAGGCCTGATCACCAACATCACCGATTTTGGCGTGTTCGTCGAAGTGGAAGAAGGCATTGAAGGCCTGGTGCATGTGTCTGAAATAAGCAACAAAAAGGTGAAGTCCCCCTCGGAAATGTTCAAGGAAGGGGTCACCATTCAGGCCAAGGTCATCCACGTTTCCGCTGAAGAGCGCCGCCTGGGCCTTTCCATCAAGCAGCTCAAGGAAGACGAAGAGCGCAAGAAGCCCAAGGAGTTCCGCTCCGGCCCTGCAGAAGCGGGCGGACAGAGCCTTGGCGATCTGCTCAAGCAGGCTTCGGAAGAAGCCGCCTCGGAATCCGGCTCTGAATCGGAAAACGACGCCTGATATTCACTGCTGTAGTTGATACAAGAAGGGCGTCCGTCAGGACGCCCTTTTCTTGTTGATGTTGCCGATGGTGATGTGCGCCGAACTTCTCAAAAGTTTTTTCAGAGCCTCTTGCCTTTCTTTTCCAGCACTTCGTTGTAAAGTCGCCAAAACTTCTTGTCGTCACCGAATGCACGCATTTCTTCTGTCTGCACGTATACCTCGAATTCAAGCGGGTGAACGCCTGCGTCTTCGAAGGGGTCCGGCGAAGATTTTCCCAGCCCTTATTATGCATCACATGGAAAATGGCGAGAGGTCAGTCCCGGCCCCGGTAGAAAATTGTAAATGAGCAGCGGGCAGGTAGCTTCTGTCCGCTGCTCATTTACAAAATACGCGGGTGCAGGGTGCGGCCCGCGTCGGAGTAAGATACGTTTTTCATACCGCAGGAGCGTTATGGGTCGAGTGACCTTTGCAGCCCCGGTTTGCTGTCCCCTGCCGGGTGTGGGCGGAGCCCACATCTGGCTCAGATGGCTTCGCCAAACAAGCCCGGTTCCCGTCCGGCGGCGCTATTCCACCATGGGCAGCATGAAGTAGAACGTATTGCCGCCGGGGGAAGTTTCGTAGCCCGTTTCTCCGCCGTGTTCGGCCACTATTTCACGGGCAAAATACAGGCCGTGCCCGGTGCCGTGCTGCCCGGCGGCATTGGAGGCGCGGAAGCTGTCGGTAAAAAGTTTGTCGGCTTCCTGCCGGGGAATATGCGCTCCGGTGGTATAGACGGAAACCTTGACGCCGGGGTGTTTTGGGGCAAAGGCGTCAGGAACGATTTCCGCAATGCAGCGCACCGCGGCCCGGCCTCCTTCGGGAGGGGGTGCGCAGTATTTCACCGCGTTGGACAGCAGGTTGGCAAGCACCTGGCTGATAAGCCCGAGATCCGCCTCCACCATGCAGGGGCCGGGCGGGAACACGGGCTGTTCTTCGCCTATATGGATGTTTCTGCCTTCCAGGTGGGGGCGGTAGCGCTCAAACTGCGCGGCCACCACCAGCGAGGCGATATCCAGGCGGGAGCAGCGCAGCACGTAATGCCCAAGATCAAAATGGCTTTGGCGCAGCAGCGTTTCCAGGAAGAGCGCGCCATATTTGAAGTGGGCCATAATGTTGTGCCCGTGCTCTTCCATTCTTTGCTGCAGGTCGCGCAATTCCGCCATGGTGTCTTCCCCGGCGGGTTTTTGGCCGATTTCGCCCAGGGCCGCTATCTGTCCCTGCAACTGGTTCAGCATCAGCTTGAACTGCATGTTGGGGGTGATGATATTGTGTCCGATATCGTGAGCCACTTTGCGCACAAAGAGGATGTGGCGAACGTTCCGCTCGGCCAGAATTTTGTTGTGCAGGCAAAAGCCCACCCGGTTCGCGAATTTTTCGAGAAAGAGAAAGTCGTGATTTTCAAGCGGCTCGTGGGTATACAGCACCAGCATGCCCAGCAGATCGTTATCGGAAAGGACGCGCTGATCCTTGGGCAGAAATACCGGGCTTTTCCCCCGTACCGGAATGTAGCAGCGGGAGCGGTCGCACCAGAGTTCCGGGCGCAGGGGGGGGACGGGTTCGGGCAGCAGCGGTATGCGCGGGGTTTTCAGAACCAGCTCGTCTTTCTCGTTTTTGAGGTACAGCTCCGCCTCAATCTGGAAAAACATGCGCAGCACCAGCACGGAAAGCAGATGCACCTGGCTTGAGTCTTCAAACTCCTGGGCAAGATCGAAAAAGATGTTGATAGCGCACGACTGGGGAGCGGAAAAACGGTAGGCCGCATAGTCATTCATTTTATAATGAATGCGCGACTGCACGAGTTCTATGCTGCTGTCGCCGCAATAGAGAATGGGAGTGAGGGCGGCCTGGGATGACGTGCTCATGGTGTGATTCGCTGCCTCTGCGTCTTGCCTTGCCGGGCTGGGCGTCTTCCGCGCCAAGCCTGTGTGGTTGCGTTTCCCGCCGTCCCTGCGGTGCGGCCGGGGGACAGACAGATTCATGTTGCCGTATTTTTGCAGGCGCGCCAAGTACAATTATGGCTGAAACCCGTGATATTTTGCAAAAGACGTAGCGTGGAAATCAGGGCGGTTTCGGGCGCGACCGGTGCAATGCCCGTTGACATGGCGGTTGAAAGAGTGAATCCTATATGCCACAGACATGTTTGGGCAACGTACCGTGCCGGTACCGCCTTGTGCGAAGGCATGGCGCGGAACGCGGCATCCGGAGAGGAGGGGAAAGATATGTTAGAGCGCCGTGGCCATCCGCGTGTTCCCCTGGATATTCCCTATTTCGCCAGAATGCGGGTGGAAGGAGGGAAGGCGTATGCGGTGATGATTGTAGATATTAATCGGTGGGGGATACAGGCTGCTTTTGCCACACCGGACGATGCCATGGGCGAGTGTCTCGGTATGGCGGTGCTGATAGAGGATTTGCCGGCCCGTCTCGATCCTTCGGGCACCGGCTGGGTGGGGAACCTGAGTTGGGTGACCCCGTTGCGTTGCGGGGTGCGTTTTGTGCGGATTCTGCCTCTTTCCGACGCGGAACTCTCCGCGTTGAATGACATGCTGTAACGCGTCCGGGAACAGTCTTGGGGGCTGTCCCGAAATAAGGGACAAGCCTTTAATGCCCGGAGTAGTCCAGCACATGGTTCAGGCTGCGCCGTGAAGAGGCGAACCCGCCCTCGGGCGTCGTGCGGCGCAGATACCTGGTCAGGGTCCATCCGTCCAGATCCAGAACATCCAGCTTGCCCTCCACGTCCGGCGGCAGATGCCGGTCAAGGGCCTCCAGAACCTCATCCAGAGGGAAATGGATGCCTTCAAACGAAATGCGCAGCAGGGTGCCTTCCAGCAGCACCCACTCCTCCTCCTCATGCCCCAGGGCAGTGCTTCCCGCCTGCCGCACGGCGGCAAGACAGGCTTCGGCAGCCGGCCAGAACGCGGCGTATACTTTGATGAGCACTGCAGTCATGCGCGGATCCTGTCGGAAGTGTGTTTAGAGAGCACTGATTGCTGGTCTTTTTGCCCTCTGCCTGCGTCAGACTCGTCACGCGCGAAGTTCATGCAGTCTTGATACACCCCGCCTCGCCCGGAACTCGCCTTTCTTGGCAAAGAACAAAAATCCTCATGAGAGCGAATTAGAGCAAATTCTTTTTGAAGTTGTCCAAGCGTTCGCATTGCCCCCGGCGGCCAAAGGGACTCAGTCCTCGCAGGGGCCGGTGCCCCCTTTGGCCGCCGGAGGCGATACGACTCTTGGGTAACTTCAAAATTGATTTGCTTTAATCAGCGCTTCCTTCATTCAGGCTGCTATGGACATTGTCCCTTTTCTTTGGCCCACCGGTAGCCGTCGCAGTCGCCAAGGGCGCAGGCGCTGCGAAAGTCCGCGCACATCTCCGGCAGCTGTTCCTGCACAAGATAGGCGGCGGCGCGATGGGCCAGATACTGGGGGTTGCGGGGGGCAAGGGCTATGGCCCTGGTAAAGGCGTCCGCCGCAAGGGCCGGCAGGCGCTGGCGCAGGAGGATGGCCCCCCCGATGTTGTGGGCGCGGGCAAAATCCGGGGCCAGACGCAGGGCTTCGCCGATGTGTTCCATGGCCTCTGCCGGGCGGTTAAGCTGCAACAGCGCCTCCGCCATGGCGGCCCGGATCAGCGGGTTGTCCGGCGCACGCTCCAGCAGGGGCGCCAGCTGTTTGTGCGCGGCCTCCGGCTCTTTCCAGCTGTTCTCCAGCGAGGGAAGCAGCTCCGTGTATCCTTCCAGAGCATCCAGCCGGTTGAGAATGTGGCGGATGCGCAGCTGCTCCTCGGCTTCGCCGCCTGTTTCCGGAGTCATGGCCAGAGCCGGTGGGGTCGCGTTGTCATACTCCTCCACCAGGGAAATCTGCATCACAACCGCACGGGCGTATAGTTCCTGCAGATCCTGCCGCAACAGCGCCCGCCTGATGGCCGCGCGCATATCCGCCGGCGGCAGCAGGCGCACGCGGACTTCCGCCTGCACGTGGGGGGGAAAGCCCGTCATGCCGGCGTTTTCGACCCGGATGCTGTAGAGCATGCGGGCCAGACCTTCCAGCAGGGGAATCGGCGAGCCCGCATTGTCCGTGCTGACAAAGAGGAGATCGGGTTCCCGGGCAAGCAGCAGCATGGCATGCCGCAGCGCGTCGTTTTCCGCGGCGGCTCTGGAGGCCCGCTCGGCCATGGCGCGTCGCACCAGCCCCCGGAAGGGGCGGGTCTGGACAAATTCGGTATCCCGCTCCGTCCTTTCGGCGGCAAAGGCCATTCCGGCAGCGCAGCACCAGAAAACCGCCGCAGCCAGGGCCGGGCAGAGCGTGCGGACGGAAAGCATACGGAACAAGCGGCCCACGCGCCTCTCCTGCGCGTCTAGGGGCGTATTTTGGCGCGTATTTCTTTTGCCAGGGGCTGCACCAGGTTGGCGGCGATTTCAGACAGCATTTCCTGCGGGACCGAGGAAAGGGGAACCACCTCGCGCGTAAGGGAACGGGAAAAGGCGCTGTTGATGAGCGGGGTTGCGGTATTGTCCTTCAACTGAATGAATGTCCGCAGGTCGCAGGAATACGATGTGGTTGACTTTTCGGTGAGCCACAGTTCCTTAATGGAGCCGACGACCACGTATTTTGCGCCTGTGGAACGGGCCTTGGCTTCCGAAGGCGCAAGGGTGACCACCAGCCCCTGGCGGGAAAGCTCGGCCGCCAGAGCGTGGGAAAGCCATTCGCTGACATTGGAACTGGGCGTAAAGGCGCTGCCGTCCTTGCGCACGCCTATATCGGCTTTGCCGCGTTCGTCGGTCAGTTGCACCACCGTTACCTGGGGAGCCCCGGCCGGGGGAATGGCGCCCGTTTCATCCGAATAGACGAGACGCACCGTGTTCTGGGCGCAGCCGGCAAGCAGCAGGGACAGCGCTATAAACAGGGAAAGAGCCCTGAACGGTGGAACAGAGAAACGGGGACGGGGTAAAGACGGCATGGGATCCTCCTGAAGGGGCAGTGCGCGCCGGCACTGCCTTGGAAAAAAAGCGGTTGAAAAGGCAAGGAAAAAGTCAGAGTGGAACGGCAGCGGGCTTCGCGGGGGATGTTCGTTCTGTCGATATCCGCGCGGCAGGCATGCGGAAATCTATGCAGCCCATCCCGTTTTTTATTGCGTAGCCCTTGCCGAACGTCGTATTCACTGCTACACTATTTCCAACATGAAATCAAAGACGTTACCTTGGAGCCCCCTTGGGGTTGCCCGGCTGCCCGTGCGTTCCGGCAGCCGCTGTTCCGGACGGGGGGAGTCCGGCGTAGCGAAGGCGGATGCCGTAATTTCCTTTTTTTCAGTGAGATAGCTGTATCCCCTTTGCAGTGGCGGCGTTTTTGACCGCAGGACGTACTTGTACTTGCGCAGGCGATGAATCGAGAAAAGCCTGTATAGACTTGACATCAGCGTGCCGCTCTGTAAAAGCAAACCTCGTAACCTTCATGTATGGCGGCAGGGAGCAGTCCCGCTCCTGCTCAAACATCATTATCACGGAGAAAGTGATGACCAAAGCTGAACTGGTTCAGAAAATCCATGCGAAATCCGGCCTTGCCACCAAAGTACAGGCCGAGTCCGCTCTCGACGCCCTGATCGACACGCTTACCGACGCCATGAAAAGCGGGGATACCGTGACCTTCACGGGTTTCGGCAGCTTCAAGGTTACCGCGCGCGCCGCCCGGAAGGGCCGCAATCCCCGCACCGGCAAGGAAATCAACATTCCCGCCGGCAAGGCTGTGAAGTTTACCCCCGGCAAAGCTCTGAAAGACGCCGTAAAGTAATCTTTCGAGACGTTTTTGCAACGTAAAAGTCCGCCTCCAGGGGCGGGCTTTTACGTTGCGGCCCGCAGGCACAGCCGGTCCAGGCAAAGATAGTTTTTCGGCGGAGGGAATATTCGGGGCACGGCGGGGCGGATTCTGGAACGTCCTGTAAGGGAGCGCCTCCAGGAGGACTCCCGCGGGCAATCCGGCCTCACTCCCGTCCGGGCGTGCTCCCTGCATCCGTCTCCGGAGGGGCGGGCACTGTCGCATCCGTATCGATGATTTCGGCGTTGCGGGTGCGGGCGTCTTCCCGCCCCACAGGCAGGGCCGCGCGTCCGTACGCGGATTCCGCCGGGGCAATGGCGTGCGGCATATCGCCCATGCTGCCTGGGGGGAGGGGCGTGCTGCCCTTGTCCACAATAATCACGCCGGTCTTTTCCAGCACCTCGCGCCTGAACGCGTATTCCTCGTAGAGGCGGCGGGAGCGGTAGTTCAGCCACACGGCGGCGATGATGCCCACGCAGACCACCAGGGCGATGCCTCCCGCAATCCAGGGGATATGCGGCTGCAGGGCGGCGGCAAAGCTCCCCAGGGCGGAAAGCGCCCCTTCGATGGTCAGCAAAGCCGCGCCGAGCGCGACGATGCCCAGCAGCACCACCACGGCGGGCGCGCCTTTGATGATGAGGTACAGCTTGCGCAGCCGTTCGGGAAGATGCGCCTGCCAGTCTTTGTCCGCTTCTCCCCTTCTGCCTGCCCGGAACAGGCCGACGTCCGCCAGGTGCACCGTCAGCAGAATGCAGGCGGGAGCAATGGCCATGGTTGCCCCCCAGACCAGCCAGGGGAAGGAATAGCGGCCCTGGGCGGAGGCCGCCGCGATAAAGCCGTAACACAGCGCGCCCACGCTGAGCAAAAGCTCCACGGTCACGATGGAAACCGCCACGTAGAGCCAGAGTTCCCGGCGTTGCTTTTCCGAAAGTTCGGCGGCGGGGGCGGTTGTTCCCGGAGCGGCCCCTTCGCTTTGCGAAGGCTGTTCCGGCGGGGAAGAAATGGTATCGGTCATGGGGGTCTGCAAAAGGCGCGGAACGCCTCGGGATAGGGACGCCCGCCTGAAGAAGGAACGCGCCGGTTCCGCCTTCAGGCGGGGTACATAAACATGCGGCAGTTCAGGCAGTGCCTAGAACGCGGGTACGATACCCTTGGGCTCCAGCTTTTCGACGATATAGGCCTTTACTTCGGGGGAGGTCACCGCCTTGGCCAGGGCCTTGATCTTGGGAGAGTTCACATCGTCGGCGCGCACGGCAATGACGTTGGCGTAAGGCGAGTCCTTGCCCTCAATGATAATGGCGTCGCGCGAGGGGATAAGCCCGGCCTCGCTGGCGAAGTTGGTGTTGATGACGGACGCGGTCACGTCTTCCAGGGTGCGGGGCAGTTGGGCCGCCTCCAGCTCCATAATCTTGATGCCCTTGGGGTTGGCGGTCACGTCCTTGGCCGTGACCAGTTCGCCCGGCTTCAGGGTAATAAGGCCGTGGGCTTCCAGAAGGCGCAGGGCGCGGGCGCCGTTGGTGGGATCGCTGGGTACGGCGACAACGTCGCCTTTTTTAAGTTCGTCCAGCTTCTTGATTTTTTTGGAATAGAGACCCAGGGGCTCGATGTGGACCTTGGCCACCCAGGTCAGGTTCAGCTTCTGCTTTTTGCTCATATCCTCAAGGTAGGGGATATGCTGGAAAAAGTTTGCATCCAGGCTTTTTTCCGCGAGGGCCACGTTGGGCTGCACGTAATCGGTGAATTCCTTGATTTCGACGGTATACCCCTCTTTTTCCAGAAGGGGCTTGGCGACCAGTATGATGTCCTTATGCGGGACAGGGGTCACCCCGATGATGATCGTTTTGTCATCGGCGGCCAGGCTTTGCGTGGCAATGCCCAGTACGAGGGCGAGGACAACGAGAGCTGTTTTCATAATTTTCCCCATAGGTTGAACGTTACTGCTGTCAATCTGCACGCCATAGTACACGGGAACGCCGCGCCTGGAAAGAGTGCCGTGGGGGACCGGTAAACCGGCGGGCAGCGCCATATGCGTTTTGTCCGGAGGGCTCCCTCCGCCGTCGCGGCGGGATTGCGGGTCAGCGCGGTTATCGTTGCGGGAGAGAGAAAAAATAGTGTCCTTTCCGCTTGCATGAAAATATAATGCGCGTCGCTTGACTCTGTCCCCGCTCTTTCATAGTGACAGAGCATAAGGGAAAGAGTCTTCGCTACGATATGCGTACACTTTTGGGGAGAATTCGTCTTGATTGCAACTAACGGTTTGAAATCCGACGGCACTTTCAGGTACATCAACAGACGCTACGCGGCCGCGCTTTTGGCCACGGCGTCGCTGCTGCTGATCAGCCAGGTGATCATCCAGCTTACCATTGTGAACATGAAGGCCGACGCCAGAGTGGTGAACATTTCAGGACGCCAGCGCATGCTGAGCCAGAAGATAGCCAAATGCGCCTACGGAGTGTTGCAGGCGGAGACGGAAGCTTCTCGTGCTGCCTTCATCGCGGAACTGATCAATGCCAGGGATCTGTGGCGGCAGTCCCATGAAGGGCTGCGTTACGGCAGCAAGAGAATGCATCTGCCCGGCGACAACAGTGCCGCCGTGCAGGCCCTGTATGAAAAGAACGAGCCGCATTATCAGGCAATCCTCAGGGCTGTTGACGGCATTCTGCACAGCGAGGAAAGCAACGGCGGCCGCGAGGCTCTGCGTCGTTTTGTGCTTGCCATTCGCGCCAATGAAACGGAATTTTTGCAATACATGGACGCCATTGTGTTCCAGTATGACGAGGAGTCCAACACCAAGCTGCTGCACCTGCAAGTTCTGGAATTTTCCATTCTGTTCATCGCGCTCGTGGTTCTGGCCTTTGAGTGGCGCATCGTGTTCAAACCGGCGCAGCGGGAGATCAAGGCCGGCTTCGACGTGATGAAGAAGAACGAGGAATACCTGAACCAGCTTTTTGAAACCGTGCCCTCCCTGACCATTCTCTTTGACGCCGCAACGCTGAAAGCGGTCAAGTACAACGCCATGGCCGTGCAGTTGATCCGCGAATGGCTCGGTATGGAACTGAGTGAAGAAACGGGCTTTGCCGAGATTTTACGAGGCCCGGATGAGGACTGTGACCTGAGCGCCCGTCTGCTGGACAAGCTCGTGCGGGAAAAGGAGTTCTCCAACCTGGAAGTGGGCATGGCCGACGGCAAGATAGTGCTGCTTTCCGCCAAGACCGTGCTTTCGGGCGAGAAAAAGCTCTATCTGATAGGGCTTTCGGACATTACCACCCTCAAGCACGTGGCCACCTTCGACAGCATGACCGCCATGCTGAACCGCCGCGCGGGCCTCGAACTGCTGGGCTATCTTTTTGAAGAATGCGCCAAGACGGGCTGTACCGTCATTCTCTGCTTCATCGACATAGACAAGCTCAAGTTTGTCAACGATATGTACGGCCACCAGGAGGGCGACTGGTACATCAAGCATGTGGCCCAGACTATCAACGTGACCATGGGGGAACAGTACAAGGGCATCCGTTACGGCGGGGACGAGATCATCCTGGTGACTGAAACGGCTGCCCTCCCGGCGTTTGAGGAAAAAATACGCCAGGTCGGAGAAGCCCTCTACCGCATCGGGCATGACCACTTCAAACCCTACACCATGAGCGTCAGCCACGGGTTTGCCGTGTATCCGAACCAGACAGCCCAGTGCGTGGGCGATCTGATCGAAGAAGCGGACATGAACATGTACGAGCACAAGAAAGCCAAAAAAGCCGCGAGAATGGCGGAAGGAGCGGCATAGGGCAACGGGTGCCGGGGGCGGGTGTTTTTCTCGTGCCGCGGCTGCGTTGAGAGCATCATGCGGCGTACGGCATGCCGGCGTCGTCTTTGCGCCAGCCGCCTGCTATCTTTTCAGAACAAGGTACGACAGGGTACCGAGCACCAATCCCCAGAAGGGGGCGCCGAGCCCCAGAAACTCCATGCCGGAGGCCGTCGCCAGAAAGGCGACGATGCCAGCGTCGATGTTGGCGGCGTCCTTGAATATGCCGGTAAACCCCGTGGTAAACGCGCTTATGAGGGCAAGGCCCGCCAGCACGGCGATAAATACGGGCGGCAATGCGGCGAAAAGCGAAATAAGCGTTGTGCCGAACATGCCGATGAGAATGTACAGACCGCCGCAGGCGATGCCCGCGGTATAGCGGCGGGCGGGATCCTTGTGCGATTCACTGCCGGTGCATATGGCCGCCGTGAGCGAGGACAGGTTGATTGCATGCGAGCCGAACGGCGCGAGCACGATCGAGGCGATGCCGGTTATGGTCATGATGCCGTCCGAGCGTACCTGGTACCCCGAGGCGTGGAGCACCGCCATGCCGGAAATGTACTGGCCGGTCAGCGTGACCAGGGCCAGGGGGATGCCGATGCTGAGGATGGCCGAGCCTGACCACGACGGCAGTGTCAATACGGGCTTGACCAGGGCTATTTGCAGGTTATCAACGTGCATCAGACCCGCCAGGGCGGAGATGAGAATACCGGCGGCCATAACGGCGGCCACGGCATAACGGGGTAAAAAGCGCCTGCACAAAAGAAAGCAGGCGAACATGGGCAGGGCGAGCAGCGGATTCGCCTGAAAGGACGTGAATACCTTGGCCCCGAAACTGAACAGAATGCCCGCGAACATCCCGGAACTGACGGCGACGGGTATGCGGCGCATCAGCACATCCAGAGAGCCTGTAACGCCGATGACGGTGATAATCGCCGCGCTTGCCAGGTAGGCCCCGATTGCTTCGGCAAAGGGCACGCCGGGCAGCATGACGACCAGGAGCGCCGCGCCGGGCGTTGACCAGGCGGTAATGATCGGCGTCTTCATGCGCCAGCTCAGCAGCAGACCAGTGATGCCGCTGCCGATGGAGACCGCCCAGATCCATGACGAGGTCAACTCCTCGGACAGACCGGCCAGATGCGCGGCCTGAAAGATGATCACAGCCGACCCGGCATACGAGACGATGACCGTCAGAAGGCCCGCCACCCCGGCGGTCGCGGAAAAATCCCGTAAGAATTGTCGCACTGTCCGTCTCCTGTCGCTTGGAGGGAGTGCAATAATCCTCCAGCAAGAGGGTGGCAAACTCCGCCTGCTGCGGCCCTTGCCGCAGGCCTCTGTTTTTTGCCCCGGTAGAAGGCTGGGTGGCACCTGTGCGGGATAGGTTTTTGCCCGTCATTGTGCACCGGACAGTGCCAAAGTGCATCTTTAACGCTGCTCCCAAAAATGCCGGTTGTCAACGAGCCCTCTCTCTGCCCGGAATCGCCAATGCAGAACAAGCACAGTACAGGTACAGCAAAAAAGGCACCGACATTTGGGGGACACATCCGATTGTATGCGATATTATACCATAATTATTAAATATTCACGCAGTACATCTATTGCGATGCCCCCTAAAATGCCCCCAATATTTTCGCTGCCCTATAACTCACCTACGCTTATCCGGTTGAAGGCAGGTTGGGTATCCAGCCATTTTTCATGAGGATGTCTGCTGCTATAGAAATTTGGCGTGGGGTGAACTGCTTTTTTCGGTGCCCCCAAGCGTAAACAGATTCGGTGATTTCTTTTTGTGAGCGCGCATGTTCTTTTGTTGCCACCCAATGCACTGTAGCGAGAAGTTCAAGCCCGAAAGGAGATTCAAAACCGCCTACAAGTTGCGTCACTTTCTCAAACCTGACTAAGGTTTCCGGATGCTCACGCAATACAGCGGATGCTTCTTCAAGCGCGCCGGGAACCAATGAGAGCTGCTTATCCGGAGCATCTCCCCCATCAGCATACCCCGAAATAAAATATCCTTCCACAGCGTGCAATACATGGCGCAAATTGTCAGCATAGGGGCCATAGGGCGCCTTGGTATAATGCAGCCGCAAGGGTTCTCCCGCATTTTGCATAAAGTACATGAGTTTATGTACCTCAAGCAACGTAACAAAGGGGTCAAGCAACCCGCTAAGATAACGTTCCACCAAACCGACAAGGGCAGCCCGGCCTGGGGTCATGGTCGGAACTTCTTTGGCGTGGGTCATGGCTTCGCTGGAAGGCGCGCCTCCAGGCTCAAATACGACAACCTGCACATCCTGAAGTTGCTCCATTGCGGCTACTATGTGTAAACGCACCTCTCTCCAGTTCAGGCCCCCAAGTCCACTACCGAGTGGCGGAATCGCGATGGAGGAAATATTGTAGTGGCGAACAGTCTCTACCAAGGCTCTCAGGCCAGACTCAATATCTTCCATGCGGCTTTTACCGCGCCAATGCCGTTTGGTGGGAAAGTTGATAATATACTTGTGGTTGTGTACCCTTCCTGTCGTATGTACGAACATTTTTCCTGGTTGTACTTCTTTCTTCTTGCAGGCTATCGCATATTCCGTAAAATTATTCGGGAAAGCATTCTTGAATTGTAGCGCAATTCCACGCCCCATAACGCCGACACAATTCACAGTGTTGACGAGTGCTTCTACGTTTTCTTTGAGGATATCACCATTTTTAAACTCAATCATGTTTCTATCCTCTTTCAATAGTACCAGCCCGGCATAAGAGATACGGGTATGCTTAGTCTTGTGGGTGCCAGAAAGTTACTAACAGCCATCTGAATTCGAAATGAGTACACACCTATGCGTTCAACAAGATGCCAAGGGAAGCGTAGTTCCATAAGAAATTCCGCTTGTTTCGCTTCTTTGTGCATTCTCCAACTGGTGGATTGGACGGCCTCCCAATTGATTTCACTCAGAGCGTCAACATTACAACGGTCTTCAAAATAGTATGACCCCGCGTTTGACAAAGTGAACGCCCAGCGAAGATTGTTCGCTTGCGCCCATGCGATGGAGTCGTACAGGTCTGCTTCTAAATGAACAATAGGCTCCTGCCCGCCATGGTAGGTTAAATCAGGGTGATTGTCTCTGTGTATCAAAAATAGCATGACCGATCGCGGGCAAAAATAGAAAGGGGTACAATCGCCCACGTACAAACGGGAATGACTTGTGAGCCCTAGTCTCATACGGCGTTGCTTGATAGAACTCATGCCAATAACAGTCCCGGCAGGAGCTCGGCGGGCCATCTCAGCGTCACACCAGATATACCCGTCCTGTATAATGGAGGCCAACTTATCCACATGCACTATGTGGTATATCTTTGGGCGGGTTGGAACCGTCATCCTTATTGTCCCTGTAGTGCATATGGCAAACACTTTAAGCCGGTAACCCGTTTCACAAGGTGAAAGGGTCGGAATCGGAGCAGTTTATAGTGAATGCCCCTATAGGCTGGAGTTCAACCGCTGCCTTCTTTGCGCCCGGCACTCTGATACCGATGGACACTTCAAGGGACAGCTTATTCTTCACTGTATCTGTCAGGCGCATTGGGGGCATTTCCTTTTTGGACGTGTGAAAATGCGTTTATCCAGCCAATGATGCCCCCAAGAATGCCCCCGTTTTTTGTGGCTGTCAACGTAACTTGATGAACCCTGCTGAACCTAGGCAAAAGAAAAACCCGCTTTGCTCTAAGCTTAGCGGGTTTCTTCGCACTTGGGCGAACTAATTCATGGTGCCGGGGGACAGGATTGAACTGCCCACACGTGGATTTTCAGTCCACTGCTCTACCAACTGAGCTACCCCGGCATGCGCGAAAGGAAGATGTATCCAATGGCGCAGCACAATGCAAGCGTTTTTTACGCCTTTCTAAAAACGCGCCTCCGAATTTTTCTACCGCACAAAACGCGTGGGAAAAATCCGGAGGCGGGTGCGCGCTCGGAGAGCCGTGCCGGTCCAAGCCTTACACCTCACCCCCCGCCGGCCCCGCAGGAAGGCTCCGGCAGAAGATGCACTGGGTAAAAAGTTTAGATCTGCGTGTCCTTCAACGTGTACACGCCGTTTGCAGCGTCCAGGGTGCACAGGGTACCGGAGCATTCCCGGCACACCACCGCGCATGAGTCCTTGATGCACATCACGTCGGCGGTATGACGCGGCTGGCCGCAGGTGTTGCAGAATAACGGGTCATCGTCGCAGCGGGCGACGCGGTCTTCCAGAATTTGGATAAGCTTGTCGAGAATCATGGCTCTTCTCCGGGGTCTCCGGTTGTAACTCCATACAACACATAATACCGGAACAGGAAAAGTCCACACGCAGCTTCCCTGGCGGCGGACCGCAGACCCTCTCAGATAAGGCCGCCCGAAAGGCTTGCCTTCCGGGCGGCGGGTTTGCCGCAGGGCTCGCGGAGAGGGGACTGCGCGCGGCTTTCCCTGCCGCGCGCTGCCGGGAACCCGACGGCAGAGCCTCTGAGCTACAAGGCCTTGGCGACCTCCCCGGCCCAGGCCTCAATGGCCTCTTTTTCCGAATGCGGATCCCCGTCAATCTTCAGCCCGTCGGCAACAACAGTGGCGCCGATATCGGCCAGCTTCTGCTCAATGGCGTCCACAGCGCCGCAAAAATGCGGGTAACTGCTGTCGCCGCAGCCGAAGACCGCCGTCTTTTTCCCCTTGGCTCCCGTGGTTTCAAGCTCGTCATACAGAGGAATGAAGTCGTCCTGCAGTTCCACGTCCTCATCCCCCCAGGTGGAGCAGCCGAAGAGCACCAGGTCGTACTTGCCGCACAACCCCTCGGGCTCCGCGTTCGCCGCGTCCAGCATGGTGACGCTGGCTCCCGCGCCGGTAAGCGCTCGTTCCGCCACTTCCGCGACATACGCCGTATTTCCCGTGGTTGAGCCGTATACAATCAATGCGGATGCCATATGAATCCTCCCGGATGTTGCCCGCGCGTTCTCAAAGCCGCGTGCCGCAAGATGGCGGCACTGCGCGGTGCGGGTGCCCCGCCGCCTCGTTCCAGGCAGGAAGGCACGGTTACAATGCCGTACAATCGGCGTGCCATAAATTGATAGAGAATTTCATTATCATATGCAAGCCCTTTTTGCCAGTCTTCCGCGAGCGCCTTCGCTTGTGGAAGACTGGCGCCACTGATAGAGTAATGCCCCTGGAAATTTTGGCAATACCGCCAGTCGCAGTCCAACAGCCGCAGGTTCGCCATGCCTGAACTTCCCGAAGTCGAAACCATCGCCCGTACCCTTGCTCCGCAAATAACCGGCAGGCGCATCGCATCCGTGGAGCTGGTGCATCCCAAAACATTGCAGGCCGGGAAGGAGTTGCTGCCCGTCCTGCAAGGCGCGGTCGTGCAACGGGTCTTTCGCCGCGCCAAACTGCTCATGGTGGCAGTCGCCCTCGCGGGAGAATATGCACTCCCCCCGGCTGACAAGCGGGGCGGGAGCGCCGCCAAAGGGCGGAATGCGGCGGCCGTGCCGGTGGCGGAGACAGCGGGCGAACTCGTTCTGGCCTTCCACCTGAAGATGACCGGGCGCTTTTTCGTGTATCCGGAAGGCACGGCTCCCCAAAAGCACACACGCCTGATACTTGACCTTGCCCCGGCGGAAAGCGCACAGGATTCGCCCCTGGAAGGCAGACTGTTTTTTGATGATATGCGCACCTTTGGCTACTGCCGCGTCATGCGGCCCGGGGAACTCATGGACTGGCCGTTCTGGGCCGCCCTGGGGCCCGAGCCGCTGCTTACTCCGGCCGGGGAGCTGGCCCGGCGCTTTGCCGCGCACAGAGCTGGCATCAAGGGAGTGCTGCTGGATCAGCGCGTGGTGGCCGGTGTGGGCAACATCTATGCTGACGAATCCCTCTTCCGGGCGGGTATCGCGCCTACGGCAAAGGCCGCGGATATCTCCCTGCCCCGGCTGACGGCCCTGGCCTCGGCCCTGCAGGACATCCTGCGGCAGTCCATCGAGGAATGCGGCAGTTCCATCCGCGACTACCGCGACGCCCACGGCAATGCCGGCGCCTTCCAGAACAACTTCTCCGTCTATGGGAAAAAGGATCAGCCCTGCCCCACGTGCGGCGCCCCCCTCAAGGGTGCCCGCGTTGCCGGGCGCGGCACGGTCTTTTGCGCGCATTGCCAGAAATGAAAGGCGAATCGGGGGAAGGGGAAGGAAACTTTTTAGAGCAAACTCATAATGAAATTGGACAAGGATCGAATTGCCTCCGGCGGCCAAAAGGACAGAGTCCCTTTTGTATACCGCAAATTAGTGGGCGATTGCACAAGTAATTTCAAAATTAAACTGCTCCAGTATGTGAGTTGCGTGACGATTGCGGAACCTGTTTTGTATCGCGCGGGTACTGTGTTCAGGGTGCCAAGGAGTGTGCGTTGGTGGGGACAACTCTTTGATGCCCTTCACGATTCGGTATTGAGCCCGGCTCGCCTACAGAGCATTTTCCAGAATGGCGCGCGCGGCGTCTATTTCCCCGTCGTCGGGCATGAAAGGAGCGGGCCAGTCCGGGAGCAGGCGGTAGGAGAGCGAAGGCTCCCCTTGGCGGCCCGCTTCCGGAATGCCGTCCGTCCCGATTATCGGAGCAAGGCTCAGGCTGTAGGCGTGGAGCAGCATGGGCCTGAAGAGCGGCCCATGATAGCGGCCGTCGCCGATGATCGGGAAGCCGCGCGACGCAAACTGCACCCGTATCTGGTGGGTTCGTCCGGTGAGCAGGCGCACCAGCAGCAGGGTGGCCTCCATGGGGGGGCCGTCGTGTTTCCGGTGTGGCCAGAGGGCAGGCATTTCCGGGCTCGCTTGCGGATCTTCCATTCCGGCGGCGTGCAGCGCCGTTCGGGGAATATGCGCATGCCGCACAGCCTGCACCACGGCGCGGGCCGTGCCTTCCAGGGCGTCGCCGCCCTGCGGATCTGCGTGCGGGGGGGCGGGCAGGGGGATGGTTTTGCCGCCGGGCCGCGCGCGCATGCCTTCGCGTCCGTCCGCGTCCCGGATTTTTTCCAGCACGTCCAGCAGAAGGCAGGGACGAACCTCCGCCCAGCGGCCCGTCACCCAGGCGAGGTATGCCTTGGCGATGGCTCCGGGCGAGGCGAACCGGGCATGCAGTTCCTGGAGCCCCCTGTGGGTTGTTCCGACCAGGAGCAGGCCGGAGGTATGACGATCCAGACGGTGGGCCGGGGCCGGAATAAACGCCTGCCCGGCATGGGCGGCGCGCAGACGGTCCGCCACGCTGTCGGCGTGGCCGCTGCCCGCCTGGACCGGCAATCCGGCGGGTTTGGCGAGCACGAGAAAATGCGCAGTGGAGGCCACAACAGCCAGATCCGGCCCTGATGGCGGAGCAGGCGGCGGAGGAACCGCAAGATCGCGCGTCCGTGCGAACGGAGGCAGGCGCACCATGTCGCCCTCCCGCAGCAGGGTAAAGGGTTTGGCCCGTCCCTTGTTGACGCGCACCTGTCCGGTGCGGATCCATTTATGCAGCAGGGACGCGCCCGGATCGCCGGCGAGGCGCCGCTCCAGAAAACGCAGCAGCTTCATGCCGTCTTCGGCGGCGGAAACCACAAGCCCGGTCAAGGAGTGTTCCTGCATAGGCGTTCCGGGTAAAAGAGGCAAGAGAAAGGCCCGCGTATGGCGGGCCTTTCTGTGGTGCCGGAGAACTTACTGATCTCTTTCCGTTCGGTCGGGCATGGTGTCGCCGGCCGTCTTGCTGAGATCAAGGGGATACAGCACGATAATGGTCTTGCGGGCCTGCACGCCGAGAGCGCCGGGGTGGGTGTTGATGCAGGTGACCAGATCTGGAATGCCGTCGTTGTTGGCGTCGGCAATGGCGTAGTCCGCCACCGAGCCCTTGATGCGGCGGGTCTTCCACTGCAGGTTCATGCCCACGCCGTCCCAGAACAGGCTGTGAATTTCGGACTGCGGGAAAAAGCGGTAGCGGTCGAACAGGGTGGAAGCCGTGGATATGGGCCGGTTGACGATAAGTTCGTAGTTGCCGTCGTGCTCAAGATCCACGGGCAGCATGCGCATGGGAATATAGAACATCGTGCCGATGGTGACGGATTCCGTCCCCATGCCCGGCATGGCGGTGCCCACCTCTATGCCCTTGGCCGAGCCGGAATAGGTCTCGTCGCTCTGGGAGAGGCGCGCTCCCTTTGTTGTATAGGTGCGCAAGCGTTCATCATCGCTGAGGACAATGATCTTTTCGCTGTCCTGCTCGCTACGTCCGCCCGGCAGGTAGGCAAAGTTGAACACGTTGGCGTCGGACGGCAGCGGCAGCCGCTTGCCCAGCGTAAAGCCGTTGCTTACCTTCATCATTTCATAGACGCCGGGCCGGAACAGCCGGGGGGGCTGGGTCTGCTGCCCTATGAGCGTGGGAATATAGTCGGGCGGCAGCTTCACGACGTTCAGGAAGTATTTGAGGTTTTTCATTTCCTCCGTGAAGGTTTTGCCGTTGAAGGTCAGAATGCTGGCCTGGGGCAGCGTGTCCTTGTCCACCATGTTGACGATGAGCCAGGCCTGGCCGCCTCTGCGTTCCATGGAACGCACCGACAGGCAGTCGGAGGTCATGGGGAATTTGAATTCGCCAAGGGGTTCAAGCTTACCGGGAGCAAAGCGGTACGCATACAGGACATGGTCGGTGAGGATGAAAATCTCGGTTTTGCCGTCGCCGTCGGCGTCCACCACTTCCATACCGACAGAGGAAAAGGGCAGCATCTGGGAACGCAGGCGCGAATCATCGCCCGCGCTGGAACCGGCGTAGCGGAACTGCGGGTTGAGGTAGACTTCTTTGGGTGAGGTTTCGTTCACCACCAGATCAGGGTTCATCTGATTGATGCGGCCCGAATCGTCTTTGGCGGCGGCGGCCTTCTCCGGCACGCGTTTGAATACCTCGCGGTTGATGTTGTCACTTACGCCGCTGATGGCCGTGATAAGCTGGTTGGTCTTGCTTTCGCGCGCCTGGGGCCATACCTTGCCGGAAGCGTCGCGCACGCGCACGTCCAGGCTGCAGTCGTTGCCCATGATCGTGACGCTGCCCCAGACCACATAGTCCGCCTTATATTTTTGACGGGCTTTTTCAGCATTGGTCTCGTCGCCTACCGCGGCCTGCCCGGCGGGAAAATCGTGCACGGCAGGCTCGACGCGCCCTTTCCAGTACAGGCGCGAGGTCAGCATTTGGGGGATGGAACGCTCAAGATAGGCAAAACCCTGCGGTCCCTGAACAGAGAACGGAAGCACTACAAATGTCGCTTTTTCAGCCGCGACGGCCTGGGAACACAAAAGCAGCATAAGCCCCAGCAAACCTGCGGCTGTGCGAAACACTCGCTTCATAGATCCTCGCTTTGATGGAAATAGTCCTCGAAGGTCACAGCGACGCCTTGTCGCGCCTTTCCGGCACTCCGTGTCTCCCGGCTGCGACGGATTGAAGGGGCGGCGGCACGCATCGCCGGCGTGGGCTGTCTTTACCTTGCGGAACAACTTTCACCAGTATATCTTCTATCGACGCCGCGTGCAACACCCGCGCTCCCGGCGTTTTGTAACACCTTGTCACGCGCGGTCCCGGTTGTTCCATGAATTCTCTGCCCCTACGCTCATTCCGTCTCGTGTGCAAGCGCAGTCTCGCTCCTCTGGCGGAAGGCCTGCTTGCCGCCCAGGGCTTTGTCTTCGAGCCTGAGCCCTTCTTCCTTCTGGCCCGTAGATTGCTGCACGAGCCCTTCCCCCTGGGCGCGAGTCTCGCCGCCGCCTTCGGCTACATCTACATCCAGGACCGCTCCTCCATGCTGCCCCCCGTGGCCCTTGCGCCTGAGGAAGGAAGCGCCGTCCTCGACATGTGCGCCAGCCCCGGCAGCAAGACGGGCCTGCTCGGCCAGCTTGTGGGCCCGCATGGGTTCGTGCTCGGCAACGAGCCGTCGCAGAACCGGCTTGCCACCTTGCGCCGCAATCTTGCCGCCCTGAATCTTATCAACTGCGCCACCACTTCGCACCCCGGCGAAGCCCTGCCCCTGCCGGGAGCGGGTGAGGGCGGCTATCCGGGCTGGCCCTGCATTCTGCTCGATCCGCCTTGCAGCGGCTGGGGCACCGTGGAAAAGAACCCCAAGGTGCTGCGCCTCTGGCAGGGCGACAAGGTCAAACCCCTGGTGGGCCTGCAACGCCTGCTCCTGCGCGAGGCCGCCCGTCTGCTGCGTCCCGGCGGCAGGATGGTTTATTCCACCTGCACCACCAATACGGCGGAAAACGAGGAACAGCTCCGTTTCGCCTGCGACACCCTGGGGCTTGTTTTCGAGCCTCTGCCCGCTCCGCCGGGATTTGTCTTTGCCGACCCGCACCTGCCGGAGTTTACAGGCGCGCTCCGCGTGGAAACCGGGCTGAACGAGCAGGGCGGGCAGGGCTTTTTTGTGGCGGCGCTGCGCAAGCCGAACCATGCGGCCGCCCCCGCGCCGGAGCATATGCTGTCCGGGGGGACCGGAACTCCCTGGAACGGAGGTGCGGACGCGCCTTCGGACCGCGAAACGGAGAGGACCGCCCGGAAGCTCTCTCCCGGCAGGAACCCCTCCGGCAAAGGCGGACGGAACGCATCTGCCCGCCGACGGAATGCCGGGGGCGATACGGATTCTCTCATTATCCTGGCGCGCGAGGCCCTTGCCTCCCCCTGGATCGATGCGGCGGCCCTGCCGCCCGGAGAGGTGGCGGTCTTCAACTCCACAGCGCATTTTCTGCCTGCCTGGAGCAAGGTTCTGCTTCCTCCGGGGGTTGCCTGGAAAGGCTTTCCCCTCGGGCGGGCCATGCCCGGGTGCGCGGTGCGCGTCAACCCGTCCCTGCGCGTCCTCATGCCCTCCCTGGAAGAGGCGCACAAAAAAGGGCTGCCTCTCCTGAACCTGGAAGAAACCGCCCCCTTGCAGGCCTTGCTTACCGGAGCAGCCCTCGAAACCACTGCTCCCGGCCCTGAAATGGGCCTGTACTTCCGGGGGCTGCCTCTCTGCCGCCTGACCGTGAAAGGCCGCCGCGCCCTGTTGCCGCCGCTGTAGCAGTGAGAGGCCTCCGGCGGGCAAAGGGGCTGAGCCCCTTTGCAATCCCACATAAGGTCTTTCTGTTTTGTTGGTGGAACTGCAATGGACTTCCCTCCGGCGTAACTCCCGGCGTCGTGCCCCTACGGCGTTTGCCGGTCAAGATACGCGCGCACGTATTCCCATATGCGGGCACATTCGCCGTCCTCCGCGGTGGTGCCGCGGGGCTCCCAGGCAGGAGGCGAGGGAGGGGGCGTCACGTGGCCGACCAGCGCATCGCCCTGGTATATGCAGACCGGGGGAGAAGAGACATGCTCCTCTACGGCGCACACTCCTTTGGAGTCTGGGCGGAACCGCAAGGTACGGGGTGTTCTGGTATTCTTGCGCCGGCTCCAGGGAAGCCGGGATTGCTGCGCGCATATTTCTGCAAAGGAAGCCTGGACGGCGCCCTCGTTGACGGTAACTTCCATGTTGTCCAGGTAAGTGGCGGTTTGCCCGTCACTGCGAAGGGCGAGCAGTCTTTCCGGAACGCGGCCCGGCAACAGGGCCGTCAGCAGGCACAGGCCCGCAAAAGTCATTTTCATACTTCAGGAATCTCCGGCGGAACTGCCGTGTATGCGGAGCCTAGCTTCTTTTGCAGACCATCACCCTTGCCGGGCGCAGGAGGCGATCCTTGAGGGTGTAGCCGTAAGAAAGAAGGCCGCACACGTACCCTTCGGGAACTTCAGGCACGTCCTGCATGCCCACGGCCTCGTGCCGGGAGGGGTCAAACTCTTCTCCCATGGCTCCCACCTGCACAAGCCCATGCTTTTGCAGGGCGTCCAGCATGAGCTTGCGGGTCATCTGCACCCCCACCACAAAGTTTTTGCAGGCTTCATGGCTGCCCGCGTGCTGGAGGGCGAGATCGAGGTTGTCCAGCGAGGGCAGAATATCCGAAAGCACGGCCTCGGCGGCAAAGCGCACCTGTTCGTCTTTCTCTCTGGCAAGACGCTTGCGGGCGTTGTCCAGATCGGCCAGGGAGCGGAGTTTGATTTCCTCGGCTTCTTTTTTTACCGAACATTCCGGACAGACGCGCTGGCGGCACAGGGCCACAAGCTGCTCGTCGGAGAGCGGGGGGCTCGTATCGGGCACGCCGTTGCCGGAGCTCTCGGAACCATCATCGGCGAAAAGTCCGCCCAGAGGAGAAAAATTGCTGGGGCTGTAAGAAGGCATCCCATCGAACATACCGGCTGCGTTGTTCGGATCGCCTGCGCCGGAATCCGCGCCATGCGCTTCGTGAGCGGCGGCATACGCCTCGCGTGCGCGCTCTTTGGCGTGGGGGGAGTGTTCCCCGGCGGCGTGATCCCTGTTGCTGTATGCCGCGTCTCCCTGACGGGCGTTCCCGCGCGGGTCTTCGGAACCGTTCCCGGCGCCCTGCCGGGAGTGGACTGAATAGGGATGTTTTGTGTTCATGTCTGGGATGCGCTCCTGAATATGTGATGCCCAAGGGGTAAGCATGCCGCGCGGCGGTGTCAAGTTCCGCAGTGCTTCCGCCCCTTTTCTTTTCCTCGTCACAGGCGCAAGAACATGCGCGCTGCCCGCATTGCGGGCTCTTTCACACCAAAGTGCACCGCTTTTCCAAAGCGGCTGCCAAGATGTTCTTCGGATGGCTGAACTTAGGCAGTATCGTCGCGAGATGATTTTTTGTTCTCCGGCAAGGAAGATGGGTCTTTTATGAAGGGAGTGTACTCTGACGGTACTCGACCGGAATAAAAGACGAAATCTGACGTAGCCGGAGGCAAAAAAGCGCTCGCGACGATACTGCCTAGATAACCGGGCGCACCTTGCAGCCCCTGCCCGCCAGATACTCCTTGATCTGCCGGATGGTGTACTCCCCATAGTGCACAATGGAGGCTATCAGGGCCGCGGAAGCTTTGCCCTCCGTCAGCGCATCGTACATGTGCGCCGGGGAACCCGCCCCGCCCGAGGCAATGACCGGAATGCGCACCGCCTCGGAAATGGCACGGGTAAGCGTCAGTTCATACCCTTCCTTGGTGCCGTCGGCGTCTATGGAGTTGACGCACAGTTCCCCGGCGCCCAGTTCCTCGCAGCGGCGCGCCCAGGCCAGAGCATCCATGTTCATAAAGGTGCGCCCGCCGTGAATAACTATTTCGTAGCCCGAGGGAATCCCCTCCCGCACCGGCACCTGCTTTACGTCCATGCCCACCACGATGGCCTGGGAGCCGAACGCCTCCGCCCCTTCGGCGATAAGCTCCGGCGACTTCACCGCCGCCGAGTTGATGGAAATTTTCTCCGCCCCGGCCAGCAGCACCGCCCGCATGTCCGCAACCGAGGCAATACCCCCGCCCACGGAAAATGGAATGGCAATGGCCTTCGCCACCCGCTCCACCACGTCCAGAAAAATGCCCCGCCCCTCGGCGGACGCTGTAATATCATAAAACACAATCTCGTCCGCCCCTTCGTCATAATAACGCCGGGCCGTCTCCACAGGGTCGCCGATGTCCACGTTTCCCTGAAACTTCACACCCTTGGTCAGCTTCCCGTTCCGTACGTCCAGACAAGGAATAATCCGCTTGCTCAGCATGGCTCGCTCCTGGTGGTGGTAGGTAATGCTGTGAATGCCTCCGGCGGGCAGGGCTCTGCCCTGCACCCGGCAAGGGGGTGACCCCCTTGCATCCCCATCAGGGGTGCATGGGGCCGATCGGAGGATTGCATTGTTCTGCTCTGGCGGGGCTCCCGGTTGCCAGACAGGGGGCCTGCCTTGAAGTTTAAAAAGCTCAGGGGCCGATAACGGATCTCGGAGCAGTAAACAACAGAGCCGCTTGTAGTCTTTTTCTTCCCGATTCCAGATCCGCCCCGGTTCCTGAGCTTTTTAAACTCTGTGGCAGGGCATCCTGCTCCTCACCGGGAGCGCCGCTAAAGCACAACAAAACAATTCGCCACACCGCCCCACAAAGGCCCTATGGGGGGCAAGGGGCATGATGCCCCTTGCGGGAGTCCAGAGGGCAGCGCCCTCTGGCAGGTGCAGGACAGCGTCCTGCCCGCCGGAGGCATTGTCTTTCCTCTACACCCTGCGGCAGTAATCGTAGAAGTTATACAGCAGGCGCAGGCCGGGGCGTCCGCTTTTTTCGGGGTGGAACTGCACGGCCCAGAAGCCGTCCTGCCCGAACACGGAGCAGAATTCCAGTCCGTGGCGGGTGGTGGCGATGACCCGGTCCGGCGCGGGCTTGGCGTAGTAGCTGTGTACGAAATAGTATTCCGCTTCCGGGGGGATGCCGTCGAACAGGCGGCAGGGCTTTTTGAGAGTGAGGCTGTTCCAGCCCATGTGAGGGATGCGGATGAGCTCGCCGTCGTCGTCGGTGAGGTGTTCGTCAAAGCGCACGCAGGTGCCGGGCACCAGCCCGAGGGTGGTGGTGTCGCTTTCTTCGCTGTGTCCGAGGAGGATCTGGCAGCCGAGACAGACGCCGAGCAGGGGCTTGCCCTGGGCGGCAAGGCTGGCGAGGACGGTGTCAAGGCCGGTGCGCTGCAACAGGTTCATGGCTTGCCCGGCCGCGCCCACGCCGGGGAAGATGACCCCGGAGGCGGCGGCGAGGGTGGCGGCGTCGGCGGTGATGACAGCGGGAATGTTTTGCCCGGCAAGGGCGCGCAGGACGCTGGTCTGGTTTCCGGCTTCGTAGTCGAGGATGGCAAGCATGGGAGAGCTCCTGGGGCGGTTGCCGGGGTTCAGATGCCGAAAAAGCGGCGGGCGTTGTCGCCGCAGACGGTCCAGAGATCGGCCGGGGCCATGCCGCGGGCTTCGGCCATGGCGGCGATGGTATAGCCGAGGTTGGCCGGTTCGTTGCGTTTGCCGCGCAGGGGGGCCGGGGCGAGGTAGGGGCAGTCGGTCTCCACCAGCAGGCGGTCGAGGGGGACGGCGGCCACGGCTTCGCGCAGGGCGCTGTTGGCCGGGTAAGTGACCGGGCCGGGGATAGACAGATGCCAGCCGGCGTCCACGATGCGTTCGGCCATGGAGACGTCGCCGCCGAAGCAGTGCCAGAGCAGGGGGTACCCGGTGAAGTTCTGTTCCTCGAGCAGGGCAAAAGTGTCGTCCGTGGCGTCGCGGCTGTGGATAACCACGGGCAGGGCCAGTTCGCGGGCAAGGGAAAGTTGGGCGAGAAACATGGCGCGCTGCACGTCGCGCGGGCAGTCCTTCCAGTAGTAGTCGAGGCCTATTTCGCCGATGGCGCGGATGCGCGGGTCTTCCTTGACGGCGGCGCGAACGCCTTGCAGCACGTCCGGGGGATGCTCGTGGGCGTCGGTGGGGTGGATGCCGAGCAGAAAGAATACTTCGGGATGAGCCGGGTTGGCGGAGAAACGGTCTTTGCCGGTTCGCCAGGCTTCTGGGCTGAGGAAGACCTGGAGAATCTGGGCCACCCCCGCGTTTTTGGCGCGGACGAGCATTTCGTCGAAATCCTGGGCGAACTGCTTGCTGTTGAGGTGGGCGTGGGATTCCACGCCGGTACAGGGCAGGACAGGGGGTGGGAAAAAGGGCTGCTTTTTACTGGACATGGAAAAGACGCTTCACAAAGGTTGGGGGGCTTTATAACGACACTCTATAGCAAATAACTTTGATGATGATCCACTTGAGTCTGTCCTGTAAAATGGGGTTTCCAAAGGGACTCAGTCCCTTTGGCCGCCGGAGGCAAGTAGGCTCTTGGGCAACTTCAAAATTGATTTGTTCTATCACGCCAGATCCTGCCGGTACTGCAGGGACTGGCGCAGGGTTTCCCGGTCCATGGATTTCACTTCCGCCCCAAGGGGAATACCCTGGGCCAGACGGGAGATGCGGATGTGCGGGAAGCGAGCCAGAACCCTGCGGCGGATGAAGGAGGCGGTGTTTTCCGCTTCCACCGTGGCCCCGAGGGCAAGGATAATTTCCTGCACTTCCCCGCCGTTGAGGCGGGTTTCCAGCTTGTCGAGTTCCAGGGTGTCCGGGTTGATGTTGTCCAGGGGGGCGAGCAGGCCGCCCAGGATAAGGAAGCGGCCGTTGTAAAAGCCGCCTTCCTCAAGGGTGAGCATGCTGTCCCAGTCGGCCACGAGACAGAGGAGATCGCGGCTGCGCGCCGGGTCGCTGCAGATGGCGCAGGGGTCAGCGACGGTCAGGGCGCCGCACTCACCGCACAGGTGCAGGTTGTCGCGCAGGTCGTGGATGGCCTTGCCCAGGCGGCGGGTTTCCGCTTCGGGCCATTTGAGAAAGGCCATGGCCGCGCGCAGAGCCGACTTGGGGCCGAACCCCGGCAGGCGGGAAAGCTGGTCTACAACGGACTTAAGAGGATCAGGAATGCGTTGCACGGCGGGGTATCCGATCGGGGTTTACATGCCCGGCAGCTTGAAGCCGCCGGTAAGCGCGCCCATTTCGCGCTCCATCATTTCTTTTGAGAGGCGCAGGGCGTCGTTGACCCCGGCCATCACCAGATCCTGCAGCATATCCACGTCATCGGGGTCGACCACCGCTTTGTCGATGGCGATGGAGAGAATTTCCTGCTTGCCGGTGCAGACCACCCGCACCATGCCGCCGCCGCTGGTGCCTTCCACGGTTTTCCGGCCCAGTTCTTCCTGCATTTTCGCCATCTTGCTTTGCATGACCTGCGCCTGGCGCAGCAGTTCGTTCATTCCGGCCATTGTCTGTTCCTTATGGCATACTAAAGATTACGGCACATTGCGCGCCGGCGAAACCCGCGTGCCCCGGCTGGGCATGGGTCAGCGTATCTGTCCGTAGTCGAGCACCCGCGCGCCGAAGTGCCGTTGCATCTCCTGCACCAGGGGATGGGAGTGTATTTCCTGCTGCATCTGTTCGCGGGTTTTGCGCACCGTGACCGGCGGTCTGCATTCCAGGGAAGGCACGGCGCCGCACAGGGCGGTCAGGGCCGCGCGCAAAATGCCGGCGGCTTCGGGTTCCTGCATCTGTTCGCTGGTAAAGGTGTCGTGCGGGATAAGCAGAAGCGTATCCCCGGACCATTCCGATTCCATGTGGGCCGCCAGGGAGAGAAACCAGGCGGGCGCTTCCGCGTCTTTGCAGTGCCGCACCACCGCCTGCCAGTCCGGCTTCGGGCCGGAGGCGGCCGGCTGTACGGCAGGCAGAGGAGCACTCACCTTCGCTTCAGGTTCCTCCGGGAGGAAGTCCTCCGGATCGCCTTCTTCCGGATCAGTCATATTTCCGGAAAAAATTTCCGGGACAGGCATTTCGGAGGCAAAAGAATCCGCCGGGGCCGATATCGCCGGGGAAGGCTCCATCGACGCGGATTGCGGGGGGGCTGCTTCCTGCGCTGCGGCGTTTTCTTTCCCGCCACGGGGCAAAGACCTGTCAGCCGTACGGGCCTCTTCGGCCAGGGCGGCCTGGATGTCGGCCTCGTTCAGGTTCGGTTCCTCCTGCCTTGCGGCGTCGGCCGCGGAGGAGCGCGGCGAAAGCCCCGGCTGGCTGCCGGGGAAGAAAGCCGCAGCAGTTCCAGCCTCGCTGGAGAAGGCTCTGCCGGGTGTCCCGCCGCCCTGGGCGCTGCCCGGCCGGAACCCCGGACCGCCGCCCGGAGCGTTGCCCGCGCCGCCTGCCGGGGCGCCGCGTCTGCCGAGGGCGGAGAGACTTTCCAGGGAAAGCAGTTTCGGAAGCATGGCCAGGTTCAGGAGCAGCAGTTCGAGAGCCAGGGCCGGTTCCAGACTGGTGAGCACCCGGCGCTGTCCTTCCAGGGTCATCTGCCAGCAGGCATGGATGTGGGAGAGCGAAAAACCCTCGCCCGCAGCGAGCAGGGCGCGCACTTCGTCGTCCGGCAGTTCCACCACGCTCGCGGCGGCAGGGCCGGACTGTCGCAAAATGAACAGATCGCGCCACAGGGAGGCCAGCTCGCGCAGGAAAAAGCCCATATCCAGGCCCTGGTCCAGCATTTCGCGCAAAAGCTGCACCAACGTGAGGCTGTCGCCTTGGCGGAAGCACTCCAGCATGCGCAAAAAGGCTTCCTGCCCGGCAAGGCCGAGCACGCTCCGGGTGGTCTCCACGGTGAGTTTGCCTGCCCCAAGGGCCAGCACCTGGCCGAGCAGGGACATGGAGTCGCGCACGCTCCCGGCCCCGCGCCGGGCGATCAGGCGCACGGCGGCCTCGTCGAACTCCATGCCTTCCTGGCGCAGCACCTTGGAGAGGTGGGCGGCCAGGGCGTTTTCCGGCAGGCGTTTGAACACGTAGTGCTGGCAACGGCTGATGATGGTGGCCGGGAACTTGTGCGGCTCTGTGGTGGCAAGGATGAAGGTGACCTTGGCGGGCGGCTCTTCCAGGGTTTTGAGCAGGGCGTTGAAAGCCTCGCGCGAGAGCATGTGCGCTTCGTCGATGATGAATATCTTGTATCCGCCTTCCATGGCGGCGTAGCCCACCACTTCCTTCAGGCGGCGCACGTCGTCGATGCCCCGGTTGGAGGCGCCGTCTATTTCGACCACGTCCACGGCGTTGCCCAGGGTGACGGCCCGGCACTGGTCGCAGGCGTTGCAGGGCTCGGCCGTAGGAGCGGTACGGCAGTTGAGGGCTTTGGCGAAAATGCGGGCCAGGGTGGTTTTGCCCACCCCGCGCGTGCCGCTGAAAAGATAGGCGGGCGCGACTTTGCCTTCCAGCGAGGCGCGGGAAAGGATGGCCTTCAGGGTATCCTGTCCGGCCACATCTGCAAAGGTCTGCGGGCGGTATTTGGCGGTAAGGGCTGCGTGGCTCATGGCGTTGCCTGTTGCGGCATGCGTATTCAGGTACGGGAAGAAGCCTTCTTCCGAACGCAACAGGCTACGGAATTGACGCGCGAAGGTCAAGGGCGGATCCGGAAAATGGGGTGCGGCGTTGTGTTCCCTCCGCCGCAAGGGAAAAGCGGGAACAGCGTCCCGTTCCCGTGAGGTTTATCCCAGCCTGCGCTGCAGCAGGATGAAGTCCGCCAGGGTCAGGGCGGTCATGGCCTTGAGGACCGGCACGATACGGGGAATGGCGGAAATGTCGTGGCGGCCGCCGACGGTGATGCGCGTTGCATCCCCCGAAAGCGTGATGGTGCGCTGCTCCCTGGAGATGGAGGAAATGGGCTTGACGGCAATAGTCAGCACCAGAGGAGCTCCGTTGCTCATGCCGCCGAGTATGCCGCCCGCGTGGTTGCTGGTAAAGCCGTAACTTGCGCCGCAGGGCAGATGCCCGCTGCTGGGGAAGTAAGCTGCTTCCGGCGGAGAAGGGGCGTTTTTTTCGGTGAAAAGCGATTGGGACGAACAGGCGATGGGGCCCAGTTTCCGGGCCGCGCTTTTGGCGTTGCCCGCCCCCTTGCCTGCTGCGGACGGCTTTTCCGTTTTGGCGGGGGCTTTTGCGGCACGGGAACCGGCGGCCGCCTTTGAAGCGGGTTTTGTGCTGGCAACGCTGCACCCGCCGGACGCGGGCATATACTGGTCGTTATTCTCGCTGCCCAGCAGCCGGGCGGCTTCAAATCCCCGCCCGAACTCAATGCCTTTTACCGCGCCGATGCTCATACAGGCGTAGGCCAGACGGGCGTCCAGCTTGTCAAACACGGGTTCCCCAAGACCGGCGGGCAGCCCGAAGGCTTCCACCCGCACTAGTCCGCCCACGGAATCTCCCACATCCTTGACCGCGCGAATACGCTTTTCCCACACGCTGACGATATCGTCGTCAGGGGCGAAAAAGGGCCTTCCCGACGCGCCCGCTATATCGGCCAGCGGCGCGGGTATGCCGCCGATCTCTATGGTATAGGCGCGTACAGTGATGCCGAGGGTGGCCAGAAAAATGCCCGCAACGGCTCCGCCCGCAACGCGGGTGAGGGTTTCGCGGCCGGAAGAACGCCCCCCCCCGCGATGATCGCGGATGCCGAACTTGGCATGAAAGCCCAGATCCGCATGTCCGGGGCGCAACACCTCGGCCATGGGCGTGTAGTCGGCGGAACGCTGATCCTCGTTTTCCACATGAAAAGCGATGGGGGTGCCCGTGGTTACCCCCCGAAATATGCCGGAAAGCAGCCGTACCCGGTCTTTTTCGACCCTTGCGGTGGAGGCCGTGCCTCCCGGCCCGTCAAAGCCGGGCCTGCGGGCGTCCAGTTCGTGCTGCAGATCTTCTTCCGTCAAGGGAAGGCCCGAAGGACAGCCGTCAATGATGCCGCCCAGACCGCGCCCGTGCGATTCCCCATAGGTGGTAAGGCGGAACAGCCGCCCGAAAGTATTACCGCTCATAATCGACTCCTGCGCGTCAGGTCATCCGTGGTGTGCGTCTTGTCAAGCCTTGCGTAACAGTGCCTTTTGAGATTCGGAACACGGCTTTCTATAATCCTATATATACGGAGTCCGAATTATGTGCAAGCCCGTTTCGTATTTTTTTGACAACTTCTTTGGGTGGGAGGGCGGCGGGCACCACAATATGGGCGGTTTGACGGTATAATGGTTCGCGCTCGGCCAAAATTAATTCTATCTCTTGCAAAGGTTCCGCGCCTGTCAGGGAGGGTCTGCCGCTTTTGTCCGGGCTGCGGGAAAGGCGGGCGCGCAGCACATTTGCCGTCGCGGCAAGGTAGACGACTGTCCCATTATCGCGCATAACAGCGCGGTTTTCTTCGGCAAGCACCATGCCGCCGCCGGTGGCGACCACCGTGTCCGGCACTGCCGCCTGAAGAAGCGCGCGCGCCTCCCGGCGACGAAACCCCTCCCATCCTTCAGCAGCGACAATATCTGTAACGGACGCTCCGGCTGTTTGCACAATGAGGGTGTCCGTGTCGCAAAACCGCAGGGAAAGCCTCTTGGCCAGCAGCTTTCCTATGGTGCTTTTGCCGCAGCCGCGCGGCCCTATCAAAAAAATAATCATGGCGGTTCCCGGGGGCGGTTCAGGCCCGGTTTGCGGCGCAGGGAGAAGGGAGGCCATGCCCCGGGCCGTTCGCGGCGCGGAGCCGTGCGGTCCCCAGCAGGGCCGGGGCATGGCTGAAAACAGGGCGAAGCCTCTGTCCGCGCGACCTGCGGGCTATCTCTTTACAGACACCGAGGGGGGAATATATGGTGAATCCCTTCACAACGCAAAATTTTACCGGAGGCTTTTTCGAATGACCCAGTTTCCGCGCATGCACCGTCTTCCCCCCTATGTCTTTGCGGTTGTCGGCGAGCTGAAAATGCAGCTTCGCCGCCAGAACATCGACATTGTGGACTTCAGCATGGGCAACCCCGATATCCCCACGCCGCAGTTCATTGTGGACAAGGTCATTGAGGCGTCCGCCAAGCCCGTGAACCACCGGTACTCCGTTTCGCGCGGCATCCCCAACCTGCGCAAGGCCATCTGCGACTGGTATATGCGCCGCTACAACGTGAGCCTTGACCCGGATACCGAGGCCGTGGCCACCATGGGCGCCAAGGAAGGCCTCGCCCACCTCGCCCTGGCCATGCTTTCACCCGGCGACGTGGTCTTTGCCCCGGACCCGACCTACCCCATCCATACCTATGCCTCCATTATCGCCGGGGCCGATGTGCGCCGTATCCCCATCGGGCGCGGACGCGACTTTTTCGAAGATCTGCTCGTGGCCACCCGCCAGACTTGGCCGCAGCCCAAGCTGCTGTTTATCAGCTACCCGCACAACCCCACCACGGAAGTGACCACCCTGGAATTTTTCGAGAAAGTGGTGGATTTCGCCAAAGAACACAAGATGTACGTGGTGCACGACCTGGCCTACGCCGACCTTGCCTTTGACGGGCACGAGGCCCCGAGCTTCCTGCAGATCAAGGGAGCAAGGGACATTGGGGTGGAATTCTTCTCCATGTCCAAAAGCTACTCCATGGCCGGCTGGCGCGTGGGCTTCTGCGTAGGCAACAAGGATATGGTCTACGCCCTCACCCGCATCAAGAGCTACCTTGACTACGGCATCTTCCAGCCCATCCAGATTGCCGCTACCGTGGCCCTGAACGCCCCGGACGACTGCGTGAAGGAAATCGCCGATATTTACCGCCAGCGGCGCGACTGGCTCATCGACGGCCTTAACCGCATCGGCTGGAACGTGCCGTCGCCCAAGGGCACCATGTTCGTCTGGGCGCAGATTCCCGAGCCGTTCCGCCACATGGGTTCCGTGGAATTTTCCAAGCTCCTGTTGAGCGAAGGGCATGTAGCCGTTTCACCGGGCCTCGGCTTCGGCGCCCACGGCGACGATCACGTGCGTTTCGCCCTTATTGAGAACCAGCACCGCACCAACCAGGCCGTACGCGGCATTAAAAAAGTGCTCGGAGGAAGCTGATGCCCAACCCCGCCCCCCATCCGTCCGCCCGTCCCCTTACCCTGGGCCTTGCCGGTTTCGGCACCGTGGGGTCCGGTCTGATCCGGATCCTTACGGAAAACCCGGAAAGCATCGTGGCCCGTGCCGGGCGCGCAATTCGCGTCAAGACTGTGCTGGTGCGCGACCTCTCGCGCACCCGCGCCTGTCCGCTGCCGGAAGGCGCGCGCCTGACCGGTCGGCCGGAGGATCTGCTGGAAGATCCCGAGATTGACGTGGTGGTGGAGTTGATGGGCGGCATTGATGCCCCGAAACGGCTTATCGAACGCGCCCTCGCGGCGGGCAAGCACGTGGTGACCGCCAACAAGGCCCTGCTGGCGGAAACCGGCAACCACCTTTTTGCCCTGGCGGCGGAGAAAAATCTGCACCTGGCCTACGAGGCCAGCGTGTGCGGGGCCATCCCCGTGGTGCAGACCCTGCGCGAAGGGCTCGCCGCCAACAAGGTGGAATCGCTGGTGGGCATTCTGAACGGCACCAGCAACTACATTCTCTCGGAAATGACCACCAAGGGCATGGCCTTTGCCGAGGCCCTCAAGGACGCCCAGGCCCTGGGCTACGCCGAGGCCGACCCCACCCTGGATATTGAGGGCGTGGACGCGGCCCACAAGCTGGCCCTGCTCATCCGTCTGGCCTGGGGCGTGGAGTACCCCTTTGCCGAACTGCCCGTGCAGGGCATTTCCAAGGTGGTCCCGGAAGACATCGCCTACGCTCGGGAGTTCGGCTACCGCATCAAACTCCTCGGCTACGCCCGCCTGGTGGGCGAATCCCTCGCCACGGGAGGCATTGAAGCCGGGGTGCGGCCCACGCTGGTGCACGAGACCTTTCTGCTGGCCCGCGTCGGCGGGGCGTACAACGCCGTGCGTGTGGAAGGCGACGCTTCGGGACCAGTCTTTCTGCACGGCAGAGGCGCGGGCGACCTGCCCACGGGCAGCGCCGTGGCGGCGGATCTGCTGGCTATCGCCAGAAACGCCCGGCCCAACAATACCGGCTTCCTGCAACCGGCATTGCCTCCCAGGGCCAGGGTTATTCCCCATCTGGACTCCCGCAGCCACTACTACATCCGGTTGCAGGTCACGGACGCCCCCGGCGTGCTGCGCGACGTTGCCGCCATTATGGCGGCCAACAACATCTCCATCGCCCAGGTCATCCAGAAAGGCCGGGCCGTGAACGGGCCTGCGGGGAACGCTCAAAATGAACCGAGCGTGCCCTTCATCGTCATGACCCACGAGGCTTCCACCGCCGGGGTGCACAAGGCTCTCGCCACCCTGGCGGGTTCTCCCCTGGTGCACGAGCCGCCGGTGCATTACCGGGTGTTGCCGAGGCAAAGCTAAAGCAAAGTAAAAAGAATTTGTTCAAAGAGCCTCCCGGCATAGCTGCCGGGAGGCTCTTTGTGTATGCGTTACCCGCCCAGGGCGGGGTTGAGCACGCGGAGCCAGGGCACGCCTATCAGGAGGAAGGCTCCCAGATAGAGAACCCCGAAAACGAAGCCGAGCGCCCAGAAGGCCTTGGGAGAGACATAGCCGGAACCGTACCAGATGGGGCTGGGGCCCGCGCCGTAGGGGGTGATGATGCCCATGAGGCCGAGGCTCATGGCCAGGAGCAGGGCGGTCTGGTGCACGTCTATGCCCGCAATGCCCGCAGCGGTGGTGATGAAGAGGCCGAGCAGGGCGGTCACGTGGGCGGTCACGCTGGCAAAGAGATAGTGGGAGACGAAAAAGATGGTGATGAGGGCCAGGGTGATGGTTGCCGGGCTGTAGCCCGTGACCAGGGATGCGCTGTTCTTGGCGAACCAGGCCAAAAAGCCCACGTGGTTCAGGCCCCCGGCCAGCGTAACCAGGGTTCCGAACCAGATCAGCACGTTCCAGGCCGGCTTGTTGCCGAGAATGTCGTCCCAGGTGAGCACGCCGAGCAGCGGCATGAGCATCAGCACGATCAGGGCCGCTTCCGTGCCGTCCACCTCGTGCGAGCCCCACACCCAGAGGGCCAGGGCCAGAAAGGCAAGGCCCAGCATGGTCCATTCCTGTCGGGACACGCCCCCCATCTTGGCAAGCTCTGCCGTGGCCCAGACCGGGGCGTCCGCCGCTTTTTTCATGGTGGGCGGGTAGATGAAATAGGTCAGCAGGGGCACCAGCAGCAGCAAGGGGATACCCACAGGAACCATGGCAAAGAACCAGGTCGTCCAACTGAAGGTGACGCCGTTGCTGTTCAGAATGCCCCCGGCCAGGATATTGGGGGCAAGGCCGGTATAGAACAGCGAACTGGTGACGCAGGTGGAGGCGAGGGCCACCCAGACCAGGTACGCGCCCAGCTTGCGCGGCTCTTTGTCGGGCAGGGAACCGAACATGACCGGAATGTTGCGGATGATGGGGAAGAGCGTGCCCCCGCTGCGCGCCGTGTTGGACGGCATGAAGGGCGCAAGGACGCAGTCGGCGAGGGCTACGGCGTACCCGAGACCCAGGCTGCTCTTGCCCAGATATTTGACCAGAATGAGGGCGATGCGCTTGCCGAGGCCGGTTTTTTCATAGCCGAGGGCGAACATGAAGGCCACGAATATGAGCCAGACCGTACTGTCCGAAAATCCGGAAAGCCCCCAGACCACAGCCTCCTTGATGGAAATGCCTCCGCCATGGCCCGGCACCGCGCCCACGCGCAGAAAAGCGGCCAGCACCACGCCGATAAAGCTGACCATGGCCGAAGGCAGAGGTTCCAGAATAAGGCCCAGGACCACGCCGATGAAGATGGAAAAGTACAGCCACGCCTCCGGGCTGAGCCCTGTGGGAACGCCGATAATGAACACTCCCTTGGCCCCCGGAACGGTAGGCGCCCCGAACAGGGTAGGCAGAAAATATACCAGCACTGCCGCACCTATGACGATAAGCCCTTTGGCCAGCTTGGCGTTCATGGGAAACCTCCTTCATGAAATACGCTGTTTTCAAGAGACTACCAATCATTCTATATTCATATGGGGAACGGGTGTAAAGGAAAGAATGCAAAATTCTCATGCCCGGACAGACAGCCGGCTTTTCGGCTGCCCACGCGGGTTCAGCCGGAAAGCCGGTTACTGTGATATGTGAATTAGAGAGTTTGTATATTTATCGAAAAGTTCTCGATTGCTTTCCTTGTGTAATCACGCGTACTTTCCCCACGTTTCGTGGGGGAAGAGGGCCTGCGGGCTGCTTTTCGGGCAGCGCTTCCGCCTGTCGAAGGCCCTTGCCCCGGGCAGTGCCTACGCCTGTCGCCAGGCCCAGGTGGTATAGGAAGCGACGCTCAGGATTTCCTGAAGCCTCGGGTAGTTGTCGAGCCAATTGGCTGTAAGCTGCTCCCGCGGGGGCGGGTTGTCCAGAAGCCGCTGACGCAGTTTGCTGGCGGTACTGCCGTGCCCCATGCTTTCAAAGGCGTTGCACAGCTTGTGCATGTTCTCTTCCGGCCGGGGGGTAAAGACGGCGGCGCGGGCCAGCATGGAATGCAGCGCTGTTCCGGGCAATTCGCGGCTGGCGTCCAGAAAGCCGAGGGCGGCCGCCTTGTATTCGCCTTCTTCCATTCTGGCGGTTGCCGCATGCACCAGCAGTTTTTCTCCCCGCATGTGCGGGGGCAAATGAGCGGCAATGGCGGCGGCCCGTTCCTTGTCTCCCTTGCGCAGGCAAATGGCTGCCGCGCGCAGCAGACTGTGCTGCATGGCTTTTGTCTGCCCCTGGCTGTGCTGGACGCGTACGAGGGCGAGGCAGGCCTCCAGGTGGTCTTCCTGCCTGTCCAGCACCTGGCGGAGCAAATCCTCCGCCTTTGCCGGGTTGCCGTTCCGCAAATATTCCATGCCCTTGCGAAAGAGGTCCGATTCGCTCCGGGGTGTCTGGGGCGAGTGCTGACCCGGCCGGGCTCTCTTTTTTCCGGCTGGGGGTGGGGTGCCCGGCGCGGCAGCGTCAAGGGCATCGGCGCGGAGCCGGGCGCGCATGGGCGATATGGCCCGCCGGAGTACGTCGTTGAGCTGCTTGAGAGTATACGGGCGCTCGAGTACGTTGACGCTCCCTTTTTGCAGGGCGGCGGCCTGCGCGGGGTCGCCGGAGATTACCACCAGCGGAAACCCTTGCAGGGCGGGATCTTCGGCCAGGGCGCGCACAACGTCAAAGGCCGGGCCGTCTTCCGTATATTCGTCGCAGACCAGCATATCCACAGCGTTTCGGGGGTCGTGGGCCGAGCCGGGCGCGAGCCTGTCCCGCAGCAAAGCCAGGGCCGCCGCTGTCTGCGTAAGATGGGTTATCCCCGGCACTCCTATGGAGCGCAGCAGGGAGGTATCGGTGCGGACCCGCGGTTCGCGCCGGGACAGAAACAGTATGTGTGCGGGCAGAAGCGCTCCGTGCAATGGCGTATACATGGCCTGCTCACTCCAAATAAAGGGTATGGCTCTTCCGTTGCGCCTGCCCCTGTTCTTCCGCGTGGAGAAACGCGGAAGCCTCCGGCGTTGCGGCCGGAGAGCGGCAGGCACTCAGGAAGGCGGATGCCTCGGGACGCGCGCGCCCTATGCGGACGAGACGACGAAAGGGATGATTTTCGCCCTTCGCGGCTGCGTTTCCGACAGAGGCAAAGCGTGTTCCACCTGCGGCAGATCAGGAGCGAATTCCGGATAGCGGGAAAACTCCTGATGCATCGCGGGGGCCAGTTCCTGGGGCGGCAGCCGCCGTTTGAAAGCCTTTCGGCAGGATGTGCAGAAACGCTCCGGCGATTCGCCCGAAAGGCGCATGAGCAGACCGTCGTTGTCATAGCACGAGGGGCAGAACGGCCCCTGTCTGATACTGCCGGTGTCCAGCCAGTAGAAATCACCGTCAAAGGTGAGGTTGCGGGCGAGGTACAGGATGTCTTCGTATTCCTGCACCTGCATTTTGAAGGTGGTATTTTCGTCGCACAGGGCAACGTAGCGTCGCTGCAACTCGGCGAGTTGCAGGCGGGCCTCTGCTTCCTGGCCTTTCATGAACAGATCATGAACCGCCTTGAAACGGTAGTATTCAAGCATAGCACTCTCTCCCTGAGTCCATAGGCCGTCTTCCATGACAGCGTTGTACCCCTCTTTTCGGCAGGAGGAGGAAAGACTTTATAGGTGAGGGAGAGGTGCCCGGAACGCCCTACGGCAGCGGAAAAAGAGAACCGCCCGGCTCTGCCGGAAGGTCCGGAAGCCGGGCGGCAGGAGAACTGTATGTGTCTGCTAGAGCATTTCACACTTGAAATGCTCCGCGAGGATTTGCTTAAAATCCTCGCTGCCAAATGATTGTAGGGCGGCTTTGCCGACCGTTAAGCAATCATTTGAAGCGTAAACTGCTCTAGGGCCTGTTAACACTAATTGCAAAAATATGTATTATGGGTTACATTTAACC
>JAVBTB010000058.1:0-21592 GCA_031556355.1 Desulfovibrio sp. | reverse complement strand
CTTTTTCAGCCCTGTTATATTTTTAATTTATTTGGCCAATCCCTCCATTTTTGGGGGTTTCCACACGGCACACCGCCCCTTGGCCCGCCGGAGGCAATTCGATCCTTGTTAAATTTCATTATGAATTTGCTCTAATTTGTGTGGTAATGGGGTAAAACTCCATTGCAGCGTCTCTGCGCTCCTTGCGGATTTCCGTGTCCGGCTGCGAATTCCGCAAGAGCATCACCCAAAAGAAACGGGGAGGCAAAACCTCCCCGGAAGCTTTCTTGTTTTCGGGACCATACCCGGCCGTTTCGCGGGCTTCTGCCGCGCACCCTGCCGAATATAGTCCCTTCCTGATATCGTCCGTTACATGCGCATCAGACTATGGCCAGCCCTGTTTGCAGGTACAGCTCAAACGTCTGCGATTCGTACGAAACAGTATAGTGCGAGAAGCTATCGACGACACCGTAGGGATCAACGATCTTGTCGATGGTGACGCCGGTTTGCTGCACTTCTCCCAGACGGCCCTGATCGAACAGGGTGTCTATACCGACATCGCCCTTGACGACCAGGGTATGCATGCCGGAGTTGGTGGCCTGTAGAGTCTTCACCCCTTCGAGCATGGCGTCCAGATCGAGATCTCCATGCTCGTATCCGTAGGAGAAGTCCATGAGCAGCGCCTCGAAGTTCTGCACCGTCGCCTGGGACACGAGTTTCGGGATAAGCAGGGCGTCGGCATACTCGCCTTCGAGAGACAGAATATCGCCGAGACGAGCCATACCGCCGTCTTTCATGGCATGCTGCACCGCGCTGTTGCTGCCGCCGTCGATAATCAGGTTTGTCCCGCCGCTCGTGAAGGCTATATCGCTGTGGTCCACATAACCGCTCAGGCTGTAATTATGGTCGAGGCGAACCAAATCGTTCCCCGAGCCGCCGAGAATGAAACTGGTCTCGCCTTCATGGCCGTATGCCAGCACGCCGCTGGTGCGCAGGTAAATCTCGTCGTCGCCGCTGCCGCCGTCTATGACGCTGTTCTCCATGGCGAATGACGAGCCCTCCACATCGTGCGAATGCTGCCCGACAACCGCTATCCTGTCGTCACCCGCACCGGCGTAAACAGTGCCGCCGGCCATCGCGCCGGCCAAGCTTCCAACGCCGTCGGCATACGCCACAATCTGGATGTCATCATTGCCGGCTCCCGCGTCCATCTTGCTGCCGAGCATCGAAAGCGCCTGTCCGTGATCTTGAGCATTGGTCACGACCTGGATAAGGTCATCACCCGTGCCGGAGAGAATGAAACCGGAGTCCATGCCGATTCCTGTTCCATCACTGGTCCTTGCTTGCAGAGCAACCCAGTTATCGCCGCTCCCGGCATTTATCGAACCGCCCCATAAAGCAGTTGCCGTGCTGTGTTCGGCAATGGCGTACAAGTCTATAGCATCATTTCCGTTGCCGGCTGTCATTGTGCCGAATTCCATGGCGGTTGCCTTTCCATAGGAGGAGGCCTGCGCACGAAGAGAGGCGGAATTGTCGCCGCTGCCCAACTCCACGGTACCGGTACCGAGGGCGGTTGCCATACTGTAGGTGGATTTGACCTCCATCCAGATCCTGTCATTACCCGCTCCGGCGGCTATTTTGCCGGAATCCACGCCTATGGCGGCACCGTTGACTGTCTTGACGTCCACAGAGAGAGAGTCGTCACCGCTGCCCATATCTATCGTGCCCGCGTGCAGAGCGGTCGCCGCGTCATGGGCAGCAGAGGCCCACAGGGTAACGGTGTCATTGCCCGCCCCGGCGAACACGCTGCCGCCGTCAATGGCCGTGGCAGTGCCGAAATCATCATTGCTGGCATGAAGGACGATAACGTCCGCCCCGGCTCCGCTGTCGATGGTCCCTTTGCCGAGGGCTGTGACATAATTGTCGCGCAGGCCTTGGGGCCTGGCATCCAAATAGGCGTTCAGGGTGATAGTGTCCTTACCCGTACCGGTCAGAATCTCGCCTCCTTCCATGGCGGTCAATCTATAAATGGGAGCGGGCATAAAAGGATCGCTCCAATGCGTATGGAGCGGATCAGCATCAGGAGTGGTGGTGGCCACACTCAGGGCGACGAGATTGTTGCCCCCTCCGGCGTTCACGGTTCCGGACCTGAGGGCAGTGACGACATCGCAGAAAGAACTGGTGGACATGGAGGCAAACAGGTTAATGGAATCATCGCCCGAACCGCCGCGTATGGTTCCGTCCGCGACAGCCACAGCTTCGCCCCACTCCGTGAGATCGGCCCTGATGGTCAGATCGTTTTTGCCGTTCCCCAGATCCACCGTGCCCGACCGCATGCCTATGGCCGTGCCGACATGGCCGTAAGCGCCGATATACACAGTGTCATCACCCGCGCCGGCGTCTATTCTGCCGGAGGCCATGCCGGTAACGTCGCCTATGAAGCCGTTGGCCATGACTATGATATCATCGTTGCCGGCGCCGGTATCTACGGAACCTGCCGCCATCGCGGTTGCCGTTCCCTGCTCGGAGCTATCCAAACCTGTTGCGGAGCTTGCCAAAATCGCCACAGAATCCGTACCCGAGCCGGTAATCACCCTGCCGCCCGCCATGGCGGTCACTTTGGAGTACTCTCCATATCCGACGGCAGAGAGGGAAAGCATATTGTCCCCATTACCGGCATTGATGGTGCCGCCGCCAAGGGCAGTGGCGGTGCCGCCGCCATACATGAGGCTGTCCACATAGATCTCGTCCCGGCCCGATCCGGCCAGCACATTGCCGCCTTCCATGGCGACAGCCGAGCGCTCACTGGCGTAAGCGCCTATCTTGAGTTGGTTATCCCCGCTGCCCAGATCCACGGTACCGGACGACATACCCGTGGCAGACCCGAGGGCCGTCGCCTCAATGCTGACCGTATCATTTCCCGCCCCGGCCAGAATACTGCCCGAGTACATGCCGAGCGCTCCACTGTATGTAGGTACAAGCAATGAAGAAGCGGATATTGTAATACGGTCATCGCCGGAGCCCGCATCCAGCGTGCCTCCCATCATTCCTCTCGCATCAATGGTAGAGGTCGCGGTGACGGTAATTGTATCGTCGCCCGCACCGCTGTTGATGGCACCGTCCGCAACAGCCGTAGCGGTGCCCTCGCCCGCGATAGAGGCTTTGATGCTCAGTGTATTTTTGCCGTTCCCCAAATCTATTGTGCCCGACTGCATGCCCACGGACATGCCGTAGTGGCTGTAGGTCGCAATCTCCACACTGTCGTCACCGGAACCGGCGTTTATCCTGCCTGATGCCATGCCGATGGCGCTGCCGGCAAAGGACATTGCGGAGGCGGAAACATAGTCGTTGCCTGTACCGGCGTCCACAGTGCCGCCCGCCAGCGCGGTTGCCGTGCCATACTCGGAATCCGCATGCAGCAAAACCATATCATCGCCGGAACCGGCATCTATCCTGCCTGACGCCATACCAGTGGCGTTACCGGTAAAGGATATGGCAGTGGCGGCTACAATGTCGTTGTCCGCGCCGGTTTCCACAGAACCTCCCGCCAGCGCGGTTGCCGCACCGGACTCGGAGCGGGCATACAAAGAAACGGTATCGTCGCCGGAACCGGCGGCTATTTTGCCGGAAGCCACACCTGTAGCGTCGCCGGTAATAGACTCCGCGTAGACATAAATGTCATCATTGCCGGCACCGGTACTGACGGTTCCTCCCGCCAGCACGGTTGCCGCACCGTAGGGGGAAGAGGCGTACAGAGACACGGAATCGTCACCGGAACCGGCAAGCACGCTGCCGCCGGTCATGGTGGTCGCCGCCCCCGCATAGAAGCTGCCCGCATAGCCCCTGATGTAATTGTCGCCGTTTCCGGCATTAATAGTGCCGCCGCCGAGAGCGACAGCGGAACCGGTGTCGTAGGTGACGCCTTCTACTACAATGGAGTCCTGCCCTTCCCCTGCCTGGAGGCTCCCTGCGGCCATTCCGGTCGCATCGCTTGTGACGGAATGCGCCAGAACCTGCACCAGGTCGTCTCCGGAACCGGCGTTCATAGTGCCCGACCGCACGCCGGCAGACTCACCAAAACTGAAGGTCGTGACATAGAGCTGATCATTGCCGGAACCGGCGAGCACCTTGCCGCCGGAGAGGCCGGTTGCCGATCCCGAACTGTAGTTCACAGTATACAGTTCCGCCACATTGTCCCCGTCCCCGGCGTTGATGGTGCCGTCTTTCATGGCGACCGTGGAGCCGTAGCCATAGAGGATGCCGCTTTCCAGAAAAATAGTGTCATTCCCCGCCCCTGCGGAGATGCTGCCGCCCTCCATGGCGGTAAACCGGGACTCGGGAGCGGGCGGAAGATCGCCGGGCCGCTCCTCCGGCCAATAGCCGTCAACATCCACCGCATGCAGCGTGGCCAGATTATCCCCGTCCCCAAGATTCACGGAGCCCGACTTGAGAGCGGTCAGCGTGCCGCCGTAGCCCGGCTTCATCACGGCGGCAAGCGTCACCTGATCCGAATCGGAGCCGCACAGCACCTTGCCGCCTGCCACGCTCACAGCGCTGCCGTCTCCCAGAATCCCGGCATTAATGTTGAGAATATTGGAGCCGTCTCCCATATCTATCGTGCCGGACTTCATGCCGGTTGCATTGCCGTCGGTGGAACTTGCCAGAACGTGCAGGGTATCGTCTCCATCCCCGGTTCGGATAGTGCCGGAGGCGATACCGATGGCATCGACCGCGTGAGCGCTGGCTGAGACATAGAGAAGGTCGTTGCCGCCGTCGGTGTCTATGGTGCCCGCCTGCAGCGCGGTTGCCAGGCCTGTCGAGGACGCGGCGGAAAGGGTAACGGTATCGTCGCCGGAACCGGCGAGCACCCTGCCGCCGGCCATGGCCGTTGCCGGAAGTTCGTAGGCGCCGGTGGCGGCAAGGATTATCTCATTATTCCCGTCTCCGGCGTTGATTGTGCCGCCGCCGAGGGCAGTGGCGGTGCCGCCGCCGAACACGCTGCTTTCCAAAACAATCAGATCCCCGCCCGCGCCGCCGAGAACACTGCCGCCCGCCATGGCGACGGCGGTATCGGCGTCCGAAATGGCCGTAAGTCTGACAGAGTTTGCACCGCTCCCCAGATCTATGGTGCCCGACTGCAAGGCCGTTGCCGTGCCGTAGTTGGAGCGCACATCCATTTCCACCATATCGTCCCCGGCACCGGTTCGGATGGCGCCCGAGGCCATGCCGGTGGCAGTGCCCCAGACAGAAGAGGCCGCGATTGTTACGCTGTCGTCGCCCGCGCCCGTATCAATCGTGCCTCCCTGCAATCCGGTGGCCGGACCGTCGGGAGAAAAGACCGTGCTGGAAACCAGGTCGTCGCCGGAACCGACGAGCACCTTGCCCCCGGCGAGACCCGTCGCCGCCCCCCAACTGTGATTCGTTGCGGACAGATAAACCCTGTTGTCCCCATCTCCTGCGTTAATGGTGCCGCCTTTCATGGCGGCTGTGGTGCCGTGGCCGTGGACGAGGCTGCTTTCCAGAAGAACCGTATCACTCCCCCCCCCGGCGAGGATGCTGCCGCCTTCCATGGCGGTAAATTGGGACTCGGGAGCGGGGGGGAGGTCGCCGGGCCGTTCCGGATCCACCACCACAAACTCCCGCGCTGTCAGTACTGCCAAGTTATCGCCCTCGCCAAGATTGACGGTGCCCGACTGCAAGGCAGTTACCGAGCCACCGAAGCCTGCCATAATATCGGCGCCGATATACACCGAATCCATGCCGGAGCCGCACAGAACTTTGCTGCCCGCTACCCCCACAGCGGTGCCGTCGCTCAGGGCGTCAGCATTAATACTGAGTAAATTGGCCCCTTCTCCCATATCGACGGTGCCCGACCTAAGGGCTGTCGCCATACCGCTGCCGGAAAGAGCCGCCACAATGAAGGTGTCGTCCCCCACCCCGGCCCGGATGCTGCCGGAAGCCATACCAACGGATTCACCTGTTACGGATCTGGCAAGGAGAGAAAGATCGTTGTTGCCGCCACCAACATCCACCACTCCTGCCGCCATCGCCGTTACCGGGCCGTTGTCGGTGGCAGCCGAGAGGGAAATGGCGTCGTCACCGGAACCGGCAAATATCTTGCCCCCAGCCATAGCGGTCGCTGTTCCCGACCGGCTGTATGCATCAACTAAAATATTGTTATCTCCGCCGCCGGCGTTGACCGTCCCTGCGGCCATGGCGGTCGTGACGCTCTCAACAGGAATTTCACCGCGCCCTGTCTCGCAGGAGGCTTCCAGAATGATCTTGTCCTTGTCCGCTCCCGCCAGCACGCTGCCGCCCGCCATGGCGGTCACCTCGATCGGGCCTACAGACTTTATCCCTTCATCGAGATCCTTTCCGTATCTGACGGCGTGCATCGAAACCAGGTTGTCACCTTCTCCCGCATCCACGGTACCGGATTGCAGGACAGTTATTTTGCCCACATGATCCGGCTGGATGGAAGCGCCCAGCAAAAATGCGTCCGAGTCCGCTCCGCCGAGCAGCCTGCCGCCCGCCATGGTAACGGCGTCTCCGTCCATCATGACGTTGGCGTTGATGTTGGCAAGATTGCGCCCGTCTCCCAGGTCTATGGTGCCTGACTTGACGGCCGTGGCCGTGCCGGTGTCGGTATTCGCCCAGATCTCCACCCTGTCATCTCCGGCGCCGGTGTCAATTCTGCCGGACGCCATGCCGGTGGAGGCTCCCCAGGTGGTGGTGGTCGATATTTCTATGCTGTCGTCGCCCGCGCCCGTATCAATCGTGCCTCCCTGCAATCCGGTGGCCGGACCGTTAGAGGACGAGGCCGTGATGATAATTTTGTCGCCGCCGGAACCGGCAAGCACCTTGCCGCCGGCAATGGCCGTGGCCATGCCTTCCTGCCTGTTGTCGGCAGAGATGGTGATATAGTTGCGTCCGTCACCGGCATCAACGGTACCGCCGCCAAGGGAGGTGGCGGTACCGGAACGGCCTGCCAGGCTGCTTTGCAGAGCAATGGTGTCGTTCCCCGTCCCGGCCAGAACCCTGCCGCCCGCCATGGTGACGAACCCGGATTGGGCATCGGAAACGGCATCCCCCGCCGACGCATAATCCCTGGTAACCATCCAGACCCTGTTGTCGCCGTCTCCCATATCCACCGTTCCGGACTTGAGCGCGGTAAGCGTACCAGCGTAGCCGGGCTGAATGCTGGCGGTAAGACCGACAACGTCCTTGCCGGACCCGCCGAGCAGTGTTCCGCGATCCACAGCGCTGCCGGTTCCGCCCTCCTCCATCAGGCCGGCATTGATAGCGAGAACGTTGGCCCCTTCGCCCATATCGATGGTGCCTGTCTTCACGGCGGTAGCGGTATTTGAATCGGTGTTCGCCCAGACGGTCATTCTGTCGTCTCCGTCTCCAGTCATGATACGGCCCGAGGCCATGGCAGTCGCCGAGCCCGCGCAGGAAACGGCGGCGAGTTCAAGATTGTCGTTGCCGGCTCCCGTATTCACCGTGCCAGACCGTATGCCCACAGCCTCCGTGCCGTTGACGGCCACAGCCCTGATGGAGACGGCATCCGCGCCGGAACCGCTGCGCACGGAACCGCCCGCCATGGCCGTTGCCGTGCCCAGGCGTTCGTTATCGGCAAAGAGCGTGATCTGATTGTCGCCGTCCCCGGCGTCTATGGTACCGCCGCCCATGGCGGTGACTGTGCCGTCACGCCCTTCCAGCGTGCTTTCCACACTGACAGTATCCTGCCCCGCACCGGCAAGTATGCTCCCGCCAGCCATAGCGATGAACTCGGACTTGGAGGAGGGAGTGGCCTCTTTTTCTGTGGAAAAATCACGAACACTTACCGTAACCGAGTTGTTGCCGTCGCCGACATCTACAGTGCCGGACTTCAGGGCAGTCAACTTGCCTGCATATCCTGGCTGAAGAGAAGCGCCCAGATGAACGAAATCTCTGTCGGCCCCGCCGATTATTTTGCCACCGTCCATGGTAACGCCGACTCCGCCCTCACGATGGGCATTGGCGTTGATGTTCAGAAAATTAAAACCGTTGCCCAATTCCAAGGTACTGGATTTCAAGGCTGTGGCAGAGCCGGCATCAGTAGCGGCCCATACGTCTATTCTGTCGTTCCCGTCTCCGGTGGAGATACTGCTTGAGGCAAGTCCTGTGGACGCTCCCGTGGGGGCATCCGTCGAGATTTCAAACTTGTTGGTGCCAGCACCCGCATCAATGGAGCTTGATTGCAGCCCGGTCGCCCCGCTAAGGCCTCGGACCTCAATATCAAAAAAATCGTCACCCGCCCCGTACACAAGCTGCTTGCCGTTTACCGCGACCGCTTTCCCCGTGGGGGAGTTTCCCGTAATGATGACAACCTCGCCGGCGGCAGGCTCTTCAGGCAGATCCACAAGGGACTCTGCCGCGGAAGAAACAGTTCCCTTGCCGTCGTTACTGACAGATGACGCCATAAGACCTCTCCTCTTGTGTGTTGAGATGCAGTACGGGACGGGCAACAGTGGAACATCCGCCCGGCAGGGCCTGCACGAAGACCCGCTCAGCCGGTTCTCCGGAACATCGCGGGTATGCCTCGAGCACAGCGTGCGCCCGAAGGTTGCCTTTACGGAAAAAGCTTCTTGCAGAATGTAAAAAGCCGAGGATGCGGAACCAAAGAAGAAATCTCTTCACAGAAAGGCAAAGAGACGTTGACATAACGCCTCCCACCATACGTGGAAAGCGCGGGCATGTTGCAAACAGACTATGAAGACGCCGCCGCGAAACTTCCGGAACCTCTTTTTGGGTCCGGAAAAATCCGCGCTGCATCAATTGAACAATCAGCCTACTCTTGCAACCAAGCGTTTTTACTATACATAAAATATTCTATATTTGCAACAACTATTATACACACGTTTGCATATTTGAAGGCTGTTTTTCCGCATAAGATATCCCCCAAGCTACAGTGGTCAGGGATGTTCCAACTGCAGAATACTGCGGTGATACATCCGGGCCAGTTCCGGCGGCGTACGCGATTCCCAGTGCCCGGTCACCACCGCCCCGCAGAAGAAAAGATACATGAGCAGCAGGGTGCCGGCGGCTATACTCCAAAAAGGCAAAGGCGCCGCCTTTTTCGTATAGCCGAGCCGTACCTGCAGGCAGCCCTTTTCCGGGCAGGCCCCCACGCATTCGGTGCACCCCAGGCATTCCGGCCCGGTAACGCGCCGTTTCTCGTGCACGGGGATGCGTTGCGGGCACGCTTTGGAACAACGCCTGCACCCGGTGCACAGGGACTCCTCGCGCCGCACCGCCACGGGAGACAGCCAGGAGAACAGCCCGAGCAGCGCCCCGTAGGGGCAAAACCCCCGGCACCAGAACGAAGGAATCAGCATGCCGCCCAGAAACAGCACCCCCAGAATAACCAGCAACACTGTGGAAGGATGCAGAAAAAACAGCAGCATTTTGCTGTCCGCCACATGGTTGTACGGGGTGCGGATAAACGCCTCGATATCCGCCGTATTCATATTCCACAGGACGAGGTAGGCAAAAAAGGCCAGCAGCAGGTATTTCGGCACGCTGAGCGGGAAGGAAAGCACTTTTCCCGGCCGTCTGCTGATGCCGAGGCGTCTGCCCAGACGCTCCAGCAGCATGGAAATGCAGCCAATCGGGCAGAGATATCCGCAAAAACCTTTGCGCAGCAACAGGGCAGTGGCAACGGCCAGCAAAAAGATGGTCAGCCCCGCCGGGTGCACGGGGTCATACTGCCCCGTAAACAGCAGCCGCTTTGCTCCCAGAAGCGCGCTTATGGGCAAAAAAGCCTCCACCGAAGCGGGCTTTTCCACATACAGAGAACTTGCGCCCATGGCCCACTGGACGTACAGGTAAAACCGCATCCCGACGTAGATGAAAAAGCATACAAAGCCGTACTGCACCGCCCGGTGCAGGCCGGAGGGACGGCTGAGGGACGCGGCAAGGCGCGCAAAAGGCGAAGGCAAGGGCATAAACGTCCTCCAGAACTGTTCCCGAACGCGAAAAGCCGGGGATGTGGAAAAAAAGACGCGCAAAACGGGCTGACCCCAGGGACAGGCAAGACGACGCGCCCACAAGGCGCACTACAATGGCGGGCAAGAAGCGTGAGGCAGGCAATAGCAAAGGTGGGCGCTCTTGTAAACGATACATCGAAGTAGGTACTTCGACGCACACCAAGGGCGGCGGCCGGTGCTTTTGCCGCATATTTCGCGCTCCCGCCCCGGTGATGTGCCGAACATGTCTTTTCAGCGGGAGGAAAAAGCGATATAGCGAGTACCGGCCGTGCGCCGAGTTTCCATGCCTACCCGGCACGAACCCCAACAAGATTTCAAGGTATCTGCACCCATGCGCGCAAGTGAACATCTCCGCACCCTTCTTCAGACAATCATCGCCGAACTTGGCTTTGCCTGGCCCGCCAAGGCGACCATTGAACCTCCCAAGGATAAACGGCACGGCGATCTGGCCGCCAACTGCGCCCTTGTACTGGCCAAGGAAGCCGACAAAAATCCCCGCCAGCTGGCTGAAGAACTCGCGGCAAAGCTGCGCGCCTCCTCCCCGTCCATTGCGGAAGTCGCCGTGGCAGGCCCCGGATTTTTAAACGTGACCTTCAGCCCTGCGTTCTGGCAGGGAAAAGTTGCCGAGGTGGAACGCACGGGCGAACGGTTCGGCGCAAGCGCGTTGGGGGTGGGCAAAAAGGCCCAGGTGGAGTTCGTCTCCGCCAACCCCACCGGTCCCCTGCACATCGGGCACGGACGCGGCGCCGCCGTGGGGGACAGCCTGGTGCGTATCCTGCGTTTGGCGGGCTACGAGACGGAAGCGGAATACTACATCAACGACGCCGGGAAACAGATGCACACCCTCGGCCGTTCCGTATGGCTGCGGGCGCGGGAACTCGCCGCCGCCCAGAACGGCGCTGCGGCGCTGCGGCCGCCCTTTCCCGAAGACTGCTACCAGGGCGAGTACATCATTGATATCGCCCGCGACATGCTGGCGGCGAATCCGGCGCTGACCGGCCTGCCCGAGGCGGATGGCATCGACGCCTGCTACGAATACGGCATGAAGGTCATTTTTGACGGCATCCGGCAGGATCTGGCCGACTTTCAGGTTACCCACGACGTGTGGTTTTCCGAACGCGGCCTTGTGGAGCGCGGTAGCGTGGAAAAAACCCTGGCCATGCTGCGCGGGACAGGCCACGCCTTTGAAGAAGACGGCGCGCTGTGGTTCAACACCACCGCCTTCGGCGACGACAAAAACCGCGTGCTGCGCAAGTCCGACGGTTCCCTCACCTACTTTGCCTCGGACATTGCCTACCACGCGGACAAGTACGCGCGCGGCTTTGATCTGGTTATCGACGTCTGGGGGGCGGATCACCACGGCTACATTCCCCGCATGCGCGCGGCCATAGCCGCACTCGGGCAGCAGCAAAGCGCGTTTGAGGTTATTCTGGTGCAGCTTGTGAACCTGCTGCGCGAAGGCGAGCAGATCGCCATGTCCACCAGGGCGGGCACCTTTGAAACCCTGGCTGACGTCCTGCAGGAAGTGGGCACGGACGCCGCGCGGTTCATGTTCCTTTCACGCAAAAGCGACAGCAAGCTCGACTTTGACCTTGCCCTGGTGAAGCAGCGTACCATGGACAATCCGGTCTATTACGTGCAGTATGCTCATGCCAGGGTGGAAGCCCTGCACCGCCGGGCGGCGGAACGCGGCATCGATGCGGCGGCCCGCGCCGGCAACGACGCGGACCTCGCTCTGCTTGTGGAAAGCGCGGAACTCGACCTGCTCCGTCTGCTGGACAGATTTCCGCAAGTCGCGGAAGACGCCGCCGCGAACCTCGCCCCGCATTTCATCAGCTACTATTTGATGGAGCTTGCCGGGGTGCTGCACCACTATTACGCGGCGCACCAGATTCTTGACGCGAACAACCCGGCCCTGACCTCCGCCCGTCTGCGCCTGTTGCGGGCTGTGGCGCAGGCGCTCAAAAACGGGCTGGCTCTCCTCGGCGTTTCCGCCCCGGACAGCATGTAGCCCGGAAAGCGCGGCAGAACGCCGCGCCGCAATGCAGCACCGCTATTTTCAGGATCTTCAATTGGAACAGGGATATGAACACATCCGAACGCGCGCAGTTTCCCGGAAACCGGTCCTCCGGCAAGAGGACCGTCACGATCTCCCTCAGCATTCCCGCGTTTATCAGCAGCGGGCTTTTGCTCTGCGTGGCGCTGGTATGGGTGTTCATTCTGGGCATCATTCTCGGGCGCGGCTACACTCCGGAAAGCCGCATCCCGGAACTGGAGCGCATCATGCCGCACGGCAAGCCGGGGCAGCCTCCCCAGGTCATCTCCGCCCAGGATCCCCCGGCGGCGCCCAAGGGGACGCCCCAGGCCGCTGAGGACCATGGCGGCAATGACGTCCTTACCCCGGACGAACTTGAATTCCGCAACTCCCTGAAGACGGGCTCCGCCGCTCGCGGCACCGCCGCCGCCAAACCGCAACCTGCGGACAAACCCGCGCCTGCCAAGCCTGAAGAGCCCGCAAAACCCGCGCCCAATACCTTCGACTTCGTGTACCAGCTCGGCGCGCACAAGGACACCGCCTCGTCCGACGCCCAGGCGGCCAAGCTGAAAAAACTGGGCTACAAAGCCCGCACGGAAAAAAGCGTGGAGAACGGCGCAACATGGTACAGAACTCTGGTAAGCTTTCGCGGCACTGTGGAAGAAGCCCTCAAAATGAAAAAGCAAATGACGGCACAAAAACTCCCACAGCCCATCCTGCGCTCCCGGGCTCCCGCGCGGTGATCCTGCGGGCGGCTTGCATTCTTCACCGTCCACTCCGTTTGACATAATTATGGGAAAAGCATAGTAAACTTCATTACCCCCCGCCATATGCCGTGCTATGTGCCGGTTCCGGGGCACTCGCGCCACAGCGGCATTTGTGACGGATCATGCAACAAAAACCTTTCGCCCTTACCGACCCGATAGCGCATCTCGGCAGACTGACCCTTTCCTTTATTTCGGAAATGGGGGCCATGATGCTGTTTCTGCTGCATGGCGTACAGCACATGTTCTCCTCTGTCGGGCAGATCCCCAAAGTCGTCAGGCAGATGTATATCATCGGGGCCAGTTCCTTTTTTCTCATCGCCCTTATCGCCCTGTTCACAGGCATGGTTCTCGGCCTGCAGGGCTATTATACCCTCACCAAATTCGGTTCCGAAGGCCTGCTCGGCTCCGCCGTCGCCCTTACCCTGATCCGCGAACTCGGCCCCGTGCTTACGGCCATTATGATCACGGGCCGGGCGGGTTCCGCCATGGCCGCGGAAATCGGCGTCATGCGCATTACCGACCAGATAGACGCCCTGGAAGTCATGGACATCAACTCCATGGGCTACCTGGTCTCCCCGCGCATCACCGCGTCGCTCATCGCCTTCCCCCTGCTCACCGCCATATTCTGCGTTATCGGCATCCTCGGGGGCTATGTCACCGGGGTGCTGCTGCTCGGCATCAACCAAGGCGTCTACTTCTACCGCATCGAATCCAGCGTGGTCTGGACCGACATCTCCGGATGCTTTGCCAAGGCGATCGTGTTCGCGCTGGTGGTAGTTGTGGTCAGTTGCTACAAGGGCTATTTCGCCCACATGCGCCGCGACGGCATGGGGCCCGAAGCGGTCAGCAACGCCACCACCTCGGCGGTGGTGCTTTCCTGCGTGCTGCTGCTCGTCGCCGACTACGTCCTCACTTCCTTTCTGCTGTAACCGCCATGCAAAGCACCTGGAACATAGAACTGGACAACCTCCGCCTCGGCTACGGCGAAACCGTGGTGCTGGAAAACGTCACCGCCATACTCCCGGGCGGGCGCATCTCCGTCATCCTCGGAGGATCGGGCGGCGGCAAGTCCACCCTGCTGCGGCACATCATCGGTCTTTCCCGGCCCATGGCGGGCAGGATCATTCTGGGAGGCCGCGATATTTTTTCCCTGCCGCACAAAGAATTCCGGCGTATTCGCAGGCGCATGGGCGTACTGTTCCAGGACGGCGCGCTTCTCGGTTCCCTGACCGTCGGAGAGAACGTCGGACTGCCGCTGAAGGAGCATACGCACCTTTCCCCCTCTATTGTCAGGGAAATAGTGCTGCACAAGCTGGCCCTGGTGGGGCTCGCCGACTTTGCCGACTATTATCCCACAGAACTTTCCGGCGGCATGCGCAAGCGCGCGGGCCTTGCGCGGGCCATGGTCACCGACCCGCCCATTCTGCTGTGCGACGAGCCGACCTCGGGCCTCGACCCCATCAGCGCGGCCCAGATGGACGAACTGCTGCTGGCCATGAAGGAGCGCTTTCCGGACATGACCATAGTGTCCGTCAGCCACGACATGTCCAGCGTCAAGGCCATCGCCGACCACGTCATTGTGCTGTACAACAAGACGATTGCCTACAGCGGCGATCTGGCGGGCCTGCAGAACACGCAGGATCCGTACCTGCGGCAGTTTCTTGAGCGCAAATCCATGCGCCGGGAAGAGCATGAAGATCCGCGCATCTCCCTGTCCGACGCCACCCGTGCAGCCATGCACGAGGCCCTTGACAGTTGGTGGGCACGCGGATAACCGGTTATACCGGTGTAGTTCTTCCTGGCGGCTTCCCTTCGGGAAAAACCCGGAACATCCCAACCCCGGGGACGATGTGTGCGTTCTCCGGCGCGAAGGTTGCAACGCATGAAAAAGTATTCTCTTGAATTTTCCGTCGGCATTTTTGTGCTTGTGGGCCTCTTGTGCCTTGCGTATATGACCGTCAAACTCGGCAAGATGGAAGTTTTCGGCAAAAACGGCTATTCTCTCTCCGCCCGTTTCACGTCCATTACCGGGTTGAAAGTGGGGGCCAGCGTTGAAATAGCCGGGGTGCCCGTGGGCAAAGTCTCCGGCATCACGCTCGCCGACGATTACCGCGCCGAGGTTACCCTGCTCATAAACAACGGGGTCAAACTCAGCGACGACGCCATCGCCTCGGTCAAGACCAGCGGCCTTATCGGCGACAAGTACATCAGCCTCTCCAGCGGCAGTTCGGCCACCCTGCTGGCTAACGATGACGAAATAACCGATACGGAATCCGCGGTGGACATCGAAGCCCTGATCAGCAAGTATGTATTTGGAGGAGTAAAATAATGCCCAGCCAGCAAATATGCGTTCTTTTGCAGCGTGTTCTTCCTGTTTTTCTGACCCCGCTGTTCGTGCTGTCCCTGTCTCTTTCGCCCGCCCAGGCGGCCACGTCGGAAGCGCGCGCCCAACTTGAAAAGACAGTTAACGCCGTCCTTGACGAACTGGACAACCCGGAACTCAAAAACCCGGCGACCCGAGACGCCGTGCTGGCCAAGGTGGAAGGCATCATCCAGCGCCTTTTCGACTTTGACGAACTTTCCGCCAGAACCGTAGGCCCCAACTGGAAAAACTTTTCCAACGATCAAAAAAAGCGCTTCACCGAGGCCTTTACCACGCTGCTGCGCGAGTCATATCTCGAAAAACTGGACGGCTATAACGGCGAAACCGTCTCCTATACGGGCGAAACCAGCAGCAAGGCCGGAGACAAGGTGGAAATCAGCACCACCGTCAACATCAAAGGCAAACCCGTGCCGGTGGCATACCGCATGCTCAAGAAATCCCACTGGGTGGTCTATGACGTGCTCATCGAAGGCGTGAGCATGGTCCAGAACTACCGCTCCCAGTTCCAGGATCTGCTCGCCAGAGAGGATGCGGAACAGCTTATCAAGCAGGTGCAGGCAAAGGCCTTGGCCGTACGCGCCAATAACAAAACCCAACCTGCGACAAAATAATGAAAAAAAACGTTCTGCTTCTCTGCGCCGTCGCCTGCCTGCTGCTTTTTGCGGGTAATGCCTCTTTTGCGGCCGCCCCCTCTCTGGATGACGACGACAATTATCTGGACGCGGTGGCGCCCGTGGTGCCCGATCCTCTGGAGTCCTGGAACAGAGGCGTTTTTGTATTCAACGACGCCATGCTCGACTATGTCGCCCGCCCGGCTTACAAGGGGTACGCCTACGTCACGCCCCGCTTTCTGCGCACCGGTCTGAAGAACATGTTCCGCAACCTGCTGTTTCCCGTGCGTTTCGTGAACAACCTGCTTCAGGGCAAAGGTAAGGCTGCGGGGGTTGAAATGTCCCGCTTTGTGCTGAACACCACGGCGGGCCTGGGCGGGTTCTTCGATGTTGCCAAAAGCCACAAGCCCATCGTACCGGTTGATGCGGAAGACCTCGGCCAGACCTTCGGGGTGTGGGGCATGGGCGAAGGGTTCTACATTGTCTGGCCCCTGCTCGGCCCCAGCACGGCACGCGACAGCGTGGGCAAGGTGGGCGACCACTTCCTGGACCCCATCACCTACGTCTCCCCCTGGGAACTCAGCCTCGGCCTTTCAGCGGGCAGAACCTTCAACGAACTTGACGATATTCTTGATCTCTACGACGAAATGAAGCGTTCGGCCATTGAGCCGTATTCCGCCACGCGCGACGCATATGTCCAGTACCGCAGGAGCAAGGTGGCGAAATAACTTTGCGCCTCTTCTTTTCTTTGTCGAAGCCATCCTGATCTGATGTGGGCTCCACCCACACCCGGCAGGGGACAGCAAACCAGGGCTGCAAAGGTCACCCGGCCAATAACGCTCCCGCGATGTGAAAAACGTATCTCAAGTGCGATGCGGGCCGCACTCTGCGTCCGCGTATTGAGGTGTATCAACAGTTTTAGGCCCGATTCCGCGCCCGCCATGTCCGCTCGCGGGGGTTCGTATGCGACGCCGCCTGAAAATGCTTGCCGCTTTGTTTACTGTGGGCCTTGCCGGCTGCACCTCGCTTCCCTTTTACCCGGTAAAGGAAATATCCCTCACCCCGGCAGCCATACAACTGCCTTACGAGGACGTCCGTATCGCCACGCAGGATGGGGAGCATATCGCCGGTTGGTTCATTCCGGCCGGGGACGATGCCGGAAAGCCCGCCTCGGGATGCGCCCTGCTCTTTTTTCACGGCAATGCCGGCAACATTTCCCACCGCCTTGATTCCATCGCCATATTCCATAAACTGGGGTTTTCCCAACTTATTATCGATTACCGGGGCTTCGGGCAGAGCACGGGCGAACCTTCGGTCAACGGCACGCTCCTGGATGCCGCGGCGGCCTGGAAATGGCTGACGGAAACCAAAGGATTCACGCCCGGCCGCATTGTCATTTTCGGGCGTTCCCTGGGAGGGGGCGTGGCCGCCGCCCAAGCTGCCCGTACCCCGCCGCGCGCCCTGATTCTGGAATCCACCTTCACCCGCCTGTACGACGTGGCCAGCGACATGTTCCCCTGGCTGCCGGTCCGCCTGTTTCTTCCGCAGGACTACGACACGCCCGGCAACCTTGCCAAGGTGCGGGTTCCCCTGCTGGTTGTGCACAGCCCTGACGATGAAGTCATCAGCTACCGCCTCGGACGCAGGCTCTATGACGGCTACGCCGGACCTAAGCGCTTTCTGGAACTGCGCGGCTCGCACAACACCGGCTTCAGGGAAAGTATAGGGGAGTACACGCGCGGGCTGGAGGATTTTCTGCGGGAAGTGCAGGAACCGGAACGCACGGAGTAAGCCCGGATGGTTCCGCTTCCCTCTACCTGATGCCGGGGAAGCTCTCCGCGTTGTGGACGGCACTGTACGGGCGCAGGCGGCAAGACAGATGGCATTCCCGCCCTTTCCTTTCCGAGGCTTTCCCTCTATACTCCCGCGATGCGCCAGTCATTTCTTGCCACTTTGCAAAACTGCTGCGGCCCGACAGGGACAATTCCCGGTTCCGGCGCGCGTCTGCCTTTCTCCGCTGTCTTGCGAAGCTACCCCTGGCGGCATCACCTGCTCTGCCTGGCTCCCCTCGCCATCCTCATGGGTATACTCGCCCTGACTCTGGGCACAGGCAACACCCTCGCGCAGTACTTTATGGATCTGCGGCCCCGGTATCCCGGGCTCACGGTTTTTATGGAAATCGTGACCTATGGGGCAAACCCCTGCTTCTACGCCCTGTATGGATACTTCATGATCAGAGGGTTGCGCGCGGGCGACAAAAGCCTTGTGCGTCTTGTGCTGGTGTATCTGGCAGCCCAGATTATCATTTCCTTTCTTCTGGTCCGGCTGTGCAAAATGGCCGTGGGCAAACCCCGGCCCATGTCCGCCCTGCTCGGTATCGGCTACGAGCCCTTCACCCTGGAGCACGGCAACCATTCTTTCCCCTCCGGACACACCACGGAAATCGTCGGGAGCGTCGCTCCTCTCGCGGTTTTCCGGAACAGCTTCGCCTTTTCACTGCTTATGGGCCTTGTGGTCGCTCTGGTCGGCTTTTCGCGCATCTATCTGAGTATGCACCATCTGACCGATCTGGCCGGAGGCATGGTTGCGGGAACCCTTGTCGGGTTGATTATTTATTACTTCTGCCTGCGAGAACGCGTATGAACACACCCCCGGACTCTCCTTCGAACGGCTCTTTGCCTGAAGGCTCCCAGCCCTCCTCTTCTGGAGCCGACACACCTGCGAAACAGACTTCGGGTCTGCCTGCCTACATGCAGCCCGCTTCACCCCTTGCGCGAGCGGCCGGCGCTGCCGGGGCCGAGCAACGCCCCGAACCCGACTTTGTGCTTGTATCCCCGCCCGACAGCGCTTCCGCCGATGCTGCTTCCAAACCCGGGGAACCGGCAGGCCCGGAATCTCCGGCAATGGAAGGCACGTATGCGCAAGCGCCCGCAGCCATGGGCGGAACGCCTGACATCGACGCGCCCGCGGATGCCGAAGCCGCGATAAAAAGCGCAGCAGCGGAAGCGGCAGCGGCGGATGCCGCCGCCAAAGCCGCCGCTGCAACAGCAGCAGCCGCACGAGCCGCTGCCGCCGCAGCCGAAGCCGAGGCCGCACGCAAGGCCGCCGAAGCCGCCGCCAGAACGGAAGCTGTGGCCGCCGCGGTCCGGGCCAAGGCCGAAGCCGCTTCCGCCGCAAAGAAGGAAAGCCTGCGCCTCGCCGACGAAGAGGCCGCCGCCGCAAGAGCCGCCGGGGAAAAACCCGCTGCGGAAAAACCCACGGCATCCAAACCTGCCGGGAAAAAGCCGTTTTTCGGCCTTGGCAGGAAAAAGGACACGCCGCAGACGCCCAAAGATACCGCCACGGCTAAACCGGGCGCAGCCGCCACGGCGGATTCCCCGTCGTTCTTCCGCTCCCACCCGGTCCTGGCGGTTCCCCAGACCGATCCGCCCAGCGTGGGCTCGCGGCTGTTCAATGCCCTGGCCCTGATGCCCATTCTGCCCCTGACGCTGCTGCTGGTCGCCCAGACGATATTTTCCCTCAATGCCCGCGATCTCTGGTATTCCGACGAGATCCGCCACGCCGACGCATTCCGGAACCTGCTGCTCCACGGCAAGGGTATCATCCTCGAACTGAACGGGCAGCCCTATCCGGACAAGCCCCCCCTGTACTTCTGGTTTCTGCGGGGACTCTACGAACTGCTGCGTACAGACGGTCCCCTGCTCCATTTTGCCGGGGCGGCCCTTTCCGCGGTACTCTATCTGTGGTCAACCCTGGTGATGGGGCGGCTCGTGGCCCGTTTCGACGGGCGCGGGGTGCTGGCCTCGGGTATTGTGCTGCTGACCCTTGGCTACACCATGGGCATTATTCACTACGCCCGCATGGATCTGCTCTTTTCCGCCCTTATCGTGGGCAGCCACGTGGCCCTGTATCAGGCCATCGTGCGCCCCCGCTCGGTGTTCTGGGCGGTCATCGGCTTCGCCCTCGCCGCTCTTGCCACCCTGACCAAGGGGCCCCTGGGCATCGCCCTGCCCCTGGCCTCGATCATTCTTTTCCTGCTCTGGCGGGGCACGCCCCTGCGCCTGTTCAGCCGGGATATGCTGGCCGGACTCATAGCCGCGGCGGCCATCATCGGAGCCTGGGCCGGAGCCGTATACATGCAGCAAGGCGATTTCACCTTTCTGCTGGATACCATCCTGAAGAAACAGATCATTGAGCGGGCCTTGGACACCTTCCATCACAAGGAACCCTGGCACTACTATCTGGTGCGGGTGCCGCTCATGCTGCTGCCTTGGGCGCTGATCGTCTTTTTCGTGCCCTGGACGAAAATTTTCGGCAAAAACATGCGCTCCGCCATTGCCGCCTCGCGCACGCCCGCGGCGGAAGGGCTTGCCTTTCTGTGGTGCATGGTCATAGCTTCCCTGGCGCTGCTCTCCGCCCTCAGCGGCAAGATACACGTGTACATGCTGCCCGCGCTGCCGGCCTTTGCCCTGATTATCGGGCGGGCCGCCTTACAGCTTTCGGGCAAACGGGCGGCAGGGTTCCGCCATACCCTGGCCTTCTTTTACCTGCTGTGCGGCATCACCTTGCTGGTTGCGTCCCTGATGCTCTTCGGCGTTCTCCCCATGCCGGCGATCAAGGGCGTGCCGGACTGGCAGCTTTCCTTCAACACCGGATTTTTCGCGGTAGCCGCGGCGGTCATCCTGTCCGCCTTCCTGCTCTGGCTGGTACTGAAAAGCTCCCGCCCGGAAGGCGTGCTGCTGATGCTCGCCTTTATTGCCACAGCGCTCGCTTTTCCCCTGAACAATCTGGCCGCGCCCGCCTTTAACGCCGTACTCAGCCCCAAAGCACAGGCGCAGATCCTGCGCACGTACATGGACAAGGGCTATACCGCCGTCTCCTACAAGGACTACGGCGGCACCTATACCTACTATGTCGGAAAGAACATCAAGGAAACCAACGATCTCGCCGTGGTAGCGGCGGATGCCGCCCAGGGAAAAACCATACTCGCCATCCGGAAAAAGGACTGGGATGCCTGGCAGGACCGCCCGGCCTGCTTTACCGAGGTACACAAACAATGGCTGGAAACCAGCGAACGCCTGCTTCTGGCGTGTCCGGCCCTGCCCTCTGAAACGGCCCCCGTACAGGAAGGCACGCCTGTGGAAGCAGGCGCGCGGCAGCCGGAAACCGCGCCGGAGGGGACAGGCGCGCAGCAGCCGGAGACTGCACCCGCAGAGACAGGGGACAAGCCTCAGGATGCATCCAAACCTGAAGCGCCCAAGCCGGAAGGAGGGCAGGAAACCCCCGGTTCCGCGCCTGATACCGCAAAACCGGAAGAAAGCGCCGCCCCGGATGCCGGAACACAACCGGAACCTTCCGTAGCGCCGCAGGGCGCAACCCGGCCCGAGCCGTCCGTTGCCCCTGAGGGAGCTGCCACAGAACCGGGGCAACCGGATACCCCTGCCGCTGTCCCGCCCAAGGCGGAAGAAGCGGCCACCCCGGATTCCAGCTCCGATAAAACGAGCGATACGCCGGAACCCGCCGTCAAAGAGGAAAAAGCCCCTGAGGCAGGTACTGGCGCCGCTGTGGATGTACCGTCCCAGCCGGATACGGAGACGCCCCCCGCCTCCGAAAGAACTTCCGGCGATACGGAAAAACCGGCCACGCCTTAGAGCATTTTAAAATTGAAAATACCCACAACTTTCAAACCAGCCTTTTGCATTCTCAGAAGTGATCCGGGCAAAGGCTGCCCGGATTGCTTCGAAAAGGGAATCTGAATCTTCTGCGGCCATCTCTCGTAACACCCC
>JAVBTB010000015.1:0-128604 GCA_031556355.1 Desulfovibrio sp. | reverse complement strand
TACACTTCACAAGACGTCATGTGCAGTGCCGTTTTCACAAATCCGGCTAATATTTTTTTCTTTTACAGGCTCACCCCTAATCTTTTTGGGCCCGCGGCCCAAAAACGATGAGGTCTGAGCCTGAATGTCTTGGAGCGGCTTGCGCACAGGATACCCGCTTGCGGCGGAAAAATCCGCGGCCGGGCGGACGTCTTGCAGCGGGGAACGCTGGCGAATCCCTGCGGAGCGTTTCTCTTACGAAAAAGAAAAGGCTCCGACATGACGTGGGGCCGTGTGGCGCCGTTTGGCGGTCCACACGGCGTGGACCGCCGGATCCCCTTCCGGTATGAAAATCATTTCATGGCGCATTTGGCGTAACAGACTCAGGAGCAAGCATGTTTATCGGCTTCGCAGGCCACGCGAAAGTCCACGGCGTGGCTATAAAAGCATTTAAGGCTGGTGCCGTATGAAAAAGCCCATTTACACTTCGTTGTATTTTCAGGTCTTGGTGGGACTTGCGCTTGGCGTGCTTGTGGGCTTTCTTGACCCCGCCATCGGGGTAAAGCTTAAACCGCTGGGCGACGGCTTCATCAACTTGATCAAGATGATCATCACCCCGGTCATCTTTTGCACCGTGACGGTGGGCATCGCCGGGATGGAAAACCTGAAAGCGGTCGGCCGTGTCGGCGGCAAGACGCTTATTTATTTTGAAATCGTCTCCAGCCTGGCCCTGATCATCGGGCTTGTCGTGGTCAATTACATCCAGCCCGGCGCGGGCATCAACGCCGATCCGCAAACCATGGACGCCGGCAGGTTCGCCGCGGCAAAAGCCCAGACCACAATACAATTCATATCGGGCATCATTCCCAGCAGCGCCGTGGGCGCTTTTGCCCAGGGCAATATCTTGCAGGTGCTGCTCTTTTCCGTACTGTTCGGCATCAGCCTCTCCGCCATGGGAGAAAAGAGCAAGCCCCTTCTTGCCACGCTTGAACGTTTCGGCCACGCCCTGCTCGGCGTGGTGAACATAGTCATGAGGCTTGCTCCCATCGGAGCTTTCGGCGCCATAGCCTTCACCGTGGGCAGGTACGGCATCGGCACCCTGGCCCAGTTGGGCAAGTTGGTGGCCTGCCTGTATATCACCACCGGCCTGTTTGTCGTGCTGGTCCTGGGAACCATTTCCTGGCGATCGGGCATCAACTTGTGGCGGCTTATCTGCTACATAAAGGAAGAAATCTTCATCGTCCTGGGCACGGCCAGCACGGAAGCCGTGCTGCCCCGCATCATGGAAAAGCTTGAAGCTCTCGGCTGCCGCAAGTCCATTGTCGGCCTTGTGCTTCCGACAGGGTATTCCTTCAACCTGGACGGCGCGGCCATTTACCTGACCATGGCCTCGATGTTCATCGCCCAGGCCATGAACATCCATCTCAGCCTGGGCCAGCAGCTCGGCCTGCTTGCCATTCTGATGCTTACCTCCAAGGGCGGAGCCGGCGTCGCCGGGGCGGCGCTGGTCGCGCTGGCGGCGACCCTTTCCTCCACAAGCTTCATTCCGGTCGCGGGCATGGCCCTGGTCATCGGCATCGACCGCATTCTCAACGAGGTGCGGGCCGTCACCAACCTTATCGGCAACTGTGTCGCCACCGTCGCCATTGCGCGGTCGGAGGGCGCCCTGGATATGAAGCGCGCCGAAGCGGTCCTTAACGGGGAAGCTCCGGTGGAAGGCGGCCCCCTGAATGAAGAGGGCGCGCCCTGCGCCGACCATATGCTTGCACCCGCAAAAGCGCATGGATCCACGCGGGCATAATCGCACAAGAGCGGCGACAGGACAGAACAAACAAAAGCAGCCCGCCCCATTCACTGGGGTGGGCTGCTGTACTTGTTTCTGGTCGGAGCGACAGGATTCGAACCTGCGACATCCTGCTCCCAAAGCAGGCGCGCTACCAAGCTGCGCTACGCTCCGCCAAAGGGCCGCCCGCCGAAAGGACAGCGGCCGCAAGGCCATTCATGTACGGTAAACCTCCGCGAGAGGCAAGGCCCAAACATGGCTCATCCCGCTTACTGGGCGGTTTTGTTGCGCCAAAAGGCGGTTTGGCTCTAAAATTCTATGCCGCGCACCGGCCCGCCCAAGGCGGCATAGGGATGCTTGATTTCCCTCATCTCGGTAACAAGGTCCGCCTCCGCCGCCAGCCAGTCCGGCAGCCCCCTTCCGGAAAGCACCAGGTGCCCCTCCCGGCCGCGGACGGCCTGCATGACGGCGCGCAGTTCCCCTTCCTCAAGCAATCCGCTCCCAAGGGCGTACAGGGCCTCGTCCAGCACCAGCATATCAACGCGCCCCGCCTGCTCCACGGCCCAACGCCACACGGCGAGAGCGGCCTCGCGATGCCGGGGGCGGTCTTCCTCCTTACGGAAAAAACCCTCGCCCCCGGCGTTGAAACCGCCGCCAAGCAAAGATTGCAACACCTTTTGCTCCCCGGCCTGGCCGGGGCGTTTCATAAACTGCGCAAAGGCCACGGCCATACCCTGGCCGTAAGCGCGCACAGCCTGCCCCACGCAGGCCGAGGTTTTTCCCTTGCCGTTACCTGTATAGACGAGGATCATATCTCTCCCGAAAAACGTATCTTCCTGAGCAAACGTCTTCAACCCCTGAGGCGGCATCCGCCAAAAGCCCTTGACCCGCCTTACCGCCAGAAACGGGAAAAATCCGGTCCGGGATGCAGTTCCTGGGGACGCTGCCGGGAAAAGTCCGGCCGCCCGTAGCCCTGATTGGAGGGCTTCCCTCCCTGGCCGCTCCCGGGGCTAAATCCCGGAGGTGGAGGATATGGCTTGGGTCCCGGCGGCGGAGGATACGGCTTGGGTCCCGGATGAGGTCCAGGACCGGGGGTAAATCCCGGCGGCGGCGGATACGGCCTGGGACCGGGCCGGGGCGAAGGGGGGTAGTACGACCCTCCGTGCCAGCCCGGACCCACATAGATTTCCGGCGTCACCACAACGCCGGGGGGATCGGCATACGTCCCGCCGGAAGAAGCATTGGAACGCGGCGGCGTGCGCATGACCGAATCATCCCCCTGCCCCGTTCCGGCGGGCTGTCCGCCCGCCCGCGCGGAATCCCCGGGCCGCGAACCGCCGAACACGGCCGAACCGTCGTCCGCGCCGTCAATGCTGGTGGAGCTGTCCCCCGTCTGCATGCTGACGGCGGCGCTTCCCGGCAGGGACGGCAAAAAGCCGCAGGCCAGCGCGAAAACAATGGTGGGGATAAGCTGCCGGAGTCTTCCGTAGCGCGTTGCGCCCGTTTCTCTCTTGCGAAGTCGAGATAAAGTGGCTATCATATTTAGCTCGATTGCGGTAGAGTCCACACAGAATCCGCACGGCCGGAACCCGCGCCGCAGGCCCACGCCGTCTTCCTATGCATACACCGCAAGAGCGGACACAGCAATACGGGTCAAGAGCCTTTCACATTTGCTTCAAGAGCATTAAAAGGAGCCGCCTTCCATGTCCACACCCCTCGCATCGCCCCGCGCAAAAGCCTATACCGAGGCGGGCGTCGACATCAACGCCGGCAACGAGTTGGTTTCGCGCATCAAAAAACTGGTGGCGCAGACGCATACCCACGGAGTGCTGTCCGATATAGGCGGATTCGGCGGCCTGTACAAACCCGATATCGACAATATGGAAGCGCCGGTCCTGGTGGCCTCCACTGACGGTGTGGGCACAAAACTCAAGCTGGCCTTTGAATACAACCATCACGCCACTGTCGGTATCGACCTGGTGGCCATGAGCGCCAACGACATCCTGGTCCAGGGAGCGAAGCCGCTTTTTTTCCTTGATTATTTTGCAACGGGCAAGCTGGACGTATCTGTGGCGGAAAGCGTCATCGCCGGAGTGGCGGAAGGCTGCAAACAGGCCGGTTGCGCCCTTTTGGGAGGAGAAACAGCCGAAATGCCCGACATGTACAGCCCCGGCGAATATGATCTGGCGGGCTTTTGCGTGGGCATCATCGGCAACGCCGCCATTGTGGACGGCTCATCCGTCAAGGTAGGCGACGCGGTAATCGGCATCGCCTCTTCCGGCCCCCACGCCAACGGCTACTCGCTGATCCGCAAACTTCTGAAGCAAAGCGGCCTGAGCGGCGACGACATCATGCCCGGCACGGAAAAAACCGTGCGCGAGGTTCTGCTCGCCCCCACCACCATCTATGTGGATTGCGTACGCAACCTCATGCGCGACTTCACCATCAGCGGCATGGTGCATATCACCGGCGGCGGCTTCTACGACAACATTCCCCGCGCTTTGCCCGCCCAGGTCAAGGCCGACATACGCTTCGGCAGCTGGGACATTCCCCCGGTGTTCAACTGGCTGAGGGAACAAGGCAATCTTGACTGGCAGGAAATGCTGCAAATATTCAACTGCGGCATAGGCTACGTGCTCATCGTCCCGCAGGAGTCCACCGAGGAAATCCTGAACCGCCTGAGCGCCCTGCAAATGCCCGGCTGGCTCATCGGCGCCATCGAGCGCCTGGGCGGCAAGGACGAGGAACAGGTTCAGATTCGTTTTGAAGAACGCCGCCGCAACGAGGACAAACCCGGAAAGCGCTTCAAATAGGGCATTGCAAGTGAATGCCGACCGGGATTTGTCTTCAAATCCCTGCCGCCGAATAGCCGCGGGAGAGCGTTGCTCGCCTGCGGCTATTCGCGTTACTTGCCCTGATTATGGAGATCTCACTTACGGGGGCTCAGAATGATGAAGTCCTTCACTCCGGCGGCTGAAGAGTGGCAGTCTATACACGCGGCAATCTTGCCCTCGGCTTTGACCTGCAAATCCGGCCCCAGGCTGACCCATAAATAGTCCCCGGCTGCGGGGTTATACCCGGTCTTTTTGTACATGACGGTAAATCCTTGCAATACACTGTCCGCGTTGAAGTTTTCCTTCACAATCATGGTTCCGTCCGGCATCGGGCCGGACTTTGCCGCAAAACCCTTCATGGCGATGTCGTTGGCGCGCACGTTCTGCAGCGCCCCGTGCGGCATCCGGCCCTCGCGCATGGCTATGGTGCCGGGAACCAGAGCCCAGTTCTGAATATGGGACGCCCTGATGTAATCCGCCACAGCCTGCCCGGTGGCCTCCGGCAGCACCGGTTTTTCCGCCGCGGAAATGAGCCCCGAACCCAGCAGTACCGCCCCGGCCACCCAAACGATTCCAAACAGCAGTCTTTTCATAAGGCTCTCCCCATTTATATAGGTTTATAAATATTCAATAATTCGCTATTATCCAGTGGAAACAGCGAAAAATTGGATTTATTATTCGTATAATATAGTTTTTCCTAAATTGCCAGAGATGAATAAAAAAACGACGAAAAAAAGCGCGGTTGTTAAACCGCGCTTTGAGGCTGTTGCCAAAGTTCCCTTTGGCAACAGCCCGCCGCAAAAGCGCAGGCGGCATTCATTGCCGCCGTTAAGCGCCGAAGCGGGCGTGCCTTTACAAACCCCGGCCTTGCGGGGTTTGTCATCATAACGAAGCACGGTTGTTAAACCGCGCTTTGAGGCTGTTGCCAAAGTTCCCTTTGGCAACAGCCCGCCGCAAAGGCGCAGGCGGCATTCATTGCCGCCGTTAAGCGCCGAAGCGGGCGTGCCTTTACAAACCCCGGCCTTGCGGGATTTGTCATCATAACGAAGCGCGGTTGTTAAACCGCGCTTTGAGGCTGTTGGGATGGACCCGCCCGCCGAACCAGCGGGGGCGGCTGCGTACAGCCGCCCCTATACGTCGAAAAGCATCTCCAGATCCTCGCGCGAAAGGGATTTCCAGGCTTCCGCGCCGGGGATGATGGACTCCGCCACGCCCTTTTTGGCGTCCTGCAAACCCAGGATCTTCTCTTCCACGGTGTTCTGGCAGATCAACTTGTAAGAAAACACCTGGCGGGTCTGCCCGATGCGGTGGGTGCGGTCCGTGGCCTGGTTTTCCACAGCCGGGTTCCACCAGGGGTCGTAGTGGATGACGTAGTCGGCGCTGGTCAGGTTCAGGCCCGTGCCTCCGGCTTTCAGGGAGATCAGGAAAATGGGAATGTCCGGGGTGTCGTTGAAGCGGTCCACCTGATCGAAGCGGTCCTTGCTGGCCCCGTCCAGATAGCAGAAAGGCGTGCCGTTGATTTGCAGCCACGAACGGATGATGTGCAACATCTGCACGAACTGCGAAAAGACCAGCACGCGGTGCCCTTCTTCCACAATATCCGTGACCATGTCCTTGAAGGCGTCGAACTTGCCCGAGGGCAGGTTGGTGGAGACGCCGGGCAAATCCAGTTTGAGCAGGCGCGGGTGGCAGCAGATCTGGCGCAGCTTGAGCAGCGCGTCAAGAATTGACATCTGGCTTTTGGCGATGCCGTTTTTGTCCACGGAACTCAGCACCTGTTCCTTGAGCTTTTTGGCGAGCATGGCGTACAGTTCCGCCTGCTCGTCGGCCAGCCCGCAAAAATAGGTGTTCTCGATTTTGGGCGGCAGATCCTTGGCCACCTCGGACTTGGTGCGCCGCAGGATAAAAGGACGCACGCGGGTGCGCAGGAAGGAAAGGGTTTCGTTGTCGCCTTCCCTGATGGGTTTGACCACCCCGCGCTTGAAGGCGTGCTGCGCCCCCAGAAAGCCCGGCATAAGGAACTCGAACAGGGACCAGAGCTCGAACAGGTTGTTTTCGATGGGCGTGCCGGAAAGGCACAGGCGCATGTCCGCCTTGATGTGGCGCACCGAACGGGCCGTAATGGTGTTGGGGTTCTTGATGTTCTGCGCCTCATCAAGAATGATCGTATTAAACTCGTACTGTTGCAGTTCCTCCAGATCGCGGCGGAGCAAGGCGTATGTGGTCAGCACCAGGTCGGACTTCTTGATCTTTTTGAACATGCCCTCGCGCCGGGTACCGTAAATGGTCAGGCGGCGCAAAGAAGGCACAAACTTTTCCGCCTCGCGCTCCCAGTTGGGCAAAACGGAGGTGGGCACCACAATCAGGTTGGGCGCGGTGGCCCCCTTTTCGACCATGTGCTGGATGAAGGAAAGGGTCTGCACGGTCTTGCCCAGGCCCATCTCGTCCGCCAGAATCCCGCCGAAGCGGTATTCCTTCAAAAAGTTCAGGTAGGCCAGCCCCTGCATCTGGTAGCCGCGCAAGGTGGCCTTGAGTCCCTCCGGAGGCGGCACCGCCTTGATTTCCCTGAATGTCTGAATTTTCTCGCGCAGGGTGTCCCAGAAGGAATCGGTCACCGTGCCGGGCAAATCGTCCAGAAGATTGTCAAGAACCGGGGCCTCGAACTGGGCGAACTGCTGCTTGGGCGGCTTGGAAGGGTCCAGGCCCAGCGCCTGCAACTTGTGGGCTATGCGCTCCAGCCACGACTCCGGCAGGCTGCTGTACGAGCCGTCCTTAAGCTGCACGTAGCGCTTGCCCTGGGTCCAGGCCTTCCAGATCTTTTCCAGGGGAACGCTTTGCCCGTCGTACTGGATGTCGATGTCGAGGTTGAACCACTTTTCCTTTTCGTCTGTGCGCACCTCGGCACTGATGACCGGCTGCGACAGGCGCACCTTGTAGCGGGACAGGGCCGACTCGCCGTATACGCGGTAGCTTTCCACCAGCCTGGGGTAGATATCGAGCAAAAACGTGATGGCTTCTTCCGGCTCCAGAAACCAGATGCGCGAATTGCGGGGCTGGAATTTTATTTCCAGCAGCATGTTGGTAAGGGCCGCCTCTTCCTCCTGCTGCCGCCGCACCAGATAGGTGGTGCCTTCAAAGGAATAGCTGCCCGTCTGAAAGTCCGGGTTCGGCCCCGGCATGATGAACTCGCCGTGGATGGTCTCGTACACGTTCTGGATCTGCAGGGTAAGCAGGCTGCCTTCTTCGTCCAGAAACAGCTTGGGATTGTACGACGCGGGCACAAAATACGGCTCCATGCGCCGTAAAAAATCCTCCTGCCCATACAGGGCAGAGGCCGGCAAACGGCTCCACACCCGGTCGAGAAACTCCGAAATGCTGTCCTGCGGAATGACCAGCGGGTTGGCGGTAAGTTCCTGCACCAGGGAAGAGTCGATGGTGGAATACACCGGAAAAAAGCTTTGCTGCCAGCACACCCACAGGGGCATCTGGCCGTGGAAGGTGGCCTCCGCTCCCGAAATGGGCACGGGCGGCTTGCCCTCGCGGTGCAGCAGCACATCAAAGGTAAGGCCCATGTCTTCTTGAAAATCCGGGCGGAATTTCAACTGCATGGTGCGCTGCTCGATGCGGCAGGGGCTGTCCGAATCCTTCCAGAACAGGTAATATTCCTTGCGCACCGCCCACAGAAACCATGTAAGCAGCCCGTCGGGAATGGTGACGCGGTGCCCCAGGTATTCCTCGTGCCGGCCGATCAAAGCCGCCACCCTGGGCAGGGTGGGTGAAAGCTCCGCCATATCCGGCGAGGCGATGATCTGCTCAAGGGTTATCTCGTTATGAACCGTGGAAAGCCCCGATTTGTTCTGCCTGCCCCGGAAAAAGGCCACCTGCAGACGGCCCGGCTCGGGATAAAAACGCAGAATCAGGTAGTGTTTGCCCGCTTCCGGCTCGATTTCATTGGTAAAAAACGAGCGGAAAGTCTGGCGCCAGTCCGTGCGGGGCCGGGAAGGCTCCGCGTTGTCGGTGCGCACTTCAAGGGAAGTGAGAAGCTTCAGAGCCGTGGCCGCCACATGGCGGCAGGCCCCGGAAAAGGAATCGGGGCAGTTGCAGTGGTAGTTCGTGACTCTTTCGTTGGTGGAAAGAGTGAGGCGCGGGCTGTAAATCTGGAAATCCTCGCCCTGGATGCTGCCTTCCACCTCCCAGAAGCTGGCGTCCTTTTTCAGGGCAAGCTTCTGTACCCCGCCCTCGGCAACGAGGTCACGGGCGCTGTCCACTATATATTCAGGAATAGCGTCGTGGATGAATTCCTGAAGAGTGCTTCGTATCAAACCTTCGTCCATGCCGTCCTGCCGCGCGGGATTCCCCGTCGCACTCAGATGCCCCGGGAAAGCAGACCCGGAGCAATGAAAATAGCAACATACTCAAAAAGACAACCCCACACAAGGGCCTAAGAAAAGTAAAGACCATCGCGGCCGTAAAAGGCCGGGCCGGCGCTTTTCCTCAAACCCGCCGGAAGGCCCCGGCAACAAACCGGCCCGGCCTTCTCCGGCCCGCGGCGGCGGGCAAAATTCCGCGCCCCAGCCGCCCGGCGGATAACATTCCACGCTCCGGCGCATCCGCGCGGCGGCCGTGGCGCCACCAAAACGTTTACATTGCAATGTGCAAAGATTCCGTGGTCCGTGGCAGCCAGCCCGTTTTTCTTGCCCCAAATTCGACCGGACCGCTACGAAAAATACCGGGACGGTCCGACTCCGTGGACCCTACTTAGCCGGAAGGAACCTGCATACACACAATCCGTTTGGGCGGCAACGAAATTATTATCGCTTTCCGGTATATTTTTCAGTACCGCCGGCAAGGAGTTCCTTGCCTTTCGCAAAGCAGTCTGAGAAACTGGCGGGAATGCCTGAAAGCCTGTGGAAATACGCGTGAAACCGGCTTGTCGGGCACTCCGAAGGTTCCGCAAAGGAGGCGATCCCTCTTGTTCCCATACGTTCCGCGTTTTCCGCGCGCCCTTTTCCTCTTTTTTCACGCCGCCCTGCTGTGCGCGGCGTTTTGCTGCGCCCAGGCGCGGGACGGCCTTGCGCAAACAGCCGGCGGCCCGTCAACGGCGGCCGGCACTCCCGCGTACGGCGACTCCATGCTTATGGGCATGCTAGGCGAACCCGCCAACCTTCTGCCCGCCCTTTCTTCCGACGCGCCTTCCCACGAGGTGGCCGGGCAGTTTTTTGTGGCGCCCCTGAAGTACGACAAAAACCTGGAGGTCGTCCCCTGGGCGGCGGAAAAATTCGAGGTGCTGGAAGGCGGCCTGCTGCTGCGCTTTACCTTGCGCAAGGGCATCTTCTGGGAGGACGGCCACGAACTGACCGCCGACGACGTGGAATTCACCTACAAAATGATGATCGATCCCCAGACGCCCACTGCGTATGCGGGGGACTTCAAAGTTATCAAATCCTTTGTCAAAACGGGCCGGTACAGTTTTGAAGTCCGCTACGAAAACCCTTTTCCCCGCGCCCTGAACACCTGGATGAGCGCCATTATGCCCAAACACCTTCTGGAAGGGCAAAACCTGCGCACCACTCCCCTGGCCCGCAAACCCCTGGGCTGCGGCCCGTATACCCTGCGCGAATGGCAGGACGGTGCCAGCCTGACCCTTGCCTCCAATCCCCGGTACTTTGAAGGCAGGCCCTATATCGACAGGCTGGTCTATCGCATCATCCCTGACGCCACCACCATGTTTCTGGAACTGAAAGCGGGCAAGCTTGACGTTCTGCCTTCCCTTACCCCCCAGCAGTATCTGTACCAGACCAAGGATAAGGCCTTTACCGACGAATTCTCCACCTGGCGCACGCTCAGTTCCAGCTACACCTACATGGGCTACAACCTGAAAAGCCCGCTGTTTTCCGACGTGCGCGTGCGCCGCGCCCTTGCTTATGCCGTAAATACCGCCGACATCATCAAGGGCGCCCTGCTGGGCCAGGGCGAGCCCACCATCGGGCCGTACAAGCCCGGCACCTGGGCCTACAACACGCATATCCGGCCCTACCCGTACGATCCTCAGAAGGCGCTGTCCCTGCTGGCCGAAGCCGGATGGAAGCAAGACCCCGAAGGAACGCTGCGAAAAAAAGGCAGGCCGTTCTCCTTTACCCTGCTGACCAACCAGGGCAACGACCAAAGAATAAAAACCGCCATCATCATACAAAGCCAGTTGCAGTCTTTGGGGATTGAGGTAAAAATCAGAACAGTGGAATGGGCGGCGTTTCTCAAGCAGTTTGTCAATCCCGGTTATTTTGACGCGGTGATCCTGGGCTGGACCATCACCCAGGATCCGGACGCGTTTGACGTGTGGCATTCCTCCCGCATCGGCGGCGGGCTGAACTTTATCGGCTTTGCGAACAAAGAGGTCGACGCCTGCCTTGAAGCGGCCCGCTCCACCTTTGACCGGGAAACGCGGAAAAGAGAATATGACAGGTTCCAGGAAATACTGTACGAAGAACAGCCCTACTGCTTTCTGTACGTGCCCTACTCCCTGGCCGCGGTGCAAAGACGCTTCCGCGGCATAGACCCCGCTCCGGCGGGCATCTTCCACAACACCGACAAATGGTGGGTGCCGCTGGACGAGCAACGCTACATGATAACAGCGCAGTAGAAGTCATTTCATAACGAAGTATGCATTGGGGCTTCGCCCCATGCCGCGCGAAGCGCGGGCGGGCCACATCCGAGCAGGCGCCCCGCCAGGGCCCGGGGGACGAAGTCCCCTGGAAATACTATCCAGGGAGTCCCCAAACTTTATGATTCGTATTCAGGATATTCTCGACAAGGTGGCGGAAAACCACCCGGAAGACGTGGAACTGGTGCGCAAGGCCTATGTGTACGCGGCGGCCGCGCATGCGGGACAGACGCGCCTTTCGGGCGAGCCGTACCTTTCCCACCCCCTGGCCGTGGCCTACACCCTGGGCGAGTTGCGCCTGGACGGGGCTTCCGTGGCCGCCGGCCTGCTGCACGACACGGTGGAAGACACCAAGGCCACCATAGAGGAAATCGACGAGTCCTTTGGCGAGGACGTGGCCGACATCGTCGACGGGGTGACCAAGATCAGCCTGCTGACCTTTGACAGCAAGGAAGAGCAGCAGGCGGAAAACATCCGCAAGATGATCCTGGCCATGAACGAAGACATGCGCGTGCTCTTCGTCAAACTGGCCGACCGCCTGCACAACATGCGCACCCTGGAATTCCAGAAGCCGGAAAAACAGCGCCGCATCGCCCAGGAAACCATGGACATCTATGCGCCGCTGGCCAACCGCCTGGGTCTTCACCGCGTCAAGCTGGAGCTGGAGGATCTGAGCTTTCGCTACATTTCGCCCGACGCTTACGCCCACGTGCGCGAATGGATCGACCGCCACCAGGCCGACGACGCCGCCTATATCGAATCCGTCATCAAGACCTTGCAGGAAATCCTGGCCAAAAACGGCATCAAGGCGCGCATCAAGGGGCGCATCAAGCACATCTACAGCATCTACCGCAAGATGAATTCCCTGAACGTCTCGCTGGACGAGATGCACGACATCATCGCCTTTCGCGCCATCGTCGACGACCTTAAAGACTGCTACGCGGCGCTGGGCCTGGTGCACGCCGCCTGGCGGCCCGTGCCCGGCCGCTTCAAAGACTACATTTCCATGCCCAAGGGCAACATGTACCAAAGCCTGCACACCACGGTCATCGGCCCCAGAGGCGAACGCATGGAGGTGCAGATCCGCAGCGAGGAAATGGACCGCCTGGCCGAGCACGGCCTTGCCTCGCACTGGCTGTACAAGGAAAAGGACCGGGTCAAGGCCAAGGATGTGCGCCAGTTTACCTGGCTGCGCGAAATGCTGGACTGGACGAAGCTTGAGAGCGACTCGCGCGAATTTCTGCGCTCGCTACGCTTCGATCTGTTCAAGGACGAAATATACGTCTTCACCCCGCGCGGCGCGGTGAAAGAACTGCCGGAAAACGCCACGCCCGTGGATTTCGCCTACCAGATCCACACCCAGGTGGGCGACCACTGCGCCGGGGCCAAGGTCAACGGCAAGCTCACCCCCCTTTCCTCCCCCCTTAAAAGCGGCGACACGGTGGAGATCATCACCGATCCCAACCGCCATCCCAGCCGCGACTGGCTCAAGTTCGTCAAAACCGCCAAGGCCAGAACCCGCGTCCAGCAGTTCATCCGTACCGAGGAGCGGGCCAGAAGCATCTCCCTTGGCCGGGAAATGCTGGAAAAACAGGGACGCCGGCACGGCGTCAACATCCAGAAGGCCCTGAAGGAAGGCACCCTGCTCAAGGTGGCCCTGGAGTTGAAATTCACCAGCGTGGACGATTTGATCTCCGCCGTGGGCTACGCCCGCGTCACGCCGCGCAAGGTGCTCAGCTTTCTCATCCCCAAGCCGGCGGAGGATGCCGCCGCCCCGGCCGTGGAAGAAGCGGCGCCGGCGCACGCCCCCACCCATGCGGAATCAAAAGCCAACAGCATCAGCATCAAGGGCATAGACGACATCCTGGTGCGCTTTGCCAAGTGCTGCAACCCCGTGCCCGGCGACCCCATTGTCGGCTACATCAGCCGGGGCCGGGGCGTGGCCGTGCATACCGCCGACTGCCCCACCATCAGCCAGATGGAGCCGGAACGCCTGCTGCCCGTGTACTGGGAAGGAAGGGACAAGGAAGAAGCCCCCTTCCCGGCCCGCATCCGCCTGCTGTGCCACAACACGCGCGGCGTCATGGCCAGGATAGCCGCCATGCTCGACGCCAACAACGTGAACATAGACTCGGGCCACATACGCTCCACCGTGGACGGCCGCTCGGAAATCGAAATGGTCATCGAGGTGACCGACGTGGCTCAGCTTCTGCTTGTCCTGGAAAAGCTGCGCAAGGTCGAACACGTTCTGGAAGTGGCGCGCATCACCTCCACCAGCGAAGGACACGTGACGCACTAAACGTGGCTGGCGGCAAAAATCGGCGAGAGGGCTCCGCCCTCTCGCGCTCTCCCGCAAGGGGGCACGCCCCCTTGACCCCATATTTGCTTGCGTTTTCTCAGACTCAGCCCTCAGGAAAGCCTCCCGGAAGGGGTCCGGTTTGCCGTCAGACGAGGAAGGCGAGTTTTTGCGAGGGCGGGCTGGGCTCTTTGGCCCTGCCCCCCAAGCAAAAACGAAGCCTGACGAAGTATCACGGCAAACCGGACCCCTTCCGGGTTAGCCGGCGAATTTGCGGTACAGCTCGGTACCCGCCATGCGGGAAAAACCCGTGCCCGGCCGCGCCGAAAGAAGCGGCTGCGTTGCCTGCTCCGTTTCGGCTTGCGGCGGAACGGCGGGAGCTTGTTGCGCCGGTGCCGGAGCAACGGAAGCCGACGCGGCGGCGCCGGACGCGGGTGAAGCTGCTGCCGGGGCCTGCGCGGCATACGCCGAAGCGGCGGCGGGAGACTGAACGGACTGGGGGGCCGCCCCCTGCGCGGCGGCGCGGCGCGCCGCATAGGCCGCGAACTGGTTGGCGCTTATAGCTCCGCCCAGGCCCGGAACGGGCGCGGCGGAGGCAGGAGACGACGCGGCGGGCGAAGCTGCTCCCAAAGACGCGGCGGGGGAAGCGGGCGAGGCGGTCCCGAAAGACGCGGCCGCCGCCTCTGGTACGAAGGAAACCGGGGCGGCTTCCCCCGGCGTCTCCGGCGTCGCGCCGGAAGCGGAAACATCCGCCGCCTGTCTGGCGTACAAGGTACGGGCGCGCGCCCCGGCACCGGGCATGGCCGCCGCGCCGGAGGCCGGAAGCGGCCCCTTGCCCGCCGCCGGCCCCTGCGGTTGTCCGCCGGGCCGAATCGGCTGCACGGCTCTGGCATGCTGGTTGGCGGCCGCTTCACGGGCGGCGGCCATGCCTTCGGGCGTGGCGTTTATTTCCGCATAGGCGCTGCGCAGGCCTGAAAGCACCTTGATTACCTCGTCGATAATCCTGGGGTCTTTCTTCAGATTGGCCATAAGCAGACGGCTGTTGCAGAAAAAGTACAGGTTATGCAGGTTGACGGCCAGATCGCCGCCTTTTTCCAGGTTCAGGGTACTGTCCAGCTCATTAAGGATATCCAGGGCCTTGGAAATCAAAATGCCCTTGCCCGCGACATCGCCGTCGGCGATGCGCTCTTTGGCGCTCTGCAGAAAATTGATGGCCCCGTCATACAGCATGATCAGGATGTCGCCGGGGCTGGTGGTGGCGACCTTGGCCTGCAGATAGGCGTGTGCGGCTTTTTGCATGGTTTCTCCGAAAATATTCCTGAAAGCGCCGCGCGGATGCAAGGCGCACTCCGCGGTTGCCGGCGGTTATTTTTTGGTGCTGCTCTGCATCTGGGAAATCTGGCTTTTCAGCCCTTCGTTGATGCTGTTGTAACGGGAAAGCGTTTCCTCCAGCCGGGCGAAGCGCAGGCGGGTGGTACGTTCCCACTTGATCAGACGTTCGTCTTCCTTCTGGATCTTCTTGTCGATGTTGTCCATGATGCCCTGGTAGTTTTTCTCCAGGATCTTCAGGGTGCCGCGTTCACCCAGAAAGCCTTCGGTGCCCTGCATCATGGACAGCAGTTCGTTAACCTTGCCGTCGCGGATGCCCACCTGGCCGGTAAAGGTCTTGTTGGGCGTAAGGTCGTGGATGTCCAGCATGATGCCGCCGGCGGGGTCCTTGTTGTCGAACATGCCGATCTGGCGGTTCACGTTGTCTATGTTGGCCGTCTTGCCGTTGATGGTGGCTTTGATAATGTTTCCGCTGCCGTCGGTTTCGTACGATACGTCGTAGATGCCGGCCTTGGTGATGCCGTCAACGTGCGAGTTGTGCTCGAAATAGGGCGAATAGCTCTGCCCTTCAAGCTTGGCCGCGAACAGCCGGGCCACGGCCTCGGGATCTTTTTTCAACGCTTCTTCAAGGGTCAGTGAACCCTTGAAAAGAATGGTGGTGGCGTCGGCGTTGTTGGCGATGGCCTGGTCCGCGATGCGCGAGGTGGTGTTGATTTCCAGCAGGCCGTAGTTGGCGCTGCCTTCCTGGCTGTTGGTGACGATGCCTATCTGCGAAAGGGACGAGAACATGTCGCCCACAAAGGCCGTTTCAGACAGCCTGGTCAGGTACATAAAACCTTTGGCCTGCCCGGAAATGGCCTGGGTGATGCGCGAATCCATCAACTGGATGCCGTAGTTGCCCGTCAGCACCGAGCCTTTCTGCATCTCGAACTGCGATTCCGCGTAGTCGGAGCTCAGCACCTTTTTGTTGGTATCCACCTTGGTCAGATCCATGACCACCTTTTGAAAGGCGTTCACCGCATCCACAAAGGATTGTATGTTCTGGGTGATGGCCTCGGTGTCCACGTCCACGGTAATCACCGACTGGCCCACGGAACGCAGGTTGAAGGTCATGCCCGCCGACAGGCCGGTGACGGAGTTGCTTTCCACTTCCATGTAGTCCGGCTCGGCGGGCCAGCCGTTCAGCCGCACCTGGCCGTTCACGTTCTGCTGGATGGCCCAGTCGCTGGCCGTGGGGTAGGTGTAGGCGGTCGCCGCAAGGCCCTGCGCGCCTATCTGCACGGTGTGGGTGACGTCCTTGGGCGTAATGGAAAACTGGACCGTCTTGCTGACATCGTCAATGGTATACTTGGCCTCGGCCTTGTCGCCCACGGCATTTTTCAGCTTGGCCAGCACGGAATCGGCGGTTTCGCCCGGGTTGACGGTGATGGTCACCGGGTTTCCGTTGTTCACGCCCTCCATCGTAAAGTCAAAAGTCTTGGCCTCGGTGCCGGTATTGACGCTGGTGTTGCCGTATACGATGGGGTCGGCCGGGTCGGTGGGCATTGTCGCGGCAAACTGCATGCCGAGAAAATCCGTGCAACTGGCGTCCGGCGCGAAAGCCCGCGCCTTGTCCGGGATGGAAAGCTTGAGGTTTACGCCTGCGCCGCCGCCGTCGGGGACAAGCTGCGCGAAATCGGTGTAGGAGCTTTCCTTGGCATTAAGGGCGTCCGCCAACTCTTGCAGGGTCATCCCGGCCGGGACGTCCACCGTCTTGAGGGCGCCGTCCACATAATACTGGAAGGTGCCGGCCGCCCCCGTGTCGTTGATGACCGCGTTGCCGTCGGCGTAGTTGGTCAGCAGTTGGGCGCTGTTGGAGGTGGTCTGCCACTTGCGCACCAAATCCACGCCCAGGCCGTTCAGGCCCGTGGTGTCCTCGATGGCCAAAGAGGCGCTGTAGCCGGTATCCATGCCCCGAAGCTGAAAGACCATGCCCCGGCTGTCGCTGATGATCTGGGCCTTTACCCCGGGGTTTTGCGAATCCTTGTTGATGAAGTTCACCAGACCTTCCAGGGTGGTGCCGGGGGGTATGGTCAGAGTGCGGGTCTTGCCCTTGTAAACATAGCTGAAGGTGGCGTTGGCGCCGGAGTCGTTCACCACGTCGGTTTTGTAGCTCAGCCCGGTGTTTTTGCTCCAGGTGGCCTGGGTGGCCAACTGCTTTACGTCAAGATCGTACACCCCGGACAGGGCGTCAAAGCCCGGGGTGGCCGTGGCCACTTCGGGCTTTGAACTGGCGGCGGTTTTCACCAGAAACTTGTTCACCGAGTTGATGGACGTCAGGGCGGTTTGCAGCTTCAGCATTTCCGTGCGGATCTGCTGGAAGGCGTCAAGGCGCGTCTGCCAGTCGGCCTTCCAACGCAAAAGCTGCTGGGCCTGCCTGCTCTCGATCTTGTAGAGCTTCGAGATCATGTCATCGAAATCGGTATCGCTGCCGAGTCCGCTGAAATGGATGCTCCCTGATGCGTATTCAACCATGATGAATCTCCGGTGGGAAAGATTTGCCTGGTGGGGGCAAAGAAAAAAGCTCCCCGCCCGCTATGAAGCAAGGTTGATGCCAAATCTTCTCAGGAGTTTTATCGGCAGGATCGGTCCGGGACTTTAGCTGTGGAAAAAAACGAAGAAAGGGCCGCGACGCGACCCTTTCCAGCACACTTTTCATAATTCATTGTGAAACGGCTTCCAGGTATTCTCCTGCTTCTTGCCGCCCTTCCAGGCGGCCTTGCGCCTACTTCTTGTCGACCTTCCAGGCGGCCTTGCACCAGGTAACGGCCAGTCCGCCGTAAATGCAGAAGAAAAACGCCGCCACCTTGACCGCCAGCGGCAGGTCCGCCCAGCCGAAGGCCTGCTTCAGGTACAGGGCGATAGTGATGAAGAACAGCATCTGAAAGATGAAAATCTCGTACGAGCTCTTGCCCAGCTTGATCAGCCAGCCGGTAAGAGGGATGCGCTTTTCGTGGTCGCGCATGGCAAAAATGATGAAGGCCGTGTAAAAATACGAAGGATAATGCTGAAAATACCAGTCGTCGGCGCGCAGACCGATCAGGTTCCAGAAATGCGCCGGCTGGGCGGCGTAATCGCTGAGATAGCAGGTGGCCCCGATGTAGGCGATGCTGACCAGCGCCAGCGCGCGGAACACGTTTTTGGAAAAGGGATTCTTTTCCGCCATGACCGCGCCCAGCGCGCAGGCGAACAGGTAGCGGAAATAGAAGATGCGGTACAAAAAGCGGAAGTTTTCCGCGTCGGTGAAGGCAAAGGGCAGTTCCACGGCAATGGAGATGCCAAGCACGATGCCCAGGAACTTCAGATCCGACCCCACCTTGCCGCGAATGGACAGCACCAGGGGGAAAAAGATCAGGTGCTGGACGATCAGCGGCACAAAGTACCCGCCCGGTCCCAGATACCCCATAAGCATCGTGTTGAAGAACAGCTCGATGCCCAGGGGCTGCCCCGCCCACATGTAGTACAGCACCGTCACGACCGCATAGGGAATATACAGGCCGAGTGCGCGGGCCGGCAGGTTGCGGTAGTAGGCGGCCAGATCTTCTTTGTTCTTTTTCCAGCCCAGGTTGCCGGTAATGCCCGTATACTTGCGGCAGCTCATGGCCCCGGTAATGCCCGCGATGAACAGAAAAATCGGCATGGCCTGCCAGATATGCCAGGGGGCCAGGGACTTGAACAGAACGGAATCGCTGAACAGGTGCAAAAGAACGACGGAAGCGGCCGCGAAACCCTTGGCTATGTCAAGGTATTCCATGCGGGGTCTGGCCTTGGCGGCAAAAGCGCCCGCCGGAGCGGCGGAGGAAGCGCTTTGCGCCGGGCCGCCGGCGGAAACGCCCGCCGGGGCGGAAGAGGATGCGCTTTGCGCCGGGGCGGAGGCCGCTTCCGTCCCGGCGGGGGAGGCTGGTTCCTTCAACATGCGAAGCTCCTTGGGGTACGGGGTGCCGGGGAAATTCAACTTCAGGCGGATATGGACCTATGCGGACTCCAGACAAACAGGGTGAACAACCTGTCGAAACATTACAGCTAGGGGCTTGCCTCCAACTCAGTTATTTTGCTCCAAGAGCAAGGAACCCGGCCTTTTTTGCGAAGGGAGTGTACTCTTATCGTACCCGACCGGAGAAAAAAAGGCCGGGTGACGATGCTATTGGACAAAAGAACTATTTGGAGACAGCCCCTGGCGTTTTTCCAGCAATTCCTCCAGGGCCACGGCAAAGGCTTCCAGGTCGCCCCTGCCCACGGTCAGGGCGGGCAGCAGCCGCAGCACGCGCTCCTGGGTCAGGTTGCAGATAAAACCCTTTTCCAGCAATGCCGTCCAGATGTCCTTGCCGGGAAAGGAAAGCTCGATGCCGATCATCAGGCCCATGCCGCGCACCTCGCTGATGGAGCCGGGACAGGCCCGCCCCACAGCGCGAAAACGCTCCATGGCCCATGCGCCCACTTCTCCGGCGCGCCTGGCCAGACCGTCGCGCTCAATGATTTCCAGCACCTTGGCGGCTGCCACGGAAACCAGCGCCCCGGCGCCGAAGGTGGTGGCGTGGCTGCCGGTGACAAAGCCCGCCGCCACGGGATCGGTGGCCAGCATGGCCCCCATGGGCAGGCCGTTGGCCAGGCCCTTGGCCGTGGTCATAACGTCGGGCTCCACCCCAAAGTGCTGAAAGGCCCACCACTTGCCGGTGCGGCCCATGCCCCCCTGCACCTCGTCCACCATGAACAGGATGCCGCGCTCTTTGCACAGGGCGGCCACGCCCCGGACAAATTCCGGCGTCACCGGGCGGATGCCGCCTTCGCCCTGCACTATTTCCAGCAGAACAGCGGCGGTTTTGCCGCTGACGGCCCTTTCCAGAATGCCCAGATCGCCCCAGGGGATCTGGGTGAAGCCCTCGGGCATGGGCGCGAAGCCGTCCTGAAAGCGCTCCTGCCCGGTGGCCGCCACCGTGGCCAGGGTGCGGCCGTGGAAGCAGCCTTCAAAGGAGATGACCTCGTAGGCGTCAATGCCGCGCACCCGCTGCTGGTAGCGGCGGGCCAGCTTGATGGCCGCCTCGTTGGCTTCCGCGCCGGAGTTGCAGAAAAAAGCCTTGTTGAAATGCGCGGTCGCCAGCAGGCGCTTTGCCAGGACAAGCTGCTCCTCCTGGTAAAACAGGTTGCTGACATGCACCAGCTTTTTCGCCTGGGCGGCCACGGCCTCCGCGATCTCTTCGTTGCAGTGCCCAAGAATGGTGACGGCGATGCCCGCGAGCAGGTCCACGTATTCCTTGCCGTCAAAGTCCCACAAACGGCTGCCCCGGCCCGAACGCACCGCGATGGGGTACCGCCCGTAGGTCCGGAAAAGAAGTTCCTCTTCCCGCCGCCGTATTTCTTCAAAAACTTTGCTGGCCATATATGTGCTCCGTCATGGAATATATTGTGATTGGCGTCGAGGGGGCTCCGCCCAGAGCCTGTGGCCGCGCCCCGCCACCCCCGCAAATGTGGGTAGCGCCCCGTTTTGCCGTCAGACGAGGAAGGCGGTTTTTTGCGAGGGAGGGCTGGCCTCTTCGGGCCTGCCCCCCGAGTAAAAACGATGCCTGACAAAGTATCACGGCAAAACGGGGCGCTACCCTCGGCCGGTGTGGCCGAAGCCGCCGCTGCCGCGCGCGGTTTCGGACAAAGAATCGGCTTCGAAAAAGCGAGGCTGCCGGCAGGCCTGGAACACCAGTTGGGCGATGCGGTCGCCCGGCTTGACAGTCTGGGTTTCTTTACCGGTGTTCAGCAAAAATACGGTGATTTCTCCCCGGTAATCGGGGTCGATGACACCCACGCCCTGGGCCACGGTAAGGCCGATAACCGCCCCGAGGCCGCTGCGCGAATAGACGAAGCCGGCAAAGCCCGGCTCGCGCGGCTCGACGGCAATGCCCGAGGGCACGGGGGCGCGCTCGCCGGGCGCGATGACGATGACGCCGCCGTCGGCGGGGCAGGCGCGCAGATCCGCACCGGCTGAACCACCGGTGGCCGGAGCAAGCCCTTGCCCGCCATATATTTCACGGGCGTTGCGCAGATAGCGGACGACAATCTCCACGGATGGCGGGGAAACACTTGTCACCGGGCGTCTCCTATGGGACAATAGGTATGTTTGCTTGTAGTCCGCACGCCGGTCACGGGGCCGGAAGAAAGCGGACGGCATCGGAAAAGTGTACGCCACACAGAGAAGCAAGTCAAAGAGTTGCGGACAATTCCGGTTTTATGAAGCATCCGTCGCGCCGGACAATACGGCGGCGCCGCCAAGGAGCAGTTATGCAGCCTCTCCGCGTTTTTTCCGTCATTCCCAAGCTTCCTCCCTCTCTCGAGCCGTTGTGGTTCCTGGCGCACAACTACTGGTTCGCGTGGAACAACGACATAGAAGACCTGTTCGCGGACATCGAACCCGCGTTATGGAAAGAAAGCTACAAAAACCCGGTCTGGATGCTGAACCATGTGCCGCAAGAGCGGTTCAAATCACTTGCCGGGGATTCGCTGTACATGGCCCGCCTGTCCCAGCAGGTGGAATCCCTCAGCCACTATCTGGCCGCGCCTTGTCCCTACAACTTCGAGGACACCCCCCCGGGCTCCCCGGCTGTTGCCTACTTCAGCCTGGAGTTCGGCGTCAGCCTGTGCCTGCCCATTTATTCCGGCGGCCTGGGCATCCTTGCGGGCGATCATCTTAAATCGGCCAGCGACCTGAACGTACCCCTGGTGGGCATCGGTTTCGCTTACGCCCACGGTTATTTTCGCCAGTACATGACCCCGGACGGCTGGCAGCAGGAACGCTATCCCGACTACGATTTTGAACAGATGCCCATGCAACCGGCCAACACTCCTTCGGGAGAGCCGGCCAAGGTGCATCTTTTCATAGGCGACCGCCCCCTGACGGCCCAGATATGGGAGGCCAAAGTCGGCCGCATCAGCCTGTATCTGCTGGACACCAACATTCCGGAAAACCCGCCGGACTTCAAGGCCATCACCGCCCGCCTGTACGGCGGCAACCTTGAAATGCGGCTGTGGCAGGAAATTTTGCTGGGCATCGGCGGGGTGAAGCTGTTGCAGGTGCTGGGCCTGTCCCCCCAGGTCATCCACATGAACGAGGGGCATTCCGCCTTTGCGGGGCTTGAGCGGGTGCGTCTGCTGATGAAAGATCACAACCTGCCTTTTGAAGTGGCCATGGAAGTGGCGGCTTCGGGCAGCATTTTCACCACGCACACGCCGGTCCCGGCGGGCAACGACCGCTTTCCCCCGGCCCTGATGCAGCAGTACTTCGAAAGCTATGCCCGCGACATGGGCCTGGCCTTCAAGGTATTTATGGCTCTGGGTCGCGAGGTGCCGCACGACGACAGCGAAGACTTCTGCATGACGGTGCTGGCCCTTCGCCTTTCGCGCTTCAACAACGGCGTTTCCAAGCTGCACGGCGAGGTTTCGCGCCGCATGTGGCACAGGATATGGGGCCAGTTTCCCATTGAGGACGTGCCCATCGGCTCAAACACCAACGGCGTGCATGCCCCCACCTGGGTGGCCCCGGAAATGGGCGCCCTGTACGACAGGTATCTGGGCAGCACCTGGCGCGAAGAAGTGGACTGCCGGCGCGTGTGGAAGATGGCCGCCAACATCCCCGACACGGAAATGTGGCGCACCCACGAGCGCCTGCGCGGCCGCCTGGTGGATTTTGTCCGCGCCCGGCTGTACGCGCAACTAAGCGCCCAGGGGGCCAGGCACAAAGAATTGCAGATTGTCGAAAACATCCTTGACCCCGAGGCGCTGACCATAGGCTTTGCCCGCCGTTTCGCCACCTACAAGCGCGCCCGCCTGCTCATGCAGGACGTGGAAAGCCTGCGCCGCGTGGTCGGGAACAAAGAGCGCCCGGTGCAGTTTATTTTCGCCGGCAAGGCCCACCCGCAGGACAACGGCGGCAAGCAGTTGATGAAGGATATCATCAACCTGTGCCGCGAAGAAGACTTCCGCATGAGCATGGTCTTTCTGGAGGACTATGACATGGAAATCGCCGCCCATCTCATTTCGGGCTGCGACGTGTGGCTGAACAACCCGCGCCGTCCCCTGGAGGCGTGCGGCACCAGCGGCATGAAGGCCATGTTTAACGGCGTGCTCCAGTTCAGCACCCTGGACGGCTGGTGGGACGAGGCCTGGAAGCCCGACAACAGCTTGGGCTGGGCCATCGGTAAGGGCGAGGACTACGACGACCCGGATTACCAGGACACCGTGGAGTTGCAGACCCTGTACAAAGTGCTGGAATCGGAAATCATCCCTGACTTTTACGACCGGGGACGCGGCAATATGCCACAGGCCTGGGTGCGCCGCATGAAGGACGCCCTGGTCAACTTCGGGCCGCGCTTCCATTCCCACCGCATGGTGCAGGAATACGTCGACATCTCGTACGTCCCGGCCTGCCGCAACCACAGAAACCTCTACCGCGACAACTTTGCCCCGGCCCGTGCCCTCTCCGAATGGCGCATGAATATCATGACCAAATGGGGCGACCTGAAGGTGCGCGACGTGCAGACGGTAAACGAAGACACCCTGTACGTCGGCCAGTCCATCACCGTGACTGCCAAGGTCTTTCTGGCGGATATTCCCGCGGAGCACGTGCGGCTGGAAGTCTATGTGGGGCAACTTGGGCAGGACAATACCTTCACCAACCGCCATCTCGGCGAGATGGTGCCCGACGGTTCCCCCAAAGACGGCTGGCAGACATACAAAGGCACGCTGAACGCGGCGGAATCCGGCCGCTTCGGCTTCACCGTGCGGGCCATGCCCGTACACCCGCTGTTGCCCACCTCCCACTCGCTGGGCCTCATCCACTGGGCGGAAGACTAACGGGTGCAGCATGCTTGTTATGGCAAAGGGGAGGCCTGGGGTCTCCCCTTTGCGCCTCCGGCGGGCAGGACGCTGTCCTGCACCTGCCAGAGGGTTCCACCCTCTGGACTCCCGCAAGGGGTTGGCACCCCTTGACCCCTTTCAGGTCTCTGTGGAACGATCCGGCGGATTGGCAAGTCGTTCCCCGGCGTTGCTCCCGGTGAATAGCAGGATGCTGTGCCACAGAGGGTAAAAAGCTCAGGAGCCGGAAACGGATCTTGTATCGGTGAGGAAAAGGCTTCCTGCGTATGCCGGGAGAGCAGAGTACAGGCTCTGGAAAGGCGTCCTTTTCACCGCGCAGAGAAATTGTGCTAACACAACCAGCGAGGAATCGTTATGTGTAAAATACTCGTTCTTCTTCTGGCGTTGATCGTGTGCGCCGCGCCCGCCTTTGCGGCTGAAAAGCTCCCCGCCCCAAAAACGACGGGCGGTCCCTCGGTGCTGGAAGCCATTGAAAAACGCGCTTCCGCTTCCTCGCGCGCGTTTCCCACCGGTGACATTTCCCGCGAGAACATTGCCACCCTCCTGTGGGCGGCTTCCGGCAGGAACCGCGAAGGAACGGGCTGGACAGTGCCCACGGCCATGGGTAAAGACCCCTACTGCGCCGTGTATCTGGCCGACAAGACCGGAGTGTACCGCTACGACGGCAGAGAACATGCCCTGACCAAGGTTTCGGGCGAGTCCATCCTCGACTCCGCGGGTTCCCAGAGCTTTGTAAAAACCGCCCCCTGCCTGCTCATCTTCGTGACGGATGGGGAGGCCCTGGCCAAGTTCGGCAACGCCGCCTGGCGGGAAAGCTTCGGGCCGATCCTTGTCGGCGCCATGACCCAGAACGTCTACCTCGCCGCCAGAGCCCTGGATGTCGAGGTGCGCTATGTGGCAAGCCTGAACGCGGACGTCATCCGCAAAACCCTGGGCCTGAAGCCGGGCGATGTCCCGGTCTGCATCCTGCCCATAGGCTCGGTCCGTTGAACAGTTGTTTCCGGATTCCCCCGTTCCCTGCAATGGGGCAATGGATGGCGAATCAATACCGCCACACTCTGATTTTGAGGAATAGAGCAGACGCATGACCCTTCCTTCCATAGGCATTATCGGCGGCGGCCTTGCCGGGTGCGAGTGTGCCCTGGTTCTGGCCGAAGCCGGCCTTTCCGTCTCCCTGTTTGAAATGAAGCCTGAGCGCTTCTCCCCGGCCCACAGCAACGAGTATCTGGCCGAACTGGTCTGCTCCAATTCCTTCCGCTCCGACGCCCCGGACAGCGCCGTAGGGCTTTTGAAGGAAGAAATGCGCGCCCTTGGCAGCCTGTGCATGGCTGTGGCCGAGCAAACCCGCGTGCCGGCCGGAAAAGCCCTGGCCGTTGACCGGGAACTCTTTGCCCGCGAAATGACCCGGCGTGTGACCGCGCATCCCAATATCCGCCTCGTGCGGGAAACCGTATACTCCCTGCCCGCATCCGGGCGCGTTTCCGGCGGCAGCGCGGTTCCTGTTTCACTTGGCGCACCCGGTTCTTCTTCCTCTACGGATGCTCTCATCCCATCCGATGGAGGCTCGTCTGCCGGGGCACCCCCCCCGGATCTTTCCGTCTTTGACATCGTGGTGGTGGCCGCCGGTCCCCTGGCGGGTGAGGAGCTTACGTCCTCCCTGCTTGCCCTGACCGGGCAGGAGCATCTCTACTTCTACGATGCTATTGCCCCGGTAGTGGACGGCGCGTCCATCAATATGGATACCGCCTTCTGGGGGGCGCGCTATCACCCGGAAGACTCCGACTACCTCAACTGCCCCATGACCCGCGAGGAGTATTTCGCCTTCCACGCCGCTCTGCTGGCCGGGCAGAAGGTCGCGGCCCGAAACTTCGAAAAGGAAGTCCACTTCGAAGGCTGCATGCCCGTGGAGGCCCTGGCCGAACGCGGCGACATGACCCTGGCCTTCGGCCCCCTGAAGCCCGTGGGCTTCATTGATCCGCGCACCGGCCAGCGGCCCTTCGCTCTGCTCCAACTGCGCGCGGAAAACGCCAACAAGACCATGTTCAACCTTGTGGGTTGCCAGACCAAGCTGACCTTCGGCGAGCAGGCCCGCATCTTCCGCATGATCCCCGGCCTTGAGAACGCGGAGTTCGTCCGCTTCGGCAGCATGCACCGCAACACCTTCGTCAATGCTCCCAAAGTCCTGGCCGAAGATCTTTCCCTCCTCGCCGCCCCGCACATCCACCTGGCCGGCCAAATCACCGGCGTGGAAGGCTACGTGGAATCCGCTGCCTGCGGTCTCTGGCTCGGCCTGTTCCTGGCCGCCCGCGCCCACGGCAAAACCCTGCCGCCCCCGCCCCCGGAAACCTCCCTCGGCGCGCTCCTCAGGCACCTGCGTACCCCGGCCAAACACTTTCAGCCCAGCAACGTCCAGTTCGGCCTCATGCCCGAACTCGGCCTCAAAGCCAAAAAAGCCAACCGCAAAGAGCTGTATGCGACGCGCGCCAGGGCGGCGTTTGTGGAATGGAGAGAAAAGGCGAAGGCCTCCGGCGGCCAAAGGGGCGCTGCCCCTTTGGATTCCCCGCAAGGGGGGTGACCCCCCTTGACCCCCGTAGGGTTTTTGTGGGGCGTTGTGGCGGCTCGCTTTGTTGAGCCTCGGCACTGCTCTCGATGGAGAGGAGGATGTCGTGCCGCAAAGTTTAAAAAGCTCAGGAGCCGGGAGCGGATCTTGAATCGGGAGAGCGGGCTTGCCTTCGGCCGTGCGTATTGCAGGGCATGAAGTGGAATAACGGCTCGAGGTGGATGTTGCGCCTGTTACTGTATCCCCCTCTGGCTACCGGAATCCTTTTACTGTATTTCACTGCTGTTGCTGTAAGATCCGTTTCCGGTTCCTGAGTTTTTTGATTGTAATGGCATGACATCCTTCTGGTGACCGGGAGCACTGCCAGGGAACGACAACGCGGTCTACCGACCGGCCCCAAGCACCCCGAATGGGGATGCAAGGGGGAGCGGCCCCGGCGTCGGGGTCACCCCCTTGCCGGGTGCAGGGCAGAGCCCTGCCCGCCGGAGGCATTCTCTTCTCTTCTCTCCAACCAACCTACAGGCACGCTTATGACGGCACCGGTTTTTTCCGTGATTATTCCGGTTTTCAACAAGTGGGAGCTGACCCGGAACTGCCTGGCCAGCTTGCGCGAGCATACGGCCGGGTGGGAGTACGAGGTCATTGTGGCGGACAACGGGTCTTCCGACGCCACGGCGGGCGGGCTTGTGGAGTTGGGGGAAGGGCTGTTCGGCGGGCGGTTCGTGAGGCTGCGCTTTGAGGAGAACAGGAACTTCGGCCCGGCCTGCAATGCGGGGGCGGAGCGGGCAAATGCGCCGCTGCTGTTCTTTCTGAACAACGACACGTTACTGACGGATGACTGGGCAGGACCGCTGGTGCGGGCGTTGGAGGGGGAGGGCGCTCCCGGCGCAGTGGGGCCGTTGCTGCTGTATGAGGACGGCAGCATCCAGCACATGGGGGTATCGCTTGCCCCGTGGGGCTTCAACCACCTGTACCGTGGGTTTCCGGCGGATCATGCGGTGGTGCGGCGGCCGAGGGACTTGCAGGTGATCACGGCGGCGGCCATGATGCTGCCCAAGAGGCTGTTTGAGGATTGCGGCGGTTTCTTTGAGGGCTACCGCAACGGGTTCGAGGACGTTGATTTGTGCCTGCACATCCGCGAGCGGGGCAAGACGCTGCAATGCGTGTCGGATTCCGTGGTGTGCCATTTGGAAAGCCAGACTCCGGGGCGCAAGAAGCACGACGGGCATAATGCGTCGCTGCTGTGGGAACGTTGCGGAACACTGTGCCATGTGGATTTTCACAGGCACGGGATACGCGACGGCTTCCGGGTGTTTGTGAACGATCTGTTTGACGTGGGGCTGAGGCTGACGCCTGAGGACGAGGCTGCTTTGGCGCGAAAGGCAGCGGGAAAGCCCGCGGCGGAGTGGCTGCGCCTGGCCGGGGAACATCCGTTCTGGATACAGGGCCGGGAGGCGCTGGCCATAGCGCTGGAGAAGGAAGGCAGGTTTGAGGATGCCCTGACCTTCCGGGCGGACATCGCCAATGTGCTTTCGTCGGAGGAAGTATTTCGGCAGGTGATGCGCACGGCGGCCCAGGCCCGCAACACGGCGTCGTTCACCGGGGCGAAACGCTACTTTGACCTGATCATGACCCTGAAGCGGGACCGGAACATGGCCGCCGCGTATGTGGAGAAGTCACTGGAGCGGGTGGACGCGGACGACGCGCTGCTGCGGGGGCTATATCAGGAAAAGTTTCAGGCCATGTTCCCGTAGACGGGAGCGGGTGCGCGAAGAGCCGGGCTATGCTGTGCAGCAACGCGCGCGCGGGGATTCGGCGGGTAAACAAGAAAACCAAAACGGCGGCACACCGCTGTCTTCCATGATACAAACGAGGGCAAGCCCTAAAAAGTTTGGGGGAAAGGAGGAGAGGGGTGTGGGGAGAGGAGGAAAAGCCCCCTTTTCAAAGGGGGTTTTCCTCCTCTCCCCACATTTCTTTTCTTCTCTTTTTCTCTCTTAGTGCGCCGCAGTGGAGACGCTGTCTTCGCCGTCGGGCTTGCGCAGGGAGAGGTGGATGGGGGTTGCCCCGGCGCGTCCGGCGAACAGTTCCGCCGGGCTGGTTTTGAGGGCCAGGGGCAGCACTTCGTCCACGTGATCCACAAAGGTGATCTGCAACCCCTTGAGGATCTCGTCGGGCACTTCTTTGAGGTCTTTTTCGTTTTCTCTGGGCACGATGACTGTGGTGATGAGACCCCGGTGGGCGGCGAGGAGTTTTTCACGCAGGCCGCCGATGGGCAGCACGCGTCCGCGCAGGGTGATTTCTCCGGTCATGGCCACGTCGTTGCGCACCGGAATGCCGAGCAGGGCGGACACCAGGGAGGTGGCCAGGGTAATACCCGCGGAGGGGCCGTCCTTGGGGGTGGCGCCTTCGGGCACGTGGATGTGGATGTCGATATCCTTGTGGAAGTCCGGGCGCAGGCCGAAGATGTCAGAGCGCGAGCGCACGTAGGACAGAGCGGCCTTGGCGCTTTCGGTCATCACGTCGCCGAGCTTGCCGGTGGTAAGCACCCTGCCGGTGCCGGGCATGAGGGAGGTTTCCACCAGCAGCAGCTCGCCGCCGAGTTCGGTGTAGGCAAGGCCCGTGCATACCCCGACCTGGGGCTCCTGTTCCTTTTCCCCGTGGCGGTGCTTTTTGATGCCCAGATACTGGCCCAGGTTCTGGCGGGTGATGGAGACCTGCTTTTCCCGGTCGTCGGCCTTGACGATCTGCATGGCCGCCTTGCGGCAGAGGGTGGCTATTTCGCGCTCGAGGTTGCGCACCCCGGCTTCGCGGGTGTAGGTGCGGATAACTTCCAGGATGCCGTTGTCGGACACGCGAATGTTCTTGGGCTCAAGGCCGTGGGTTTCGATCTGCTTGGGCAGCAGGAAGTGCTTGCCGATGCTCAGTTTCTCGGTTTCCAGGTAGCCGGGCAGCTTGATGATTTCCATGCGGTCCTGCAGGGGCAGAGGGATGGAATGCAGGAAGTTGGCCGTAGTGATGAAAAAGACCTGGGACAGATCGTAGTCCATGTCCAGGTAGTGATCGTTGAAGGCGTTGTTCTGTTCCGGGTCGAGCACTTCCAGCAGGGCGGCCGAGGGGTCGCCCCTGAAGTCGGTGCTCATCTTGTCAATTTCATCCAGGCAGAACAGCGGGTTGTTGTGATGCACCCGTTTGAGGGACTGGATGATCTTGCCGGGCAGGGCTCCCACATAGGTGCGGCGGTGGCCGCGAATTTCCGCCTCGTCGCGCACGCCGCCCAGGGACAGGCGCACGAACTCGCGCCCGGTGGCGCGGGCCACGGACTTGGCAAGGGAGGTTTTACCGACGCCCGGAGGGCCCACCAGGCAGAGGATGGGGCCTTTGAGCTTGTTGACCAGCTTTTGCACGGCCAGGTATTCGAGGATGCGCTCCTTGGCCTTTTCCAGCCCGTAGTGGTCGGCGTCCAGGATTTCACGCGCCTTGTCGATGTCGATGGCGGTTTCCTTCAGCGCGTTCCAGGGCAGGTCCAGCACCCAGTCCACGTAGTTGCGCACCACGGTGTATTCCGCGGACGAGGGCGGCATGTGGCGCAGCTTTTTCACTTCGCGCAGGGCCTTGTCCCGCGCCTCTTGGGGCATATTCTTTTCGGTCAGGCGTTTTTCCAGATCGTTGACTTCCACCTGCGGGTCGTCTTCGCGTCCCATTTCCTTGTGGATGGCCTTGATCTGCTCGTTCAGGTAGTATTCGCGCTGGTTGCGCTCCATCTGGGTTTTGACGCGGCTTTTGATGCGCTTTTCCACCCCAGCGATGGATATTTCCCCTTGCAGCAGACCGTACACCAGTTCCAGGCGCTGGGCGGTGTTGACCGCTTCCAGCACATCCTGCTTTTTCAGGTAGTCGACCTTCAGGTGCGGGATGACGGCATCGGCAAGGTGGCCGGGACGCGTGTTCGCGGTGATGGCCTGCAGGATTTCGGGCGTGATTTTTTTGTTGATCTTGACGTATTCGTCCAGGGCCTCAAGGGTGGTGCGCACGGTGGCGGCGGCTTCCTCTTCGGGGGCTTCCTCGTCGTCCAGGGGACGCACCAGGGCCTTGCGGCTGGCAAGATCGTCTTCCGGGGCGGAGGTGTCGGCCATGACCCAGATGGCCCGGTACAGCCCTTCGAACAGCACCTTGATGGTGCCGTCGGGCAGGCGGAGCAGTTGCAGGATGCGGCTGACCGTGCCCACTTCGAACATGTCGCCCTGCGAGGGCTGGGCGATGGAGGAGTCTTTCTGGGCTACCAGCAGTATCTGCCTGTCGTGCCGGTCTATGGCGTCCTCTATGGCTTTTATGGAAGGCTCGCGCCCCACGAACAGCGGCACTATGGAACGGGGAAACATGACCACCTCGCGCAGGGGCATGAGGGGCAGTTCCACCGGGGGTACTACGGAAACGTTATATTCCGCCATGATGCTCTCCCTAACTCTGACCCTGGGCCATGTCGGGCTGGTGGTCTTCGTCGGTGTCGAAAATAAGCAGAGGGGGTTTGTTTTTTTCCACCACCGAGGCGTTGATGACGCACTCTTTCAGCCCCTTGTGCGAGGGCAGGGTGTACATGATTTCCAGCATGGACGATTCCAGGACGTTGCGCAGGCCGCGGGCGCCGGTTTTCTGTTCAATGGCCTTGCGGGCCACGGCACTGAGGGCGTCCTGGGTAAAGCGCAGGGTCACCTTGTCCAGTTCGAACAGCTTCTGGTACTGGCGCACCAGGGCGTTCTTGGGCTCGGTGAGCACGCGCACCAGATCTTCTTCGGTCAGTTCGTCCAGGTGGGTGATGACCGGGATACGCCCGACAAATTCGGGAATGAGGCCGAATTTGACCAGGTCGTTGGGGTGCAGTTGTTCCAGGTATTCCAGATCGGACTTGGCCTTGACGGTGGCTTTCGCTCCGTTTTTGCCGGGCGCGGATTTTTCCTTGCCTTCAATGCGCGCGCCGAATCCCATGGCCCGGCCGCGGGTGCGTTGCGCCACCAGCTTTTCAATGCCCACAAAGGCCCCGCCCAGGATGAACAGGATGTTCGAGGTATCCATGCGGATATATTCCTGCTGCGGGTGTTTGCGCCCGCCCTTGGGGGGAATGTTTGCTTCCGTGCCTTCAATGATCTTCAAGAGGGCCTGCTGCACACCTTCGCCGGACACGTCGCGGGTGATGGAGGGGCTGTCGCCCTTGCGCGAGATTTTGTCTATTTCGTCAATATAGATGATCCCGCGGGAGGCGGCCTCCAGATCATAGTCCGCGTTCTGTAGAAGCTGCACCAGAATGTTTTCCACGTCTTCCCCCACGTACCCGGCCTCGGTGAGGGTGGTGGCGTCGGCAATGGCGAACGGCACGTTCAGGATCCTGGCCAGGGTTTTGGCGAGCAGGGTTTTGCCGCTGCCCGACGGGCCCATGAGCAGGATATTGCTTTTTTCAAGCTCCACGTCCGTGCCGATGGCGTCCTTGAAAAACACCCGCTTGTAGTGGTTGTGCACGGCCACGGCCAGAATCTTTTTGGCCTGGTGCTGTCCGATGACGTATTCGTCAAGGCGCGCCTTGAGTTCCACGGGAGGCAGCAGGTTGCCCTCCTCGCGCACCTCTTCCATGGTCTGGCTGGCCATGATTTCGTTGCACAGGGCGACGCATTCATCGCAGATGCAGGTTCTGTCCGGGCCTTCGATGAGGCGCTTCACCTCGTCGTCACCTTTGTCGCAGAACGAGCAACGCAAGGAGTTTTTGAACTCCTTGGTGGTATCTTTAGGGGGCTTGGCCATTATTTCTCCTGTCAGGGTGACACCCGGCCGCGTTGTCCGTCCGGAATTCGCCGCTCCGGGCGGAACGCCGGCCGAAGACGCCTTGCGGCTCCCGGCGGCATCCGCTTCGCCGTGCGGCTGCCGCATTTTGGGGGGGCGGCGTTAAGGGATGCTACTGCTATATACCCTGATCCGGTTCGCGTACAGTTTGTTAGATTGAAATTATAACATGTTGCCGCCGGTTCGGTTGTCCGGCGCCTGTCCTGGTTGGGATTGTATCAGCTTTCCTTGGGGGCTGCCAGATCGTCGCGCGAGACCAGCACCCGGTCAATGAGGCCGAGGGCGGCCGCCTCTTCCGCGCCAAGGAAGTTGTCGCGTTCCGTCAGTTCGGCGATGCGCTCGACGCTCTGCCCGGTGTGCTCCGCCATGATGCCGTTCAGGATATCCTTGAGGCGCAGCACTTCGCGGGCGTGAATCTCAATGTCCGTGGCCTGACCGCGGAATCCGCCCGAGGGCTGGTGAATCATGATGCGGCTGTGGGGCAGGGCATAGCGCAGACCCGGAGAACCCGCGGCAAGCAGCAGGGCGCCCATGCTGGCGGCCTGGCCCATGCACAGGGTGGCTATGGGGCAGGTGATGTAGCGCATGGTGTCATAGATGGCGAGGCCCGCCGTGACCACGCCCCCGGGCGAGTTGATGTAGAGGTATATTTCCTTTTCCGGGTCTTCCGACTCCAGAAAAAGGAGCTGGGCGCAGATCAGCGAGGCTACATGGTCATCCACGCCTTCACCCAGCAGGACAATACGATCCTTGAGCAGGCGCGAGTATATGTCATAGGCGCGCTCTGTGCGGCCCGTGGTTTCAATGACCATTGGGATGGGCATGGGGATCTCCTGAGTAAGTTTCTGTAAATGAGGTACAACTGATATTTCATTCACACATATGCAATGTCTGAGCCAAAAAGGCAATTGAAAAAGTAAAGCTTCACCCGGCAAAGGGCAAGGGGGAAAGTACAAAAAAGCAGGAAAGGGGTCTCCCCCTTCCCCGCCGAAAGAGAGTGGAACGCCGTTATTACTCGGCGGCAGATTTTTCCTTGGGCGGCACCATGGTCACGGAGGCCAGCTGGTACATGGAATCCATGGCCTTGTCGGCCAGCAGTCTGTCGCGCAGAGCAAAGAGCAAATTGTTCTGGGTGTAGTAGTCTTTTACGGCATTGTAGTCCTGGCCGCTTTGCATAGCCATGCGCCGCAGTTGCAGATCGACTTCCTGCTCGGTGATGGTCAGCCCGGCCTTTTTGGCGACGGCAATCAGGAATATCTGGGAACGGGCGCGCATTTCGGCTTCCGGGCGGATTTCTTCGCGCAGAGCCGCCTCGGTCTTGCCGAGGGAGGCGAAGTTTTTGCCCTGGCGCTCCAGCTTGTCCTGCATGTCGCCCAGCAGAATATTGACGTGGCTTTCCATCATGCTGTCCGGCACGGGGAAGTCGGCGAGCTTCAGCAGGCCGTCCAGCATGGTTTTTTGCGCGGCGGCCTTGTGCAGATCTTCGCGGCTCTTTTTATACGAACTGCGCACGCTGTCACGCAGCTTTTCCATGGACTCGAACCCGCCCGCCTTCTGGGCAAAGGCGTCGTCGGCCTCGGGCAGTTTGCGTTCCTTGATGGCGTGCAGGGTGGCCTTCATGGTGACGGTTTTGCCGGCAAACTCGGGGTTGAAGAAGTCCGCCGGAAAACCGACGGGGCCCTCGCCGCTTTCGCCGGGCTTCAGGGTTTTGATCAGGACTTCAAAGTCGGCCAAGGTCTGCCCTTCGCCCAGGGGGAGCTGGAAGTTGTCGGCCTTGATGCCGGCAATGGGCTTGCCGTTTTCATCAAAGGCTTCAAAGTCGAGTACGGCGATCTCGCCGTCCTTGGGCGTTCGGGCCTCGCCGACGGTGATAACTTCCGCCATATTGGAGCGCAGGCGGTCGACCACGGCGTCAATTTCCGCTTCGTTCACCACCGCTTCTTCCTGCTCCACGGCAAAGCCCTCGTAAGAGGGAATATCGAAATCAGGCATGATCTCGAATGAAATGGTGTAGACAAACTCCTTGCCCCGCTCGATTTCTCCGCCTTCAAAGTCAATGCGCGACACGGGCGAAACCTTGGTTTCCCCGATGATTTCGTTGATATGCACGTTGACCAGATCCGTGGACGCTTCCCGGTACACTTCCTTGTGAAAGCGCTTTTCGATGATGTTCGAGGGCACCTTGCCCTTGCGGAAGCCGTCCAGGGAAATGGAGGTCCGGTACATGGCGATGGTGGCGGAAAGCGCGGCTTCGCACTCGTCAACGGGAACCGTCACGGTTATTTTTTTCTTTACGGGCGAGAGATCTTCGGAGGTATATTGCATCGCGACAAGGCTCCTTCGTGAAAATTTTATGCGCGGCCGGGCGCGCGTGTCGGGCATTGCTGGGGAAAGCCCCGCACGGGCAATCCGTAAATTCGGGGTGAGCGGGCTGTTCCCGGCCGGGCGAAGGCGTGCTGCGGACGGGAGCGAAACCGCTCTGGCAATCCCGCCGCATCCCGGTGTGAGCCTTTGCGGAGTACGGCTGGAACCGCTCCTGATACCTGTATTTGCTCTGGCAGTCAAGGCGTCTGTGGGCCGCGGGGAGGCTCAGACCTCGGATTTTTCGCGCCGCGTCCGCTATTCGGTCCGGCCACTGATGCGGAGTGGCGAAAAGGTGTGTATCGCCTTCATGAGGACTTGTGCCGGCCAGCAGCCGACGCAGATCGCGGCGCGAAAAATCCGAGGCATCGCCTCCTCGCGATGCTGCGTACCGGCGCGATACGCTCGAATGGCGGCTGTCCGCCCCAGATTCGTCTTTTGCTGTCGCAAAGGCCGCCTGTCCGGGACTGATAACGCATGATTCCCGGCGTGCGGTACGGTGCCCCACAGGCTTCAAGCGGTCTGGAGATCAGAGGAAAGCCTCGCACAGGACAAGGGGCTTCTATGGCGCTTGTACGGGGCGCCCGACGTGAGAATCTTTTTGCAGGTATTGAGAGTTCGGGAAAACTTTTTTAGGGGGAGAACGCCTTTCTCCCCCTTCTTAGGGGCTCAAATGCTTACGCGCAAGGAAGAGAGGGAGGGCATCCGCGTGTTCATTCAAGATGCGGCTGGGGACGATCGTTGACAGCATCACACCAGCAGTCTATATACTCATTTGACTATAACATATTATAAATAAAAAGAGCAGTTCTTTCTGATGTAAAAACTGCTCCGTACTGTGCATGACACATATGCGAGAGGTGCGTATGCGAGAACTGCTTTCACGTATTCGAGTGGTAGTCTTTCGTCTTTTAAATATCAGCTCTATGATTGAAACTTTTTGTGTTTACCGAAAAAAACGCTATAATGATATTAAGTTCAATGTCGGGCACATAGAAAATGCAACTTTTGAGTCAGAAAAAATTCATTTAAAAGACTCGATTGATTTTTATTTAAAAATATATGACATTAATTCAAAAATAACTAATGATTATGTATCAAGGAGATGGGTTCAACATAGATTTTTTCTTGCTGTTCTTGGAACATTATTTGTTATAATAGTTAGAGAAAACAAAGCTTATCATGAAAATATTGCTCTATCATTTTTAGGGGTTATAATTTGCTATTTCTGGTTTAAAATATCTGTTTATCAAAGATATGTTGAAAAGAGAACATTTAATATGCTTTTTGCAATAGAAGAAAAATTGCCTTTGTGCATTTTTAAAAAGGGAGAAGAAATAACTTACGCACATGGGTATAAATGTATACCAGAAATTGAAATTGAAATGGTACTTGCATTGGGAATTGTGTATGTGCTAATGCTTGTGTATAATTTTATAAAATGGGTTTGACCGTATGCCAGACATGCTGCGGCAGACGAGATTACAGTGCACGCGGCGGGCAGGCGTAAAGCGTGAAGAGCGGCGATGCCTTTGCTTTTTCGGCCCGCAGTCCGGCTGTTAACACGCGATGTGCTTGTGCATGATCTGCTAGAGCCCTTGTGCGGGCCGGCAAGGGCCGGAAAAACAAATGCCTGAGCCGACCCGCTATCCGCCCGGCAATTCAATATCTTTTACGTCTCCTCGCCGGGGTTCGCGCCTCTGTTAAGGACGGTACAAGCAAAGCAGGAGCTTACCTTTCCGGCGTCGTACGTTGCCCCGCTGGAGTGAACTACCCTTACAATTTTTCACTGGGGTCAGACAAGAAAATGGGGTTTCCGAAGGGACTCAGTCCCTTTGGCCGCCGGAGGCAATGCGAACTCTTGGACAACTTCAAAAAGAATTTACTCTAAATGGCAGCGGCCGGGGATGTCCCCGGCCGTGTCGGCAGCAGGCAAAGGCCGGGCCTTTGCCGTTTTTCAGACCATCACGTCCAGACGCGTTCCTATGCCTTTTTCCGCATACGCCGCGCTCAGCATGGCTTTTTGGAAGGCATAGTCCTGGTTGATTACCGGGGTCATGCCCACCATGCCGGTGTTCATGCGATCCAGGGTGGCGGTGATGAGGGTTGCGCCATAGAGCTGCTGATCCATGGCTCTGCCCAACGCGCTTTGCGCACTTGACACACTCATGGTTCCCTCCATCCGGTCTTTTGACCGTCTGATACCATTATCGGCATACCCGATAAAAACTTGAGGGAAAAACAGGCAGCGGCCGGGGAGGACTTTCCGGCCGCTACGCGCGTCTTGCCGTACGGGGACGGCCGCCGTTCCGCCGCAACGGGGTGCTCTTTGTTGCAGCGGGCGTTTCGCTACTTCTTTTTGCCCTTTTGCGCGGCCTTGAATTCCGCGTAGTAGTCTCCGGCGTGGCAAGCCCGGCGGTGTGGTTGAGCGCCACGGTACGGCTGTCGGCCACCAGGCGGTCAATGAACTTGAGGCCGGCCGGGTCGGCGCTGATGAGCACTTCCGTGAGCTGGTAGTCGGCAAGTTCCGGAATCTCGATATACGGCGTGAAAATAGGCATGCCGAGGGCGATGGAGTCGCCCGCCTTGAGCAGGTGGTTTTCCTTCAAAGTATTGAACAGGTAGGTCATGGCGGCGGTTCCGCCTTCCACAGCGTACATGCCGAAGCCGCCCTTGAAGGGATGGGTGCCGATCATTTCTTCGCGGATGTACTGGCCGACGATTTTTTCGGAAAGGGGCAGCATGCGGTCCGGGACCGGGTACATGCAGCCGAGAATGGCCTCGCACATTTCGTAGATGACGTCCGGCGCGGACAGGCCGAGCTGGTCGCGCACATAGGAAACAGCCGAGCGGATAAAGGATATGCCGGGCGTGCCCTTGCGCGCGGCGGTAAAGATGTTGAAGCGCCCCTCAATGCCCTCGCGCCGGGGAAATCCCCCCACGCCTTCCGGCATGTAAACGAAAGACTGCTCGGCTTCGGTCATGCCGAACAGGCCGAACTGGAAGAAGCCGTGGCGCGGCTCCGTGGCCAGGAAGTTGGGGTTGCCGCGGCCGGCGTTGAGCATTACGTGCTCGCTGCTGCTGGAGGCCGCCTTGATCAGAATATCCTTGAGTTCAAACGGACTCAGCGAAGCTATGGATTTGAGGTCAGGCATTGTTTTCATGACAGTATCCTCTACGGATGTTGGGGCTCGTGACCCGGATCCGGAACGGGATCGACCATATTGGGAGGCATACATCTATAATGGAGGTATTTGGCAGGGGGGGCCTACCATGCAAGGCATTCGCATGCTGAAGCGACCTCTTTTCCCTCTGAGGACATGGCCGGGGCGGGTGCTGCCGCAGGTTTATCGCTTGCGGGACGCGCGTCAGAGAAGGGAGGGGGAGGATGCGAGTGACGACGGGGGCGAGTTGAGGGGACTTAATGCTTATGGTAAGGAAGCACTCAATAAAGGAACTGGTGCACAAAGTATGGAAACATTGTTGTGGTGTGGAGGCTCAAGTAAAAAATATGGAGGTGATTATGCGGAAAATTGTGCTGGCGTTGATGATGGGGTTGTGCATGGGAATGACGGGGTGTGCCAGTAAATTAATGCAGCCAATAGACCATGCTGCCATGAATGACACTGTGCAACAGTACGAAACAGGAATAGTGTTTTTTAGGGCAACCTCATTTGGCGGGGCCGTTCAGGCTCCCATCGTCGAGGCCACGGAAGACGGCACGCTGAGCTTTGTTGCTGTGGTATCCGCCGGCAAGAAGTATCTGCATCGGACGACGCCGGGCAAACACCTGTACGTTGTGGGCGGTGAATCAAGTGATCTGCTGGAAGCGAATATGGAAGCGGGCAAGACCTATTACGTCTATATCTCCCCGCACATAGGCTGGGTAAAGGCCCGGTTCGCCTTTGACCCCGTAAAGAACGTGGCCGACGGGACATTTAGAAAAGATTTGGCATGGTGCGATTGGGTCGCCAACACCCCGGAAGGGGCGAAGTGGTTTACGGACAATCTGCCCAGCCTGCAAACCAAGTACGCGGATGCGAAAAAAGAGCATGCCGAAGCGAAGCCGGAAGACAGGAAGGTTGTGAAACCTGAGTATGGCTCACTTGTGCCTGTCAAGTAATTTCGGCTTTGCCCCGATTGTGTGGCGTGGTATCCGCATGGTGCTCAGAACACCTCTTGGCAGCCGCGCCACTGCCGTCATTCCAAAAATCGACCCTGCCGAATAGGTGTAGTGTATGTGTAGTAAAATCCAACAAAAAAGGTAGCCATGAATAACATAACTACCTTAATTTGTTTATTTGGTGCGAGAGGGGGGAGTTGAACCCCCACGCCGAAGCGCCGGATTCTAAGTCCGGTGCGTCTACCAGTTCCGCCACTCTCGCAGTATTTGTGAGCCCGGACGGCCTGTCCCGGCCGTCGCGGTGTACACTTTTCCGTTCAGGACTGTCAAACCTGCCGCGTTGCCGGCTGCTGCGGCGCTATCGAACTATGGACAGGATGTCGCAGTTCTCCATGATGACGTCCTGCATCAAAAATCCCTTGACCGTACCGCGCACCGTGACCACGGAACCCTTGCGTATCTTGCGCAGGCTGGGATCCTTGTTGGGAAAATAGCAGGTCAGGCCGGTAAAGGAGCCTGCTTCGCTGGGAAAAAAGACATAGGGCTGATTAAAGGCTCCTCTGGCAATATCCGCGATGACGGACTCGAACACCACGGGTTTGCCCTGAAAGTCGTCGGAGGCGATTACCTCGTTTTCCAGATAGGCACGGGCAAGCTCGCCGGGCGTTGTGGGAAAGCCCAGCCGTTTTTCCAACTGCACGGCTTCGGCGGTGTTTTTGGGCCGGAAAACGGCAACGCTGATGCCGTCGCTGCTTTCACCCACGGCAAGGACGCCCTGGCCGTTTTTTTTCCCTTCCGCGTACCAGGCCACCTGGCAGAGCGGCTGTTTCCACTGTTTGCGGGCGGCGAGCACCGTAGCCGCGATCAGGGCATCGTCCGGCTGGCCCGTTGCGTCCCGGACAACGCCGTAGGCGTAGCGGTCGGTGATTTCGAGCAGTTTTCTGGCCGGCGCGGGTTCAATCTCTTTGGGCTCTGCGCCTGTGCTGTTGGAACTCAGGATGATCATATGAAACAGGGAGGCCCCCGGAAGCATGGGCGCGGCGGCGGGTGCGGGCGTTGCGCCCGTCCCGCTGGAGGGGGAGGAAGCGGCTCCGGGTATTGCTGTCGTGGTACCGGTCTCTGCCGCGCGCGGAGTCGTGGCGCCTGCCTGCGGCACAGCACTGTTCGCGCTGTGGGTGGCGTTCCTGCTGCCGCCCCCGGGGGCGGCGGGCCCGCCCAGAAGCGGCGAAGTCACGGCGGGCGGTTCCGCTTCCGTGGCGTTTACGGGCGGCCGGAAAGCCGCCTCCGCAGCCGTCGCGTTTGCCGTGCCCGTCCCGTTCACTATGGCGGTCCCATGCACCGCGGCCGGGAAAGGCGTCTCTTCGCGCGCGTTTGCAGCGGCGGGTTCCGCTTCGGGCGTATCCGCCGTGGAGGCGTCCGTTCCGGAGGGCGTCCCGGTTGCGGCTGTTCCGGAGTTTTCCCCTTCCCGGGCAAGGGCCGGGAAGGCAGCGGAGAAAAGAGGCAGAGCCGCGCCCGTCAGCAGCAGGGCGCAGAGAAGAAACGAAGAAAAAAAACGATATTTCATGGCAGGCCTTGTCGGCTGCGGCAGCCTTGCGGCGGCGCAACCCGGTAGGTGTTCCCGGTGTATATACGCTAAAACGGGAGCATTTCAAAGGCGGTTCTTGCGCAAATCGGGAACAACCCTGAAATATTGGCAAACCATGGGAACAAGACCTTCGATGCATACCGGCGCGAGGGTGTCCGAATGCGCGTGTGCGCATGCGGCGATAACGACAAAATCCCGGCTGTGAGGCCGGGATTTTGTCAGGGAGCCGTAGCGCGGATGTCGCCGCGCCGGGCTGCTCTCCGGAGGATTACGCGCTTTCGTACAGCTTGGTCATGATGAACTCGCGGTGCCCCAAGGTTTCCGCGGCGGTCATCCGCCCGTTGCAGGTACGGATGAGCATTTCCAGCAGCATGTCGCCGGACTGGTCCATGTTGATTTCCTTGCGCAGGATGCCGGACACGTCCACGTCGATGTGCTCGGCCATGGTGCGCACGGTGCGCGGGTTGGCCGAGAGCTTGATGACCGGAATGATGGGGTTGCCGATGATGTTGCCCTGGCCGGTGGGGAAGAAGTGGGCCACAAAGCCGGAGGCCGCACACAGGGTGACCATTTCCGCGGCGGCGGAAGAGGAGTCCATAAACCACAGGCCGGGGCCGGTGGGCATTTCGGCCTTGTCCAGACAGCCGATGACCGGAGCCTTGCGGCCGATTTTCTGGATGTTGCCGAGGGCCTTTTCCTCAATGGTGGTCAGGCCGCCTTCAATGTTCCCCTTGGTGGGCTGGGAGTCGCACAGATCGTCCACCTTGTGGTCATCCACCACCTTGGCATAGCGGTCGAAGAAGAACATGAACTTCTTGCGCACTTCTTCGTTGGCGCAACGGGCGGCCACAATGTGCTCGCCGCCGGTGATCTCGGTGGTTTCGCCGAACAGGGTGGTCGCGCCCTTTTCCCACAGTTTGTCAAAGGCGTTGCCCACAGTGGGGTTGGAGGCGATGCCGGACGTGGTGTCGGACTCGCCGCACTTGGTGGAAACCCACAGCTCCTTCACGTTGCAGGGCACGCGCTGCAACTCGGAGGCGTAGTGCATGAATTCCTTGGCCTTGCGGGAAGCGGCGCAGATGGTGTTGAGGTCGCCGTTCTTTTCAATGGCGAACCCGGCCACGGGCTTGCCGGTCTTGGCAATGCCGTCCACGATGCGCTGGGTCCATACCGGCTCGATGCCGATCACCACCACAGCGGCGACGTTGGGGTTGCAGCCCACACCGATGAGGGTGCGGAAGTGCAGGTCGAGGTCTTCGCCGAACTGCAGGCGCCCGTAGGCGTGGGGCAGGGCGAGTGTGCCCTTGATGTTGTTCGCCACCGCTTCGCAGGCGGCGTTGGAAAGGTCGTCCAGGGGAAGAATGATCACATGGTTACGAACGCCGACCCGGCCGTTTTCCCGGCGGTAGCCAAAAAATGTGTCTTGCATCACTACCACCTCTTGGTCTTAACGTTGTGCACGTGCAGATGTTCGCCTTTCTTGATAGGAGCGACCACCTTGCCGATGTCTGTGTTGTACTTGATGACCGTGTCGCCTACGGCAAAATCCTTCAGGGCGACCTTGTGCCCGATGGGAATGTCGTTCAAAACCTTGAAGGTTATGGTTTTGTCTTCCTGCATGATCCAGCCGGTGCATTCCGTACCGGCCTTCAGCCCTTCGACCACTACCACGCCGACACCGTCGACTTCCTCGTGGACAACAAAATCAATGGACATGTTCGCTCCTGAATCGGTTGACTTCATTCGCTTGGGGACCATTCCCCGGCCAACGGAGCGCAAAACGCTCCATCTTGGTAACGCGCAGGCATGTTGATGAAAAAAAGGATACGGGCAGCACTCTCATCTATTCGGCCACGGAACAGATGTAGTATATATGGAACTGTATCCTGTTTTTACCGCAACAAGCCGGAACACCTCCTGTATTCTGCGCCTGTGCTGCACACGCAGCAGTAAGAACACATACCCGCGCATGCCGCCTGCACGCGCCTTGCCCTTTTTCTCCTTCGCATACAATAAGGAAGCTCGCATGCAAATGGGAGTTGTGGCCTGCGTGGCCGCTTGTGGCAGACACTAAGCAAAAAGTATTCCAGTCTTCAGCAAAGGAAAAAAGGCTGTAACAATGTTGTGTTACAGCCTTTTTAGGGCTTCAGGCGGATACCTTAAGCGGGAATGTGACCGCATATGGGTTACCTGCCTAAATACGGGCAGAATTTTGGGCAGAAATGGGAAGGCCGGAGAGGGGGATGCTGTGAAATCGCGCCCAAACGACCGGGAGAGAGGGCAAACTCGTTATTCCAGATATTCCAGCACCGCGTGCACCCTGTGCCGATACGTATGGGCGGAGGCAATGCAGGACTGCCAGCCGGCTATAAGCCGCTCGCGGCCCGCAGGGTCGGCTTCCAGCCCGGCTACCATGGCGGCAATGTCCCCGGGGCGGGAAAAGGCGACGGGCCGGACGAGTTCTTCGGGAAAGAGCGACAATCCCGGCGTGGCGTCGGTCAGGCAGACGCCGCCCGCCGTCCAGACGTCGAAATGGCGCTGGTTCAACCCTTCCGGCAACTGCAGACTGGTCAGGCACAGGGAATAGCGCGCTGCCGCGTAGATGCCGGGCAGGCGGGCGTAGTAGTCCACCGGCGGGCGCAGGCGCGTCTCAGGCGGCAGATGCTCCTGCCAGCCCGCATCGCCGAAAATGTCCAGGCCGGGCTGCCCGTTCTCCCGACCCGCAGAGGTATTTATCAGGGACGCCCCTGCCCGGGCCGCTTTCGCAAGGCACAGGGCGCGCCAGGCCAGGGAGCTTTCTTCCGCTCCCAGCGCGGGCAGGCGGGCTTTTTTTCCCGGCCACAGGCTTTCTTCGCCGCGCCCGAGGGCCGCTTCCCACCAGAGCAGATCCGGCCGTTCTCCCCGCAGCAGCATGGCGCGGGCCTGCGCCAGAAGCTCCACCGGCACTTCCTGACCGCTGAAAAATCGCTCCTTGTCCGGAAAGGCGGATCGCCCCACAAAGACCAGGGGAGCCAGATCGCCGGGGGGAGGAAAGGCGGCTGCCCTTCGCGCATCCGGGGCCATAATCGCCGCGCTCGCCGCCAGGGGCAGGTGATGCGCCTCCCGCGCCCCGTGCCGCAGCAGGGCCGGGATAAAAGTAGCGTCGGTGACGAACAGCGGCAGGGTCTTCCAGCGCGGGTCACGCACCCCCGCCAGCAGGTTCCAGGGGTTGTCCACGCACCACACCGCAGCCCGCCCGCCTGCCTCTTCCAGCAGTCCCAGCGTTTCCTTCATCCGCGCCAGCCCCTGAAAATTCACGCTGAACAGCAGGGGCGGCCCGTCTCCTCGCGTCTCCCGGAGCAGACGGGGCAGAAAATGGGGCGAACCCTCCTCAAACATATGGGCGGGATCTATGGGGGTAACACGGCAGCCCGCCTCCGCAAAGGCCAGGGCCAGCTCCCGGCGTATCAACTCCTGCCCGCTGTCGGGCAGCAGCACGTGGGGCAGGGCGTTTGGGCGGGAACGGAATACGGTGTGCGTCGAGTTCATGGAAGGAGCGTCCCCGGCGGAGCGTTGAAGACAAGCAGGAGCAATCGGGATACACGACGCATGGGCGCGCCCTGGACTTTTCTTCACCCATTTTCGCGGCCCGGCCTCCGTCGTTTTCGCCCGTCCGGCCCGGCGATACGCCGCAGCCGGGGCTGCCGGTTGGCGAACCGGTAAAAATTGCGTATACCTGCCTTTCAAGGAACATACGCATGAAGAAATACCGGGACCACTATTTTCTCAAGGCCAAACAGGAGCAGTATCCTGCCCGGTCCGTATACAAGCTGAAGGAAATCGACAAGAAATTCCGTATCTTCCAGCCGGGGCAGCGGGTGCTCGACCTCGGGGCCGCGCCGGGCTCCTGGTCCCTGGGCGCTGCGGAACGCGTGGGCTCCACCGGATTCGTCCTCGGCGCCGACATCCAGTCCACGGATACCCCGTTTCCGCCTCAGGTGCTCTTTTGCCAGGAGGACGTCTTCAACCGTTCCCCCGCCTTTGAGCAACTGCTCAAAGAAAAAGGCCCCTTTCACGTGGTCATCTCGGACATGGCCCCCAGCACCACCGGTCACAAAGGCACCGACCAGGCCCGTTCCGCGGCCCTGTATGAAGAAGCGCTTGCCGTGGCCCTCGCCTGTTTGATAAAGGGTGGCAGCTTCGTGGTCAAGGTGTTCATGGGACCGGACGTCAAACCCTTTGCGGACGCCATGCGCCGCTCGTTTGCCCAGGTCAGGTCGTTCAAACCCGCAAGTTCGCGCTCGGAAAGTATGGAAACCTTCTATGTCGGTCTCGGCTTCAAGGGGCTGCCGCCCCCCGATCCCGGAGATGCCGGGGGCGCCGCGCTCCCCTGACCCGGGATGCCGCGCGTCCTGAACCGCGCTCTTGAACGCAGCCCGCCCCTCGGCAGGCTCTACAGAAATATCCACGGCATCGCCGTGACACCATACGTTTTCGGAGGCTCACATGGCTGGTCACAGTAAATGGAAAAACATCCAGCACCGCAAAGGTCGGCAGGATGCCAAGCGCAGCAAGGAATTCACCCGCGCCGCCAAGGAAATCATCATCGCCGCCAAGGGCGGGGGCAACCCGGACTACAACCCGCGCCTGCGCAGCGCCATCGCCTTTGCCAAAAGCGTCAGCCTGCCCAAAGACCGCATCGACTCCGCCATCCGCAAGGGCACCGGCGAGGAAGCCGGCGGCGATCTGTATGAAATCACATACGAAGGCTACGGTCCCGGCGGCATCGCCGTGCTGGTCGAAGTCGCCACCGACAACCGCAACCGCACCGTGGCCGAAGTGCGCCACATCTTCACCAAGCACGGCGGCGCCATGGGCGAAGTGGGCTGCGTGAACTGGATGTTCGACAAAAAAGGCGTCATCACTTTCGACAAAGCCCTCCACACCGAAGATGCCCTCATGGAAGTCGGCCTGGAAGCAGGCGCGGAAGATATCGTGGACGAAGGCGACGTCTTTGAAGTCCACAGTCGCCCCGAAGATTTCGAAACCCTGCGCCAGGCCTTTGAAGACGCCAAACTGGAATACCAGGAAGCCGAAGTCTCCATGCTGCCCCAGAATACCGTCACCGTGGACGCTGAAGCGGGCCGCAAACTGCTCCGTATGGTGGAAGCCCTGGAAGACAACGATGACGTCCAGAACGTCCACGCCAACTTCGATTTGCCGGAAGAACTCCTCGCCGAGATGGAGTAACGGGTAGAGAAAAGGATGCCTCCGGCGGGCAGGACGCTGTCCTGCACCTGCCAAAGGGGCGCTGCCCCTCTGGACTCCCCGCAAGGGGGTGACCCCCTTGACCCCATAGGGTCATGGTGGGGTGGCGAATTGATTTGTTCTGCGTTGGCAGTGCTCTCGGTTAGGAGCAGGATGTTCTGCCGTAAAGGGTAAAAAGCTCAGGAGCCGGTAGCGGATCTCATAGCACCAGGCAAAAATGGTGCTTAAAAGTGTTTCCGCTTAAAGATCCGTTTTCGGTTCCTGAGCTTTTTGAGCATCAAGGTGCGACTCCTGTCTCGTCACCGAGAGCAACATCAGGGCACGACAGAACGTGCTGCCGATCAGCCCCGAGCACCCCTAATGGGGATGCAAGGGGGTCACCCCCTTGCCAGGAGTCCAGAGGACAGCGTCCTCTGGCCGCCGGAGGCACTCATACAGTATGACAAATCAACAGGGCTTGACAGTTTTGGGCATTGACCCCGGCTCGCAGTGCATGGGCTGGGGGGTGGTGCGCGAAGTCTCCGGGGTTCTTTCGCTGGTGGCCTGTGGCGCGTTGCGGCCCAAGGCTGATGGGTTTTCGGAGCGTCTGGGCGTGCTGTTCAGGGAGCTTTCCGCCCTGGTAGAACTGCATGCGCCCACGGAAGCCGCTGTGGAAAACATGTTCACGCACAAAAATATGCAGAGCGCCCTCAAACTCGGGCAGGCGCGCGGAGTGGCGGTGGCCGCCTGCGCCGCCCACGGGGTGCCGGTTGCCGACTATGAGCCCAACCTGGTCAAAAAGACACTGGTGGGTGTGGGCCGGGCGGAAAAGTCCCAGGTCAGCTTCATGGTCGGGCGCATTCTCGGCGTCAAACCAGACTGGGTGCCCGACACCGGCGATGCCCTGGCCTGCGCTATCTGTCACCTGAACGTGCGCCGCCTGAAGCGGCTGACGGGGTAGACCTCCTTCCATAGTAATCGCCCGTTGTGGTCGATATAACATCCGTTGCGGCGGGCCGCTTTTTGCGTGATGCCCGCCGGTCTGCTCGGACTGGCAACGCATGATCATAAAGGAGTCGCGGTGAGCGCGAAAAAAGATACTTTCCCAGCGCCGTCTGATGCCGGCGAGGCTTCCTCTCCCTGCGATCCCCGGCAGAATCTGCATGGCCGCCCGCGCATGGCACGGCTGGCGGATTTTTTGTTCGAAGCGGGCATGCTGCGCAAGACGCCGCGTACGGGCTACCAGTTTTTGGGTAGCGGGGCGGAAAACGTGGCGGAGCATTCCTTTCGCACTGCCCTGATCGGCTATGTGCTGGGCCGCATGGCTGGGGCCAACGCCGAGCGCACGGCCATGCTCGCCCTGATCCACGATTTTCATGAGGCTCGCACGGGCGATTTCAACTACGTGAACAGCATGTACAACACCAGCAACCACCGTCTGGCCATGGAGCATGCCCTCAAAGGTACCGGGCTCACGGATGCGCTGCTGCCCCTGTGGGACGAGCAGGAAACCGGCGATACCCCGGAGGCCGCTCTCGCCAAAGATGCCGACCAGATAGACCTTATCCTGAACCTGGTGGAACAGAAAAACCTTGGCAATCCCTATGCGGAAAAATGGCTGGTCCCGGCCATGCAACGCGTCAAGACCGAACAGGGCAAAGCCCTCGCAGAAGCAGCCCTGTCCGCCGACCACACCGACTGGTGGTTCAAAGGCCCGGACGAAGACTGGTGGATAAAAAAAGGGCGCAAGTAGGTAAAGGCGGAATGCCTCCGGGGGGCAGGACGCTGTCCTGCCCCCCGCCATATGATTTACGACCCGCTAAAAGGCTAGGCTCAGCCCTCATTGATTTGCCGTCCGCGAAAAGCTGCATTTTTTCGGGTGGCAAGGAACGAGGGAGAAATTGGGCGAAGTTGTATCGGCATACTACGAGGTCAATTTCTCCCTTGTGACGCAGCCAGTCGGGAAAAGGCAGCTTTGCAGCAGGCGGATTAATGAAGGCTGGGCCTGAATATAGAAATTCAAAGGGACTAAACGCCTGATGAAAAGGGCAGTATTCCGGCGGGCGCCGGAACGTTTGCCTGTGGGCGGCACGGCTGCCGGCACCCGGCTCAGCCGTTGGCGCTATCGCGGAATTGCTGCATGGGAATGCCGAAGGCCTGGATTTTGGTGTACAAGGTGGCCCGGTGTATGCCAAGGGCCTTGGCGGCCTTGCTCACATTGCCGGAATAGGTATTCAGGCAGGACAGGATAAGATCCCGCTCCTTTTCCGCCTTGACGGCGGCTATGGTGCATATTGGCGCTGAAACGGGAGCGGAGTTCGCAATGTGCGGGGGCAAGTGTTCCGGTAAAATGTGCTCGCCTTCCGCCAGCATGAAGCTGCGCCCTATGACGTTACGCAGCTCGCGCACATTGCCCGGCCAATGGTACACGGTGAACAGAAAGAGCGTTTCAGGGGGCACGGAGACATTGCGCCCGTACTTGGCATTCAGCTCGTCCAGAAAAATGGATACCAGGGCGCTCATATCGTTTTTGCGCTCGCGCAGAGGCGGTATTTTAACGGTCAGCACGTCAAGGCGATAAAAGAGATCCGAGCGGAACAGGTTGGCCTCCACTTTTTGGCCCAAGTCCTGGTTGGTGGCGGCAAGAATGCGCACGTCCACGGATACCCGCTTTTCGCAGCCGAGTTTTTCCACTTCCTGGCATTGCAGCACACGCAGCAATTTGCTCTGCATGGCCAGCGGCATATCGCCTATTTCATCCAAAAAGAGCGTGCCGCCGTTGGCCAGTTCAAACTTCCCCTTCATGCCACCCTTGCGGGAGCCGGTAAACGCGCCGTCCGTATAGCCGAAAAGCTCCGACTCCAGCAGCTCTGCGGGAATGGAGGCGCAGTTCACAGCCACAAAGGGGCCGTTTCTGCGCTCGCTCGCCATATGGATGGCGTTGGCGAACACTTCTTTGCCGGCGCCTGTTTCTCCCAGCAGCAAAATGGGCAAATCGCTGGAGGCAAAGCGCATGGCAAGCCGCATGGCCTCGGTTGACGTGTCGCTCAGGCAGGGAATATCCGCAAACCCGAAGCTGTTCATCCCGCGCGAACGAAGCGTCTTGCGGTAGTAATCGACTTCTTCTTCAAGTTTTTTCAGGGTATTGGCAAGGGTGATGGTATAGCGGGAAAACTTTACCAGCGCAGCCGAGGCGATGACCTTGTCGCCGTCCATGACGGGCATGCGCGACACCGCCACCATCTTCTCCCCGGTGGTGGTCTGCCCTGCAGGGAAGCGGTGCATGTAGTCCACTTCGTGCAGAACATTGTCCATAATTTCCAGCATCTTTGTGTTGGGAATCACGTCAAGAACGGACTTGCCCAGCGTTTCTTCGCGTTCAACGCCGAAGTAGTCGCAGTACGCCTTGTTTATTTCAAGAATGGTCCCGTCACGGGCCACGATCAAAAATCCGTCCGCAATGGTGCTCACGGCCTTTTCGTATATAAGCAGCCTGCTGCGCAGGGCCTGCAACTCTTCGCGCAGCTTTTGAACTTCGTCGTCGCTCATAGGGATACCCTTTCCATACCCGGCAGGAAACGTCCGCCGGAACAACAGAAAATGCGGGGTTTCCCCCGTATCTGTGAAAACACAGCTTTCACCATAAAATATGTACTTCTACATACTTAGTTTTTTTAGTAAGGATATATCACGCCGGCACACAAAACAAGAAGGGTTTTCCAAAATATTTCGTAAACCCTGGCCGTACGGTCCGTTCCGCCGGATAATGGAGCCGGCGGAACGGGTTTTGCGGATTTGCAATCCCTTTATACAAGACCTGTAAGATAGTATACCCCAACTGCAAAAAATACGGCCAGGGTTTTGATGCAGGTCAGCACAAAGATGGGGCCGTAAGCCTGGCGGTGGCTGAGGCCGGTCACCGCCAGCAAGGTAATAACGGCTCCGTTGTGGGGCAGGCTGTCCATACCGCCGCTCGCCATGGAGGCGATACGGTGGGCTACCTCAAGGGGGATGCCCGCCGCGTTGGCTGCGGAGATGTACAGATCCGACATGGCGCTGAGGGCGATACTGAGGCCGCCCGAGGCCGAGCCCACAATACCCGCAAGGCTGGAGACGGAAATGATCTCGCTGATCAGCGGATTGGAGATGCCTTTCAGCGCGTCTGCCAGGAACAAAAAGCCCGGCAGGACGGCAATGATGGAACCGTAGCCGTATTCCGAAGCGGTGTTCATGATGGCAAGCAGGCAGCCGCCCACGGCGTTCTTGCTGCCCTCGGCAAAGCGGGAGGATACCGTCTTGTAGGCCAGGGCCGCCACGGTGAGAATGCCCAGCACCAGGGCAAGCTCAACCGCCCACAGACTGACGTTGGCCGCCACGTTTACCGCGATGGGAGCCTTCATGCCGGGCAGGGCCAGCGTATATTCCGTGCCGAAAATACTGGTCAGGTTCGTGGTGAAGTAATAGTTGGCAAGGCCCACGACCACCAGGGGCGTCAGGGCGAGCCAGATGCTGGGCAGACTTTCGTCCTTGTAAGGTTCCGGCTCGTTTATAAGGGCCCATCCGCTGGAGTAGCCTTCATTGGAGGCCAGAGCCTTGCGGCGGGCGCGTTCAAAATACAGCATGCCGAGCACAAGCACGAACAGACCGCCGATCAGGCCGAGGACAGGCGCGGCATAGGCGGTAGTCTTGAAGAAGGTGGTGGGAATGATGTTCTGGATCTGTGGAGAACCGGGGAAGGCGTCCATAGTATAGGTGACGCCGCCCAGCCAGATCACGCCGGGAATGAGACGCTTGGGAATATTGCCCATGCGGAAAAGTTCCGCTGCAAAAGGATATACCGCGAATACCAGAACAAAGGCGGAAACCCCGCCGTACGACAGCACGGAGGTCACCAGCACGATGGCAAGCATGGCGTGCTTGGCGCCGGCTATCTTGAAGATTCGGGCGACAATGGATTTGGAAAAGCCTGAAAGTTCAATCACCTTTCCGAATACCGCGCCCAGCAGGAACACGGGAAAATACATTTTTACAAAGTATACCATCTTGTCCATAAACAAGGCGGTATAGCTGGGAAACACCGACAGGGGCTGAAAGCACAGCACCGCGCCCAGGGCGACGACCGGAGCAAAAAGAATGACGCTGTAGCCGCGGTAGGCGATGAGTGTCAAAAGAACTAGGGCTCCGACAACAACCAATAGATCCATAGAGGGTTCTCTCCTGGTGACAAAAATACACGATGAGCAGCCGCTCCCAGGAATTGTCCGGGGCTTTCACCGGCTGCAGGATCAGTAACGGGTTAGCTGCTCCCATTGTTACCGCGTCCTTAAAGGGTGTGTGTTTCCTTGCCTTCGGGCCTGCCGTCAGCGGCGTCCCGTCCTTTTACCGATCTGTTGCAATGCGTTTGTGAACTCTTAATCCAAAATTTTCTTCTGCCGGAACATACCGCAGCAGAGTGCCTTTGGCCAGGAACCCTGCCACGGAGCGAGAAAGCACTGTTCCCGCCGTTCAGGCGGACGGCGCAGTGTGTACCGTCCGCCTGAGTGCACGGCTTTTGTAACCCATTGGGGACTGCCGTTCCGCCCTCGCCCGGCTTTGGCAAGCCGGACGGGATGTGTACACGGAGCGCAGCCGCCATATGCGGAAAACGAACCGTTAGGCCAGCACGCCGCCGGCAATAACCATTTTCATGACTTCGTTGGTGCCTTCGTAGATTTGGGTAATCTTGGCGTCGCGCATAAAACGTTCCACCGGGTAGTTGGTCGTGTAGCCGATGCCGCCGTGCAGCTGGATCGCCTTTACCGTCACATCCATGGCCATGTCGGACGCAGCAAGCTTGGCCATGGCGGAGTTCATGCTCCAGCGGCCGGGAGCGTCGTTGAGCACGGCGGCCTTGTAGGTAAGCAGACGGGCCGCCTCAAGGCTGGTCGCCATCTCGGCCACCATCCACTGGATGCCCTGGTTCGCGGCAATGGGCTTGCCGAACTGCTTGCGGTCCTTGATGTAAGACACGGCGGCTTCCAGGGCGGCCTGGCCGATCCCTACGGCTTGCGCGGCCACGCCCACGCGTCCGGCATCCAGGCAGCGCATGGCGATCCTGAAGCCCTCGCCTTCCTGGCCGATCATATCCGAAGCCGGCACCACCAGGTTCTCGAAAATCACTTCCGTGGTGGAAGAGGCGCAGATGCCGAGCTTTTCCTCGGTCTGGCCGATCTTGAGGCCCGGCGTGTCGCGGTCCACGATAAAGGCGGAGATGCCCTTCAGGCCCTTTTCAGGCTGGGTCATGACAAACAGGATGTAGGTTCCGCCTACCGCGCCGTTGGTGATGAAAATCTTGGAGCCGTTCAGGATGAACTTGTCCCCGTCCCGCACGCCCCGGCTGGACTGGGCGGCGGCGTCCGTGCCTGCACCGGGCTCGGTCAGGCAGAAGCAGCCGATCTTTTTGCCGGAGGCAAGATCGGGAATATATTTCTTTTTCTGTTCTTCAGTGCCGAAATACAGGATGGGCTTGATGGCCATGCCGTGCACGGAAAGAATGATGCTGTGCGAAGCGCAGCCGCGGGCCAGTTCCTCGTAGGCGACGGCTGCGGCCAGCGTATCGACGCCGGTGCCGCCGAATTCTTCGGGAACGGAAATGCCGAACAGGTCCAGGGCCTTCATGCGTTCCACGGTTTCCGTGGGAAAGCGGTGTTTCTTGTCGATCTCTACGGCAATGGGCTTCACTTCCTGCTCGACAAACTCACGCACCATATTGCGGATAAGTTCCTGTTCTTCGGTAAGCGAAAAATCCATGGAAAAAGCTCCTTCGTAAAAGGGGATGGTTACAGCGTATTCTGCTCCGAAACGCGCCGCAGGCATCGCCGCGCGCCCGGCTCGTCCGTCAGATCACGTCTTCTTCATGGCGGGCGGCAATGGCTATGGCCTCACCTTCCACCACAACCTCGCCGCGCTGGTTGATGCAGCGCGTTGCCATGCGGATGCGAAATTTTTCCATCTTTTCAAGTACTTCGCATTCAGCGCGCAGGGTGTCGCCTATTTTCACAGGCCGTTTGAAATTGCAGCTCTGGGAAACGTAGAGCGCCCCCTTGCCGGGGATGTACATGCCCACCAGCGTGGAAAACAGGGCGGACGAGAGCATGCCCTGGGCGATGCGGCCGCCCATTTTTTTGCCGAGAGTGCTGGTAGTGGCGTACACCTCGTCCACGTGGATGGGGTTGAAATCCGCCGTTATGGCGGAAAAACTATGGATGTCCGATTCCGTGATGGTCTTGGAAAAACCGGCGATATCGCCGACCTTGATCTCGTCATACGTTCTGCCGCGCATAGGAAACTCCTTGCGGTTACGGTGACTTCGGCCCCCCTTTCCCCGGCCGTGTGCGGTCTTTACTATTACAAAAGTGCGGGGAAAGGGGAACACGGGTTGAGGCTGCTAGTAACTCGTAGAGAAGAGCCTTCTAGAGATGCAGCCCCATAGGCGCATCCAGGAAGATGCGCGCATCCATTTCCTTCAGGTTTTCCGCGATATGGGGGCGGAATTCCATGTGGGCCAGAATATGCTTTTCCAGGTCCACGCCGGGCGCGATTTCCGTCAAGGTAAGGCCCTTGTCCGTCACCTGGAACACGGCGCGTTCCGTGAGGTAGAGCACTTCCTGGCCTGTTTCGCGGGCGTATTCGCCGCTGAAGGTCACCTGCTCGAGGGTGTTTACGAATTTCTTGCCTGAACCGTCCTTCATGATGTGCAGCTTGCCGTTCTTGATTTCCAGCTCCATTTTTCCGGCCACGAACGCCCCGCAGAAGCAGACCTTTTTGGCGTTCTGCGAGATGTTGATGAACCCGCCGGGGCCGACAGCGCGGCCGCCGAATTTGGAAACATTTACGTTACCGGCAGCGTCTATCTGGGCAGCCCCGAGGCAGGTGAGGTCAATACCGCCGCCGTCGTAGATGTCAAAGATGTCCGGCTGTTTGTACATGGCCACCGCGTTGACCGCCCCGCCCGTTTCCAGGCCGCCGAGGGGCACGCCGCCCAAGATGCCGGACTCGATGGACAGGGTGATCTTGTCGGAAAGCCCTTCTTCGGCGGCCACGACCGCCACCTGATCCGGAATGCCGATGCCGAGGTTGACCAGCATGCCCGCCTTCAGCTCCATGGCGCCGCGACGGCCGATCACCTTGCGCTCGTTCAGCGGCCCCGGCTTGATGGCGGAGAGAGGCACGCGCACTTCCCCGGACCATTCCGGGTTGTAGGGATGGTCGTAAGCCTGGAAGGTGTGCTCCGGCGACCCTTGCACGATGTAGTCCACCATAAAGCCGTGGACTTTCACGTCGTGAGGCTTGAAGGAATTGCGGGCCACGATCTTTTCCGCCTGCACGATGACGATACCGCCGGAGTTGCGGGTGGCCGCCGCCATTTCCAGTTGGTCCGGTACGGCGGCTTCCCGGTGCAGGGTCACGTTGCCGTCCTCATCCACATACGAGCCCTTGATGAAGCAGATATCGATGGGGAAGGAGCGGTACAGCAGCTGTTCCTTGCCCGCCACCGTGACCAGTTCCACAATGTCGCCCGCTGCTTTGGCCTTGTCGTTCATCTTGCAGCCTTCCAGCCGGGGGTCGGCGAAGGTCTTCAGACCGACGTGGGTGAGCACGCCCACCTTTTTGCCCGCAATGGCGCGCAGCATGTGGCTGGTGACCCCCTGGGGCACCATGTAGGTGGCCATCTTATTTTCCACCGTCAGTTTGTTCAGTGCCGGCTCAAGGCCGATGTGGGCGCAGTACAGCTTGGCAAGCAGGCCTTCTTCGCCCATATGGTTGGCGCCGCGTGTCTTGGTGTCGCCTACGGCGGCGGTGTGAAACAGGGTAAGGGCCTTGGGGCTGCCGGTTTCCTTAAAACGCTTCTGCAGCGCAACCAGCAGTTCTTCCGGCACGCCGAACCCGATAAATCCGCTGATAGCCAGGGTCATGCCGTCCTTGACAAGGGCGGCGGCCTGTTCCGGCGTAATGATTTTATTGCTCATATGTCCCTCATAAATAAAAAAGCGGAACGGTGATTTCCGTGCTCCGCTTCCATTAACTGATGAATTGAGCCGGACGCTTTTCCAGAAAGGCCTTCATGCCTTCCTTCTGGTCCGGGGTGGCAAAGCACAGGGCGATGAGATCGACTTCCAGTTCCAGAGCCTTGTACAGATCGGCGTCCTGGCCGCGGTTGATGGCCACCTTGCAGCCGCGTAGCGCGGGGGCGGGTTTGGAAACGATGAGTTCCATCATTTCCGTGGCCTCTTCCAGCAGTTTGTCCTGGGGGCAGATGCGGTTCACAAGGCCGATGCGCAGGGCTTCGTCCGCCTTGACCATACGGCCGGAATAGATAATTTCCTTGGCCATGCCCGTATTGACCAGACGGGGCAGGCGCTGGCTGCCGCCAAAGCCGGGCATGACGCCCAGGTTGACTTCGGGCTGTCCGAACACCGCTTTTTCACCGGCAAAGCGAAAATCGCAGGCCATGGCAAGTTCGCAGCCTCCGCCAAGGGCATACCCGTTGACGGCGGCCAGAAACGGCTTTTCAATGACCTCCATGCGATTGAAGACGCTTTGGGCCTGGCTCATATAGGTCCGGGCTTCTTCCGGACCGTAAGCGGCCATCTGGCTGATGTCCGCCCCGGCCACAAAGGCCTTGCCGGAACCGGTGATGATAACGCCCTTGATAACGGGATTTTTCGCCACCTCGTCAAGCGCGGCGTCAAGCTCCACCAGGGTTTCGCTGTTCAGCGCGTTCATGGCCGCGGGGCGGTTCATGGTGATGAACGCCACGCGCCCTTTGACCTCAAAAAGCAGGTTCTGTAACTCCATTCTTGTCCTCCGTCGTCACAATGGGAGCAGCTTGGTTGTGACAAGAAGCACAAGTCGTGCCGATAATGGGGGCTTATTGGGGCATATTAGTATTATTTATTTGAATTTATTGTATAATATTTTATGAACCAGGAGTGTTTGCTGTTTATTAGCGACAAAGCCTTCCGCATGCACTGTCACTCTTTCGCGATAACGCGACAGTGGCTGTCTTAAAAAAGTGACAGCCGCATTGGCTCTTTTGTCTGGGTTGGAAAAGCTCGTCATCGCCTTCGGGTTTTGGAAGACTGAACAATCCGGCTCAGCCGGCCGAAATAGGCGGTTTTCCCGAAGCTGTCTTTTCTCTGGGGTACTTGATGTCAGAGAGGCTTGCCTTCAGACCGTACCGGAGTCTATAGTGCGGCTTTCCCAAGAAAAAAATTTCAAAAAACGGGCGGCCCTGTCCGCCGTATCAGTTTTCCGTTGCCTGTCTCCGGCTGTTGTGTAACATTCGCTGGTTGGTGGGAGCATGCCAAACTCCGGCCCCGCCTCTTTCCCCGGTATTGAACCGGACTCCACGTAACCATTGCCGGAATTCCGGCTCTCGGACCATCTTCATGCGGACGAGGAATGATGGCCGCGATTTTCCGCTTACCCGCTAGGCTCAGCCCCTATTACTCCGCCTGCTGCAAAGCTGCCTTTTTCCTGCTGGCGGCGTCACAAGGAAAAAATTGACCTCGCAGTATGCTGATACAGCTTCGCCCAATTTCCCCCTCGTTCCTTGCCATCCGAGCAAGCCGCCACCGCGCCCCACAAAGACCTACCGAGGGTCAAGGGGCATGATGCCCCTTGCAGGTGCAGGACAGCGTCCTGCCCGCCGGAGGCATTCTCTCTCCCTCTCCTTCCCTCTGTCCCGCCCTACTCGGCGGGCAGCATCAGGGTAAAGATGGTGCCTGTGCGGGGGGAGGAGGATACCTGAAGATCGCCGCCGTGTTCTTCGAGGATGCCTTTGGCGATGGGCAGGCCGAGGCCGGTGCCTTGTTCCTTGGTGCTGAAGAAGGGGGTGAAGATTTCCGGCAGGACGTCCTCGGGGATGCCGGGGCCGGAGTCCTGCACCCGGATGCAGACGTAGCGGCTGCCGTCTTCGGCGCTCAGGAGGGTTTCTTCGATGGCGAGGTTGCCGGAGTAGTCCATGGCCTCGCAGGCATTGAGCAGAATATTGAGCAGGGCTTCGCGCAGTTGTTCGGGGTCGGCGCAGACTTCGGGGAGGTTGGGGCTGCGGCGCAGGGAGATGCTGACGGGAAAGACGGCCAGCCTGCTTTCCAGCAGTTGCAGGGTGGCGTCCACGACGGCCGAAACCGTGACTTGTTCCAGGCGGAGTTGGGGCCTGCGTGAAAATTCGAGGAAGTTGCTCACAATGCCGTCAACGTGGCGGATGGCGTCGGCGATGACGGCAAAGTCCTCCTGCTGGCGGGGGGCGAGGGTGAGGCTGCGCTCCAGGGAAAAGAGGCGCAGCTTGACGGAGGTAAGGGGGTTGCGCACGCTGTGGGCCACACCGGCGGCGAGCTTGCCCACCATGGCCAGCTTTTCCACTTGGCGCAGGTTTTTGTTGCTCTCGTCCAGTTCGGCCTGGGTGCGGTGCACGGTTTCGCGCAGTTCACGCATGGTAGCGGCCACCTGCCCGAGGCCGGCGGCGCCGCTTTCTTCCTGGCGGATGACTTCACGGATCTGCTCCAGGGGGCGCAGCACTTCGCGCGAGATGGTGAACCAGAGCACCCCGGCCATGAGCAGCAGGCCGCAGGCGCCGACCATGACCACCCAGGAAAAGGTGTGCTGCGTATCCACCGGGGCGAGGGAGGTCACGTCAAAGATGGCGAAGAGCAGCAGCACCATGCCTGCAAGCACCATGGCCAGCAGAAACAGGGCCAGGCGGGCGCTGAGGGTGTCCGGGCCGGGCAGGAGTTTGAGGGAAGAATGCTGCATGGGAAAAGGAGGGTTGAGGTAACGGGAGCGGTTGGGGTGCGTGTACGCCCGGAGTGTACCCCATGCGGATGCGGGGAACAAGGGCGCGGCGCTGTCCTCCTGGAGAATGGCATAGGGAGCCCGCTGGCGCGGGGGCTGCCACGGGGGAGTTTCTTTTTTAGCGATTTTTGCGTACCTTCCACGGACGTCTTTTATGCGCCCGGTCCGGACTGCCGACGCCTGTATGGCGAGGAGGTTTGCGTGGCAACCGTTTTTTCGTTCCTGACTGTTGTTGTCATTGCCGCTGTTGTGATTGCCGCGGTGCTCGCGGTAATGCTCATTTCCATATACAACGGACTGGTCTCGTTGCGTGCCAGATTCCAGAATGCCTTTGCCCAGATAGAGGTGCAACTGACCCGCCGTTATGATCTGATCCCGAACATCGTTGAGACCGTCAAGGCGTATATGAAGCACGAAAGCGATACGCTCACGAGCGTTGTCGCGGCGCGTAACAGCGCGATGGCGTCGTTGAAGGCCGCGGCTGCGAGCCCTGCCGATGCCGCTTCCATAGCCGCGTTGAACGCTGCGGAAACGGGGCTTGCGGGCAGCCTCGGAGGGCTGCGGATACAGCTTGAAGCGTACCCGGAACTCAAGGCGAGCGCGGTGATGATGCAGCTGTCCGAGGAGCTTTCCAGCACGGAAAACCGCATCGCCTTTGCCCGGCAGGCCTTTAATGACGCGGTGACCACGTATAACATCCGGCGCAACTCCCTGCCCACGGTACTGCTGGCGGGGCTTTTCGGGCACGGGCAGGATGCCGCGCTGCTGACCTTTGAGAACTCGGAGGCCATCCAGGCCGCGCCGCAGGTGAGTTTGTAGCCATGGACTTCTGGGCGCACCAGGCGGGGGCCAGACGCAGGACGTTCCATCTGGTTCTGCTGTACGCTGTGCTGTTGCTGGCCTTCAGTCTGCTGGCGGCGTTCGTGATTGACGCTGTCGTTGCAGGACTGGATGGCGGCGGTTCGAGCTCTTCGCGTTACCGGACCGCTCCGGTGGTGAAAACAACCTCATGGCAGGAGCGGCTGCTGTCCGGGAGCTTTCCCGCTATTGTCCTTGTCCTTCCGGCTTTTATCGGGGTTGCGGCGCTCTTGTCTCCGGCGCTTCGATCCGCTGGAGGCCGGGGCGTGGCGGAGGCCATGGGCGGGGCGCTCGTGTCTCCGCAATCCACGGAACTGCGCGAACGCCGCCTGCTCAATGTGGTGGAGGAAATGGCTCTGGCCAGCGGCATGCCGGTACCTCCGGTGTATCTGTTGCGGGAGGAGCCGGGCATTAATGCGTTCGCCTCGGGCCGCACCGTTGATGACGCGGTTATAGGCGTGACGCGGGGGGCGGTGGAACAGCTTGACAGAAGCGAGTTGCAGGCCGTCATCGCGCACGAGTTCAGCCATATTCAGAACGGGGATATGCGACTGAACCTGCGTTTTGCCGCGTTGCTGTTCGGGCTCGTATGCCTGTCGGAACTCGGGCGGTTCGTTCTCAGGGGAATGCGCGGAAGCTCCTCTCACAGCAAGGACAAGGGGCAGGGGGTTCTCCTGATAGTTGCCCTGGTCTGTTTTGTCGGGGGAGCTGTAACCGCGTTTCTGGGGCGGATTGTGCAAGCCGCGGTGAACCGCCAGCGGGAGTTTCTGGCCGATGCCTCCGCCGTGCAGTTTACCCGCTCGCCCGCCCTGGCTTCGGCGCTCAAAAAGATAGGGGCGCATGCCGAGGGGGCGGCACTGACCTCGACCCCGTTTGCAACGAACTACAGTCACTTTTTTTTCTGCGAGATTGACCGGAATCTTTTTTCCACCCATCCGCCGCTGAAGGAGCGTATTCTGCGCATTGAGCCTTCCTGGGACGGCGTATTCCCGGCCTTCGTTCCTCCCCCGGTGGAGCGGGAAGCCCTTGCTCCTCCTGAAACTCTGCACGCCGCCTCGGGCGGAGCGCGAACTCCCATGTTCGCCGCTGTTGCCGCGCAGCTTACGGACAGGACTTCCCGGGAATCGGCGGGCGCCTCGCCGGTTGCGCCCTCGTCGTCTGGCGAAGCCCTGCAAAAACTCCACGCCGCCTGCCGTGAGCCTCTGAACGCCTGTTGCCTGATGTTCGCCCTGCTATTGGACGACCGCCCGCAGGTTCGGGAGACGCAGCTCGCCGCCGGGGCCTATCTGCGGGCCGGCGAGGTGATACAGGAATACAAGGCCGCTCTCGCGCAGGTTCCCCTGCACGCGCACCTGCCGCTCATGGAAGCGGCTGTTCCCGCCCTCAAGACGCTGTCGGAAAGGCAGTATGGGGTGTTCCGGGAGGCGCTGCTGCGGTTCATAATGGCCGACGGCGTGTTCTCGTTCCGGGAATGGATTGTGTACCAGCTTATTACCAGCCTGGTGGGCGCGCAGTATGGCTCCGGGGGCCTGCCTGCCGTCCGTCCGCCCCGGGCGGAGCAGATACGGGACGCGGCAAGTCTGCTGTTTGCCGCCCTGGCGCGGCTGGAGCCGGATAGCCGGGAAGCCTGGAAGGCCTATGGCAAGGGTATGGGCGCCATGGGTTTTCCCGCGGCGGACGGACTGCCGGAACATGTGAAGCCGGGCCTTCTCAGCAATAGCATGGAAGTCTTGCGGCAAAGCTCCGCCTGGATACAGGAACGGTTTTTGTACGGCGCAACCCGCGTGGTTCTGCACGATACCGGGGTTACGGACGAGGAAGCCATGTTCCTGCGCATGACGGCCCTGTGTCTGGGAGTTCCCGCCCCCTTTACGGAACCGGAGTCGCCTCTGTCCGCGTAAACGCCATGCGGCCTGCATTTGCCTGCGCCATGTTGCCCTGCGCAGGGGGAGGCAATGCCGTTTGAGCGGAATTTTTTGGGCCGAAGCCATATGTTTGTGTATATTCAGCGTCTGATTCTGGGCGCGGCGCATGCGCGCGTGGACGCGGGAATCCAAATATTCCGGGGGACTTTCCCTTGCGCTTTGTGGGGGAAAGAGGCTATGAAACACTGACGGGGAGCGACATGGAACAGATCCGCATCCTTATCGTGGACGACGAGGCCGATACCGGAGAGATCCTCTCGTTGCGCCTGAAGCGGCGTGGCATGGAGCCCTTCTGGGCGCCGAGCGGCGAGGAAGCTCTGGACTTTTTGCGGCAGACTCCTGTGGATGTCGTTCTGCTGGATATGAAAATGCCCGGCATGGACGGCCTGACGGCCCTCAAGCATATCCGGCGGGACCATCCGGACATTTCTGTAATCATGCTTTCCGGGCACGCCGACATGGCGGCGGCGGCCATGGGCCTGGAGCTGGGGGCGTTTTTTTACCAGCTCAAGCCGGTGGAACTGGACAGCCTCTGCCATAAAATTGAAGACGCCTGCAGGCAAAAGGCGCTGGAAAAGCAGGGCGGATAACCGCGCGCGTCTTTTTGGGGGCTTTGCCCCGCAGAGGATGTAGCCGAGGAGATTGGCAGGACGCACATGACTTCTCTGTTCCGCCGTCTGCTGCAACGCATGCAGCACAGCAAAACTCCCGGGCATGAAGCTGCCCATGAATCGTTTGCCGCGCGCTTCCATCGCTTCAAGCTCTTCCTGAGTTCCCACATTGAAGCCTACAGCGAAATGATGACCTTTGAAGAACGGATCGCCGGGGACGCGCCTCTGGGGATGCCGTTTTTGCGTATGTGCACGGCCAAGCTGACCGTTGCCACCATGCAGTGCATTCTGCAACTGAATACGCTGGGCGAAGGGCGCTACGGACGCCTGAACGCGCCTTTTGCCGCGCTGCGGGAAAAGGTGCAGGAGGCCATGAACCGGGGAACCTGGCCCCTGGAGGGGCCGCTGGTCATCCCGTATTCCGCCGCCGGCAGCGAATATCGCCATCTTATCGCCCCCAACCTGTTCAAGCTGGAAGCCATCAGGCGAAAATATCCGGAATTCATGCCCAAGGGGTTCATCGTCACCGGGGCGGCCTGGTGGCGGTATTTCAACGACCCGGACATGCACGATGAAGTCGACCGCATCATGCTCATTTCGCAGGATGACCCCGGCAGCTACGGCGAAGCCGGTGCGACCATTCGCGAGCGCATGATGACCTCCTTCCTCCTGCCGGAGGATGTGGAAAAGGCCATTGCGGCTGCGCTGGACGACCTGGGGGCGGATCTTGGCCGGCCCGGGCGGATCCTGCTGGTGCGCTGCTTTCCCGTGCGTCCGGAACACGGGGCGCTGGTCATGCCGGAGCAGGTGCTGCGTACCCCGCTGGATGTTTCCGCCGTGGTGGATACGGTGCGTTCCGCCCTGACCCAGGAGTACCGGTCCAGGGCCATGATTTACCGCCTGAAGCTCGGGGTGCGCGACCGGGCCATGCCGCTGTGCATTTCCCTTACCCTGCTGGAAGGCGAGCAGGCGCGCGGCAGTACCCATCGCGGGCTGGACAGGGCGACGTCGGACCAGTTGACGGTGCATATCCGGCGGGGGCTTGCCGTGCCGGAAGGGTTGCCCGCCCAGGCCTCCGTGGTGGGAGCGACGTTGCCCGACATCGTGCGGGAGGCCGTGGAGGAAAAAAGCCTCTCCGCCCTTACCTGCCTTGCCGATGCCCCGGTTCCCGGAAACCGGCACGAGATTTTCTGGGCCGCTTCGGAAGAAGGCCGGTTTTCCGTCATGGGGGTGAACGCCCTGCCGGATCCGGAGCCGGAAGACCCGAAGCAGGACGATGCGGCGGATGAGGACGACGCCGGTGAAGGCAATGACTGCGTGCTGCTCGGGGGCCTGAGCACCTACCCGGGCACGATGAGCGGCCAGGCCTTTCTTGTGCGCAACCTGGAAGACGCCCTGCTGTTTCCCATGGGGAGCATCCTGGTGCTGGGCAAGGCCTCGCCGCGCTGGAGTTTTCTGCTGGAGTTCGCCTCCGGGGCCATTACCGGCGACGGCACCGGCAACGGCTATTTCGCGCGTACCGCCAGGCGGTACGGCAGACCCACCATTCTGGGGCAGCCGAGGGCCCTGGAAACGTTGGTCCAGGGGCAGTGGATCCACATTGACGCGGAAACAGGACGCCCTCCCCGGGTGCTGCGCTGCCTGGAGGGCGGGGCTGTCGAAACCGGGGCGGAACCGGACGGGGACGATCCCGGACAGACCGTTGCAAGCGTGGGACATGCGTATGCGCCCTTGTGGCTGCCTTCCAGCGACATTGCCGTGATGACCAGGGAACTGGCGCCGCAGATTGTGCCGCTGACCCTGCCGGACAACGAATCCACGGACTTTCGGGCGGAAAACTGCAGCACGTACCACGATTTTCTTATATACTGCCACGACCACGCGGTGCGCGAGATGTTCCGGTACGGCACTTCGCGCAAGACTTCCCAGGCCCCTGCCAAGCAGCTTGTCTGCGACGTGCCCAAGCAGTTCTGGCTGATCAACCTGGACGACGGATTTTATGGCGAGGTGAACGGCCCGGCGGTGCCTTTGGACCGCGTGGCCTCCATACCCATGCGCTCGCTGTGGGAAGGATTTGTGGACAAGCCCTGGGACTTGCCGCAGCTGAACGCCAAGGGCTTTATGTCGGTGCTGTTCGAGGCTTCGGCTAACCCCAGCCTGGATCCGGCCTCGCAGTCCACCCAGTATACGGAAAAGAACGTGTTTCTTATCGCTCGGCGGTTCTGCAGCATGCGCTGCCGTTTCGGCTTCCATTTTCTGTCCATGGACTGCCTGCTGGGGGAACGGGCGCGCGAGCGATTTATTATCTTCCAGTTCAAGGGCGGGGCGGCAAACCTGGCCCGGCGCGTCCGGCGGGTGCATTTTGTGGCGGAGCTTTTGGCGCAGTTCGACTTTGCCACGGAAATCGTCGGCGATACCCTGACCGCGCGGATGGAGCAGGGCGATGAAGCGCAGTTCCTGAGCGCGTTGCGGGTGATCGGCTATCTGGTGATGCACACCCGGCAGTTGGACATGATTATGGGCGACGATGCGGCTCTGGCCGCGCGGCGTTTCCAGATGCTGGAAGATATGCGTTCCCTGGCGACGCGGCCTCCTTTGGTTCTGCCGTAACGGCATACTCCTGATTCCTGTCCAGCTTGCACCGGCGGGTGCTTTTTTTACAAAGGACAGGGCCGGGCGTTCCCAAACGCTCCGGCCCTGTTGCTGTTTTTTCTTTGAAATATCAGGGATGTTACCCGTGCAGCACAGGGGCTCTGCCGGTGAGGCAGGGGATAAAGGCAGTTTTCAGAGCATCGCCGAAGAGGACTTCCCCGCAAGAGGGTATAAGGGTGAGGTGTTCATCTTGCAGGAGAAGGCCGAAAAAATTCTGCAAGATAATGGAAGCGCCATTGTCGAAGGTGATGGCGAGATCCTCCTTCCTGCGTTCCAGCGTTCCCTCATGCGGGGAGAACTCCAGCACAAAACAGCTCCCCGGAATTGCAGGCACACGCTGCTGGGAGAGTGCTCCATCCGGGGCCAGGCGGATGCGGTGCGGCATATCGGTGTGGTATCGCATCTGCTTCTCCGGCCAAAACCGGTATCAGTCCGTTGCTTGTAAAACGGTGTTCCAGCCCCACAGCATGGAACCGGCGGGGAAACAAATTTGAGGGGACAGATTTTGCACGGATGATATTATTTCCACTGCCGTTGCCGCACCGGCAATTATATATCAGGGAAAGCTATCGTTTTGTAACTGCCTGGCGGGCGGTTGGAGAATATCATTGCATTTTCTTATAAAAGCATCATGCTGTAACCATTGTGTGGTATCTACTGCACAAAATGTATCGTTTGTTGGGTAACGCGCAAACTATTTTTTAAAAACCCCTTGACTTCTTGTCATTTAATTGACACTTGCCACGCATGCAGAGTGTTCAAGGGCACAGCTTACCAACTTTGGCCGCCCGCAGACACGGGTTCTGTGGAAGCCTCGGGCTCTGTGTCCCGGTACGCGCGGGGGGCGCGTTGTGCCCTGGAGGGTGGAATGAATTCAGCTGGAACAGGTATTATCGGGCAGAGTACATCTCTGGCGGAGGTTTTCCGCACATTGACCAAGGTCGCGCCCACGGACAGCACGGTGCTTGTCACGGGTGAATCGGGAACCGGCAAGGAATTGCTGGTCCGCGCTCTGCACCAGCAGAGCCAGCGCCGGGACAAGCCGTTTGTGCCCATCAACTGCGGCGCCATTCCCAAAGAATTGTTGGAATCGGAACTGTTCGGCCACGAAAAGGGGGCCTTCACCCACGCCATCCGTACCCGGCCCGGCCGGTTTGAACTGGCGGAAGGCGGCACCGTATTTCTGGATGAAATAGGGGAAATGGACCTGCTGTTGCAGGTAAAAATTCTTCGGGTGCTGCAGGAGCGGGAAATTGAACGAGTGGGCGGGCAGGGCACCCGCAAGGTCGACGTGCGCATTGTGGCCGCCACCAACCGCGACCTGGAACGCGAAGTGGCCGCCGGGCATTTTCGGGAGGATCTGTTCTACCGGCTGAACGTCATCCCGCTGCACCTGCCGTCCCTGCGCGAGCGGGGCGAGGACATCCTGCTGCTTGCCCGGCACTTTCTCACGCACTTCTGCTCCGTCAAAAAGCGCGCTCCCCTGCAACTCAGCCCGGACGTGCAGCGGGTTCTTGAAGCGTACCCCTGGCCGGGCAACGTGCGCGAACTGGAGAATCTTGCGGAGCGTCTCTCCATTTTGTGCGATACGGATACCGTTGGCCTGGAGGATTTGCCCGCCAAAATCCTGTCTCAGGTGGGGGATCTCGCGGCCTTGCCTCAACCCGCGCCGCGTCCCGTTTTCGTACAGTCCTGCGGATTCGTATGGCCGAGCATAGCGGACTTGCGGGATAAGAACATGGGCCTGAAGGAGTTTTTTGACTTTGCGGAAGAAAAGCTTCTGGTGGAGGCTCTGCAGATGGCGGGAGGAGTGAAGAACCAGGCGGCTGAAATTCTCGGCATCAAACGGACGACATTGATAGAGAAGCTGAAAAAGAGGAATATGGAATAGACGGGTATGGTTTTTGCAAGGGTGCGTCTGTGATGCGCTGTGTCCCAACCGGCATATGCCGGTCTCTTGCGGCAGCCCTTCTTCTGGGGCTGTTTTTCCCCTGCCTCGGAAAGGCTGCCACCTTGCAGTGGTCGGCGCTGCCGGACAGGGAGCGTGTCACTATTACCATGCTGCCCAAAGAGGGGGTGCCCGGCACTGTGGGACGCATTGATCCCAAGGGCGTCCTTGTTCCCTTTACAGAAGTGCCCGAGGGGCTGCTTGTGCAGACGCCGCCCACAGGGGCCGCTATTTTTCAGGGGTCGCGCACCATGGGGAGGGCGCTGGCGATCACAACGCAGACGCCCGAATTCGGCTTTATGGTGACCAGGCAGACCCCCAAGGAACTGGTCATCGACTTTTTTCACAATCCGCTCGGGGCACGCTGGAAACCCTCCAGCAAGGCCCCCACCACAGAGGTTCCTCCGGACGACGGCGTACCGGTCTATGCGCCTCCGGACGAGGCCGCCAGGTCTCTGGCCGCCGATCCCAGCGGCCATGGGGTGCCGGTCCCTCCGCTTCCGCAGGTCTCGTTGCAGCTTCCCTCCAATGCGCAAAATTCCGTGGACGCCGCCATACAGGAACTGGCCTCGGCGTCGGCGCCGCAGGCATCCCCCAAGCCGTCCGTGACGCCCGCACCGGCTTCTGCCCAAGCGCCGCCCCAGGTCACCCAACAAGTTCCTCCCGCTACTCCGCAGGCCCCTGCCCAAGCCGTTTTACAGCAGCCCTCTCAGGCCGTGGCGCAGCCTCCGGCCCGGCAGGCGGCACCGGCAGCCGCGCCGCCGGTGGCCCAAGGAGATGTGTCGGCCGCGCCGCAGACAGCGCCTGTTCAGGAGGCCAGCCAGGTTCCCGCCCTTCAGGCGCAATCCGCCGGACTGGAGGCGGCTTCTCCCGCGCAGAGTGAGAAGGCCGCTCCCGCCGCTTCAGAAATACCTGGAACACAGCCCGTGAAGCCTGTTGCCGAGGCGCCGATCAAACCTTTTCTGGACAGCCGGAGGGAGACGGAGGAACGCGCCGCCCGGCTGCCGCTGCCGGAACCGCCCATGAGCGGAGCACCGGTTTTTTCCGCCCCCATAACAAGGGACGCGCCGCCGCCTTCTTCGCTGCCGTCGTTTTTGCGGCAGGGTTCCGCAGCCGCTCCGGAAGGGGCGGCGGAGCAGGGCGGCTCCGTTATGGTGTCGCCATCGCTCGGCAGAGTCATCCCCGCGCCCCCCAAAGGAACGCCCGGCACAGAGGCCGCCTCCGGCGCGCCCCGGCAGGGCATTTCGCAGCAGCCCCTGCCGCAGCAGCCTGCACCCCAGCCCGCAGCTTCGCAGCTGGCAGTGCAGCCGCCAGACTCTTCGCAGGCTCCCGCACAGCGGCAACCCGCGCCGCCGCCGCCGAATACGCCGCAGGCCGTGGCGCCTTCGGCTTCCCCGGCCGTACCGCCCCGGACGGAGGATGCCCCCGGTGTGGCGATCAGCCGTGACGGCGGCCGTACCTACACCGGCCTCATAAATATGGGCGGCGCGCCTGACTCGGTACAGATGGTCCAGCCTGCGTCTCCCGCAGGGCAGGAAGCTGCCTCTGTTCCGGTTGCCGGCACTTCCGGGGCGGGAAATGCCACGGGCGGGAAAGCCGTCCCTTCCGGGGGAGGCATTACCGCCGCCCGGTCAGGGAACGGGACCGGCGGCAACGCCACCGAGCCGGTGGAATATGTGGACAAGGACGGCAATATCCTGCCGCCTCCTCTTGATCCAGTGGCCACCCTGGCTGAAATCCGCCACAACGTCACCGGCGGCGATTTCAAGGCCGCGCTCGACAAGGCGGACACCCTGCTGCGGCAGGGAGGGCTCAACCGGAACCAGCGAGAGGAAACGTTGCATGTCCGGGCGGAAATGCTGTTTGCCGCCAACAAGGACGATCTGCTCACGCACTACCGGGAGATTACCGACGCCACCAACAAGGCGATCAATTTCAACCCGAAGTCCAACCGTAACGCGGGCGCGCTGCTGCGGCTGGGGTACGTGAACCTCAAGCTCAATCAGATTCCCGAAGCCGAGGCGCTCTTCAACCGGATGCGCCGCGAGTTTCCCAAGGACGAGAATATTCCCCTTACCTATTATTACTGGGGCGACTACCACTTTAACCGCAACGAACTGCAGCGGGCGGCCGACGAATTCCAGTATGTTGTGGAAAAGTACAGCCGCAGCAAATACGTGCGCGAGTCCGCTCTGGGACTGGCCCGCTCCTTCTACCGCCTGGGGTATTACGAGAAGGCGTTTGCGGTGGTGGACTATATTGAAAAGGACTGGGGGCAGTTCTATGTGGAATACCCCCCGTTTCTGAACATGATGGGAGATGTGGCCTTTCGCCTCGGCAAGCTGGACTATGCGCTGGAACATTACTGGCTGTACGCCAACCTTGAGCCGAAGGGCGACGAGACCGATATTATTCTTACCCGCATCGGCGATATTTACGCCATGCAGCGGGAAAAAGCGGGCGCCAAGCTGGTGTACGAGGAATGCGTGAACCGCTTCCCGGACAGGGACGGCGGGCTGGTGGCCATGATGCGCCTTGCGGAAGAAGGAATTAACGACGATCCGTCCGTGGCTGCCATGTTCGGCGTTTTTGATCGACCTTTTACCTTGCGTCCGGCGGAAGTATACCGCATAATCATCGACAAGCATCCCACAAGTCCTCTTGTTCCCTTGGCGGAGTTGAAACTGGCCATGTGGTATCTGTGGAACAAGGACTACCTGCGGGCTCTTGATGCCTGCGCCGACCTTCTGAAGCGCTTTCCCGAGCATGAGCTGACCCCCAAGGCCCAGGAGGTCGCCCTGCAGACCTTTGCGTACATAGCCTCGGAGAGTGTGACCGAAGAACGCTACTCGCGCATGCGCGAAATTTGGGAACGCTATCCCATCGTACATTCGCAGGAAAGCGCGCTGCCGCCCGAGAGCCGCATTGCTCTCGGGGTGGGCTACTGGAAAGACGGCAAGCCTGACGACGCCCTGCGGGTGGTGGAACCATTTTTTCTGGGCAGCAAGGTTCCGGAATACTCTGAAATGGCCCTGAGCCTGGTGCTGAGTATTTATCTGGAATACGAGCAGTGGAACTCCATCCGCGAGGTTGCAAGGCGCGTGGATTTGTGGGAATTGTCTTCCAAGAGCAAGCAGCAGTTGGAGTACGCCCAGGCGCTCGCCGGGGAAAATCTGGGGGAGAGCGAAAAAGTCGCCTCCCTGTGGAAAACGCTGTACGAGAATGCCGACACCTCGGGTCTTCCCCCCATGCAGAAGGCGTATGCCGCGTATTTTCTCGCCCGGGACGCGGAAAAAGAGCGGGATTGGGAACGGGCCTATTTTCTGGGCAGGGAAGCGTACTCCCTGCTGACGGCGCAGGCGGAAAAGTCGCCCGCCACCACGGATACGGGCAAGATCATCAGCCAGCTCGGCTCTTTGATGGGCATTGCGGACAGAACAGGCCGTCTGAAAGACGCCCTCAGCTATTCGGAACAGTACCTGCGCTATCTGCCCGAATCGGATCCGGAACGGCTTGCGGTCATGTACCGCACGGCGGGCATCTATAAAAAACAGGGCGACCTTGATACTTGGCGCAAGATTCTGACCGAGGTTGCCGCCAAAGCCCCGGAATCTGTCTACGGGCGGACCGCCGCATCCGAACTGAAAGGCGCCGGCATCGTCGACGACGCCGCCAAATATTCTCCCACCGGGCAGATCTAGGCTCAGGCCTCACACTCCGCCCAGCACTCAATGTTGCATGCGCCCGAGGGCTGCGGGCTTTCCTCCGCTCTCACGGCGCTACGGTGAGGCATTGCCGCTGAAGCCGTTCTCCTTCGCTCGGCTACGGGCTTATCCCATTGAGGGCGCAAAGCCCTTTGCCCCGCAACAGAGCGGTATTCAAGGCCTTGCCGGTATCCCTACGCGCCCGCGCGCATGCTTCTCAGGTAAAGTCCCTGTCTTCTGGTCTCCAGTAACCGTACTCTTATTCCCAAAGGAGATGGCACCGTGAGTTGGAAAACGTATCTTGCAGAACGCACCATCACGCCGGAACAAGCCGCGGCCAAAGTGGCTTCGGGCAATCGGGTTGTCACCGGGCATGCGGCCGGTTCCCCGGACATTCTGATCAACGCCCTGGTTAATCGTGCCGCGGAGCTTCGGGACGTGGAAATCGTCCACCTGGTGGCACTGGGTGAATGCCGCTACTGCGCCCCGGAGCACGAGGGGAGTTTTCGTTACAACGGGCCGTACCTGAGCGGCGGAACGCGCAAGGCGGTGGCCGAGTGCCGGGCCGACTTTACCCCGTACTTTTTTCACCAGGTGCCCGAGTTGCTGCGCAGCCCTGACTTTCCCGTGGACTACGCCTTTATTACGGTTTCCCTGCCGGACGAAGACGGCAAGGTCAGCCTGGGGGTCGCTGTTGACTACACCCTGCAAGGTGCGCTTTCCGCAAAAACCGTCATCGCGGTGATTAACCCGAATATGCCCTATATCAAGGGCGCGCTGATGGACGTTACCGACATCGATTACTTTGTCCAGGCCGATGTTCCCCTGTTTGAAATTCCCCTGCCCAAAATCGGCGAGGTGGAAAAGGCCATCGGCGGGCACATCGCCGCGCTTATTAAAGACGGCGACTGCCTGCAACTGGGCATTGGGGCTATTCCCGACGCGGTGCTCTCGTGCCTCGGCGACAAGAAGGAACTTGGCATCCATTCGGAGATGATCTCCGACGGGGTGATGGATCTGGCGGAAAAGGGCGTGATTACCGGATCGCGCAAGTCCCTGCACCCCGGCAAGATCGTGATCACCTTTGCCATGGGCAGCTCCAAGCTGTACCGCTGGATGGACAAGAATCCCGTGGTGGAAAGCTATCCCGTGGATTATGTGAACGATCCCCGCGTCATCGGGAAAAACGACAACCTGATCTCCATCAACTCCGCCCTGTCCGTGGACCTGCTCGGGCAGGTGGCGGCCGACAGCGTGGGCACGCAGGTCTTCTCGGGTGTCGGCGGGCAGGTGGACTTTGTGCGCGGCGTGCGTTTTTCCAATGGCGGTCTCAGCATCATCGCCATGCCGAGCACGGCGTCCAAGGGCAAGATTTCGCGCATTTCCGGCGTCCTCAGCCCGGGCCAGCCCGTCACGACCTCGCGCTACGATGTGGACCATGTGGTGACGGAACACGGTGTGGCCGCCCTGCGTGGCAAAACCATGGTCCAACGCGCCAAGGCCTTGATCAGCATTGCCGCTCCGGAGTTCCGCGAGCAGCTGGCCCGTGAGGCCTGCGATGTGTATGGCCTGAAAGTCTGACCGGCGGGCCTGCGTTGTCCGCGTCCGGCTATGGCAAATCAATTTTGAAGTTGTCCAAGAGTTTAATTGCCTCCGGCGGCCAAAGGGAGTGACTCCCTTTGAAAACCCCATTTTGTAGGGCAGACTCAAGTGCATCATTTCAAAGTTAATTTTCTGTAGGGTGCGGCAGCAGGTGGGTATGCTTCATACGCCGCGCGATGGTGGAGGAATCTGCTGTTGCGCGGCGTTGTTGCATTGAGGCTGAAGCTTGTTGAGGGGCATTTCGGCCAGCCTCCCCGCTTTCCGTGCTTCAAACGAGGGGTGTATTCCCCAATATAGCGGCCAAGTCACTCGCTCATCGTGTACTGCTCTACATTTTGGGCGAAACAAAAAGGCATTTGTTTATGTCCGTTTCAATATCTTTTGCCCAGGCATCGGCATCAACTTTGGTTTCAAAAATATTATAGGTGATCAGATGGCCATTCTTGCGGATGCGGGTTTTCCACTGGTATGGATCACATTTGCGGAAAGTCGCCATAGAACTAAATCCTATTTTCTTTAAATATAGAGAGAATAGAATTTATTAGTTCACATTTGGAGCAATCCATACATGGCATTCTCCCATTTATAGGAGTGTAACAACTTGCAGTCATTTTTACAAAATTTTTTGCATTATGCTTACTCTTGAGCATTTTACTAACATTTTTAACAATTGTCTTCGGTTTTATATTATCTATAAATTCAAAGTTAAACACAAAATTATTATGATAAATATTCATTGCAGCTTTAATAAGATCGAAAAAACTTCTTGAGGAATCACCCATTTCTCCGTCACGCAAGCCGGAATGTATTGTAATTGTTGTCTGATCGATGTTTTTTGTTCTTATTTCTGAAAGGATAAACGAAATAAGTAGCGAATATATAACCATATTCTTGTTTTCTATTTCAAGGGATAAGAAGTATTTCGATTTTGTCTTTTTCCCAAGAATGGGCTCCGCCACCGACCATGGAAAGAGGGTAACTGGTTCCTTATTGTCATCAAGGGAGGCGACGGTATTAATTATTCGTAACGGTCCAAGTCTATTTTGATAACGATTATTCAAAAGGGAATATATTCTTTCCGCAGACTGCTTTTCATAGTCAGCATTATACTGACCATAATTAAAGAAAACTGGACAAAGTGGCTCTGTTTCATTCTTTTCTACGCACCATTGGAGTAGGCGATAAGAAGAGTCCAGTCCGCCGGAAAATAAAATATAGTGAAAGTTCATAATGCCTCCTTTTGCCTGAGAGCAATTGGAGTAAATTTGGAGCAAAAAGTCAAATCGGCGGATTTTTTAAAATAAAAAATCCGCTGATTTCGTTGCTATTCTTGGTGCCCGAGGCGGGACTTGAACCCGCACAGCCTTTCGGCCGAGGGATTTTAAGTTTATCGGCATATCTTTCAGTCTTCATCATTCTTCATACTAAAATTTATAAAATTCAGTATAATATCTTAAAATTTGCCTTAAGTCTTCGTGAGTCTATCTTGCCTTATTTGGGCAATTATGGTTAGACCATAGTCAGACCAGATGAGGAGGCTTTTTCATGACCCGGAAGTGGATCAAGACTGAAAGCCTGGGCGTGTATTACCGCGAACATCCTACCCGGACTTATGGGGTTGGGAAAGATCGCTACTATGCACTGTTCTACAAGCATGAGGGCAAAACCCGTTGCGAGGTTTTGGGCTGGGCCAGTGAAAAATGGACCGAGGGCAAAGCGTCCGAGGTTATGACCAAGCTGCGCGAGAATCGGTCTTACGGCACCGGCCCGCAGACCGTGGCCGAACTCAATGAGCGCATCAAGGAAACCCGCGAGGCCGAAGAAAGAGCCAAGGCCGAGAAAGCCAAGCAGCTCATTACCCTCAACGATTATTGGCATCAGCACTATTACGACTTCGGCAAACGCAGCAAAAAGGCCAACAGCTTTGAAAAGGAAGAAAGTCACTTCAAGCACTGGCTGAATCCCAACCTTGGCGACAAGCCTATCGCGTCTATCAGCATCACAGATTGGGACAACCTCATGCGCCTCTTCGACAAGGCCAACCTGAAGCCGCGCAGCAAGGAATACATATCCGGCACCTTGCGCCGGATTATGAAGCATGCGCGGGATAGGGGCATCACGGTTTATATACCTTCAGGACGCCAGATAGGGGCCACAACGCCCACGGACAACCGACGGATGAGAGTTATCACCCTGGAGGAGCAAAAAGACATTCTGGGGGCCTTACAGCGCATAAATGAGCCTGCCTACCGGTTGACCTACTTCGCCTTTCTGACCGGCTGCCGTTCTTCTGAAGCAGCTCGCCTGAGGTGGGATCACATTGACCTTGAAAGCATGCCCGGAAGCATCACCTTCAGGGACACAAAGAACAAAGAAATGCGTACTGTTGCGATATCACAGCAATTACGTCGGTTTTTGGAGGGAGTTTTTCCAAGGGATTCCAAATCCCTTGTATTCCCGCGTGAGGACGGCGGGCAGTACCGGGAGGCCCCGACAACTTTCGCGCTGGTGGTTGAGCAGTTGAAGCTCAACGAAGGCCGCGACGAATACGACCGGATCAGCTTTCACAACATCCGCCACACGGTAGCGACCCGCCTTGCTCCGCGCCTCGATTTGCGGAGCCTCATGGACGTTATGGGCTGGAAAGTGGTGGCAATGGCCGCCCGCTATATCAAGAGCAGTGAACAAGCAAAGCGGGAGGCGCTGGAATGCCTGTAGTTCCTCTATTGTCAATTAAGGAGAAAGAAGCTCGCAGTACGCTTGTATTTTATGGATTTTGGCTTCGTATTTACAGAGCATGTGCTGATAACTTTCCATTAAAAGATTACTATGACAGTTCATTATTTCTATTAACAAAACTTATATTTCATACTTATTGTTGCGACATTCAAACAATTCCAAATGCTCATGATATTTTGGCGGATGTTTATCTGACTTCTTCAGGGCATAAGGAGTACTTTGATATGAGTTACGGGTATAGCGTAAGGGATTTGCACGATATAAAAATGAACTTTTGGAGCATTAACTACGGTGAAAACCTCGCACGAATAGAAAAGCCAAAGCTCGATGTGCCGTCATTGGGCTGGAGGGCTAGCTATGCATCTGTGCTAAAAATTTTGAAAAAATACACTCAGTCTTCATTTCAACTCAGACATGAATCAAGAGCACTGGGGTTTTGGCTTTGGAGTGTGCTGTCGCGCTCCGAATTTTCCAGCGTTACTCAAGCCATCGACTTTTTGCGTTCCGGACAAGCATTTCCTGACGGCATGTTGAACAGCCTTGGCTTTGCCGATTCTCCTCTGCGAACTTTTTCAAACTTACATAGCTGTACAGTCGAAAGCATTAAAAAAGGGGTGGTTTCTTCTTTGCGCTGAGTCAAGGAAGCAAAAGTAACAGGGTGTATCCGCAATTTTTGCTTCCTTGGTTGCCCTCTGCAGATTTTATAGCCTTCAGTCATCGTGACTGGAGGTTTTTTTATGTTCGACAATCCTGTTGATGAGCTCATAGCCGAGCTTGACCGCATTCTTCCTCCGGTAGTGGCCCGAACAAAGGTTTCTGGCTACTTGGGCGGCATGATGAAGGCCGGCTACCTCGCAACCCTGGATAGCGACGGGAAAGGCCCGGAAGGGGCCATCCGCTGCGGTCGTCATGTGGGCTATCTGAAAAAGCCCTTCCTTGATTGGCTCAGAAAGCGCATGAGCGGAGTCGAGGAGCAGCGGGGCATAGTCGTTCCGTCTTCTTCCCGCTCTTCCCGCCGTCATACGGATAAAAACGCAAATGCTTTGCTGCAAAGCCTGCATGATTATTCATCCAAGTGATGCGCAGCTATGTTTTGCGCGGAACCATGCAATTTTGCGCGAGCGGCCAAGCTGCCGGAGTCGGCTCAAACGGCAGTGCAGGAAATCTGCATGAACGGCGCTCTCTTTCCTCATGCGGAGTTGATCCGAAAATGCCCAAGCGGGCTCACGCCGAAGCAGGCGGTTATTTTGGCCGTAATTGCGCGCTATCAAGGCGTTGTCATGTCTTATGACGATCTCGCCGGCACGACCAACGCCGCATTCAATATCGGTTTGACAAAGGTTGCCGCCCGTGAACTCGTGGATAAGCTGAGTAAACGCGGCTTCTTTTACACGTGCGAGCCCGCATGCGAAGGTATACGCCAGGGCAAGCGCTATGTGCTCTCGGAAAAATGTTGCCCGTACTTACTGTCGGCCTTGCCCCCTCAGGGGGTACCTCAGACCCCACCTCAGCCCTCAGCTCAGGCGGCGGCTCAGGAGACACCTCACCCGTCAGCCCAGACCCTACCTCAGGGGGCGACTCAGGCACCACCCCACTCCCTGGCTCATCCGCCTCTTCTTCTAAAAAAGAAGAAGAATGAAGAAGAAGCGGGAGACAATTTTTTTGTGGATGAAGGGAAAGGCTTCCGCTCTATACCGCAAGAGTTTCTTACCGAGATTGAAAACCTGTTTCCTGTCAATTGGCCCAACCTGGTTAAAATAGGCTTTGATTTTGGCCGATTCCTCAATGCCGCCAAGAAAGCGCCCGACATTGCCCACTTGATGAAAATGTGCCGGCAGTCCCTGGATTACGCCGAATATGCGGTGTCTCATCTCTATCCCAGGGGGGAAATGAAAACGGAAAAGGGCGAGCCGGTACATCATCCTTGTAGTTGGATTTTCGGCTGCTTCCGGAAATCCAGCGACTTCCCTCGCCCGCCGCACTACAAAACCCGTGAGGAATTGGCGGCGGAAGCGGCATTCCGGCAGGAGCAAAAACGCGATGATGAGGCTTGTTTAAGGGCTTTTGAAACTTGGCGCGGACAGTTTTCGCCTGATGAGCTCCGAGAGCTGGTGAACTACCAATATGGGGTTCCGCCAGAGCCGCTGATCCGCGGACATTTTAAGCGGCACGAGTGGCCCAAATTGAAGGCGCTAAATCTGAACGCCTCCGGCTCCGTATCGGTATCTCTTCTCTCTGCTACGGAAAGAAAAGCTCCATCGTTGGGAGGAGCATAGGGCATGCCGCAGCATCCCGGATTTACTCTCAGAGAACATATGCAGGCGCGAGGATTGAGAGTAAGCCGCCTAGCCACTCTGTCCGGCATTTCGCAAGGATTGCTGGATAGCATTTTGAGCGGGCGAAGCACTATTTCGCAAAAAACTGCCGCAAAACTGGGGCTTGCGTTTCAGCAGTCGCCCACTTTTTGGCTGAAGTTGCAATACGATTACACGATTGCCTTTTTAGAGCGGCAGGAAGAAGAGCAACGTCATGCGCGTTGGGCGGAGCCGCCGGCTTCCTACTTGTTTGAAATCCTTGGCGAGGAACGCATGGAAGCCCTTGATGAGTTCGTTACCACTCTTGGAAAACCCCGGCGCCGGTAAGAGGCAAATTGGACATATCAAAATTAGCTGGCCCAACATGAGAGGGGAAAACCTACAGCATGCTGTAGGTTTCGGGGCGCATGGGAGCTATAGTCTACTCGCGGAGAGGGGGAAAACCTACATCATGATGTAGGTTTTGGGGAAAAATGGGGCAAATGTTCTGCTAAGGCAGGATAGACAAGTGTAATTTTTTATTATGTTTCGTAAACATTTAGCTCAGTCTTAAGGGTGCGGAAGTATGGAATCGGGAAAAAAGATGAAACGCATAGCGGCGTATGTGAGCCCGATGGAGAAAAATAGATTCCTTCTGCTGGCGCGTGAAGCAAACGTGTCGGAATCCTGCCTCCTCGGCCATTGGGTTACCACTCTGCTTCAACACAAAGGGCAGCTGCCGACAAGGGCGGAACCTTCGAGCAGCAATGGCAGCAGCGCTGAGCCTCCTTCTCAGAAAACGCAAACGCTTTCCGTCCGGCTATCGCCAGAGGATTTGGGTAAGCTGAGGGGGGAAGCTGAACAGCGCCGTTTATCTGTCGGCGGACTTCTGGCCGGAATTTTGCGCGGCAGATATCGACACGATTTATATTTCAGCGATGCGGAGACCCAGGCATTAATCGGCTCTGTGATCGCCCTGAGCGAAGTACGGACAGAACTTGCACGGCTTCAACGAAATTTCGGCAACAGGCCGCCTGAGGCTTTCGAATCAGTTCGGCAGCAGTGCCAAAAGCTTCAGGTGGAGTTGGAGACTCACGCCCAGGCTATCCGGAATCTTCTGGCCGGGAACGTCAAGGCGTGGCGGCAGCCCTCATAATTTTTTCCGTAGCAGTGTCTTCAATGTGAGGTTCGTATGGGCTTATATGCGGAGATTATGACCACGGTGGACACCTCGTGCCGCACCTTCATCCAAGACAACGTTGTGGCTGTTGCCGAGGGCATCAAAGACCCGGCTTTTACCTTGCTTGGGGTGTATGTTCTGTTTTGGGGCTTCTCACACATGCTGAACCAGATTCAGGAGCCTATGACGGATACGCTCAAGCGACTGCTCAAAATCATATTTATTCTCGGCATAGCCTTCAACACCGCGACATATAACGCATACATCACGGAAACCATCGCGACGGGGCCGGAGCAACTGGCGGGGCTGCTCATCGGCGTGGACGCAAACGCACAGGTCGCCTCAACCATTGAAAAAATCTATACGGATATGTGGGAGGTCGGCAGCAAATTCTGGAATAATGCCGGTGTATTTGACGGCAATTTCGGATTCTATTTTGTGGCCGTGATCATTTACGGCATAGCTTGTGCCTTGTCCGCCTATGCCGCGTTTCTGGTCATCCTGTCCAAAGTGGCTGTTGCTATCCTGGTCGCCATAGGCCCACTGTTCATTGTGGCAACGCTTTTCGACGCCACACGGCGGTTTTTTGAGAACTGGGCTGGAATGCTCTGTAATTACGCGCTTATCTTGGTGCTGGTGGTAGGCGTAAACCTGTTTATTGTGGGCATCTTCAACACCTATCTTGCACAGGCCATCACGGACAATGGGATAGAAATCAGCTCAGCCGCGCCGGTGGCGGCGACGGCGCTGATATGCTTTTTTGTGCTTGCGCAAGTGCCGAGTATGGCAAGCGGGCTTGCCGGTGGGATATCCCTCAGTTCAATGGGGGCCGGGAGGTGGATAGGTCAAAAAGTGAATTCAGTGGGCGGCAAGGCATCCCAGGCCGTGGCCTCCGGCGCTGTTGCCGCTGCTAAACTTGTTCCCCGCAAGCCGATCCGCCGATATAACGTATCACGCGGTCAGTAAGGAATTGCGGCGCTTATTCGTCGCATATTTGGGTTCGTTGCCGGTTGCCGACGGCAGCGACCCTATTTTTTTCTGGGTAGCAGCAATTTTGGGGCTGAAATGGCTCCGACTATCTTCTGACACTGCCTCCCGGCAGGTTTTGAGGGGTAGCGGGGGCGGGCTGCGCTTGCGATTGAACCGGCCGGCCGTTCTCCCGTCTGACGCTGCCACCCGGCAAACCCTGTTGCCTGGGGGCGGGTTGCGGTTCTACCGGGACAGGCTTTCCGCTCTCCCGCCTTACACTGCCGCCCGGTAATTTCTGTTCCGCTTTTCCTTCTTCGCTGTTGCAGGCAGTCACGGGCAGGATGCACAGAAACAGCAACAAGCAAAGTAATTTTTTCATAGAGTTAAGCTCCTTAAGCATAGGTTTGCACAAAAAGACATAATATATTACTCCTTTTAAGGTCAAGCTATGGGCTAATTGTGCGTAATGGAGAAAAAGCGCACATTGAATTGGGCCATGGCAGCCGTTATCAGGCAGGCCAGAACAGCCGCTGGCCTGACCCAGGTTGAGCTTGCCGATTTTTCCGGTTTGTCCAAACCCTACGTTTCCGGCCTGGAACGCGGCAATATCAATGCCTCTGTCTATGCGCTGATGCAAATTGCTGAGGTTTTAAAGGTAGACGGCTCAGAGCTTCTACGTCGGGTGGAGCTGGAAAGGGAACGTGGCCCCAATAGGCCGGAACCGGAAACCGGCAGGCCGCGAAAAAGCAAATAGATTATAAAAATACGCCGTCGCCGACAGAAGCCACGAGAGGCAGCACAATATGGACACGCCCAAGATTACCGAAGCAGAAAAAGAGTGGCGGCGTAAAAACATAGCCGAAGCGAATGCTTCCAATAGGTTGGAGGGATTCAAAGCATCTGAGCCTGGAAAGGCTCTGCAAGAGAAATATCTAAGCGGAGAAATCGACATAAAAGAGCTGGTCGCTCTAACTAGACGGCACCATGGTCTTACATGACTTTGAATTGTGACAACTAAATGTAATATATGGCTTTTTTGTAGGCCGTTCAAAAGAGCCTACTGAACGCGGGTTTTCCTGCTACGGAAAAAAATGGCCAGCCTGGACCAAGGCTTCGTATCGTAAAGCTTCAGTGCGCTTGGCCTGAGAATACAACTTGGCGGCGTTGACCACAGCAAAGATTTCAACTCTGCAAGATGCTGTTTAAACTCGTTTTTCTTTTGTATCGCTTCCATGTTTGGTGTCCTTCACCCGCGCCCTGGTCGCCCATCGGGAGCCAGGCCAAGCTGTGGCCCTGGATTTACACATAAGTTGTAGAATTTGCCCACGTTGGGCGATGGAGCCAATATGGAACGTATATCCCCCACTTCGCCCGGTGAAATTCTTTCTACAGAATTTATGGAGCATACCGGCCTCACTCCTGCTGAGCTTGCCGCTGTTTTGGGGGTTCCGCAAGTCTGTGTAGTTGATATACTCAAAGGGCAAAAGGCCATAACGGCGGATATCGCCATGCGCCTATCTGACTATTTTAAAACCACAGTTGATTTTTGGCTGAATTTGCAGCGTAACTTTGATGTTGAGCAAGGACCCAATGACAAGGCAAAACAAAACGCCCATGCCAGATGCTGACGGAATTGCTCAGAGTCTATGCTCTGAAGCGTGGAGAGCAGATAATTATAAAAGATAGCATCATATGGACACTCCCAACACAATAAGAGCGGAAAAGGAATGGCGGCGCGAAAATATAGTCAAAGCGAATGCTTCCATTGGCTTGGAAGGCTTGAAAGTGAGCGAATACGCAGCTTCGCTGCAGGAAAAATATATAACCATTCAGGAGTCCATAGAGCTGCTTAAGCGGTATTATGGAGTCATCAAGTAGCTTTTGCCACCGGGATCTTCATGACGGCTTTGCCCGAGGAACGGGTGGAACTGGGAAACAAGGGGATGCAAAATGTTTTTAAAGCTGGCGGCATTGTGCCGCCTTTTTCGTCTCTCCGGCCTTTACTATTGTTGAATTGCCTAAGATAGGGTAAGAAAAATCAAGAAGGCCAAAAAGTTCACCGCCCTAAAATAGCTATGCTTTTTTCATGGCACAGCGCAGATCCAGAGAAATCCCATGCTTCAAAAAAATGCTTTGGCAGAACTGCCCATAATTGAGCGTATTGGCAAAGAGCAGCCTCTGCTTGTGGACTCCTCAACCATCTTTGAAGGGGATGCTCTGACCGTATTACGGCGGCTTAATTCTCAATCTGTTCGTTGTGTTATTACTTCTCCTCCTTATTGGGGGCTGCGTACTTACGGGATCGATGAACAAATCGGCCTTGAAGACACTCTTACGCAGTTTATAAATAAGCTTGTATCAGTTTTCTCGGAAGTGAAGCGTGTCCTAACCGACGATGGTACTTTGTGGCTCAATATTGGCGATGGGTATACCAGCGGGAATAGGGGGTATCGCGCTCCAGACAAAAAAAATCCAGCCCGTGCAATGAGCGTGCGCCCTGACACTCCCGAAGGCTTAAAGCCCAAAGACCTCATCGGTGTGCCGTGGCGCTTGGCCTTTGCGCTGCAAAATGACGGGTGGTACCTAAGAAACGACATTGTTTGGCATAAGCCGAATGCTATGCCCGAGAGTGTTAAAGACCGCCCGGCACGTTCACACGAGTATATTTTCATGCTCACCAAGTCGGAGAAATATTTTTATGACTGGCAGGCGTCCAGAGAGCCAGCGGACCACGGGGGTCTCAGAAACCGTCGTTCCGTCTGGCCTGTAAATACGAAGCCCTTCTCCGGCGCTCACTTTGCGACTTTCCCGCCTGATCTGATTCGCCCGTGTATTCAGGTGTCCAGCCACCCCGGGGACTTTGTGCTTGATCCATTCTTTGGTTCCGGCACGGTAGGCGTTGCCTGCCAAGAAGAAGACCGCCGCTATATCGGTATCGAACTTAACCCCGACTATGTTGCTTTGGCTGCCAGACGGCTCCAAGAAAGCGGCAAGGAGAACGTGAGGATTATCGCAGCATGAGCCGAAAAATCCAATTCCCTGAGCCCAAGCTCCAAGCCGACTTTGCTTTTGCCTTGAAACGTTTTCGGGCAACATATCTGCAAAATGCGCTGTTTGAGACGATCAAGGGCATGAAAATTACAGAGATTGACAAGCAGTTGGCCCAATATGTTTCCGAAGAAGATTTGGCGCTCATGGCCCAGTATGGTTTACGCGGAGAGTTGCTTTTTACCGTGCCGGTGGTGCTCGAGCACAATCCGTATCTTCTTGGCTATTACCGTCTGCTTATGGGCTACAGCCAGAAAGAATTTTATGGAAATGACAAGGGCTTTGGTGCTGGCCCCTTCAAGAGCATGGAGATTAGCGGGAAAATCGGTAAGGCCGGTGCCAACGATATTCCCGAACTGTGTAAGGCGTTCTGCGAAGTTGCTTCAGCCTTGCTGCACGGTATTGAAACGCTAAAGCCGAGCAAAGAGCTTTTGGACGACCTCGCGCTTCTCACTGTCGGGCCGCAACTGCGCGGCGGGGCAAACAACCAGCGCGGCACTGTCGGTATTGTTCAGGTTTTTGAAGTTATCCGCCAGATTGTAGCCCATGCCGCCACCGAAGTCAGAGGGAACGCCATTGAAATAGCCAGCGCCACAGGTCGAAAGGTTCTGGTTGAATTCGCCCCTGACCCGGACATCATTATCCGTGAGGAAATGTCGCTCGGGCACTTCCGCAATATCGTTGCCATTGAAATTAAAAGCGGCACGGATGTTTCCAACATACACAACCGCATAGGCGAGGCAGAAAAAAGCCATCAAAAGGCACGCCAGCGCGGTTTTACCGAGTGCTGGACTGTAGTGAATGTGGGGCGCTTGGATATGGTGAAAGCAAAAGGTGAGTCGCCTTCGACAGATCGGTTTTATTCACTCGCTTCCTTAGTTGATGGGGCAAACGAGGAATATGAGGACTTCAGGCGTAGAATCATTTCCCTAACTTCGATTCCCTGCCCTGCCTAGCAAGATATATTGGCGGCCACGAAGACATTGAGAGCTCAGCCGAGAGTCTTGCCATTGGGTGGTAGAGACCCCGTTGTCTAGAGTCTATAGAAAAAACTTGGGGAAAAGTATGCGAGTTTTTCTGTCGCACAGTAGTAAAGATAAAAACCCATATGTAGACTACATTAAAGAACATTTGAGTTCCGATGAAGTCGTTATCGATGAGCGTTCTTTTAAAAGAGGCAAGAAGTCTCGCGATGAAATGGTCAGATTGATTTCTGAATGCGATTTATTCGTTTTTTTCGTTTCTGAAAATTCCCTAGCATCTGATGATGTTCAATTTGAACTCAATGAATTTTCAAAACTTCCAGAGATAAAAACAAGACTGTGCTTGCCAATTATAATAGATAGCGCAATTAAATATAGCGATCGCAGGATTCCTAAATGGTTAAGCGCCTTCAATCTACGGCATGTGCAGCGTCCAACAAAGGCACTTGCGTCAATTTTAGAAGAAATCAAAATTTTAACATGGGATAAATACGCATTTCTTAAAAAGCGCGATAATATTTTTCGCGGGCGAAACGAGTATATTGATAAATTTGAGTTACGATATAGTGATAGGAAGCTTGGCAAGCCAATCGCATATAGCGCCTCTGGCTTTGATAAAATTGGGCGCAGTTCGTTCCTTGGTTTTTGTTTAAAGAAAGTATCTAAAGTTCGATCGGCATATGAGTTTTTAAGCTTCAGATTGACACAATTAGATAGCATTGAAGATTTCATATTTAGAATGAATGAACTTGGTGTCGGCCCTGAAGTTGATGTTTCAAATTTAATAGACAAAACGATGTCAGAGAAAGTGGAAATTGCTGCAACAATATTGTCGAGCTACCATGAAAATGACGATGTGGTTTTAATATTTGATGATGGGTGTATTATTTTGGGGAATGGCGATATTTCACAATGGTTTAAAGGCATACTTGACGCTCTCAATGGTAATATAGTCGGTTCAAGGTTGATAATAGCTTCAAAATTTTCATATAATAAAACACCAATAAATAAATTTTGGAACGTGTCTCTTTCAGCACTTTCCCCTAATGAGCGGCGATGGTTACTGGAAGATTATCTTAGTCTATTGGGCATATATCTCGTTGATGAAGAATTTGAAATTTGTTTGAATTGGCTGCAAGGGTACCCTCAGCAAGTTTTTTATCTTGCAGAGTCTTTGCATGAAAGGGGCTTTCAAGAAACGAAAGAAGATTCAAAGACTATCGTTGATTATAGCCTTCGAAAAGTAGAAACGATTTTATCAAATTATTTATCTGACCCAAAAAAGATGTCATTTCTTGCAACACTTGCAGAGCTAGAATTGTCAAAAGTTGATGATATAATTAAAGCATTTGGTGGGGATGTTTTTTATAAAAACTTTTTAACAGAGCTATTGATACTATCTGTCTGTACAAGTGAAGGTGTATCCAGAGAATATGTTAGGCTAAGTGAAGTTGTTCGCGATTATGTCGATAGAAAAAGAATAAATGCAGACAAAGAGGCTATTCGGTCTTTGCAGGAAGAGGTTAAGAAGAATTTTTCTAAAAATACGCATGGAATACCTGACTCGTCGGATTTGTACTTTGCAATAAAAAATAGGATAAAAAACAGTGAAGATATTGAATCAAAATATATATTTCCATCTCATTTCGCGAGATGCATGCAGGAAATATATAACCGCAGAGAAGGCGATGCAACAGTAATAAAAATTGCCCTTTTATTGATATCAAAAAGTGCAACAATTGATGATTATATATTGCATTCAGCATATTATTATTATTGTTTAGCAAATGCACGAAATAAAAATAGAGACTTGTTTAAGCATATTGACAAATTAAAACCGTCAGATGGGCTTTTTATTAAAGGGTTCTATTATAGAAAAATTGGGCGGTGGCTGGAAGCTATTAATGCCTTTACTGAATCACTGCAGCATAATCCCGACAACAAGCGAGCCAAGAGCGAGCTTGTTTCTGCACTCAATCGTGTCAACGAATTTGGCAAAGCATACGCATTGGCAAAAGCGTGTTACGATGAAGATCCAGCTAACCTATATTATGCGCAAGAATATTTTAAATGCCTTTTATATGGATATTCAAATTCTAATAGTGAATTCGATAAAAAGACAATGGAAGATATAATTTCCAGTCAAAATCCAGGCGACAACGTAAGAGATAAAAGCATATTAACATGCATGAAGGCTAATTTTGAATTTTTTGTAAATGGATCTTCTGAAAATGCGTATTAAATTTTGGATTCAAGTGAACGTTCTGAATCTGATATATATATCCTTTTTTTAAAATTTAATATTGCTGAGAAAAGTCGTAATCTTCTTCTGATGAATGAGACGCATGCTAAGATAGTAGCTCTTTTGAAAGAACCAGAGATTTATCAGGATATGCTAGATGCTAATAAAATTATTATGCTCGCGCATGCAGGAAAAATAGATGAAAGCTTGGACATGGTTAAAGCGCTTTCTGGGCGCGTATATTCCGATGGCTATAAAGGTAAGCTCGAAGAAAGGATTAGGCTGATTCAGGCGTCTGCTGCCGGTGCCCTATAAGAAGTTTTGCATGGTTAGACCTGGGTTAGGCCATGAGCCAGTTTGATCAAGAAAAGCGCCTTTCATGCTCATTGCGAAAGGCGCTTTTCTTCAAGAATTTCAATGGTGCCCAGGACGGGATTTGAACCCGTACAACCTTTCGATCGAGGGATTTTAAGTCCCCATAAGATAAAATCCACAACCTTCATTTTATGTCACATTTTTCTTGATATTTCAAGAAAAATCGCTAACTCTATCCTCATGCCACGTCGGATAAAATCACCCTGTTTCATCGGAAAAAGTGGCACAATAGTGGCACGTAATTTTTAGCTCCAAGGGATTAAAAATCCGTTTGACGCCATGAAAGAAAACCAGAAAAAACAAGGCGATGAGTGGCGCAAAGCCGCCAAGGGCATCCGGTATCGCGTTCACCCCACCCGCAAGCACGGGAAGCAGCCGGATCGCTATTATGTCATTCGGTATGCCGTGAACGGTCAGAAGAAGCAAGAGGCGCTTGGGTGGGCCAGTGAGGGCTGGACGCTGGACAAGGCTCAGGAGCAGCTTTCCAAGCTCAAATCCGGGCTGAAAACAGGCGAAGGGCCGCAGAGCCTTGCCGAGAAGCGGCGTCAGGCCAAGGAGCGGGAAGCGGAAGCCGAACGTCAGCGTCAGGAGGAAGCCCGTAAGGGCGTTACGTTGGCCGAGTACTACGAGCGCCAGTATAAGCCCTGGAAGTCCTTGGCGCGGCCCGTGGCCTTTGAAAAGGAAGAATCCCACTGGAAGCATTGGCTTGAGCCGCAACTTGGCTCCACGCCCATGCGTGGAATCGGCCTTGAGCAGTGGTACGCTTTTGTAAACGCCTTGAGGCAGTCCGGCCTCAGCCAGCGGACGGTTGAGTATATGTGCGGCACCCTACGCCGCATTCTCAAGCACGCCCTTCAGAATCGGATCATCACGGAAGCACCGCCTTCCGCCTCGCAAATCGGGGCGACAGCCCCCAAAGACAACCGGCGCTTGCGCGTCCTCACCCAGGACGAACTTATAAAGCTGATGGATGAAATCAAGACACGGGACATATACGCATGGCGCATCACCGTTTTCGCCATGCTGGTTGGCTGCCGTTTCTCCGATGCCGGTCGGCTTCTATGGGGACAGGTGGACTTTGAGCGAAAAACGGTCAGCTTCGTGAAGACCAAGACTGTTGCCCGTGTCGTTCCGGTAGGGGATGAATTACTTTCCCTCTTGAAGGAATTTGGCCCAGGAGCGCCCAAGGGGCATGTTTTTCTCAACAGCAAGGGCGAACCTTACAAAGAGGCCCCGCACACGTTGAAAACCGCTGTGGACACGTTAAAGCTCAATGAAGGCCGCGCTGCCAATGACCGTTTCTCTTTTCATAATTTGCGGCACATGGCGGCCACGGATTTAGCCCGCGCCCTGCCCCTACGTGACCTTATGGATTATATGGGCTGGAAAACTCCGTCTATGGCCCTGCGCTACATGCACGGCAACGAGGAGGCGCAACGGGCGGCGATTGCGGCGCGGGAAAAACAGATGGCGGTTAAAGTGGAAAGAAGCTTACAAGGTGAGGTGTAATTATGCCGGAAAAATCTAATTTGCCTGTCTCCGTTCAGGAAAAGCAAAAAATGACGCCGACTTTGGAGTTAGAGCTTTTTGCTGTCCGCTTTTTTCATTCTCTGTCTCCAATGGATGCTCGTCTTCTGGCGCAAGAAAAAAAATTGGCTTCGTTGGATGCCGAAATCAAAGAACTCAAGCGGCTGGTTGGCTTTTTCTTGCTTGAACACAAGGGCAAAGTCGATAGGTTGGCGGCGCTCTGCAAATCGGAGAAATATTTTGCCGCACTCCGGGAAGGCCTTTTTGATTTCATTGACATATCCATGAACCTTTCTGCGGAGGCCGAGATCGAGTTTGTCGGAGATGCCCAGTCTCAGAAAGGCAAATCTGCATTTCAGATACTGGCTGGTATCGATCTGATGTTTTCCATCCATAATATCCAATCACTATTAAGCATACAAAGCGCCAATGGAGGCCTCAACAACGACGAGGTTGAAGGGTTTGTGCGAGAGACTTTGCTGATCGCACGCAATCTTGGCCTATTCATACTTGTGCCAAAGTTGACACACCGAGATGCCATTGATTCAGAAATAGCCAAGAATATTCACTTTGAACGACTTGCTCAAAAAAGACAGGTGAACGCCGTCCGCGACTATGATGCGCAACGCTATCGCAAGTCCTATGAAAAGGCATGTGGTGATATTGATTTCTTGCATTCCGAGTATTTTTTCGTCAAAGGAATGCCGGTCATTGCCGGGCGTCACAACGGGGGTAGCTTTAGCATTAAAGATTACCTTATTCCTTTTCTTGAACATCTTATAGCGGAAACCGGTGCTGACGATTTCCTAAGTGTTTGCACAGCCATCAAAACAACATGCAAAGAAACAGAACCCATGACTCCCGGAGAAATGCTTTTTTATTGGGATGATGAGCCGGACACCAGAAGTGTCAGAGCCGCGTGGATGAACAAGAAAAAAGAGCGAAAAAGCGACAAAGTCGCCATAAAAACTTTAGCTAGTTATATCAGTGAAATACTTGAAAAATAACCCGAAGGCAAAGTAACTTAGCCGTCGGTTGGTTACTTGGCTGACCGTGCCGTAACGTACTGACCCTCCATGCGTGAACATCACTCATCATGGAGGGTAATTTTATGGTCTTTGATACGTCCCCTGTTCAGAGTGAGGAAACCAGTCATTATGACGAACTCCTCAACATTCTTCCCCCCGTCATACCCCGCAAAGACATTGAGCGCCTGTTGGGCGGCATCATCAGCCGGGGTCACCTTGCCAACCTTGATAGCGCGGGTTTTGGGCCGCCTCGCATAGAGGTTGGAAAACATGTCGGCTACTTACGTGGCCCTTTTGTCGAATGGCTCAAGCAGCGTCATGCGAAACGGCATACTCCTAAACGTAAGCGCGGGAGCGGCAAAAATGCACTGGATTAAGCACCTCACCGCTTTTTCCAGAAAGTCGTTCATGATTGAGATCGGGCATGAACTCGGCAATGGCGCTTGCTATGCGGTCTGGCTGCTCCTTGAACGAATCGGGGAGCCATGGGACGGCACGAATCCGCCTGAGCTCTGCCTTCCAGTGCGTGAATGGCGCAATATCGCGCAGCTTTCAGACAAAAAATTCAGCAAATTGCTGGAAATCCTTCAGGAAAACGCCGTCATTTTATGCTCGATTGACGGGCATAAGATGACCGTTCGTGCCGATATCTTGTTGGAATTACAAGATGAAAGCACACGCAAACGCCGAAAGGCTTCCGGAATGGAACCGGAATCAGGCCGGACGTATTCCGTACCAGACACAGACGAAAAGCCAGAAGCAGATAAAAGACAAAACACAGCAAGGCCGCTTTCCCTTCAGGAGCAGCGGAGCATAACCAATGTTTTGCGCCGTAAGGGAATAGCTCCTGAATCTCCCTTGGGAGAAGGCTGGATCGCGTATTTGGAAAAACACCAGCCGCGAAATCCAGCCGGATACCTGACAAGCATACTCACCAACAACCCGCATTTCGATCCCAGAGGGGAACATCCGCCGGAAGTCCGCCAAACACCACGGCAAGAGGAGTGCCTGCACGTCGGGGAGATTTTGGAGCGAATGCGGTTCGCCAAACAACAAAACGGCCCGTGAGCGCGCCAGTTCGGAATGGGTGCCGGTCGCGTCATTTGGTTAGCAGCAAGCCATGTTTTCGCGTTGCGAAAACGCTTGCTCTGCGAGGCCAAGAGCATAGCTCACGAGGTTCGCTATGAAAGAAAGAAGAAAAAGAGGCATCCGGGGACGCCCCAAGGTTGCCCCGGAAAATGTGCGGCGCTCCGTGAGCGTCCGGCTGAACGGGGCTGAGTGGGCCTCAATATGCCGCAAGGCTGATGCCGCCGGTGTGACGCCTACGGCGTGGATGCGCCGAGCCGCTCTTTCACGGGCGCCGCTCCGGTCTGTGGTTCCAGCCGTCAACCGGGAAGCTTACGCGGAACTCGCTCGCCTTGCCGCGAATCTCAATCAACTCGCGCGGGCGGCGCATGATGGGCGCGTTTCCTTATCGCCCACCTTGTTTGAGCTGCTACGGAAAGAAGTGCAGCAATTGCGGCTTGAACTCCTGGGGGCGCATCATGATCGCCAAGATGATTAAGGGTACGGGTTTCCGGGGCGCTCTGGAATACGACTTGCGACAGGAAAAAGGCCAGCTTCTGGACACGAACATGGCCGGGGACAATCCGCGTACTCTGGCGCGTGAGTTTGGCGAAGTCCGGGCCTTGCGCCCCAACCTGACCAAGGCGGTTTGCCACGTCAGCTTGAGCATCGCCCCAGGAGAGCGCCTCACGGACGGCCAATGGCGGGACGTGGCCCATAATTACCTTGAAAGCATGGGTTTCAAAGACAGCCAGTATGTTGTGACCAAGCACACGGATACGGAACACCCGCATATCCATGTTCTGGCTAACCGCGTGACCATGAGCGGCGAAGTGGTCTCCGACAGCCACGACTATAAGCGGCAGGAAGTCCTTATGCGCCGCCTGGAACGGGAATACGGCCTGTCCCAGGTCGTCCCAAGCAAGGAGGCTTCACGGAAAGCCATGAGCAAAGGTGAAATCGAACACGTCTTGCGTACCGGCGAGGCTTCGGCGCGGACGTGTCTGCAAGAGATGGTGGACAAGGTTTTAAAAGAAAGCCCGGAATTGCGGACGTTCATCAACCGGCTGGCGCAAGACGGAGTGGAAACGAAACTCAACCAAGCCAGCACCGGCAGAATCAGCGGCATCAGTTTCAGCCTGGACGGGGTTGCTCTGAAAGGGAGCGACCTCGGTAAATCGTACACCTGGAATTCACTGCAAAAACGAGGATTACACCATGAGCAAATTAGATATGGCGCGGGGCATGAGCTTGGATTCGAGCAGGGAGCGGGAGAGGGAACGTCCGATTCCCGGCAGAGAACCGAGCGAGGAGGAAATATTGGAAATGCGCCTGAACCTGCTTCAGCAGCACGACATGCAGAAATTGAAAAGCAGCGCCGAATTGATGAAGGCTTTGAAAGACTTGCACGGACTTATCAGGGACGTGAGCTTGAGCGTGAGACAGTCCGCGAACGAAGTAAGGGTTTATCCCGCTGAAGTCATTACACAGGCTACAGCACGGGTGGAACAATCTGTTCGGCAATGCGTGGAGGCGTCGGAACGGGCGAGAGACACTTACAACGCGGCAACACAGCTTGTCAGTAAGGTGGAACGACAAATGGGGTGGTGGGTGTTGGCGTCATCTTTTTTGACGGCCTTTGGCGCAGCAGCCTTTGTTTCGTTCGTGCTGGCGGGCTAAATGAGGCCCATTTCCTGAAGAATGCGGACGGGGTTTTCCCCCAATACTTTGGCGATTTGGCAAAATTCCACGACATCTAAACGCCGTTCGCCGCTTTCATACTTGGAAACAAAAGATTGGGGCTTGCCCAAAAGGTCGGCAGCGGCCTGTTGGGTGAGCCCTTGCCGTTTTCTCGCGGCGATTAGTCCCTCAAGAAACGCCTCATACTCGCGTGTGAAATTGGATTTCATGGCTATCCTCTTTTGGGATAACCCTACGGTGAGTTGCAAAATATCCCAAAACGGGATATTAATTGTCTCTGCAACTTTTACCGGTTGGCGCAAGATGATCGTACCTGAAGAAGTAGGAACTATCGTCACTCGATTGGCGATGCATGATGAACGCTTTTTGTCGGACTTGCTTTTATCTGCTCAAAACGCGGGCGATAGGCTTCTATCTGACGACCTGGGGAGATTGGTGGCCTGGGCCACGTTTGTGCGCGCCTTGCGGGCAAGCATCCACAACTTGGAGACTCATACATGAAACACATGCTGATTGCGGCGAGCATCGCTGTCTCGCTGTTTTTACCCGGCTGCAAAGAGGAAGAAGAGGTAAAAACAGTTCAGTGGTACACGGAGCATCCGGCGGAACGGCAAGCGCAGGTGGATATTTGCAAGAACAATCCTGGGCAATTGAAGGATGACCCCAACTGCATAAACGCCATGCAGTCACTCATCAGAAATTCAGGCGGCAGCGTCAGAGATCTTAAGCTGCCCGGTCAACAGTAAGGAGCGCTTATGGAGTGCATCAATCATCCCGGCACGGCGGCGGCTGGAAGCTGCCAAATTTGCGGCAAAGCCCTTTGCGCGCCCTGCATGAATCGCTTCAACCCGCCGCTTTGCGAACCGTGCCTTTTGTCGCACAACGCATCTGTGGCGCGCAGGCTCTATGCTGACCTCGCCGTTACAGCCATCATTTTTATCGGCGTGGCCGCGTTTGTGGCCTACAACGCGCAGACGAACAAAAGCGGCGGCATCCTCATCGGCCTGATGCTGGCCGGGGCCTATTGGGGCTGGCAATTCCTGAGCCGCATCCCTATGCCGGTGGTGCTGACTTCCGGCATGGGCTTTGTCATATACATGAGTATCAAGCTCATGCTCTCCATTTTGGCGGGCTTCATCGTCGCCCCCTGGCAGATATTCAAGCGCATTAAGGAAATTAACGCTATCAATACGTTGAAAAAAGAAGTGGAGGCCGGGCGGGCGTAAAAATTACCGCATGTGAAACGGCGAATTGCAAGCACAAACTAAAGGCGGTTTATCCGCCTTTTTATTTTTCTAAATTCTATTCTGATAAGCAGCCAGGCTGCGGCAAGTCCTGTTTAGAGCTGTTCTGAAAGCTGAGCAAGAATGATTTCCGCCTGCTGTAAAACAGTTCGCACAGCGTCATCCTGCAAATCGGGCGGATAGCCGTAATGGCGCAGAATACGCTTTACCAGCACCCGCATTCTGGCCCTGGCCTGCTCGCGAATAGTCCAGTCCACCGGGTGGTTTTTGCGCAGGCTTTCCAGAAGCTCATGGGCGATCAGTCGAAGTTTGGCATCGCCCATCGCCTCTACCGCGCTTTCGTTTTCCGCAAGGGCCGTATAAAAGGCCTGTTCCTCTGTGGACAGCCCCAGCTTTTCACCGCGCTCTCTGGCCTCGCACAGGTCTTTCGCCATGCCGATGAGCTCATCAATCACCTGCGCGGTGGAAATGCTGTTGCTGTGATAGCGGTTGATGGCATCATCAAGGCGCTCGGTAAATTTTCTCTGTTCCACCACGCTGGTGCGCCCATGGCTGCGAATTTCCCCTTGCAGAAGCTTGCGCAATGCCTCCAGGGCCAGGTTCCTTTGCGGAAGCTGGCGCACTTCGTTGAGGAAATCCGCAGAAAGGATGGAAATATCCGGCGTCTTAATGCCGGCCACTTTCAGGATGTCCACAATTTCTGTTGAAATGACGGCCCGGCTGACAAGCTGACGAACCGCAAAGTCGCGATCCTGGGGGCTTTGCCCGGAGCCTGACGCAGGTTTGCCCAAAGCAATGCGAACCGCTTGGAAAAAGCCGACCTCTTCGCGAATGGTGCGTGCGTAGTCGCTGGCCGCCGCCAAGGCAAACGCTTTGGTCAGGGCCAGCACAGCGTCGTCAAAACGCCGCCTGGCCTTTTTCTTGGCCTCTTCATCCTGTTCTTGGGCGGCCGCTTGCTCCTGCTTTTCCAAAATCCAGTTCATGGCTCCGGCCAGGGCGAGCAAACGCTCATGCGCAGTTCCTGTAAGGCCGCTTTGATAGTCAAAACCGTGGAACATGTCGCGCACAATGCCGAATTTCTCCTGAAGAACGGCCACGGCTTGCCCTTCATCAACGCCCGTTCGCTCCTGATCCGAAGGCGAATACTGGCTGAGGGCTTTTTTCAGATCCTGGGCTAGCCCGATATAGTCCACCACCAGCCCGGCGGGTTTGTCCCGGTATACGCGGTTGACACGGGCGATGGCCTGCATCAGGCCGTGCCCCTGCATGGGTTTGTCCACATAAAGAGTATGCAGGCTGGGCGCGTCAAAGCCGGTAAGCCACATATCTCGCACCAGCACCAGGGACAATGAGTCATCCGGATCTTTAAGACGTTTGGCGAACTGCTCGCGTCTGGCCTTGTTGCCGATATGGGCCTGCCATTCCAGAGGGTCGGCAGCGGCGCCGGTCATGACAATTTTAATTTTCCCCTTGGCCGGGTCGGCATCATGCCAATCAGGACGCAGCTTGATGATAGCTTTATACAGGTAAATGCAGATGCGGCGGCTCATGCACACAGCCATGGCCTTGCCCTGCATGGCTTGCACCCTGCTTTCAAAATGCTCAACCAGATCCTGGGCAATGAGAGCCAAACGGTTTTCCGCTCCCACCAAGGCTTCCACTTGCGCCCACTTACGCTTGAGGCGTTCCGCCTGGTCAACGGCTTCGTCTTCCGTCAGGACGGCAACTTCCGCATCAATGGCGGGGCGTTCTTTCTCATCCAGGGCAATACGGGCCAAGCGGCTTTCATAATAAATGGGAACCGTGGCCCCGTCCTCCACGGCGCGGGAGATGTCGTACACGTCGATATACTCGCCGAATACCGCCGGGGTGTTGATGTCGCCCTGTTCCACAGGAGTGCCGGTAAAGCCGATAAAGGAAGCATTGGGCAGAGCATCACGCAGATATTTCGCCAGGCCGTAGGAGATTTCTCCGGTCTTCACGCCCACCTTGGCCCGGAAGCCGTACTGGCTGCGATGGGCCTCATCGGCGATAACCACCACGTTGCGGCGGTCGGTAAGCAGGGGAAAGACGTTTTCGCCTTCATTCGGGCTGAATTTTTGCAAAGTGGTAAAGATGATGCCGCCGGTTTTCCGGGTGAGCAGCTCCCGCAAATGTTCGCGGCTTTCCGCCTGTTGCGGAGTCTGACGCAAAAGGTCAATGCTGTTGCCGAATGTCTGGAAAAGCTGATCGTCCAGATCGTTGCGGTCTGTCAGGACCACCAGTGTGGGGTTGGCCAGGGCAGGATTTTTTGCCGCCAGGCCCGCGTAAAAGGCCATGAGCAGGCTTTTGCCGGAACCCTGCGTGTGCCAGATGACCCCGACCTTGCGGCTGCCCTGCACGGCGGTGGCGACCACGGTCTGCTCCAGGGCTTTGAGAACGGCATGGAACTGATGATACCCGGCCACAATTTTGATCAAACCGTTTTTGCCGGGATGAAAGACGGTAAAATGGCGCAACAGCGGCAAAAAATACTGTGGGGCAAAGATGCCGCGCAACAAAGTTTCCAGTTCCAGTGAGCCTTTGAGGGCAATCTCCTGGCCGTCCACAGTACGCCAGGGCATAAAGCGTTCTTCATCCGCCGTCAGGGAACCCACGCGGGCCGAAAGGCCGTCCGAGGCGACCAGCAAGGCGTTGGTGCGGAACAGGGAACTAATTTGCAGCTTGTAGGTCTGTAATTGCTGCACAGCGGAGGAAAGCGTCGCGCCGGGCGTACCGGGATTTTTAAGTTCCAGCACTGCCAGGGGCAGGCCGTTGACGAACAGCACGATATCGGGCCGACGCCTGCACTCGCCCTGAATGACCGTCATCTGGCGCACGGCCAGCCAGTCGTTATTGGCCGGTTCGTCAAAGTCCAGCAATCTGACGATGGTTCCGCCGAGCGTGCCGTCGTCTCGCTTGACTTCAAGGGAAAGCCCGTCGGTTAGCAGGCCGTGCAGGCGGCGGTTTTCCTCCACCAAAGAGGGCTTGTCCTCGCGCAGAATGTGGGCCACGGCGGTATCCACGTTGTCTGTGGTCAGGCCGGGATTCAGGCGGCTGACGGCATCCCAGAGGCGCTTTTTGAGAACGACGTCGGTATAGCTGCCACGTTCCGGAGCGGAGCCGTCCGGCTCGAGAGCCGGCCCCCAGGCCAGGGTATAGCCGAGTTCGGCCAGCCAGGACGCGGCGGCGTCTTCCACATGGTTTTCTGTGATGAAGGCGGTCATGAAGAAGCAGTACTGAGGTTGGCGTTCATGTAGGCAGACCAATTTTGCATGAGAAAGCCGCGAATGCCCGCCGCCATCGCACAAGGGGGATAGATTTTTCTAAAGGCCTGTTCGGCGGCGGTAAAGCTCTCACGCGGAAGTTGACCGGATAGCGCCAGATGCAACAAGGTAATCCCGGCGGATCGGCTCATGCCCTGGTTGCAATGCACCAGCACCTTTTTTCCTTCATGCAATTGCTCACCGATGAATTGCAGGGCCGCATCCACCAGCTCTTTGGGGATATAGGCGGGGTTGTCGGCATCCACCATATTGAGGATCAGCCTGTCGCCCCGCCGGGCGATCAGATACTCAGGGTGATTTTTAGGAGCACCGCGCCCAGGATAGCCTCCCAGTGCTTGGCGGTGATACGGCTCCTTACAGGCCTGCACGATGGCCCAGCCACTTTGGTTTTTGACCGTCAGCTCGAAATCCGTTTCGTTGCCTACATGCAAATTCGGCGCGACTTCACGCATCAAGAGCCTCCTCAACAAATTTTTCCGCATCCTTGATGCGCAGTTCGCCGGATATGAGCTTGGGAAGCAGGGTATCGCGGAGTTGGATGAGGGTTTGGGATTGGCCGGTGTTATTAACTAGCCGCTGTTCTAGCGTAGCAACCCCATTCTCAAACTCTTTAATTATATCTATCCAAGGAACGATAACTGACAATCCGTAAAGTTGTTGTTTGTTAATTGCTCCAAAAACAGTCCCATTATGTTCGTATGACCGGAGTTCACTTTGAAGCTCATTAAGCATGGCATAAGTATAAAATTTTGCACCCGACTTGTGTCTTATAGCAGCGAGACCTCTCCCTATGCAGCAGTTCTCCCAAGCGATATTAATATCGCCTACGGGGGCTCGGACACTTAGTAAAGTATCACCTTGGTCAGCCAGTCGTGTTGGAGCGGTGCAGTAAACACGGCGACTAGGGTAGTATACTCCAAAGTCAGAACGGCCTTGAAAGAAAGGCACTCCCTCTTCCATTTCATTGTAAGTATCACCTGGAGGCGATTGCCCCATGGTGACATGGAACTGCTCGCCGAGTGTTTTTCTATCCCATCCTGTCGGCTTACCCTCGTCATCAAATGCATCCGGAAACAACGCCGCAAGCTCCGCGCTCATACCCTCGGGCTGCCTGCCTTCGGCCTTGGCACGCACCGGGCCGAAATCCACGAACCAGTCCTTGAAAATGGCCCGCGCTATGGCTTCCAAGGTTTCGTTCATGCGGCGGTTGCATTCGATTTTGTCGTCCAGCGTACCGAGAATGTGGGCTATGGCACGTTGTTCGGAAATAGGAGGAATACGGACGGGTGTTTTTTTAAGAATTGTCAAATTTGTGTGTGGTACGCCAGTTTGAATTGCATTGCTTTTAATGTAATCCTGTTGCCCCGGTGATAAAAATAGATAATAGCAAAAAATCTTATCTGCTATATTTTCATCAACAGTTAACTTCATCTGGCTCTGTGAAATTAAGTATTGATCGTATTTCCCCTTTGGCACAATTGAAACTTGCCCCAGAGTGCCGCGTTGCGTAAAAACAATATCCCCTGGTCGTGCAATATTTGCTTCAAGAGATTTTGCCTTTCCTATGGAAACATACACGAATTCGCCACCAATCCAGCGCTTCGCCATATTCTGTCCACGGATAATAGGCACTCCCCCATCAAGATAATCTTTTGCTACTAGATTGGAACCAAACGGTCCTCCAACGAGTGCATTCTTGCTCGGAGCCGCAATGTCCACGACAGTGAGGTAACGCCACGCTGTACCCTGGGCTTTCTTGATGACCTGTCTTTGCTGGGAAATGAGTTGCTGGAATTTCTCCCCCACTGCCGCCCAATCCACCACATCCACTTTCCACGGCAACTCCGACTCGGAAAAGTCATCGCTCAGGGCCGCGCTCACTGCCAACGGCAAGGGTTTATCCGTGATAATCGCCAGATCCAGGTCGGAAAATTCCTTGGTCGTCCACTTGGCGCGCGAGCCAAAAGCCCAGACCTCATACTGGGGCACATGCTTTTCCAGTATGGCGCGGACGATTTCCCAGTGGTCCGGGCGGATGTCGATGGGCGGGGCTTTACTCATGGTCGCGTTCGATCAGCTTGTCGCGCAGAAAGCGGGCCTCGCGCAAAAATTCAGGTATGATCGCCGCCACTTCCAGCGCAACCTCTTCATCATAGGTATGGCTGGTTTTGGCCCGCATACCGCGATAATTTTTCCAGGCGCTCCAGTCGCCAAGCAGCAGCCCCTGCTCGTTACCGGTGCGGATGAGATCCTGAAACGCCATGGTGTCATACATATCCGGCGTGGGCGAGGTCATTTCAAGATGCCGCTTGAGCATCTTGTGACTGAGTTCATACGTGAACTCAAAACGCTGGATCAGGGCGTCTCGGTAAATATCATTGTCGGCATGAGCCTGGTATTCCGAAAGGCCTTCTTCCAGGCGTGCAACCGCTTTGCTTAGTGACGATATGTCCAGCCGTGCAGGAGTCATAGGGCACTCTCCTTTATAAAGCCCATAGCCATCAAGTTTTTCATTATAGCGGCGTCCAGCCTACGCGATTCCGTCATTTGCTCCTGCAACGTGGCGGTGAGCGCGGCCATTTTTTCAGCAAAGGGGATGCCGTCGTCTTCCGTCTCTCCCACGCCCACATAGCGGCCGGGGGTCAAAATGTGGCCATGTTCGCGAATTTCTTCAAGCGTGGCGGACTTGCAAAAGCCGGGCACATCCTCGTATTTTCCGACATCCGACTCGCCACGCCAGGCGTGATAGACGTCCGCAATACGGGCAATATCTTCTTTGGTGAATTCACGCCGGGTTCTATCCGCCATGCGGCCGATCTGCCGGGCGTCAATAAACAGCACCTGGCCGCGCCGATCTCGCCGGGCTTTTCCATTTCGTGAGCCGGGGTTTTTATCCTTGGCCAGAAACCACAGGCAGGCGGGAATTTGGGTGGAATAAAAAAGCTGGCCGGGCAGAGCCACCATGCAGTCCACCACATCGCCTTCCACCATGGCCTTGCGGATGTCGCCCTCGCCAGAAGCGACGGAAGACATGGAACCGTTGGCCAGCACCACGCCACCGGTGCCTTTGGGGGCAAGGTGGTGCACTATGTGCTGCAACCAGGCGAAGTTGGCGTTGCCTGGGGGAGGCGTGCCGTATTTCCAGCGCACATCGTCGGTCAGGCGTTCGCCTCCCCAGTCAGACACGTTGAAGGGAGGATTCGCAAGAACATGGTCAGCTCGCAGATCCGGGTGCGCGTCCTTATGAAAGCTCCCTTCGTTGTTCCAGAGCACATTGGTGCTGTCTACATGGCGGACGGCCAAATTCATCTTGCACAAACGCCAAGTGGTGAAATTCGATTCTTGCCCGTAGATGGACAGGGAATCAAAGCGCTTGCCGTGGGCTACCGCGAACTCTGTGGACTGCACGAACATGCCGCCGGAGCCGCAACAAGGGTCCAGCACCCGTCCTTCCATAGGTTCCAACATGGCAACCAGCAAATTGACCACTGAAAGCGGCGTGAAGAATTCCCCGCCCCTGCGGCCCTCCGCTCCGGCAAAACCGGAGAGAAAATATTCATAAATACGGCCAAGCAAATCTTTATCGCTTCCAGCCGCTTCTTGCGTTGGGATATTGCTGATGAGATCCAGCAGCTCTCCCAGCATGATAGAATCAAGGGCCGGGCGGGCGTAATCTTTGGGCAAAACGCCTTTCAGCGATTCGTTGTATTTTTCCAGGGCCGCCATGGCATCGTCAATGCGCTTGCCGATGTCCGGCTGGCGGGCATTATCCCGCAGTTGCGCCCAGCGCGATTCCTGCGGCACCCAGAACACATTTTCCTGCATGTATTCGTCGGGGTCTTCAGTATCCGCGCCGGTTGTCTGCTGCAAAAGCTCCCGGTGCACCTCGAAGGCGTCGGAAATATATTTTAAGAAGATCAGGCCAAGGACAACATGTTTGTATTCCGACGGCTCAAGGTTTTTGCGCAGCTTGTCAGCCGCTAAAAAAAGCTCGGCTTCAAAGCCAATATTCGTGCCATTGGCTTTCTTCGCACCGGCTTGGGGCTTTGCGGTGCCACTTTCTGCTTTGGGTTTGCGTCCTCGCGCCATACAGTATCCTTCACTGAGTCTCGATCATAACGATTGCGCGGCCTGCGCATGCGATGCGTTTTTAGCTTATACCAAACTGCGTGGAACACCAAGAGGTTGGCAGTTTAACGGCTTGAATGCTGGAGTGTAATTCTTCGCTTGGACATGATGTGTGTTTTTTTTGTCTCGTTCGGAACGATCACACCCATATAAAAATTGGAGAACGCCTCCCTGTTCCTGGTGCTAAGGGGGAGTTGTTTTTTTCACGCAATCGGCAAGAGTGGCACAATGGCGGCACAAAATTTCAGTTAACTAGAAAATCCGGCATCGGCATATTTTCGCCGATGCCGGATTTTCTTTTATTTTCAATGGTGCCCGAGACGGGACTTGAACCCGTACAGCGTTTCCGCCGAGGGATTTTAAGTCCCTTGTGTCTACCAATTCCACCACCCGGGCAGGGTTGATGCGCCAGCATCGGATATACCGCACGACCAGACGGTCATACGATCTCACCGGCCATCGCTGTGGTTGCTCCTATAGCGCAGGTTGGAAGCAGGCGCAACGATGAACGTCACGGGTATTGCTCATTCCGGCAGGGCGCCATACTCGCCGCCAAGGATGTTTCCGTTCTCCGCCCCTTCCGCCTACGCTCTGCCTTTCTCCTCCATCAGGGCACGGCCCAGGGGACCGGCCATGGGCAGGTTGATGCAGCTTTCTTCCCATGATCCGTTGCTCAGGGCGTAGATGTGCAGAAAATCCAGCTCCTTGCTCACAAAGAGCAAGCGGCCTTCCACATCGGCGTCCATGGCCGGGGCCAGTTTTTCGCAGATTTCATGGAACAGCTCTTCGTCGTGCTGCGTGAAGACGCACTGCGCCCGCAGGGTGTCGCTAAGGGCTTCAAAATGGGCGAATTCGCCGCCGCACTCGTCGAGAACCTGGGTGACGAACGTCTTCAGGCTTCCCTCGCGGGCGAGCAGGTCGTGGTAGGAAAGTTCCGGGCTGTACACAAAGTGCGCGAAGAGCTCTGTTGCAAAACTGGCCATGCCGCCTCCTCAAGCATCCGGAAAAGAATATTCGGGGCATTCTATCCCAAGAAGAAAGGGCCGTCAAAAATCCTTTGCCCGAACGCATTTCCTCTGCAAGGCATCTTTCTTGACAGGCCGGGCAGCGGGCCGCACAGTGGAAAACCCGCTCCTGCCGCAAAAGAGGCTGGACACCGCCCGCGGGAACGCAGTATCAGAACGCGGGAGGTTCGGCATGGCCTGCCGTGCGCCGTCCGTTTTTTCGGGCGCAGCCGTCCGGGATGGCAAGGGTGCGCCGGATTCCGGGCACGCCCTCGGGCTGCCGCCGTTCTTCCCCATCCCACGTTTTCGGAAAATGTATGATAGATTACGCCCGCGATCTCAACCCCGCCCAGTACAAGGCCGCCACCACGCTGGAAGGTCCGGTACTGGTCATCGCCGGGGCGGGCAGCGGCAAAACGCGCACCATTGTGCACCGCCTGGCCTGGCTGGTGGAGCGCGGCTGGCCCGCGCACTCCATGCTGCTGCTCACCTTTACGCGCAAAGCCGCGCACGAAATGCTGCAACGGGCCTCGCTGCTGCTTGGCCAGCACCTGACCGGCGTGCAGGGCGGCACGTTCCACGGTTTCGCGTTTTCGGTGCTGCGCCAGACGCCCCCGTCCTGGGCCCCGCACGGCCTGTGCGTCATGGACGCGGCGGACAGCGCGGCCGCCATCCAGCAGTGCCGCGAAGAACTGGGCATCGGCAAGGGCGACCGCTCCTTCCCCAAGGTGCAAACCGTGATCGGCCTTTTGAGCAAGGCCCGCAACAAGGAACTGGACATCGACGCCGTGCTGCGGCGCGAGGCCCAGCACCTGCTGCCCCACGCCGCGGATCTGTTCCGCCTGGGCGAAGCCTACGTTGCCTACCGCAGACAGCACGGCCTGCTGGATTACGACGACCTGCTCTTTGAACTGGAGCGACTCTTTGTGGAGCGGCCCGACGTTCTGGCCCGGCAGAGCGGGCGCTTCCGCCAGATTCTGGTGGACGAATACCAGGACACCAACAAGGTGCAGGCCCGGCTGGTTCGGCTGCTGGCGCGCGGCGCGCCGGGCGGGGAGGGCGGCGGCAACGTCATGGCCGTGGGCGACGACGCCCAGTCCATTTACGCCTTCCGGGGCGCGACGGTGCAGAACATCCTGACCTTCCCCGACATGTTCCCCGGCACGCGCATTGTGCGGCTGGAAGAAAATTACCGCTCGGTGCAGCCGGTGCTGGACGTGGCCAACGCCCTGCTGGCCAACGCGCCCGAGGGTTACCGCAAAAGCCTGTTCTCGCACCGTATGCCGGACGACAACGAGCCGCCGGTGCGCCTGTACCGGCCGCTCAGCGATCTCACGCAGGCGAAGATCGCGGCCGCGCGCGTGGAAGAACTGCTGCACAGCCGCCCGGCGGACGAAATAGCCGTGCTGTTCCGCGCGGGCTATCAGTCGTATCATCTGGAAGTGGAACTGAACAAACGCGGCGTGGCCTTCCGCAAGTACGGCGGCCTGCGCTACACCGAGGCCGCGCACGTCAAGGACGTGCTGGCCTTTGCCCGGCTGGTGGTCAATCCGCTCGATCTGCCCTCGTTCGAGCGCGTGGCCGCCCTCACGCGCGGCATCGGCCCCAAGACGGCGCGCAAGCTGTACGACGCGGCCGTGCGCGGCGACGAGGCCGCCTTTGCCAAGGCCTCGGCCAAATATCAGGATTTTGCGGCGGACATGGCGCTGATCGGCAAACTGCGGGCCGGAATCGGCCCGGCCCCCGGCTCTGCTGGCCCGGACGGCGCGCCCGCCCGCGTGATCAACGCCATACTCGAAAACTACCGCCCGCGCATGGACGTGCTGTTTCCCGACGACTGGCCCCGGCGCTGGCAGGGCCTGGAAGAACTGGGCGCCATGGCGGCCACATACGACGACACGGCGCTGTTCATCGCCGATCTCTCGCTCGAAAGCCCGGACGCGGACGACGACGGCGAGCGCACGGTCACGCTCAGCACCGTGCATTCGGCCAAGGGCCTGGAGTGGTCGGCCGTGCTGCTGCTCGATCTGGTGGAGGATCGCTTTCCTTCCCGCCACGCGCTGGCCCGGCCGGACGACTTTGAAGAGGAACGCCGCCTCATGTATGTGGCCTGCACCCGGGCCAAGGACAGCCTGGATCTTTTTGTGCCCGCCGCCCTGTTCAGCCGCGCCGGGGGCGGGCTCGAACCCGCCACGCCCAGCCCCTTCATCCGCGAGCTGCCCGACTTTGGCGAGGCCCGTCTGCTGGAACTGCGCGAAATGTACGGCGGCGTTCTGGCCCGCGCTTCCGGCCCGCCGCGCTTTGCGCCCCTGCGGCCGGATTTTGGGCTCGGCCCAGGTGACGAGGACGACGGGGACGATGCGGACGATGATCAGCGCGACGAGGACGAACGCCGTGAAGCGTCCGCCGGACAGGGCGAAGCAGGCATTCCGCGCCCCGCGCCCGCGTTCCCCGTACCCTCACGCCCCGCGCCGGCATGGCCGGAACCGGCACGACCGGAGCCGGCGCTTGCGGTGCGCGCGCCGGAACGTGCCGCCGAACTCGGCTTCTGCCGCCACAAAATTTTCGGGCGGGGCAAGATTGTGGAAGCCCTGCCGCCGGACAAATACCGCGTCAATTTCCCCGGCATGGGGCTCAAGGTGATCCTGGCGGCCTACCTCACGCTGGAATAACGGAGGGCAACGTCGCATGACGGCGCGCATTCCCCGCAGCGAAGACGAGATCCTCGCCATTCTGGACGAGCATTTTCCCCTGGCCCACCCGGCGCTGCGCCTCGGCCGGGGCGACGACTGCGCCGTCATCCCGGCGGGCGGCGAACGCGCCGTCACCTGCGACGTGTTTCTGGAAGACGCCCACTTCCGCAGCCGCTACTTTTCCCCGGCGGACATCGGCCACAAGGCCCTGGCCGTCAATATCAGCGATCTGGCCGCCCAGGGCGCGCGGCCCGAGGCCTTTGTCCTGGGCCTGACCCTGCGCGGCGACGAAGACGCGGACTGGCTGCGCGCCTTCGCCCAAGGCATGGCCGACCTGGCCGCGCGCTTCGGCCTGGCGCTGGCCGGGGGCGATCTGGCGCGCTCGCCCGTGCGCCACATCAGCATCACGGCCTGGGGCGCGCAGGAAAACCCGCCGCTGCTCCGGGGCGTGGCGCGCGAGGGCGATCTGGTGTTCGTCGCGGGCGCGCTGGGCCTGGCCCGCACGGGGCTTTGCCTGCTTGAAGCCGCCGCGCCCGAAAACGTGGAAGCCGTCAAACAGCGCTGGCCCGCCGCCTGCGCCGCGCACCTGCGGCCCGAACCGCGGGTGGCCGACGGCCTGGCCCTGGCCCGGCTCAACGCCGGCGATGCCGGAACCGGCATCACCGGAACCGGCAGTGCCGGAACCGGCCCTGGCGATGCCGGGCGCATCGGCCTGATGGATGTTTCCGACGGCCTGGCCCGCGATCTGCCCCGCCTGCTCGCCAGCGGCCGCACCGGGCTTGGCGCGGATCTCGCGCTGCCCGCAAGCTCCCTGCCGGACGAGGTGTTGCGCTACGCGGCCGATTTGGGCGCAATGGCGGACGCCGCGCGCTTCGCCTGGGAAGGCGGCGAGGATTATGCGCTCGCGGGCACCTGCCCGCCCGAGCTCTGGCCCGCCGTGCAAAAAGCGCTGGCCTCGCCCCCGCTGCTTCTGGGCACTGTCCGGCGCGGCCCGTTCACGCTTAACGGGGCCGCCTGCGGGGCGGGCGGATTTGATCATTTTACGAAGCGCCCCCGTTCCTGATACTATGGCATACCGCCGGGCTCCGTCCGGCCTGTTCCGCTCTGTCGCTGTTCACCCGGAGCGTGCTGACCAAAGCTGACCTGCTCCAAGGATTGCCGCATGCCGCAACCGCTTGTGCTTATTGTGGATGACGATCATCCCCACCGGAACATGCTCTGCACCGTCCTGCGCGGCTGGGGCTATGACGTGCGCGATGCCGAGGACGGCGCGGTCGCCGTGGACATGGTGCGCGCCCAGCCCTTTGACGCCGTGCTCACCGACGTGCGCATGGCGCAGATGGACGGCCTCACCGCGCTCGGCAACATACGCGCCTGGAATCCGGCCATTCCCGTCATCGTCATGACGGCCTGGTCGTCCGTGGAAAGCGCGGTGGAAGCCCTGCGCCGGGGCGCTTACGACTACCTGACCAAGCCCCTCGACTTTGAAATCCTGCACATGACGCTGGAACGCGCGCTCGACCATACGCGTCTGGCCAACGAAAATCAGGAACTGCGCCGCCGCCTGGACAGGGCGGGCGCGGAGCCCGCGCCCCTGCTCGGCCGCAGCCGCGCCATGCGCGAGCTTACGGAGATGATCGCCACCGTGGCTCCCACCGAGGCCACCGTGCTGATCACCGGCGAATCCGGCACCGGCAAGGAATTGGTGGCCCGCGCCATCCAGGCCGGCAGCGGCCGGAAGGACAAGCCCGTCGTCACCGTCAACTGCGCGGCCCTGGCCGAAAATCTGCTGGAATCCGAACTGTTCGGACACGAAAAAGGCGCGTTTACCGGCGCGGAACGCCGCCGCGACGGGCGCTTTGTGCAGGCCGACGGCGGCACGCTCTTTCTGGACGAAATTGGCGAGCTGCCCCTCAACCTTCAGGCCAAACTGCTGCGCGTGCTCCAGCACGGCGAAGTGCAGCGCGTGGGCAGCGACGAGACGCTCACCGTGGACGTGCGCGTTATCGCCGCCACCAACCGCGTCCTTGCCGACGAGGCGGCCGCCGGGCGCTTCCGCGAAGATCTCTTCTACCGCCTCAACGTCATCGGCGTGGACGTGCCGCCCCTGCGCGCCCGCAAGGAAGACATCCCCGTTCTGGCCGCCGCCTTTCTCGAACGCCACGCCCGGGCCAACGGCAAAAGTTTCAAGGGCTTCACCCCGCAGGCCATGGACGCCATGCTGCGCTACAACTGGCCCGGCAACGTCCGCGAACTCGAAAACGCGGTGGAACGCGCCGTTATTCTTGTCCACGACGACTATATTTACGAGAACGCCCTGCCGCTGACCGTGCGCCGCGCCTCCCCGGAGGCAGGAGGGCTCGCGCCGGGCAACCTTGGCAATCTGGCCGGGCGCTCGCTGGAAGATCTGGAGCGCCTCGCCATTGAGGCCACGCTGCGCGAAACAGCCGACAATAAAAGCGAGGCCGCGCGCCGCCTTGGCATCACCCGCGCCACCCTGCACAGCAAATTGCGCAAGTATGGGTGGGAATGAGGGCAGGCGCGGGAGATTAATCCATTTTAAAGTCCGCCGGGCGGCCGCCCGTTACTCCACGGTCACGCTCTTGGCGAGATTGCGCGGCTGATCCACGTCGTTGCCCAAACTGTCGGCCACGGCGTAGCTGAAAAGCTGGAGTGCGGGCAGGGCCAGAAAGCCCGCCAGATCCGGGTGGGACGGCGGCAGCGGCCAGACGTGATCGGCCTTGATCGCCGCGCGCGTTTGCGTCAGGGCGATGACTTTGCCGCGCCGGGCCTGCACTTCCATAATGTTCGACTCCACCTTGGGCAGCAGCGCGTCGTCCAGCGCCAGGGCGAAGGTGGGAAAGTCGGCGTCCACCAGGGCGATGGGCCCGTGCTTCATTTCGCCGGAGGCGTAGCCCTCGGCATGAATGTACGAAAGTTCCTTGAGCTTGAGCGCGCCTTCCAGCGCCAGGGCGAAGGCCGGGCCGCGCCCGAGGTAGAAGAAGCTGGCGGCGTTCTGGTAGATCGGGGCAAGGCGGAAGGCCGTCTCGCGCATGGCGGGCAGCGCGGATTCCAGCAGGCCGGGCAGGGCGCGCAGGGCGTCGATCAGCCCGGCGTCGCGCCGGGGCGGGTTTTGGCGCTGGCCGTAGTACAGGGCCAGGGCCAGCAGGGCGGCCATCTGGCTGCACATGGCCTTGGTGGAGGCCACGCTGATTTCGGGGCCGGCCTGGGTGTAGATGACGGCGTCGGCCTCGCGGGCGATGGACGAGCCCATGACGTTGCACAGGCCCACGGCGGGGCGGCCCATGTCTTTGGCCAGGCGCAGGGCGGCCAGCGTGTCGGCGGTTTCGCCGGACTGGCTGATCACCAGCACCATTTCGCGCTCGCCGAGCAGCGGGGCGCGGTAGCGGAATTCGGAGGCGATCTCCACCTCGGTGGGGATGCCGGCCCGGCTTTCGACGAGCGAGCGCGCCCACAGCCCCGCATGGTACGAGGTGCCGCAGGCCACGATGCGCAGGCGCCCGGGCACGGGCAGGGCGTCGAGTTCGGGCAGCGAAATCAGGGCCTGTTCGGGGTGGATGCGGCCCGCGAGGCACTCGGCCAGCACGCGGGGCTGCTCCATGATTTCCTTGAGCATGTAATGCTTGTGGCCGTCTTTGCGCGCGGCCTGCATGTCCCAGGGAATATGCGAAACCTCGCGCCGCACGGGAGCCAGATCGGCCAGGCGCAGCACGCTCCAGCCGTTGGCGTCCACGCGGGCGATCTCGCCGTCTTCCAGAAAGACCACCTCGCGCGTGTAGGGCAGGAAGGCCGGGATGTCGGAAGCCACAAAGCATTCGCCCACGCCCACGCCAAGCAGCAGCGGGGCCGAGAGGCGCGCCGCGTACAGCGTGGCGGGCTCCTCGCGCGCGAGCATCAGCACGGAATACGCGCCCCGGGCTTTACGCAGGGCGGCGGCAAAGGCCTCGGCCAGCGAGGGGGCGCGCTTGCGTTCTTCCAGGATCAGGCAGGCCAGCACCTCGGTATCGGTTTCGGAGGCGAAGCCGTGGCCCAGGGCGGACAGCTCGGCCTTGAGTTCCTGAAAATTTTCGATGATGCCGTTATGCACGATGGCCAGCGCGCCGTCGCCGGCGCAGTGCGGGTGGGCGTTGCGTTCGGAAGGCACGCCGTGCGTGGCCCAGCGCGTGTGGCCGATGCCCGTGGTGGCCACCATGGTGGGCAGGGCGGCCAGCTTGTCGCCCAGAGCGCTCAGTTTGCCCTCGGCCCGCACCACATGCAGGGTCTGGCCCACGGCGTAGGCTATGCCGGACGAGTCGTAGCCCCGGTATTCCAGGCGGCCCAAACCTTCCATCAGCAGGGGAATGGCGGGCCGGTGGCCGCTGTAGCCGATAATGCCGCACATGGGACGCTCCTGAAATGTTTCCGCCAGGGCGGAGGAAAAAACGCATCACGCGATGCGAAACGTGCGCTGAAAACAAGGCGGGCGGGGAAAACCCCGCCCGGAAAACTCGCAAGAGTCTACTTCGCGGGCTGCGCCGCCGGAGCGGGAGCCGGCGTCGAAGTCAGCGGCGTGCCGCTGGGGGGCAGTTCCAGCGAGGGCTTCTGGCCGAAGTCCAGCGTCTTTTTGTCGTACACGGCCATCACGGCGTTGGTGATGTCCAGCTTGGGATCAAAAACCTGGAGGGATTCCGCGCTGAAAACAGCCGCCAGGCCGTTGTCCGCGCGGTACTTTTCGAGGATTTCGGTCAGCGAGGAGGTGACGATGCCCACCACACGCTCCTGTTCCTTGGTCAGCGTGTTCTGCAGCGCATAGGCCAGGGCCTGCACTTCCACCTGGAGGCGGTCGGCCGTGGCCTGATCCTTGGCTTCCTGCGCCTTGGTCAGGTCGGCCTGCATGGCTTCCATTTTGGCGAAGGCGTCCTTTTGCAGGGAATCCAGCCAGGCCATGGCGTCTTTGCCGGCCTTGCTGTCCGTATAGAGTTTGGTCATGTTCACCACGCCAAACGGCGCTTTGGCGGCGTCCGCCGCCTGGGCGGCGTTCGCGCCGAACACGCAGGCGCAGGCCAGGGCCGCCGCAATCATCAACCTTTTCATGGATGCTCCCGTTCAGAAGTTATGTCGTTGTCAGAGGCCGCGCATCATGCGCGCCAGCCGAAACTCATACCCTTTTTTGGCGGGGGACGCAATTCGTGAGAGGGGACGGCGGGAAGGGCTGCGGGGACGCGGGCCGGAAAAGCGAAGCGAAAGCGCCGGAGAAAACCTTTCCCCGGCGCTTTTGCGTCCGCAGTGATGGGCGGCGTTATGCCGTGTACAGGGCGCGCATGTGCGCCAGATCGACGCCGAGCTGGCCGGTCAGGTAGCCTTCCACGCTGCCGGACAGGGCTTCCATCTCGGCGAAGGCGGCGTCCAGAAAGGCCTTGTCCACGCCAAGCGCGGCGGCCAGGCCGGGCATTTTGTCCACCAGGGGGCGGAACAGCTCGCGCACGCACTCGCCGGAAAAAAGGTAGTCCTGCGTGATGATCTCGCGGCTGACGCCAAGGGCCGCCAAAAAGAGCGCGGAGCCGACGCCCACCCGGTCTTTGCCCGCCGTGCAGTGGAAGAGCAGCGGCGTGTTGGCCGGGTCGGCCAGCAGGCGGAAGAATGCGCGGTACTGGGGAATGGCGTCGCGGATGATCTGGTGGTTGAGGACAACCATGGCCTCGTGCGAGCTGGCGTTTTTGATCAGCTCGCCAAGGTTGCCGGGGTCGATGGCCAGATCGACGTTGCGGCGCACGGTGGCGGGCACTTTATCGGGGTGCTTTTCCTGCTCCTTGTGCGAGCGGAAATCGACGATCACGGCCAGGCCCAGCTTTTCGAGCAGGGCCAGGTCGGCGGGGGTGAGGTTGTACAGCTCGCCGGCGCGGTACACCAGGCCGTTTTTAACGGTTTTGCCGTTCGCGGCGGGGTAGCCGCCAAAGTCGCGCACGTTGGGTGCGCCCTCCAGGGGCAGGGGGCGGGGGCAAACATCAAACGTCTTAAGCGTGGGGGAAGCGTTCATGAAAACAAAACCTCACAGGAAGGGGTCAGCGCGGCCGCAGTCCGGCCCGCGCGGCCACGGCTTCCGCGGCTTGCCGGGTGAACTCGGCGGCCGGAAGCGCGGCTTTGGCCTCTTCCGCGATCAGGGTTTCCGGCAGATTGATCAGGGCCGGGTCGGGCACAACATGGTACGGCGCGGGGAGGCCGCCGGTAAAGTAGAGTTCCTGAAAACCCGCGAATTTGAGGGCGTGGGCCGTGGCGTCGAGCACGGACAGCTCGGCCTTGCCGACAAGGCCCTGCTCGCGGGCGCGCAAAAGCCCGGCCAGGCATTCGCCGCCCTGGGTGCAGGCGATGTGCCCGTGGCGGTTGGCCAGCAGCATGGCGTCCATGATGGCCTGTTCGGACACCTGGATCATGTGGAATTCGCCTCCCGCCCGCTCAAAGCGCTCCACCAGGGCGCGCACGCGCGGGAAGGAGACGGGGTTGCCGATCATCGCGGCTTGGGCCACGCTGGGTTGCACGTCCACGGGCGCGAAGCGGCGTTCGGCCTGCGGCGCGCTGTAATAGCGCCACACCGGGTCGGCGTGCTCGGACTGCACGCCGAAAAGGCGGGGCAGTTCGGCCAGGATGCCGAGGCGACGCATCTTCAGCAGGCCGGACAGCACCGAGGTGATGTTGCCGGCGTTGCCCACGGGCACAAACAGGTTTTTGCCGGCCAGATTCCAGTCGTACCACTGGGCGATTTCGTAGGCGTAGGATTCCTGGCCCAGGATGCGCCAGGCGTTTTTGGAATTGAGCAGCACCACGCGGTAGCGCTCGGCCAGGTCTTCAACCACCTTCATGCAGTCGTCGAACACGCCGGGCACTTCCAGCACCAGCGCGCCGCTGCCGAGCGGCTGAGAAAGCTGCTGCGGCGTGACCTTGCCCTTGGGCAGCAAAATGACGCTTTTGACCGGATGCCCCACATAGGCGCCGTACATGGCGGCGGCGGCCGAGGTGTCGCCGGTGGAGGCGCAGACGGTGAGCACTTCGTCCCAGCCGTGCCGGCGGACGAGCGAGTTGATGTAGCTGTAGCCCCCGGCCATGCCGCGATCTTTAAAGGAGGCGCTGGGGTTCTGGCCTTCGTTTTTGAAGGCGAAGCGCAGGCCGGTGCGGTTTTGCAGGGCGGGCGAGGCCTCGATGACGGGCGTGTCGCCCTCGCCGAGGTAGACGATGTCGCTTTCTTCCAGCACCGGAGCCATGAGTTCGTAAAAGCGGAACACGCCGCGCAGGGCGGTGCGGCGCGTGGCGCGGCGCGCGTCGAAGAGTTCGCGCCAGAAGGCGGGCCCGGCTTCGGCCATGTCGTCAAATGCCAGGTCTTCCAGCAAAAACACGCCGCCGCAGGCGGGGCAGGTGTAGAGCGGTTCGTCCGTGCCGTAGCGCGCGCCGCAGGCGGTGCAGACGTACTGCATGGCCGCGCGGCGGGAGGGGAAGCCGTTTTTCATAAAAAACTCCTGCAAGGCCCGGCGGGCGTGAACAAAGGACGCCGCGACAGCCCGGCGGGCGTGTCCGGCGGAAGAGGCCGCCCGGAGAAGTGTCCGGAAAAGCTGTCAGGGCTGGAAGCAACAAAGCGGAGCGCCCCGCAAGGGGCTCCGCGCCCGCGCGCGGCGGGCGCTGATGGGAGCGCCGCCCGTGCGGGCAGCGCATGTTCCCAAGGCGGATAAGCTGGCCGCCCAGGGCATTTCAACTTTGAAATGCTCACGGAACTGAACGTAGCGAGGTTCCGTCGCGAAGCCGGCGTAGCCGCGATTTACTCGCGGCGTTATCGATGCTGTCGCTATCCGTAATGCTCCTGCGTCGCATAACGGCTCGCGCAAGCGACGGCGGAGGCGTGAAACTTAAGCTACAGAACATCGTGTCCCGGCTGTGCACTATTTCAAAGTTAATCTGCTCTAGTTGTTCAGATATTCCTTCAGCTCTTTGCCCGCGCGGAAGAAGGGCAGGCGCTTGGGGCTGACTTCCACGCGCTCGCCGGTGCGGGGATTGCGCCCGGCGTACGCGCCGTATTCTTTGATCTTGAGGCTGCCGAAGCCGCGGATTTCCACCCGGTCGCCCTGCATCAGGGCGTCCTTCATGCAATCGACAAAGGTGTTGACCACCAGGGTGGCTTCTTCCAGCGAAATGTTGGACTGCTCGGCAAGCGTCTTGATAAGCTCACTTTTATTCATGACATCCCCATGTGCGGGCCCGGCCGGCAGGCCTGCCCGGGTACCGGTTGGCGCGCGCAGGCGGAACCGGATTGATTTTCTTCATGATAACGTGCTTTTCCGGCTTAGGCAAGGGGGCGCAACGCGGGTTTGCCCTGGATGTTCTTGAGCATGGTGTCGCGGATTTTAAGCAGGCGCTGGGCCAGCGCGGCGATGTCGCGCGCGGCCGGGGCGTCGGGAAACAGTTGCAGCAGCGGGCTTTGGCGGCGTACGGCCTCCACCATCTTGGGGTCGGAGCGCACCGCGCCAAGCAGCACCGGCGTAAAGCCCAGAAAGCGCTCGCAGGCCTTGCTGAGTTTTTGGAAGGCCTGGCTTTCTTCCTTGGGGCTTTCCACCTGATTGACGATCACCAGAAAGTCCTTGATGCCGAGTTTGGCGTTGAGCACCTTCATCAGCGCGTAGGAGTCGGTGAGCGAGGTGGGCTCGGGCGTCATGACCATGAGCCGCACGGCGGCCATGGCGGCAAAGGACTGCACGGTGCTGTGGATGCCCGCGCCAAGGTCGAGCATGACCATGCCGTAGCGCGCCATTTCGGGTTCCAGGCGGCGCAGCAGCATATTGCGCATGTCGGGGTTCATTTCCACCAGTTCGGGCACGCCGGAGGCGGCGGGCAGGATGTCGAACAGGCCCTTGCCGCGCGGATCGAGCGGGTGGATGATGTCGGCCACGGGCGTGTCGCGCATGATCACGTCCTGCATGTTGCCTTCGGACGCGATGCCAAGCAGCACGTCCAGGTTGGCCAGGCCGAGGTCGCAGTCCATGAGCAGCAGGGGCAGGCCGCCCTGCGAGAGCGCGTAGCCGAGGTTGAGGGCCAGATTGCTCTTGCCCACGCCGCCTTTGCCGCTCATGACGGCGACACTGAGAGTCGCTTCGTTCATTTACGCACCACCAAAAAAGAGAAAATGTTTTTCATCGGCCAGCACCAGTGTTTCGCGCTCCACAGGGTCGGAGGAGCGGAACAGCCGCACGCGGTCGCGCACCGGCGCGTCCGGCAGACGCGAGGCCAGCGCCAGCGCCTGACGCGCCCGCTCCAGCAGCGCGGAGGCCCGGGCCCCGGCCCGCTCCGGATCGTTGGGCGGCGGCGCGGCGGCCACGCCCGCGCGGGGGGCGCATTCGGGCATGCCCAGCATGTCCAGTGTGCGGCACACGTCGTCCACAGCGGATTCGGCCAGGGCCAGCGCCTGAAAATGGCCGCTGCCCGGCAGGGCGAGGGCCAGAATGTCGGGCTCCAGCCGCCCCAGGGCGTCCTGGCCGTTGGCCGCTTCCCACAGGCGCGAACTGAGCGCCCGGATGGCGGATTCCGCGTGGCGGCTTTCTTCCGGGCGGCAGTCGGGCACCTCGAAAAGCGCCAGCGTCAGTTGCTGGCCCAGGCGCTGGGCGCGCGTCCATTCGTCGGAAAGGCGCTCCAGAAAGCCCGAGGCGTCCAGCATGCCGGTGATGGGATCGCGGCGCAGCCCGGCCGCGCCGGGCAGGAGGTTGAGCGTGATCCAGCCCTGGCTGTCGTCCGGCGCGTCGCTCCAGCGGCTCTGGCCCGGAATCCGGGCCGGATGCTGGCCGGGCACCAGTTTGATCATGGCGGTCAGCGGCTCTTCGGGCGTGTGCGCCGTCAGGCGCAGCAGTTCGGCCACGCGCGCCAGATCCGCCAACAGCAGTTCGGGCGCGGTTCCGGCCCCGGAGTAAAGGCTATCGGGAGTGTTCATGGCGGTAGAGCAAATAATCCCGGATAAAGGGGTTGATGTTTCCGTCCATCACGGCGTCCACGTCGCCGACTTCCGTATTGGTGCGATGATCCTTGACCAGGCGGTACGGCTGCATCGTATAGGTGCGGATCTGGCTGCCGAAAGCGATGGCGTCCTTGCCCGCGTAGTCGGCCTGGCGCAGGGCGTCGCGCTTGGCGCGCTCGTGCTGGTAGAGCCGGGCCTTAAGGATGCGCATGGCCGAATCCTTGTTGCTGTGCTGCGACTTTTCGTTCTGGCACTGGGCCACAAGGCCCGTGGGCAAATGCGTGATGCGCACGGCCGATTCGGTCTTGTTCACATGCTGGCCGCCCGCGCCCGAGGCGCGGTACACGTCGATGCGCAGGTCGGCCTCCTTGATCTCGATCGAAATATCGTCGCCCGCGTCCGGAATCACGTCCACCGAGGCAAAGGACGTGTGCCGCCGGCCCGAGGAGTCGAAGGGCGAAATGCGGATCAGGCGGTGGATGCCTTTTTCGCTCTGCAAAAGGCCGAAGGCGTTGTCGCCCTGGATGCGCAGCGTGACGCTCTTGATGCCCGCCTCGTCGCCGGGCAGGTAGTCCAGAATTTCCGTCTTGAAGCCGCGCGCGTCCGCCCAGCGCAGATACAGGCGTTCCAGCATCTCGGCCCAGTCCTGCGCTTCGGTGCCGCCCGCGCCGGGGTGGATGTCGAGCAGGGCGTCCATGTGATCCGCTTCGTCGGCCAGCAGCACCGCCATTTCGGTGGCGGTCAGCATGTCGGCCAGCGCGTCGGTCTGGTTTTCGAGCGAAAGCAGGGCTTCTTCCTCGCCTTCGTCGGCCAGGGCCAGCCATTCGATCATGTCGTCGTGCGCCGACTTGAGCAGGCCGAAGCGCGACACTTCGCCTTCCAGCCGGCTTTTTTCCCTGAGCACGGGCGTCAGTTTTTCCTGATCGGCCCAGGCGTCCGGGTGCGAAATGATGGCCTCTATTTCCTGAAGACGCGCCTCCCGCGAGGGCAGGTCAAAGACGCCCCCAGAGCGAAGAGAATTGTTCCGAAAGCGCTGTGCAGCGCGACCGCAGTTCAACAAGCTGAAGCATGGGAATCCTTTGGAGGATAGAGGCAAAGGCGCGGAAAGCGGCGGCAAAAGCCCTTGCCCGCGCGCGTCCTTGCGGATCCTTGGCGGATCCTTGCGGATCTTCGCTATCCCCGCCGTGTTTTATGGGCGCTGATACCAGAGCCCATACCGTAAAAAATAAACGTTTCCAAGCGCATCTTGCCTCCTATTAAGCATTTTGAAAAGAGGAAGCCAGTGCCTTGCGGGGCTGAGAGAAAAGATTTTTTCTTTTATTGTTTGCGTTTGCGGGCCAAAAAAATGCCGCGCGCCAGCCGCAGGGTCAGGGCGGCCAGGGCGGCCAGCGCGATGCCCGGCAGCCACGGATGCAGCGCAAAATAGGCCGTATGGCCGGAAAGGGCGCGCGCCGTGCGGGTGAGCACGCCGCTGACAAAGAGGCCGGAGCCGTCGGCCATGTCGCCCAGCGTGTCCGCCCGGCCCAGCGGATCGATGAAGGCGGTGAGGCCGGTATTGGTGCAGCGCGCCATCCAGCGGCCCTGCTCCACCGCGCGCAGCAGCGAGAGGTGCAGATGCTGCACCGGGGCCGAGCTGCGGTTGTACCAGGCGTCGTTGCTGATGTTGACGAGCAGGGTGGCGCCGTCGGCCACGCGGTCGCGCGCCAGTTCGGGAAAAATGGCCTCGTAGCAGATCAGCATGCCGATGCGCGCCTCGCCCGCGGCGGGATTGCCGGGCTGAAGCGGCAGGCGGAACAGCGGCAGCCTCTTGCCGGGCGTGAAGCCGCCCACGCCCTGCAACAGCGGCCGCAGAAACGCAAAGTCGAGGAACGGCGGCACATACTCGCCAAAGGGCACCAGGTGCTCCTTGTCGTAGCGGCCCTGCTCGCGGCCCTGGGCGTCGAGGAAAAAAGCGCGGTTGACCAGTTCGGCCTTGCGGCTTTCGGCCGCGTCGCGCCGGTTGAAGCCCGGCCCGCCGAAGATCAGGGGCATGGCGTTTTGGGCCGCGAACAGCGGGATGCGCTCGGTCAGCGGCGTGATGTTCTGAAAGTAGAAGGGCAGGGCGGTTTCGGGCCAGATCAGGGCCTGCGGGCGCGGGCCGGGGGCCTGGAGGGCGCTTTCGCTGAGGTCGAGGTAGGTGTCGAGCGTGGCGGTCTGGAAGGCCGGATCCCACTTGATGTCCTGCCGGATATTGCCCTGCACGAGGCCGAGCGTGACGCCGGGGCCGGTTGCGTCGAACGCGGCGATGCGCCAGTGCCCGTAGCCGAGCAGCGCAACGATCAGCAGCGGAACGGCGAGGCCGCAGCCGAGGCGCAGGCGCCGGGAGCTGGCGCTGTTCGCGGCTTCGGCCAGCAGGCAGCCCAGGCCCGCCAGTACGCCCGAAAGGCCGTAGGCGCCGATCAGGCTGACGGACTGGATCAGGGGCGGCCAGGCGGCCTGCCCGGCGGCCAGGGTCAGCCAGGGGAAGCCGGTGAGGAACCAGCCGCGCGTCCATTCCAGCAGATACCAGAGCAGGGCGGCGGCCAGGCAGCGCGGCAGGGGCCGCAGGGGGCGCAGTTTGGCGATGATCCGGGCGAACAGCCCGCCCCACAGGCCGACGTACATGCCCAGCAGCACGGCGCAGGGCACGGCCAGGGGCCAGGGGAAGCCGCCGTAATCGTGGACGGCGATGGCTATCCAGTAAAGCCCGGCCCCCGCGCCGAGCAGTCCCGGCCACCAGCCGTGGCGGAAGGGGGAGGGGCTGCGCAGGCCGATCAGGTACAGCGCGGCGGGGTAAAGGATAATGAGCAGCGGAACGTGGACGATCGGGTTGTCCGAGCCGAAAAAGAGCCCGGCCGCGCCTGTGATGATCAGGGCGAACGGCGTGGCTTCCAGCATCCGGGGCAGGGCGCGCATGGTCAGGCCCGTTGCCGGTCGAGCGCCCGGCAGTTGACGGCTTCGGCCAGATGTTCCAGGCGCAGGGCGGGGGCGGCGGCCAGATCGGCTATGGTGCGCGCTATGCGCAAAATGCGGGTGTAGGCGCGGGCGGAGAGCGCCAGCTTGTCCACGGCCGCGCCGAGAAAGGCGTGCTCCTGCGGGCCGAGCGCGCAGTGCTGTTCCAGCAGGCGGCCCGCGAGATCCGCGTTGACGCGGATGCCGTCGTGCGCGTAGCGGCCGGCCTGAATGTCCCGCGCGGCCAGGATGCGGGCGCGCATGGCGGCCGAGCCGGAGCCCGGCGCGGGCGCGCGCAGATCGTCGTAGGGCACGGCGGGCACTTCGATGTGCAGGTCGATGCGGTCGAGCAGGGGGCCGGAAAGCTTGGCGCGGTAGCGTTCCAGCGCGCCGGGCTGGCAGGTGCAGGCGTGGCGCGGGTCGCCCAAATAGCCGCAGGGGCAGGGGTTCATGGCGGCCACCAGCATGCAGTCCGCCGGGTAGGTCAGGCTGTGGTTGACGCGCGAAATGGTGACCAGCCCGTCTTCCAGCGGCTGGCGCAGCGCTTCCAGCGCCTGGCGGGGGAACTCGGGCAGTTCGTCGAGAAAAAGCACGCCCCGGTGCGCCAGGCAGACTTCGCCGGGCCGGGGGTACGCGCCGCCGCCGATCAGCGCGACGTCGGAAATCGTGTGGTGCGGCGCGCGGAAGGGCCGCCGGGCCACCAGGCCCGCGCCGTCCAGCATGCCCGCCACGCTGTAGATTTTGGTCACTTCCAGGGCCTCTTCAAAGGCCAGGGGCGGCAGGATGGTGGGCACGCGCTGGGCCAGCATGGTTTTGCCGCTGCCGGGCGGGCCGATCAAAAGCAGGTTGTGGCCTCCGGCCGCGGCGATTTCCAGCGCGCGCTTGGCGTGCTCCTGCCCTTTGACGTCGGCGAAATCCAGCGGGAAGGGATCGCCGGCGGCGGCCAGAGCGTCTGCGGCGGGCACGGGCGGCAGGTCGGCCGCTCCGGCCAGAAAGGCCACGGCTTCGGCCAGGGTGCGCGGGGCGTACACGTTCAGGCCTTCCACCACGGCGGCTTCGGCCGCCGCGCCCGGCGCCACCAGCATGCCGCGCAGCCCCTCGTTGCGGGCCAGAATGGCCAGGGGCAGGATGCCGGGCACGGGCTTGATGTCGCCGGCGAGGGAAAGCTCGCCCGCCAGCATCCAGCCGGCGGTTTTGTCCGGATCGAGCAGCCCGGCGGCGCTGAGCAGGGCCACGGCCAGCGGCAGGTCGTAGGCGGTTCCGGCCTTGCGGCGGTCGGCCGGGGCCAGATTGACGGTGATGCGCGCGGCGGGCAGGCGGAAACTGGAGGCGCGCAGCGCCGCGAAGACGCGCTCCTTGGCTTCGCGCACCGCGCCTTCGGCCAGGCCCACCATGATGAAGGACGGCATGCCCTGGCGGGAAAAATCCGCTTCGAGATCAACGCGGAAGGCATCCACGCCTTGCAGCGCGCCGCAGGTCAGTCGGGCGATCATGGCGTCTCCGGATATACCCTAGAGCAGTTTAGCTTTGAGATGATACGTGGTTTGGACACGATGTTCTGCCAATTAAGTTTCACGCCTCCGCCGTCGTTTGCGGTGGGCGTTGGGCGACAAAGGAGCCTTACGCCCAGCGACAGCATGGATAACGCCGCAAGTGAATTGCTTCAGCCGTTGCCGAGCTTGCGAGGCGTACGGATGAAGACAGCCTGATGCGGCTACTCCGGCTTCGCGGCGGAACCTCGCTACGCTCAGTTCCGCGAGCATTTCAAAGTTGAAATGCTCTAATTGAGCCCCAGAAGCTCGATGCTGAACTGCCAGCTCTGCTCGCGGCCCTTGGAAACGAAGCGGCCCGTCAGCCGGTAGCATTGATCGATGTACGAAAGGCTGACGCGGCGCTCGTAATTGTCGCCGGTGTTGAGGTCGTCGCTGGAAAGCAGGCCGATCTGCCAGTTCGGGCTCAGGTTGAGCACGGCTGTGTTGTTCAGCAGCTCAAGCGGCTGGTCGAAGCGGATGTCGCCGGCGTTGTGGTACTGGATGCGGTTGATGTAGTCGTAGAGCTCGGTGCGCGCGCTGTAGCTTGTGGACAGCGAGCCCCAGCGCGGATGGGAGAGCGTGATGCCCTGATCGTTGCGGGTGATGCCGTCGCCGTACACCGAAACATAGGCCCGCGCCCAGAAGCTGAGCCAGGGGAGCGGCGTGAATTCCACGTCGCCCAGCACGTCGGTGACGGGGCGGCGGGGGTAGACGTCGAGGTGCAGCGTGCGCCCGGCCTCGTTGAAGTCGTAGCCCATGCCGAAGCGGACGCGCAAAATGTCCAGGTAGTCCGGCCGGAGCGAGGCGACGGCCTGGCCGTTCGCGCCGGTTTCGGCCACCACGGTCTGGCGGCTGACGGTAAAAAGGTTGGTCAGCGTAAAGTAGGCCAGATGGGTGGGCAGGATGCGGTCGTCCAGCGTGTAGAAGGGATTTTCGGACTGATCGACGTTGGGCACCCAGGCGTAGGAAAGGCGCGGCTGTATGGTGTGGCGCAGGCCCGTCCAGCGGTTTTGCCCGGCGTTTTCGGGCAGGGCGGCCAAAGGTTTGGCATCGGCGCCGAGCTTCCAGATGCGGCTGGCCTGGGTCAGCGCGGTCAGGCCCACGTCGGGCAGCGTGCGGCTGACGCCGGTTTGCGCGTCCCAGTCGGGCCGGGCCGGGCTGAGCGGCGAAACCGGGCGGTTGACGTTGGAGGCGTAAAACGTCTGGCGCAGGCCCGCGCTGGGGATCAGCGTAAAGTAGGTCAGATCGAGCGGCAGCGAGAGGCGGGGGAAAATTTCCGCGCGCAGGCCGCTGGTTCCGGTTCGGCGGAACATGTAGGCGGCGCTGCCCGAAGCTTCGGCTTCCAGGGGCAGGTCGCCCCACAGGCGGCCCTTGAAGTAATAGGCGTTAAGCTCGGGCAGGTGCTGGGCCGTGGTGTCGGAACTCAGGGGCGCGTTGCCGTGGCCGAGCGAGGGATCCTGCTCGTAGCGGCCGCCAAAGGTCAGCCGCCAGCGCTGCCAGTCGCGGTAGACAAAACCTTCGGTCACGCGGTTTTGATCCACCTCTTCCAGGTCGCGGCCAAAAAAGCCGAACGTGGCGCTGCGCGTGGCGTCGAAGCCGGTCATGCGCTGCTCGAACTCGCGCAGGTAGTTCTGGTCGGAAACGTAGTCCAGGTTGTAGGCGTAGCGCCAGGGGCTCTGGCCAAGCTGGCCCGCGCCCATGCCCCGCAGCCAGTAGCGGAAATAGTTGTCGCGGATTTTGCCGTCGGTGGAGTCGATGGGATCCTGGGCGTCGTTGCTCACGGGGTTGTTGTCGTACAGCAGATCGAGGCTGAGCCAGATTTTGTCCTGATCGCCGGTGACGGAGCGGTATTCCAGCGTGGGCATGAAGCCGGTTTTTTCCAGCCAGGTTCCGTACAGGGTCAGGTCGCGGCTTTGATCCAGGGCAAAAAACCAGGGCTGGGTATAATACGCGCCGTGCCACGAGCTGACGCCCGCGTCGGGCCGCAGGAGGCCGGTCTGGCGCGTGGTTTTGGCGGGCAGGATCAGGTAGGGCGCGGCCATGATGCTGGTATCGCGGATTTGAAAGGCCGAATGGCGCAGCGTGGCGTAACCGTCGATTTCCACCACCGCCTCTTCCGCCTTCAGCGACCAGGCGGGCACGGGGCCGTCGCAGGCCGTGACCTTGGCGTTTTGGAACGAGTAGCGGTCGCCGTAGTGCTTGGTGACGTGATCTCCGGCAAAATAAATGTGCGGCCCGGACATGAAGACGCTGCCGTTTTTGAGCCAGCCGGTGTTGGCGGCAAGGTCGAACTCGGCCTCGCTGGCCAGCAGTTCGTCGCGGCCCATGCGCACGGTCACGTTGCCCCGGATGAACACCCAGTCGGTGGAGGTGAAATAGCGGGCGAAGTCGGCCTTGAGGAAGTCGTCGCCGCGCTCCAGCACCACGTTGCCCGAAGCCTCGACGATGGCCCCGCCGTCCAGGCTGGTCATGCTGTCGGCGCTGACGCGCCAGGGGATGTCGCCGTCCGGGGGGGAGGCGTTTCCGTCCGCCGGCGCGAATGACCGGAGCGAACTGGAAAACAGCGCGTCCGCCGCAAGGGCGGGCGGAGGGGACGCGGCGAGCGCCAGGCAGAAGGCAAGGATGGCAAAGCGGAAACGGGGCACGATCACATCCGGGTTGCAAGGCGTTCGCGGAGGCGTTAAGAAAACGCGTTAGGCAACATAGCACAGAGTTTGCCGCAGCAAAAGCCCTGCTTTGCGGCGTCGGCGCGATGCCGGACATTAAACTTCAAAATACGCGGGCGCGCGCCCGCCTGCCCGCCGTGCGCGGCGGCAAAGGGGAACAACCATGGATCCGTGCCTGTGCCGGGTAAGCCTCAATCTCGACGCGCTGCGCCACAACGTTGCGCTGCTGAAATCGTTTGGAAAGCCGCTGATGCCGGTGATCAAGGCCGACGCTTACGGCCACGGCCTGCTGGACGTGGCCGCGGTGCTGCGCGCCGAAGGCGCGAACCGCCTGGCCGTGGGCACGGTGGCCGAGGCTGCGCTGCTGCGCGCGGGCGGCTTTGAGGGCGACATCATCGCCCTGCTTGGCGCGGTGTGGGATGAGGACGTCGCGGCGCTCGGCCCGCAGCGCATCATCCCCCTGGTGCACAACTGGGAAGGCCTGCGCCGCCTGGCCGGGGCCGGGACGCCGCTGACCGTGGCGATCAAGTGCGACACCGGCATGGCGCGCCTTGGCTTCGCCCCCGAGGAAATCCCCGCCGTGGCCGACTTTTTGCGCGACACGCCCGGCCTCACGCCCGCCTATTTCCTTTCGCACCTGGCCGTGGCCGACGTGCCCGAGCAGGAAGCCTTCACGCGCGAGCAGGCCCGCCGCTTCCAGGGCGTGTGCGAGCTGATGCGCGCGGCGTTTCCCGGCATCGTGATTTCGCTGGCCAACTCGGCCTGCCTGATGGCGTTTCCGGATTTGGCGGGCGATCTGGCCCGGCCCGGCATCGCCCTGTACGGCGGCAACCCGTTTTTCGGCACGCCGCGCGAGGATTTGGGCGCGGGCCTGCGCCCGGTGATGGAAGTTTGCGCGCCCGTGCTTTCGGTGCATCCGCTGCGCGCGGGGCAAAGCCTGGGCTACGGCCGCACCTTTGTGGCCCCGGCCGACATGCGCGTGGCCGTGGTGGGCATGGGCTACGCCGACGCCTACCGCCGCAACCCGGCCGCAAGCGGAATGTGCATGACGCTGCGCGGCAGGCGCGCGCGGCTGATCGGCCGCGTGGCCATGCAGATGACGTGTCTGGACGTGACGGGCAGGGACGACGTGCGGCCCGGCGACGCGGCCTGGCTGCTTGGCGGCGAAGGCGACGCCGTGCACCTGCACGAGCTGACCGCCTGGTGGGGCACGATCCCGCACGAAGTGACCTGCCTGCTGGGCAAGAACAGAAGCTGACGGAAGCCGGGCCGCCGGAGCGATTAACCTCTCCCGCCGGACGCGCGATGTCCGGCGGGAGTTTTTTTTTAAATGTGATTGCGATCGATTTCGGCGCGCACGTCGGGCAGGAGTTGGGCCACCGTGTCCCAATCTTCCAGGCGGGCCGCTTCTTCCAGGCACAGCGCCGCGTCGCACAGCGCGTGCAGGCCAAAGGCCCTGGCCCTGTCCGCCATGCGGGAGGCCGCGCCGGTCAGCGCAAAGGCGTCGCGTCGGGTCAGGGCGTCCGTCGCGTGCTCCAGGGCGGCGTTCAGGCCGCGCAGCATGTCGGGCAGCTCCTGAAGCAGGGGCGAGTCGAGCATGTCCGATTCCGTCAGATCCAGGATGTCGCTGTCTTCCCCGCTTTCCTCTCCCGTCAGGAGAAGAGGCTCCGGCGTGTCCGCTCCGGCGCTTTGCGCCGTGCCGTGGGGGGGGATGTAATTCGGATCGAGGGACAGGAAGGGCAGGTCTTCAAGCCGGCTCTTTTTGCGGCGTTTGGCCGATGACGAAGCGGACGGGCCGGATGGGGCCGGGCGCGGCGTCAGGGAGAGCGGCTCCGCGGCCGCTGTCGCCGCTGCCGCCGGGGGAGTTTGCGGGGCCGGGGCTGAGATTGCGGCGGGCGCGGCCAGTTCCAGGCGATCATTCCGCGCGGGCGCGGCCAGGGACAGCCCGGCGGTTTCCGGCGCGGGACGGGCCAGGGGTATGGGCTCGCCCACGGCTTCGCCGTCATCCGGTTCCGGAACGCTCAGGCTGAGGTAGGCGTCCTGCCGTCCGGGGCGGGGTCGGGCCGGAGCGGCCGGCGGCGCGGCCGCCGGAGTGGCCGCCAGAGCAGTTTCGGCAGGCTCGGCCGTGCGCGCGGCGGGCTCGGGGGAAAAGCCCAGCGGCGTGGGATCGCCCACCCATTCCGCGCCGGGCCAGTCCTGCTCGGCGTTTATGGCGGCTTCCTCGCGCACTTTGGGCGTGGGCTTGAAACGTTCCAGCCACTGGAAGCGCTTTTTGGGGGCCGGGGCGATCAGCAGGCCCTGCGGCGGCCCGGACGGCGTGGGGCGGGCGGGCCGGGGGGCGGGCGGCGCTGTTGCGGCGGCGGGGGGTTCCGGCAATGTCGGCTCCGGCTGTGCCGGTTCGGGGAGAGCGGCCTCCACGGGTTCCGCCTCCGGCCGGAAAAACCCGGATTGTGAAGGTTCCGGCAATGCCGGTTCCGGCTGTGCCGGTTCCGGCAATGCCGGTTCGGGTAGCGCTGGCTCCGGCTGTGCTGACTCCGGTTGTGCCGGTTCTCCGTTTTCGGCGGGAGTCGGCATTGCCGGAGAAGGCGCGGTCAGCAGCGCGATTTCCGGTTCCGTCAGCAGCGGCTCCTCAACGTGCTCCGGCAGGAAGAGTCCGGGAGCCGGGGGCGTCGCTTCCGTCGTTGGTTCCGGCGTTGTTTCCGGCAGCGCCGGCTCCGGCAGCGCCGGTTCCGGTACGGTCGGTGCCGGTACTGTCGGCTCCGGCGGCAAGGGAGCGACAACACGGAATTCCCTGTCCTGAAGATCGGCCCGCGGCGTTTCGGGCCGGGGGGCGGCGGGCGTTGCGCGGCGCGGCGCAAGCACGGGGCGCGGCCGCACGCCGGAGGGCGAAGCCAGATACAGCGCCATGGCGCGGAATTCGCCCCGGCTGACGGGCAGCGGCAGCGAATGGTCGTAACCCGCCTGATGCAGGCGGGCGGCCTGGCTTTCGTCGCCGCAGAGCGCCAGGAAGGGGCAGGCGGGCAGCGAGTTTTCGCCCTCGAAGGCGCGGATGGCGGCGATGGCGGCGATCAGTTCCTCTTCCGGGGCGTTGCCGTCCATGATCACCAGGGCCGCCGGGGTGTGGACATAGAGGGCCACGGTTTCTTCGGGGTCGAGCGCCTCCCACACGGTCTGACCGGTGCCGCTCAGATAGAAGGCCAGCATGTGGCGGTTGAGCGGCACGGCCGAGGCCAGGATGACGAGGCGCGGATCGGGCGGCAGCGACTCCGCGTGCAGCACGGATTCGGGCGGCGTGACGGCCAGCGCGGTGACGCCGTCGTCTTCCAGGGCAACGCAGTCCAGGGTGAAGGTGATTTCGGCCCCGTGCGGGGTGCTGTCCACAAAGAGCGCGCCGTTATGGGCCGTGGCCAGTTCCCAGACTTTGGCCAGATGCAGGCCGTCGCGCCGCAGGGGGTCGCGGCCCGTATCCGTCACGGTGAATTGCAGGTGGCCGGGGTTGGGGCTCATGTCCGCCCGGCGCACACGCAGGCCGATGACGCCGCTTTGCGCGGCGCGCGCGGCGTCGCCGAGCAGCAGGGAAAGCACAAGGCGCAGGCCCGCCTCGTCGCCCCTGTACCAGCGGCCGAGGTGCGGGGCGATGTACCAGGACAGCGCGGCCCGGCCGCCTTCGTTGTGTTGCGCGGCGGCCACGGCGTCGATGGCCTCGCGCACGAGGGCGAACAGATCAAAGCGCCCGGACGGCGCGCCCGGAACGGGCAGAGCCTCGCGCGGCGCGTCTGTCCCTGTCGCTTTGGGCCGGGCCAGATCGCGCCCGGCGGCCACCAGGGCGTCGGCGTGGGCGCGGGCGTCGCGCAGGGCCTGCCCGGCGGCGGCCTTGTCCGGCGTATGCCCCGAAACCTGATCCAGGGCCTGATCCAGGGATTGATCGAGGGCTACGGCGGCGCGCAGCAGGGCGTCCAGCGGAGGGCTCTGGGGCGCGCCGCCCGCCGCATCCGCTGTTGCGCCCGCGCGGGCGGCCGGGCGCGTATGCCCGCCGCCGTGCGGAAAGAGCGTCAGGCCCGGCGCGCGATCCGCCGGGCGATCCAGACTCAGAAAGTCGGCATGTCCGGGGGGCGCGGGAGCTTCGTCGTCAAGGTCTTCGGCTTCGGGCTGGGCGTAGGCGGATTGCGGGGCGGCGGCGGCCAGCAGCAGGGTGGCCAGCGTTACGCCCAGCAGCGGCCCCTGGCCCCAGAGCGGGGCGGACATGCCGGCATCCGCGCCAAAGAGCGCCAGCGCGCCGCCTCCGGCCATGCCCAGGCAGGCCAGCGTAAAGAAGCCGCTGCCCGGCACGCCGCGCCACAGCAGCGCCAGGGCGGGCGCCAGCGCAAAGGCCGCGCCCAGCGGCCACAAAAGCAGCCAGCGCGCCGTCCAGGCCAGGCCGGGCAAAAGCGGCAGCAGGGCCAGGGCCGCGCCGGGCAGGGCCAGGATCAGCAGCAGGGTGTCGGCGCGGCTTTCACGCGTGCGCATGATGTTGCGCCCCACATGGGGCAGCAGCATGAGGGCCACGGCGGCGGCCAGAATGCCCGGCATGCTCAGCGGCGTGACCTTGCCCATGGGCGTGGCGGGCATGCTCCACATGGCCTGCACCAGGGCGGCCGCGGCGAAGATGCCGGCCCAGAAGCGGCCATCGCCCCGCTCGGTGATGCTGCGCACGAGGCAGAGCAGCAAAAGCACGGTGAGCGCGGCCAGGGTGAGCGCGTGGACGCGGCGCTCGGGCGCGGTGACGGCGCTGGAAAATTCGCGCAGCGCGGGGCTGAACCACAAGCCGGGCAGGCCGTCCAGGCGGATCAGGATCTCGCCGCCTCCGGCCAGCGCGGCCAGGGGAAAGATGCCCTCGTTGCCCGGCGCTCCGGGCAGGGGCGCGGGGGGCTGGCCCGGCCGGATAGTCCACAGGCGGGCGCGCGGGGTCTGGTCGCCAAGGTCGAGGCACAGATCGCGCGCCGGAGCGGCCTGCGCGTCTTGCGCGCCCTGCGCGCCCTGCGCTCCTTGCGCGGCCGGGGACAGGCGCAGGCGCAGCCACATGGTGCCGGCCTGGCGGGGCAGGGACTGGGGGTCAAAGCGCGCGAACGCTCCGGCGTTTTGCGCGGCCTCCTGGCTGATTTCCTCCACGGTTTTGCGCCCGGAGGGATCGAGCCGCCAGCCGAGAAAGGGCTGAAGCAGGGTGCCGGCCTTCTGGGGGGCGATGTCCGCAGGGGCGGGGGGAGCAGCGGACGTGGCGGCGGGGGGAGTCGGGGCTTCCGCCGCGTCCGCCGTCCCCCCCGCGAGCGGGGACGAGGCGAAGAAGAGCAGCGCCGCCAGCACGAGCGCCTTGCCGATAGGGGATGATCCGGGGAGGAAAGGTATCCGCATATACGGCGCCTGGTTGAAGTTAGGAGGCAGGTGCGGGGACAACCGCCTGGGGGTTGAGTTCTTTCAGGCGCTTCCACAGGGCGTCCGCCTCCGCCTGCCGCCCGAGGCGCGCCAGGAGGGCGGCCTTTTCGCCAAGCGCCGGCTGGAAGTCGGGGGTTTCGCGCAGGGCCTCGTCGTAGGCGGCCAGGGCGGCCTCGGTTTTGCCCGCCTTGTCCAGGCGCATGGCGGCGTCGGTGGCGAGGGAGGGCAGGGCGGCTTTCAGCGGGGTTCCGTCGCCGAGGGCGGCGTCGGGCTTGGCGGCCAGCAGGGCGCGCCAGGCGCTCATGGCGGCCGGGGGGTCGCCCCGGTCGAGCATCAGCGTAACGCCCTTGTTGAACGCGGCGTTCATGTGCGCGGGGTTGCGGGCGATGACGCTGTCGTAGAGCGCCAGCGCTTTGGCCGTGTCGCCCAGCGAGCGGTACATGGTGCCGAGATCGACCGTCACGTCGTCGTTGCCGGGCTGGAGCGCCAGGGCTTTTTCGTAGGCCTCGACGGCTTCGGCGGGCTTGTGGGCGTCGAAATACAGGTTGCCCAGATGGATCCAGGCCAGCGGCTCGGAGGGGTTGCGCACGGTTTCGGCCCGGGCCTCCTCAATATGGGCGGCCTCGTCTTCCGGATGGGCGCCCGCGTCGCCCTGGGGCTGGGCGAACGTCTGGGCCATGCCCGTGGGCTGGTTGTGCGCCGTGAGCAGGGTGCCCGCCAGCAGCCCCGCGCAGAAGGCCAGGCCGATCAGCACCAGCGCGGTGCCGGGCGAAAGATATTTTGCGGGACGGGCGGCCTTGTCGTGTGCCATGAGGACTCCTGAAAAAATGCGGGACGCTCTGCAAGGGACGCGCCGGGCGAACCGCCATAGTGTGCAATACTCTCAATTTTTTCTAGATACTCCAGGAATCCTTCAGGAGCAAGAGGGGGTTCCCGCGCGGCCGGATATTTAGGGCAGTTTAACTTTGAGATACATGGATTGGACACGATGTTCTGCCGCCCAAGTTTCACGCCTCCGCCGGCGCCTTACGCCGCGAGTGAATCGCGGCTACGCCGGCTTCGCGGCGGAACCTCGCTGCGCTCAGTTCCGTGAGCATTTCAAAGTTGAAATGCTCTAAGACGGCCCGTCCCGGCCGCGCGCCCCGGCGGCGGAGATGCCGCGCCATTCCGCGCGGGCCGTGCCTTGCGCGTACTGTCTTGACAAAAAGCGGCAAAAAATTACAAAGCGCCCATGCGCCCTCTCGCGGCTTGAGCGGGCGGCCGGAAACTTTGCCCAGCACAGGGTCTGTCCATGAACACCTCGACCATTGTACGCGGTTTTGTCGCCCCCCTTTCTTCCGGTAGCTCCTGCAAGGTCGCTCTTGTGGATGGAGAAACAGAATATCGCGTCCTGCCGCGCGGCGCGGGCATCGATCTGGCCGACATGGTCAGCGCCCAGATTGAGGCCCACGGCACGGTGACGGAGGAGGACGACGCGCGCTTCGTGCACGTGCGTTCTTACAACGTCATCGATGCGGATGACGAGTCCTGGTAAGGGCTTCGCCGGGTTCTCCGCTTTTTTTCGCGTTTTTTTTGGCGGGCTGGCCCGCCTTTCCTTGCGCGCGCCCTGGCGCGCTCTTTTTATTGTTGCGGCGAATAATGTTGTAATATATTGAATTATCGCCTTTTATCGTTATTGTGTTCCGGGTGCGGCAAAAATCCGCGAAAAAATCGCGCCCGCCCCTCTGGACGTCGGACGAAACAATCTTACCATACATTTCCGCAGGAAGCGCGAACCGGCAAAGGCGCCGCGCCTTCCGCGCATACGCTACGCCTGCTTGAGGAGGACTATATATGGGCAAGATTATCGGTATCGACCTGGGCACCACCAACAGCTGCGTTTACGTGATGGAAGGCAAGGAGCCCAAAGACATCACCAACGCCAACGGCGGCCGCACCACGCCGTCCATCGTGGCCTTCACCGACAAGGAGCGCCTGGTGGGCGACACGGCCAAACGCCAGGCCGTCACCAATGCCGACCGCACCATTTTTGCCGTCAAGCGTCTGATGGGCCGCCGCGCCGACGCGCCGGAAGTCCAGCGCTGGAAGGATCATTCGCCCTACCGCATCGTGGGCGCCGCCAACGGCGACGCCGCCGTGGAAGTGGACAACCGCACCTACAGCCCGCCCGAAATTTCCGCCATGATCCTGGGCCAGCTTAAGGCCGACGCCGAAGCTTACCTCGGCGAAAGCGTCACCGAGGCCGTGATCACGGTGCCCGCGTACTTCAACGACGCGCAGCGCCAGGCCACCAAGGACGCGGGCCGCATCGCCGGCCTCGACGTCAAGCGCATCATCAACGAGCCCACGGCCGCCTCGCTGGCCTACGGCTTCGATAAAAAGGCCAACGAAAAGATCGCCGTGTACGATCTTGGCGGCGGCACCTTTGATATTTCGATCCTCGAAGTGGGCGACAACGTTGTGGAAGTGCGCGCCACCAACGGCGACACCTTCCTCGGCGGCGAAGACTTCGACCAGCGCGTGATCGAGCATCTGGTCAAGGAATTCCAGACCCAGAGCGGCATCGACCTTTCCAAGGATCGCATGGCGCTCCAGCGCCTCAAGGAAGCCGCGGAAAGCGCCAAAAAAGAGCTTTCCAGCTCCATGGAAACCGAGATCAACCTGCCCTTCATCACCGCCGACGCCAGCGGCCCCAAGCACCTGCTCATGAAGCTCTCCCGCGCCAAGCTGGAGCAGCTGGTGGGAGACTTGGTGGCCCGCACCATCGAGCCCTGCAAGAAGGCCCTGGCCGACGCCGGCCTGCCCGCCTCGCAGATCGACGAAGTGGTGCTGGTGGGCGGCATGACCCGTATGCCCCTGGTGCAGCAGAAAGTGGGCGAGTTTTTCGGCAAGGAGCCCAACCGCTCCATGAACCCGGACGAAGTGGTCGCCATGGGCGCGGCCAGTCAGGGCGGCATCCTCGCGGGCGACGTAAAGGACGTGCTTCTGCTCGACGTCACGCCGCTGTCCCTTGGCATTGAAACTATGGGCGGCGTGTTCACCAAACTCATCGATCGCAACACGACCATCCCCACCCGCAAAAGCCAGACGTTCACCACCGCCTCCGACAATCAGCCCTCGGTGTCCATCCATGTGCTCCAGGGCGAGCGTCCCATGGCGGGCGACAACATGACGCTGGCCCGCTTCGAGTTGACGGGCATTCCCCCGGCCCCGCGCGGCATGCCGCAGATTGAGGTGACGTTCGACATCGACGCCAACGGCATCGTCAACGTTTCCGCCAAGGACTTGGGAACCGGCAAGGTGCAGTCCATCCAGATCACCGCCTCGTCCGGCCTGTCGGAAAGCGAGATTCAGAACTTCATCCGTGAGGCCGAATCCCACGCCGCCGACGACAAAAAGAAGCAGGAACTCATCGAAGCCCGCAACCATGCCGACAGCCTCATCTACGGCACGGAAAAGTCCATCGCCGACGTCGGCGATAAGCTGGACGCGACCCTCAAGGCCGACATCCAGGCCAAGGTGGCGAGCCTGAAAACCACGATGGAAGGCGAAGACGCCGAAGCCATCCGTCACGCGACGGAAGAACTGGCCAAGTCGTCGCACAAGCTGGCCGAGCAGCTCTACCAGCAGACCCAGCAGCAGGACGGCGCGCCCGGCGCGGGCTTCCAGCAGCCGGGGGCCGGAGCTTCCCGCCCCGATGATGATGTGATGGATGCAGATTTCACCGAAGTCAAATAGTAAAGTCTTGCCCTGAAAGGCAAGGTATCCTAAAATCCCCTCCGACCCGTCCGCCATTGTCCGGCGCGGCGGGTCGGAGTTTTTTTGTGAGACGGGGTTTGACAGGGAGGTTCCGATGCCGCGCCGTTTTCTGCTTGTCCTGATGACGCTTTGCTGTGCCTTGAGCGCCTGTTTGCCGCAAAG
>JAVBTB010000046.1:0-76957 GCA_031556355.1 Desulfovibrio sp. | reverse complement strand
GCTTTCGACTTTTCAGAATCGCCTCAAGTTCGCCCCTCTGTTCTGGCGTGCAATCAATCTTTCGTGCCGGTCGAGCCATACATACTCCTTGGATTCGTGGAGTATATTTTTTTATATAAATTTTTGCAACTAGACACTAGTGATAGTCCTGATAATTCACAACATAGGCGTTGCCGTTTTCAAAGCGGAAGGTCAAACGCCAGTTGCCGGAAACTTTGACCGCCCAATGCCCTTTCAGGTCGCCCTTGAGCGGGTGCAGGTCGTAGCCGGGGGCGTCCATATCCTGCACTGTGACGGCGTTTTCCAAGCGGTCGAGCCGGAGGCGCAGCTTGGCGGCATGTTTAGATTGTATGCCCTTGGTGGTGCCGTCATAAAAAAAGTCTTCCAGACCCTTGTGGTCAAAGCTCTTTATCATGACTGCCCTTAGTGTAACCAGTGACGTTACAGAGTCAAGATTTATTTGCTCGCAGAATGGTCAAAAAGTCCGCCCAATCCTGCATCATCTTTCGGCGCTCCGGCAAATACTCGGCGCGGTTGTAAATCCCGCGTATCTTGTTGCGCGGATTGTGGGCAAGCTGCTTTTCAATGGCATCGGCGGGATAGCCCTGCTCGTTGAGGATGGTGCTTGCCATTGAGCGGAAGCCGTGGGCGCACATTTCATCCTTTTCAAAGCCCATGCGTCGTAGGGCGGCGATAAAGGTCGCGTCACTGATGGATTGCTCTTTGGTTCGTAACCCCGGAAACATCAAGCGCCCGCGCCCGGTGAGTTCGCGCAGCTCTTCCAGAATGGCGCAAGCTTGAGCGCTTAACGGTACAAGGTGGTCGAGGCGCATTTTCATGCGTTTCGCCGGGATGCGCCAGAGCTTTTCATCAAGGTCGATTTCAGACCATTCGCCCAAGCGCACTTCCCCAGGGCGCAGAAAAGTCAGCGCCAGAAGCAGCAAGCCGCACTTGGTGACGAAGTGGCCTGTATAGCCGTCTATGGCCCGCAACAAGCCGCCTACTTCCTCCGGTTCGGTAATGGCGGCCCGTGAGGTGGTGACGTGGCTTTTGAGCGCTCCGCGCAGATCGGCGGCAGTGTCGCGCTCGGCCCTGCCTGTGGCAATGGCGTACCGGAAGACCAGAGAGCAAGATTCACGCAAGCGATTGGCTTGGTAAAAGGCTCCGCGCGCTTCGATTTTCCGTAGCACGCTCAAAAGCTCCGGCGGGGTAATATCGCTGATTGGCCGATTGCCGAGATAGGAAAAGATGTTGCTGGCTATACGCTCAAGCACGTCTTCCGCATAGCGTTCCGACCATGCGGATTTTTTGTTCTCGTGCCATTCACGCGCTATGGCCTCAAAGGTGTTTTCCCAAGCGCGGGCAATCACCTTTTTCTGCACGGATGGGTCGATACCCCCGCCAAGCTGTTTCTTGGCGGCGGCACAGGCTTCTCGCGCTTCTTTGAGGGATAGTTGGGGGTATGTGCCGAGGGTAAGAAGTTTTTCGCGGCCTTGAAATCGGTACTTCAAGCGCCAGCTTTTGGTGCCGCTTGGTGCGACATAGAGAAAGAGGCCGTTGCCGTCAAAGAGCTTTTGCGGCTTGCCCGGCTTGTCAGCGGGGGGCTTCGCGCCACGTACTGCGGTATCTGTGAGGGGCATGGGGGTATAGACTCCTGGCAAGGGGTTATATACCCCCAGAAGTACCCCCGAAAGGATGGGCTGTCTACGGCTTTTTTGAGCCGAGCCCGGACAATCTATTTCCGTTTTTCCCTTGCCAGGAAAGGACTTTCAGACCGTGCCGGACTCGGCTAAATTGAATTCTGGAGCGGGAAACGGGATTTGAACCCGCAACCTATGGCTTGGGAAGCCATCGCGCTACCATTGCGCCATTCCCGCGAAGAGCAGGCAAGTCCTATACGGCAACAAGTCCGTAGAGTCAAGATTTATTGAGATAGGCTGAAAAAACAGACGCCATAGTTCGTACTCATTGAGGAGATTCTATGACGAAAACACCACGGGCGCGTTATCCGCAGGAATTGAAACAGCAAGCGGTCGCCATGGGGGTTGAGGATGGTTTCGGCGTAACGGAAACAGCGCGCAGGCTTTCGATTCCCATGAAAACCCTGGCGAACTGGGTTGCGCAGTACCGGCGGGACAAGCAAGGATTCGCGTCGAAACCGGGCGTGAACGCGCAGGACGCGGAACTGGCGCGCCTGAAGAAAGAGAACGCCCCGCTGCGTATGGAGCGCGACATTTTAAAAAAAGCGGCGGCGTACTTTGCCAAGGAGTCGCTGTGAGGTTCGCCGCAGTCAGCACTTTGCGACACCGATATACCTTGCCGGAATCAAGGATTTACACAGCCGGGAAATTGTCGGCTTCAGTCTGGCCGAACGTATGGACACCGGCCTTGTGTTGGACGCATTGACGAAGGCGGTGCGCTTGCATCGCCCGCCCATGGGGCTGATTCTGCACTCGGATCGCGGCAGCCAGTATTGCAGCGCTGCCTACCAGGAAAAACTCCGCACATACGGCCTGACCTGCTCCATGAGCACTCCCGCGTATGCGTTTTCGCATCGCAGTTTATACGGCATAAGGCCGGTCCGGGGCAGAAATGCCCCAAACCGGCCTTATGCCGAGCAAAACCGTTACGTCCCGTGTTCTATCCGCTGCCCGCAGCCAAGCCGGGTTCCGGAGCGGCGCCGCGCCTGGCTGCTCCAACGCGCAGGGCCAGTTGCGTAAGTACGTAGTTCAGCTCTTCCAGAATCACGGGTTTGGCAAGGTACAGGTCCATGCCCAGTTCCAAAAAGCGTTCCTTGTCGCCCCTCATCGCATGGGCTGTAAGGGCCGTAATGGGCAGATCCCTGGGAATGGCCCCTGTTTTGCCTTTCCTCTTTCCCTCCGCCGCTTCCGGAATGCCTTGCTCCACCACTCGTCTGACGGCATCCGAGGGAACGATGTCGCCGATCTTGCCTTCGCGTATGCGCCGCGCCGTTTCCAGGCCGTCCATATGGGGCATCTGTATGTCGGTGATCAGGCAGTGGAAGGGATATATCTTAAGGGCTTCCAGGGCCTGGCTCCCGTCACGCACGCACACAACGCGGTGCCCGGCGCGCCGCAAGAACGCGCCTACAGCGAACCGGCTCACGGGGTCATCCTCCGCAACCAGAATGTCCAGCACGCGCTCGGGCGTGTGGGGCGAAGAAGCCGGCGACCTTTTGCGTGCTCTTCTTTCATGCGCCTGTTTGAAGTAAAGGGAGCAGTGCATGGTGGTGCCGGCGCCTTCCTGGCTTTCCACCGCGATGGAGCCTCCCATCATATGCACCAGACGCTTGACGATGCCAAGACCCAGCCCGGTGCCGGAATAACGGCGTGTGGACGTGCTGTCCACCTGGGTAAAGGCGTCAAAAATGGCGTCCAGATGCTTATCGGCGATGCCTATGCCCGTATCCTGCACTGAAAGGTACATGTGCACGGTGTTGCCGCAGCTGTCCGGCAAAAGAGCGCATTCCACGAAAATGCAGCCCTGTTCGGTAAACTTGAGGGCGTTGCCTACCAGGTTGAAAATAATCTGCCGTACCCGGGCGTCATCCCCCACAAGGGTCATGGGCAGCCTGTCGTCAACCACGGAGTAGATCTCGATACCCCGGTTTTCGGCGTCCCGAGCAAAAAGGTTGATGGTGGAACGGACGGTGTCGCGAATGTCGAACGGCGCTTCGTGCAGTTCCATTTTGCCCGATTCCATACGGGAAAAGTCAAGAATATCGGAAATAATGCGCAGCAGCGTCTTGCCGGAAAGGGAGGCTATATGGGCGTATTCCTGCTGCTGTTCCGTCAGGTGTGACAGCTCCAGCAGTTGCAGCATGCCCAGCATGCCGTTCAGGGGCGTGCGCAGTTCATGGCTCACATTGGTCAGAAACTCGCCCTTGACCTTACTGGCGAGTTCCGCCGTCTCTTTGGCCCGCTGCAGGGCTTGCAATACCTCGCGCCGGCGCAGGATCATCCATGCCCCGGCAAGAAAGAGTTCCAGCTGTTGCAGATCCTGCTCGTCGTAGTCCGTCCCTTTGTTGCACACGGCCCCCAGGCAGAAAAAACGGTTGTTGTCCGTGGCGGGGGAGTGCATGTAGCGCATGACCGCGAGCTTGCCGTTAAAGGCATAATGGCAGGGATTGTGCCCGTCCCCATTGTTAATGGTGCGGTAAAGCCCCCTGTCTTCAGGGTCGGGAGTCGGAATCAGACAGCCCTCGGGGATGAAATCGTCGGGCAGATCTTCCGGATCCAGGGTTTCGGCATGCCCCCTGGACCAGAACATGCGGGGTTTTTTCCTCTCGCCGTATTCGGGAATGAACAGGTAGCCCCTGGTGCTTTCCGTCAGGCTGGTCATGGATTCGACCACAAAGTCCATCACCGCTTCCTGCGGAGCGTGTTCCATCTGGAGGAGCTGATACAGGGCTTCCAGACGCTTTTCATTCAGGCGGGACTTGCGCTCCATGTGGACCTGGGACGTTTCATCGCGCATCTGGCAGATAACGGCGGCCACCTCTCCACCCGGGGTAAACTCGGGCCAGAAGCAAAACTCCCCCACGGTTTCGTCGCGGTAACAGGTGGAAAAGGTGCGCCGCTCACGCAGCACCTGTCCGGTATTGAACACGTGCTCGACGCTTGCCGTCAGAAAGGCCATCTGCTCCGGGGGAATGCCCAGTTCGCCTGCGGTGCTTTCTCCCAGTTCGTCCGCCGCCTTGGGCAGATAGCGCTCCAGGGCGGCGTTGGTGTACAGCGGAAACAGCTCCCTGTCCAGGCGTACGATAAAATCCGGCGAGTTCGCCAGCATGGAGCGGTAATTCAAATCATCGCTGCCTGACCTTTGGCCCAGAAACCTACTGTTCAGGCGCAGGCGGGAGACATTCATCGTAAAGCCGTAAATACGCTCCGGCTTGCCGTTGCAGGCGAAAACCCGCTTCCCCTTGGAGAACATCCAGGCCCAGGTGCCGTCCATGCGCAGTATACGGAAAACCCCTTCAAAGTCCTGCTTGCGCCCCTCGCGCACGTCGTCTGTGACGACACGCAACTCGTCAATGTCTTCCGGGTGCACCCGGGACGCCCAAAAGGCGTTCTCCCTGCTCCACGAAGTGTGCTTGGGTATGGCCATTATATCGGCCCATTCAGGCGAAAAGTGAAATTCATCCTTCTCCAGATGCCATTCCCACTGGGTCTGTCCGGGCAGCCCCAGCGCGGGCAGCGAAGGCTCCGTTTCAGGGCCGCAGGAAACCGGAGAGCTTTCGGCTGGCTTGGGATGTTCCGCCGCTTCAACAGCAGCGCTTGCTTTTTTAGGCATATTTTCCTCGCGTTTGCTCATACCCGGGGACGCCAAGAGCGGGAGGAAGCAGCCGCACCTGCGGCGGGACTGCGCGCGTAAAAAGGCGCGCGCGCCGGAGTCAGAGAGGGAACCGGGGAGTCTTTTCTATCGTTTATGTATTTAGTGAAGTTATGCCTAAATAGCAAGAGATAAAGCGATACTGTAAACGCTTGTCCGTTAGGTGCAGAGTATATTCGCAAGATGACGGGCAGGGAGGAACGGGGCGATGCAGGCGCATGCGGGTGGTGCGGGAGCCCGTCAACGCGAGAGGGAAGAGTCCGGGCGCTGCGGGGAGACGCTCAGGAGTAGAACACGTCCAGCAGGGTAAGCCCGCAGGCGGGGGCGGAAGGGCTCGGCAGAGCCGCGCGTTTGCGAGCGGCCAGGATGCCGGGGACGGCGGCGGGGGCGATCTTGCCGAGGCCCGTCCATACCAGCAGCCCGGTCAGATTGCGTACCATCTGTTTGAGAAAGCCATTGCCTTCAAAAACCAGGGTGACCACGGGCCAGTCCGGAGGGCAGACAAGGCCGGCTACCATGCCCTGCCGGAAGTCCAGGGAAAAAAGCGAGCGCACAGTGCTTTTCATCGGCGTGCCGGTATTCTGAAAAGAAGCGAAGTCGCGCTCTCCCAGCAGATGCGCGGAGGCTTCCCGCATACGGGCGAGATCGAGCGCGGGCGTGCTCCAGACAAAATTGCGGATGCGCGGGAGGGCTTTGTCCCGGTGCATCCACAGACTGTACGCGTACCGTTTGCCCACGGCGCTGTTGCGGGCGTGGAAGGACAGAGGCACCCGTTCCGCCTGCATGATGCGGATATCAAAGGGCAGCAGCGCGTTCAGGGCGCGCTTCCAGTCCAGGGAGGCGTTGCCGTCTTCCGGCAGATCCAGGTGACAGACCTGCCCTTCGGCGTGCACGCCGGCGTCGGTGCGCCCGGCAGCATGCAGGGGAATGCGGCGCCCCGCTATGGAAGCCACGGCGCGTTCCAACTCTCCCTGCACGGTCGCAGGCTCGGGCCTGTCGCCAGGGGACTGCAACTGCCATCCGGCATAGCGGGTGCCTTCGTAGGCAAGGGTGAGCTTCAGACGGGACATGGCCTATTCAAAGGGCAGTTGCATCCGGGCCAGGGCTTCGGTCAGGCTGGCTGCGATTTCGGGCTTGACGGAACTGAGGATCTCCCCGGCCTGCCGCCCGCGCATGCCCGCCAAAACTCTGACGGCAACTTTTTGATCCAGGGTTTCCAGGACAGCGGCCGCCTGCTTCGCCTTCATGTTGGAGAGGACGTCGACCAGATGGCGAAATTTGGCGTCGTTCGTTTCTTCCGCATCCTTGATCATGATAGCCAGGCGGTTTTCCAGAATTTGCATCTTTTCCAGCTTGGCCGAAATTTCCCCTTCCAGCGTCCGCAATTCCTGTTCCTTGCGCAGCAGATCCTCTTGTTTGCGGGCCAAGGCATCGCGGGAGAGGGAAGACCCGGTGCCGTTTCCGGCATTGCTCTGCTCTGGGCGCGTGCCGATGGCGGGAAGAGCCCGTTCCGGCTTTTCCGGGGCCGTGGTTCCCGCGGGAGCCCCGGCCCCGCCGGAGACGCCTGGCACGGCACCGGGAGCCCCCGAGGAACTCGGGGAGCCCGGAGAGGGGCGCTGCATGCCCACGTCGGGCAAAGGAACTTCCAGGGAAGGCGGCGCACCCGCGCCGGCGCCTTCGCCTGTCGCCGCATAGGCCGCGCCCGTCCCGGAAGCGGCAGGGGCTTCGCTCTGGGCCGCGCGCGTTGTGGAGAACCCGGGCAGCAGCGACAGCATGCCGGGCAGCTCGGGCTCAAAAATCATCAGCCCGAGCACGGTCAACTTCAGGGAAAAGACCAGAAGCAGGATACGGCAGAGCCTAGACGGCGGCAGGCTTGTAGCGCAAGGTGGCTGTTTCATCGAATTCCCGCTGTTCTTTTTGTCGTTCCTGTTCCGCATGTCTCTTTGCCTGCTTTTCCTTCAGTTTGTCCAGAAGCTCGCGTTCCTGCGCTTTTTCGACCAGGGCGATCCTGCGGGCGTGCACTTCTTCTTCCTGCGCGGCCAGCAGCTCTTGTTGCCGCGCCAGGTCTTCCCGCAGGGCCTCGTCATAGGAGCGGGCCAGCCAGAGTTCCGCAGGGGCAAGATCCTGCGCCTTGCTGAGGCGTTCGCGCTGTTCGTCCCGTTCCGTCCCCAGCCGCTCAATGCGGGCAAGGGTCGCATCCCGCCGCATGGTAGCCTCGGCAAGGGCCTGCATGGCCTCCTCTTCAAGCTGCCTGCGGTAAGCGAGCACTTGTTCCAGACGAAAATGAAAGACGGCCATGGCGTTCCCGTGTCGAAATATTGTCGGTGCTGCCTCTGATTAGCAACACCCGTGCCAGAAGTGCGGGGCTGCCGCCGCAGGCAGTCCGGGAAAACTGGGCGTAGAGCCACGAACTATAGCGAATCTCAAAAACGGACAAAGTCCGCCTGGCTCTAGGCCTAGCGGACTTTGTCGAACTGCTTTGAAATCTTTGATGGTGCCGAAGGGGAGACTCGAACTCCCATGCCCTTGCGAGCACTAGACCCTGAACCTAGCGTGTCTACCAATTCCACCACTTCGGCGTGAGAAAGGTGTTTACTCTTTGTCGGAGGTCTTGGCAAGACTTTTTGTGCGCTTTCTGTCGCTGAAAATTTTTTCCGGGGCATTTCCTTCTTCACAGGGGATGGGAAGAGGGGTATAGAAGCGTTTCCCGGCCTGCGGGCACCCGTCCGCACGCCGGCTTTTTCCATCCATACAACCCCCACGCTTGCAGCGCACAGAACCGATGCATATCGCGACAGACCCGCATAAACTTCCCCTTGCCCCGCGCGCGCTGGCCCGCGGGTGCTGCGTGACCATAGGCAACTTTGACGGCGTACACATGGGGCATCAGACGCTTATCACCCAGGTGGTGCAAAGGGCGCGCGCGGCCGGCCTGCCGGCCGTGGTCATCACCTTTGAGCCCCACCCCCTGCGCGTTCTTCTGGGAGATGCCGCGCCGTCGCAACTGATGTCCCTGCGGCACAAGCTTGAATGCTTTGCCGACCTAGGTGTTGATCTGGCCCTGGTTATTCCCTTTACCCGTGAAACCGCCGCCCGCGCGCCGGAAGACTTCGTCCTGGACGTGCTGGTGGAAAGGCTCAACGCCCGCCAACTGGTGGTGGGGTATGATTATACCTTTGGTAAAGGCAGGCGCGGCAACGCCGCCCTGCTCGCGGAACTCGGCACCCAGCACGGCTTCAGCGTAGATCAACTCTCGCCGGTGTACGTGGACGGCGGTATCGTCAGTTCCACCCGCATTCGCGACGCCATTCAGGCCGGGGAAGTGGACGAAGCCGCCCACCTGCTCGGTCGCCCCCACTGCGTGGAGGGAACCGTCGTGCACGGCATGAACCGGGGAGGCAAACTGCTGGGCTTTCCCACGGCCAACCTGCGCACGGAAGACGACCTGCTGCTGCCCAAACCCGGAGTCTATGCGGTACTCGCGGAAATAGGCGTGCGCAGCCATACCCTGCCGGCCGTCTGCATAGGCAGCAGCGGACAGTTTTTGCGGGGGGTCGCCAATGTGGGCAGAAACCCCACCTTCGGCGACGACGTACTGCGTGTGGAAACGCATCTGCTGGACTTTCACAGGGATATTTACGGCGCGCATTTCCGCGTGCATTTTATCCATCGCCTGCGTGACGAGCGCAAGTTTGACGGTGTGGGCGCACTTGTGGAGCAGATTCGCCGCGATGTGCTGCAGGCCAAGGATATTCTTGCCTGAGTACGTCCCCCAGACGGGCACGCGCTCTGGCAAGGCCAGGGGTGATGACAAGCCCCGCAATGCGCGGGTATAAAGGCGCATCCGCACAGGTGGCGGTGAGACACGTGTCCCGCCACTTCGACGGATGTTGCACCGTGCCAGCGGTTTTGGACGCGGCGGCCCGCCGCGCCTTCCTGAACGGAGTTCTTTCCGCTCCTCCCTTATTACCAGCGAGTCCGGCCATGATCAGTTTTTCCACGGCATCCCGGCGCACCGGCGCGGCTTTCATATCTTTACGCATTCCTGCCGCAAGGGCGGCGTTCTCCGCCTTCCGCCCCACCGTCCTTGCGGCGCGGGCGGCAGCGTGCTTGCTTTGTATGGCGGTTCTCTTCTCGCTGTCCGGGCATAATTTCGCCATGGCGGCGGAAGCGGCCAGAGCCCAGGCTCCCCTGGAAGCCCTTGCCCTTGCCCAGCGTGGCATTGATCAGAGCGAGCCGGACCTGTTCTACCAGGCGGTGGACGTGAATTCCGTGCTCGCGCGCGGGGCGGACGCGGGCATTGCCGCCATTAAGGAGCAGATGGCCAAAGGGACTCTGGGAGAGCTGAATCCCATGCTCGCACTGGCCGTCGCCGGCATGGATACCGGAGACGCGGCAAAAACCAAGATGCTCAAGCAGCTTTTGACCTCCGAGGTTCGCACCTTTGTCGCCGCCGGCATCCGGGGCGGATATTTCGCCGGAAAGCCCAACGGCAAGGTGGACGCCGGATCGTTTTCTCCGCTGCTGGACGGGCTCTCCAAGGGCCGCAAGGAAATAGTGGCGGGCAAGGTGCTTTCCCACAAGGGCGATACCGCCAAGGTCTCCGCTACGTTCATCGACCACGGCGCGGGAACCTTTCCTCTGGAACTCGGCCTTGAACAGCGGAACGGGCAGTGGCAGGTGGTGGAAATCTCCAATGCCGCCGCCCTGATTCAGGAGGCGGCCAAGGGTGGGAAGTAGCCTTCCCCGAGGGGCATCCACCGGCCTGGCGGCCCTCTGCCTCCTCGTCTTTTTCTTCTGCGCGTCTCCCGTTGCCGCAGCGCCTGCCTACCCGCTGCGGGAGGTCGCGTTTACGTTGCCTGTCTCGCCGGGCAGCCAGATGGATTCTTTTTTCTCCTTGTTTGCGACCGCCTTGCAAAAACAGAGCACACAGCCCATTACCCTGCTGTACGCACCGGGACGCGGCGGCTCGACGGCCCTGAACCGCCTGATTGGAAAACCGGATGACGGGTACGCCGTCGCCGGTCTCTTCATACCTTCCTTTCTGCTGCAACCGGACGGCTACGACCCTGCCTATGCGGAAGCGGACATAGCCCCGGTCGCCATACTGGCCTATGCTCCCGCCGCCCTCTGGGTGCCTGCCGACAGCCCCCACCGGACCGTAAGTGATCTTACGGCATTCGCCCTGGCCCCCGGCAACCGGCTCATCATCGCCGGTAACGGAAGTCTGACGGATCACCACATGGCCTCATTGCTCCTGGACCGGGCCGCCGGAATAACCAGCGCCTATATGCCCGTGCTGGACTCCGTGCAGGCCGTGGAAGCGGCCATAGCCGGCAAGGCCGCCGCCTGCTGGGGACATGCCCTTGCCCCGGATTCCATGCCGGGCATGCGGCCCATTGCCGTGGCCGCGCTCTCCCGCAGTCCCGCCTTGCCCGACGTGCCCACCTTCGAAGAACAACGCATCCGCCTCGTCATCGGGCAGCATATCGGCATCGGCCTCCCAGGCAAGGCCCGCGAGGAAATCCGCCGGACGGTCTCCGGCTTTTTCCTCCGCGCCGCTGCCGAACCGGACTTTACCGCGCGTGCCGCTGCCGCCGGGTTGACCCTTATGCCCACGGCCTACAAAGATATGCCCGGCTTTCTGGAACACCAACGCCGCAGCCTGCGCGCATTTCTGGACGAGTATCCTCTGTTGCCGCAGAGGCGGTAAGTTGAGAGGAGAGAATGCCTCCGGCGGGCAGGACGCTGTCCTGCACCTGCCAGGGGGCAGTTACCCCCTGGACCCCGTTCAGGTCTCTGTGGGGCGGTGTGGCGGATTGCTATGTCGCGCGCTGGCAGTGCTCTCGGTGTAGAGTGGGAGGTTCTGCCATATAGGGTAAAAAGCTCAGGAACCGGGAACGGATCTTGAATCGACCAAAGGAAAGCACTCTCCCGCATCATTGCGAGGGAGTGCTTTCGTCTGATCAGGCTGGTGAAACGGGAGGTCTTTCCGGCGACAGCCCCCACCATACGTCCATAGCAGCGGGGTAGTCATTCCTCCATGGCCAGGGGCGAAGCCTGTGCTGGAGCATTCTGCCCTGTGCCTGCCCGAACGTGCATCACGGCACGACATCGGGAGCCGCGGCAGGAGGTATACCCACGCAGCCCCACCGACGGAACATACCGACCGGTTGGGGATTCCAAAGGGCCTCAGGCCCTTTGGCCGCCGGAGGCATGCCTTTTTGTCTTTCCGGGCTATGCCACGCGAGGAGCTACGCCCTGAACGGTTCGAGTTCTTTCCAGAGGTTGTCGGGCACGTCGAAGCCGTTGTGGCGGGCGAGTTCGGCGTATTCGAGAGCTTTTTTGCCGTCGCCCTTTTCCAGCCAGGCGATGGCCAGGTTGTTGTAGGCGGGGCCGAAGCCGGGCTGTTGTTTGAGGGCGCGCTCGCTGAGGGCGATGCTTTCGTCAAGGTTGCCGAGCATGTAGTTGGCGGCGGCGAGGGAGGCAAGGGCCTGGATGAATTTGGGATCCCACTTCAGGGCTTTGGTGAAGGCTTCCACGGCTTTTTGCGCGTCGCCGCGCTGCAGATGGACAAAACCGATGTTGCCCCAGGCGATGGAGAATTTGGGGCGGCAGTTGGCGGCTTCGGTATTGTAGTTGAGGCAGCCTTCCAGATCGCCGCGTTGCAGGCAGATGCCGCCGAGCTGCACGTAGGCTTCGGCCAGATGGGGAGACTTGCTTACGGACTCGAGGAAGGCCTGTTCGGCTTCCCGGAACTCGCGCTTGGACAGCAGGGCCACTCCCAGGTTGTAGAGGTGGTTGGCGCAGTCGGGGGTGCTTTGTATGATTGCGCGCAGATCGGCGATGTACGCGTCGATGTTGTCATAGCTCGTCTTCATGGGCGGAATGCTCCTTTTGCAGCAATGCATGGTACCAGAGGCAGAAATCGAGGACGCCCCGGTATTTTTCTTCGCGGGCTACGATGCCGAGGGCGCATTCCACGACGCCGCGCGCGTATTCGCCTTCGTGCAGGCTTTTGTCCACGGTACGCAGAAAGTCCTGCACCAGTTGCTGGATGGTACGATGAGTCACGTCCACCCGGATATCCATGGGCTCTTTGGGGGCCTCGAAGGGATCCCACACATCATAGCCGATACGATCGACGAATTTACGCCGCCTCGGCGACATGCGTTCGTAAAACAGGCGTTTCTGCGCCTCTTCCTCGCTTGTGAAGACGCGGTTTTTTTTGTCGTCCAGCAGGGCCGAGGGTTTCTGCATCAGTCTTTCTCTTGGCGTATGCCGCCAATGCCCAGGTATGCGGCGTCGTAGGTGGTGATGAGCGCGGTGGACACAGGCACGTACATGGTATGCAGCTCCTTGTACGCGGTGCCGATGCTGTCCGCGAGTTCAACACTTAATTGTGCAAGGCGCAGCTGCACTTTGTCAAGGGCGACGGTGGGGTAGCTTTTGCCCGCTTCAAAGCCTGTTTTTCCGCAGGTGTGCGCCTTGCCCCCGATGGCGGTGGGCACGCCGTAGAGACGGCAGGTGATGGGGCGGGTTTCGTACAGAAGACAGCGGTCGTCCGGGCCGAGCAGGGGGCAGCGTACGGACTCGGCGGCTATTTCCGCGAGGATCAGGTTGCTGTCCTTGCCGTCCTGCGATTCCCGGAAGGCTTTGCGTTTGATTCTGGTGATGGCGCGATCGATGGCGTCCGCCGTGTCGAGGATGCGGAATTTTTCCATTCCGGAGGGAAATTTTTCGAGAAAACGGGCGTTCAGATACAGGGCCTCCACCAGCGAGAGGTCGAAAAGGGCGTGGCAGCAACTGCTGCATTGCTCGCGGCAGACGACAAGTTCGGGATAGCGTGCCCGGATGTTGTCAAACAGAGCGTCCGCTTCGCGGGCAAGGGTTTCGTAGCGGGTAAAAAACGGCGTCAAATCGGGCAGCGTGCTGCTCATGGAAGATCTCCCTGGGAAGAGAAAACGCCGTAGCTGGTCTGTGTCCTGCGGCGTTCAAAAAAAGTAGGGCGTAACCGGGGCAAGTCAACCTTTGCGCCGCTGTGGCCGCAAGCGCGGCGGGTGTGCGAGAACCGCCGAAAACACAGCAACTGTATGGCCGTGAAGCGGCCATACAGTTGCTGTGGGAGCTATACCGGAAAGCCGTGGCGCACCATGGTTCCGGTACGGCGCCGGTTACTGCTCTTCAACGGTGATAGCGCCTGCTTCGCAAACTTCCACGCAGGATTCGCAGCCGAGGCATTCTTCCGCGTTCACGGGAACAGCCTTGCCGTCCTGCAGTTCGTATACTTCCACGGGGCACACGTCCACGCATTCCCCGTCGCCGGTACATTTATCCGTATCAACCATTACATTCCAACCCATGGCTTCCTCCATCTGAGTTTGGGTAGCATTACTACCCTGTTGTTTTTATTGCAGAAAGAAAAATGAACTTGTGTTCTGTCCCTTTGCTGATAGCCGCCGCCCCTTTCAGTGTCAAGTAAAGAAACCGCTCTCGGAGAAATTCTTTACTGATAACGTTTTCATTTGTGGGGCGGGCCATACAGGCCGCACGCGCATTTTGGGCGCCGCCGTTCACGCGGAGCAGCCTTTCACTTGTGCGTAACGCTAAGATATGACATGAAAGCCGGATTGCAAGGCCTGTTTCCCCCCAAAAAATTCGGCGGCGGTAAAGGGAGCCCGTAGGCCCCTGTCGCTGCGACAGCAGGATACTCCATGACCAGAGAGCTTTTTCCTCCCCGGCTGCAGCGGGTGTGCGCGGCCGTTGTTCCCACGCTTCAGGAGCGGAACGCGGAAGCCCAGGCGCGTCTCGACAGCCTGACCAAACCCCGGGGCAGCCTGGGCAAGCTGGAAGACGTGGCGCGCAAGCTGTTTTGCATTCAGGAATCGTTCCCGCTCAATGCGCATCCCGCCACCATGTTTACCATTGCCGGCGATCACGGCGTTGTGGAAGAAGGCGTGGCCTCCTGTCCGCAGGAAGTGACCGCCCAGATGGTGCGCAACTTTCTGCAGGGCGGCGCGGCCATCAACTCGCTGTGCTCCACTGTGGGGCTCAGTTTGCGGGTGGTGGACGCGGGCGTCGCCTGCGAGGACTTTCCGGATCATCCGGGCCTGATCCGGGCCAAGATAGGGCGGGGGACCGCCAACATGGCCAAAGGCCCGGCCATGAGCCGGGAGGAGTGCGTCAAGGCTCTGGAACTGGGCTGCTCGCTGGCTGAAGACGCCCGGGATCGCGGCGCCGCCGTTATCGGCACGGGCGAGATGGGCATAGGTAATACCACGGCTTCCAGCGCGCTGTTTTGCGCGTTCATGGGGTTTTCGCCCGAGGAGATGACCGGCATGGGCGCGGGAGTGCCCCCGGCAGGGCTTGCGCACAAGGCGTCGGTTATCCGAAAGACGCTGGAACTGCACGCCGGTGTTGTGCGGCAGGGCGATCCTCTGAGCATACTGGCGGCTCTCGGCGGCTATGAAATAGCGGCCCTGAGCGGGCTGATTCTGGGCGGAGCGGCACGGCGCATGGCCGTGATGATCGACGGTTTTATCTCCACGGCGGCCTACGTGGCGGCTTGGAAGATCAACCCGGCCGTGCGCGACTACTGCTTTTTCAGCCACGGCTCGGCGGAGGCGGGGCACGGGCGGATACTGCGGGAACTCGGCGAGACGCCCCTGCTGGATCTCGGCATGCGTCTGGGGGAAGGCACGGGCGCGGCTCTCGGAATTTTTCTGCTGCAGGCGGCGGCGGACGCCTACAACAACATGGCGACCTTTTCGTCCGCGGGGGTGGAAGCGCCCTGAACGCGGGGACTCCGCGCGCATTGCCGGGCAGGGCGCTATTCGAAGCAGAATTCCACGGTGAATTCCCCGGCCGGGGAATGAAAGGGAATAGCCACCACGGGGCAGGGGGAGATATGGCGGACGACGTGTCCGTCGCCCACAATGACCGTGGGGGTGGAGCCTTGCAGGACGACGCCCATTTCGGCAAGGCCCGCCCTGGCCTGGCCGGAGACCATGTTGGTCACTTCTCCCACGGCGTCCTGGGTGTCCTGGAGAACGTCCTGGATATCGTCCCCCAGCATGCCCCTGACCAGGGCCAGGGCGCAGGGGCGGGTGAAGGATACGGCGATGGTGCCCACGCGGTCGCCCGTGACGCCCACCAGGGCGGAAACGTCCCCCTTGGCCTGATGGGTCTTTTTGATATACGGGGTTCCGGCTGTTGCGCCGATGCCTGCCATGGTCTGCAGAATATCGATGGTCGCCCTGATGAACGGGCGTGCTATTTCAATTTCTGAAAGCATGGAGACCCCTGCGCGAAGCGCAACTGTGGTTGTACACCCAGTGTGAACGTTTTTGAAGGCAACATCCGAAGGCAGTGCTGCGCCTCCGGAAAGTAGAGCAATGATACCGTTTTTTTTTATAGTATACCGTTGTAAAAAAGGCAATTCTCCGGTATCCGATGAGTGCCTGCCGCACGTTATTTTTTGCTCCCGTCCTGTATTTTTACCGAAGCAGGCGAACGTTCGGCAGATTTCCTGAAGCGGGACCGGCCGCCGCGACGGGGGACAGCCGTGCCGCGACATCGGCAGGCTCCGGAACAACGCCGCACCGCAACGTCAGACAAAGCACTCCATGGCAAATCCTTCCCGCATATTCATTCTGCGCCCGGTGGCCACGTCGCTCCTTATGGTCGCTCTTTTTCTGGCCGGGGTGCTGGCGTACCGTATTTTGCCCATTTCCGCCCTGCCCGAGATCGATTACCCCACCATCCAGGTGGTCACCCTGTATCCCGGCGCCAGCCCGGAGGTGATCACCTCGGGCATTACCGCCCCGCTTGAGCAGCAGTTCGGCCAGATGCCGGGCCTGAACCAGATGACCTCGCAGAGTTCCGGCGGCGCTTCGGTCGTCACCCTGCAATTCATCCTGGAAATGAGCCTGGATGTGGCGGAACAGCAGGTACAGGCGGCCATCAACTCCGCCAGCAACTACCTGCCCTCGGATCTGCCCAACCCGCCCATTTACAACAAGGTGAACCCCGCGGACCCGCCCATCATGATTCTGGCCGTTACGGCCACAGGCATGACCTTGCAGCGGATGCAGGACATTGTGGACACCCGCCTTGCCCAGAAAGTGTCGCAGATTTCCGGCGTGGGACTGGTGACGCTTTCCGGGGGACAAAAGCCCGCCGTGCGCATCCAGGTGAACCCGCGCCTGCTCGCCTCCTACGGCCTGACTCTTGACGATGTGCGCACGGCCGTGAGCAATGCCAACGTGAATATCGCCAAGGGCAGTTTTGACGGGCCGGAGCGGGCCTCGACCATAGACGCCAACGACCAGCTTACCAGCGCGGACGAGTACCGGGCGCTGATTATCGGCTACAAGGGCGGCGCGCCCGTGTATCTGTCCTCCGTGGCGGAACTGGCGGACGGGGCGGAGAACACCCGCCTTGCCGCCTGGCACAACACCACCCCGGCCATTATCGTGAATATCCAGCGCCAGCCGGGCGCCAACGTGATCAAGGTGGCCGACGAGATAAAGGCCTTGCTGCCCCAGTTGCGCGCCACCCTGCCCGACAGCCTGGATGTGAAGATCCTCACCGACAGAACCGTCACCACCCGCGCCACCGTGGCCGACGTGCGCCTGGAGCTGTGCTTTGCCGTGGGGCTGGTCATCGTGATCATGTTCCTGTTCCTGCGCAACGTTCCGGCTACCATCATTCCCGGCGTGGCCGTGCCCCTTTCCCTGGTGGGCACCTTTGCGGCCATGTATTTCCTGGGCTATTCCATCAACAACCTGACTCTTATGGCCCTGACCATCGCCACCGGGTTTGTGGTGGACGATGCTATTGTGGTGACGGAAAACATCAGCCGCTACCTGGAAAAAGGGGAATCGCCCCTGCAGGCCGCCATTGACGGGGCGGGGCAGATCGGCTTCACCATCATCTCCCTCACCGTATCCCTGGTGGCCGTGCTGATCCCCCTGCTGTTCATGGGAGACGTGGTGGGCAGGCTGTTCCGGGAGTTTGCCGTCACCCTGGCGGTGTCCATCCTGATTTCGGCCGTTATCTCCCTGACCCTTACCCCCATGATGTGCGCCTATCTGCTGCGCCCTTTGGGGCACGGGCATGAAGAGCCGGGCAGCGCCGGAAGCACGCGGACCATGTGGGGGCGGGTGCTGCGCCTGTATGACAGGCTGCTGGGCACGGTGCTGAACCACCAGCCCCTGACCCTGCTGGTGGCGCTGGGCACCCTGATTTTGACGGTGGTGCTGTACCTTGTCGTGCCCAAAGGATTCTTTCCGGTGCAGGACACGGGGCTTATCGCGGGCATTACCGAAGCGCCCCAGTCCGTGGCCTTTGAGGCCATGGCAAAGCGGCAGAATGAAGTGGCGAAGCTGGTGCTGGAAGACCCGGATGTGGAGGGGCTTTCGTCCTTCATCGGCGTGGACGGCACCAACCCCACCCTGAACAACGGGCGCATGTCCATCAACCTGAAGCCCCTGGACGAACGCTCCGAGCGCGCCCCGGCCATTATCCGGCGGCTGCACGATAAACTGGCCGACCTTCCCGGCATTAACCTGTACCTGCAGCCGGTGCAGGACATTACCATTGAAGACAAGATATCGCGCACCCAGTATCAGTTCATCCTGGAAGGACTGACCCAGGCAGAACTGGAACGCTGGACGCCGCTCCTGCTGGAAAAACTGCACAAACGGCCGGAACTGGCCGACGTTGCCGACGACCTGCAAACCGCGGGGAAGCAGGCTTTTCTGGTCATAGACCGCGAGCGGGCCAGTTCCCTGGGCGTGTCCGCTTCGGCCATAGACAGCGCCCTTTACAGCGCTTTCGGCCAGCGCATGATCTCCACCATCTTTACCCAGACAAGCCAGTACCGGGTTATCCTTGAGGTCAAGCCGGAGTTTCGCAGCGATCCTTCCAGCATACAGCATATCCATGTGCCGGGAGCAAACGGGGCCGTGGTTCCCCTGACCGCCGTCACCCGGCTCGAGGAGCGCTCCACGCCGCTGGTCATCAACCGCCAGGGGCAGTTTCCCTGCGCCACCATTTCCTTTAACCTGGCCCCCGGCTACAGCCTGGGGGATGCGGTGTCGGCCATCGAAGAGGCGGCGCAGGCAATACACCTGCCACCCGCCGTGCCCCTGTCCTTCCAGGGAGCTGCCAAGGCCTTCCAGTCCTCGCTGACGGGCACCCTGTGGCTTATTCTGGCCGCCGTCGTGACCATGTATATCGTGCTGGGCGTACTGTACGAGCACTACGTCCACCCGGTGACCATCCTCTCCACCCTGCCCTCGGCCGGGGTGGGGGCGCTGCTGGCCCTGCTGGTGTTCGGCATGGACCTCGGCATCGTAGGCATCATCGGCATCATCCTGCTGATCGGCATCGTGAAGAAAAACGCCATCATGATGATCGACTTTGCCCTTGATGCGGAACGTAAGGAAGGCAAGTCCGCGCGCGAAGCCATCCACCAGGCCTGCCTGCTGCGCCTGCGGCCCATCCTGATGACCACCCTGGCCGCCCTGCTCAGCGCCCTGCCCCTGATGCTCGGCTCCGGCATGGGCTCGGAACTGCGCCGTCCCCTGGGCGTGACCATGATCGGCGGCCTGCTGGTCAGCCAGGTGCTCACCCTGTTCACTACCCCGGTAATCTACCTGGCCTTCGACCGCCTGAGCCATTGGCGCAAAAAACGCGGGTAGCGCGTCGCTGGAACTGGAAAGGCAATTTTGTGGAAGCCAGATTGGGCAAGAGCGGGGCTCTGCCCCGCGCCCCGCAAGGGGGGTGACCCCCCTTGACCCTCATCGGGTCTTGGTGGGGCGTTGTGGCGGATTGATTTGTTGTGCACCAGCACTGCTCTCGATGGAGAGGAGGGTGTTGTGCCGCAAAGTTCAAAAAGCTCAGGAACCGGAAGCGGATCTCGAATCGACGCATCACGTTGCGTTTGATCCAAGATCCGCTTCCGGTTCCTGAGCTTTTTGTCTACAGGGCGCGACATCCCACTCCCCTTCGAGAGCACGGCCCGCGCTCAACAAACCAATCCATTGAGCGGCCCCATACCCCAAAATGCGGGTGCAGGGGGGTCACCCCCCTGCCGGGTGTGGGCGGAGCCCACATCTCAATCCCATCTGGCTTCGACAAAAAGCCTTTCTCTTCTCTCTCCCCTCTTATCTTACCCCGCTCTGGATGTCGCCAAAGTATAGATTTCGTGCGGGTCGAGGATCAGGATGACGCTGCCGTCGCCCATGATGGTGGCTCCCGAGATTCCTTTCAGGTCGCCGAGGTAGGCTCCCAGGGGCTTGATGACGACTTCCTGGCGCTCCAGCAGGCGGTCGACAACGAGGCCGAGGCGGCGTTCGTTGTCCTGGATGACCACCACGGAGAGCATTTCCTGTTCGGCCATGCGGCAGGGCAGCCCGAGCAGTTCGGCGAGGCTGACGATGCCGAGCACTTCGCCGCGCAGGGTGACGGCTTTGCGGCCCTTGACGTCGGTGAGGCGGCGCGCTTCGATCTTGGTGGTTTCGGACACGGCGTCCAGGGGGATGGCGTACATTTCTTCCGCCACGTTGACCATGAGGGCGTCGATGATGGCCAGAGTCAGGGGCAGGGACAGGGTGAACTTGGTGCCCTTGCCCACCTCGGAGGAGATGTTGATGCTGCCCTTCAGGTTTTTGATGTTGGTACGCACCACGTCCATACCCACGCCCCGGCCGGAGATGTCGGTGATGACCTCAGCCGAGGAGAAGCCGGGCGCGAAAATCAGTTCCATGGCCTCGCGGTCGTCCAGGTTCTTGGCTTCTTCGGGGGTGATGACGCCCTTGCGGATGGCCACTTCGCGCATCTTTTCCGGGTCGATGCCCTTGCCGTCGTCCTCGATTTCAATGGCGACGGAGTTGCCCTTGTAGTACGCGCGCAGCCAGACCTTGCCTTTGGGATCCTTTTTGCGTTCCCGGCGCACGTCTTCAGGCTCGATACCGTGGTCCACCGAGTTTCTGATGAGGTGCACCAGCGGGTCGCCGATAACTTCCACCACGCTCTTGTCCAGTTCCGTCTCTTCGCCTTCCATGATCAGATCCACGTCCTTGCCGCTTTTACGGGAAAGGTCGCGGACCAGGCGGGGAAAGCGCGAAAACACCGAGGCCACCGGCACCATGCGCACCTTCATGATGGTGTCCTGCAGGTCGTCGGAAATACGCGCCATGGCGTAGGTGGTTTCGGACAGGTTCTGGGCGATGAGGCCGATGTCGATATTGGAGTTTTCCTCCAGTTGCCGGGCCAGCATGGAATAGCGGTTGCGGTTGATGATGAGCTCGCCGATCAGGTTCATGAGGTGGTCGAGCTTTTCGTGGTCCACCCGGATGGTGGAGGACGCCTTGCTGGAACCCTCGTCGGGCTTGCCCGCGGGTTTCGCCTGCGCCGGAGCGGCGGAAGAAGAGACGGGCGTTGCGGGGGCGGCCGGGGCCGCAGGAGGCGCGGGCGGCGCTGCCGGAGCGGGCTTGGGGGCGGCAGCTGTTTCTTGTGCGGGTGCGGGCTGCGCGGCAGGGGGCGGCGTTTCCGCTTCCGGGGCGGCCGCTTCCCATGCGGGTTCCGGATCCGTCTCCGGGGCGTTTTCCGGCGTTGCGGCGGCGGGATCGGCAGCAGGCTGGGCCGCGCCCATCAGGCCCTCTATGGCAGGAGTGATCATGTCTTTGATAATGGCGCATTCCTGTTCCAAAAGGTCGGCCATGATGCTGAAGTCCAGGTCCGTGCTGCGGCCTTGGTCCACAATGCCTGCCGTGCGCTGGGCGTATACCTTGATCTCCTCGAGCCCCATAAAGTTGCAGCAGTTCTGGATGGTGGTCAGGGAGCGGTACATGGCGTCGGGAAATTCGCGGTTGTTGCCGTCCTTGCGCATGCCCTCCAGGGCGCTGGCTATGGTGTTCATCTGCTGGGAGACAGTGTTCTGGAACATCTGCACATCGTCCTGTTCGATGCCGACGACCGGGACAGCGCCTTCGGGCGGGGCAACGCGGGCGGCCTCGGCCAGATCCGCGGGGCTTGGAGCGTCGTCGTCCGCTTCTGAGGGCACGCCCGCCGAGAGCAGGCTGGCCGGCATTTCAACAGGCCCGCCCGCCACGGCCTGGCGGAGCTTGTCCAGCAGTTCGGAAGCGTCAACGGGGGTTACCTGGCCCGAGGCGGGGTCAATGGTGAAAATAAGCGCCTCAAGCACGTCCACCACGAGAAGAAGCAGATCCACCAGCGAGGGAGTTACCGTGAACTCGTCCTTGCGCACGGCGTTGAGCAGGGTTTCCGCCTCGTGGGTCAGGCTGTTCAGTTCCAGAAAGCCGATGATGCCGCTGTTGCCCTTCAGGTTGTGGAAGTAGCGGAACAGGTCGTTGACCAGATCCTTTTGTCCTTCGGGGTGCTTTTCCAGCTCCAACAGGCCGTCGGACAGGTTGGAGATGTTGTCCTTGGCTTCTTCGATAAAATCGCGCAGGTGTCCTTCGCCAAAGGCGGTCAGGGCGTAGGCGGGCAGGTGGTTCAGCCCTTCTATCCAGGAGACCGTGTCGCCGGTCTGGCGCGGGGCCGGTTCGGGCGAAGGCGCGCTTTGGGCGGGCGCCGTCGCTGGAGTGAGTTCCACGACCGGGGTTTGCTCTCCGGAGGGCGGGGCCGCTGCCGGAGCAGGTTCCGGAGCCGGGGCGGCGGGAGCGGACTTTGCCGCCGCGGGCGCTTTGGTGGCGGGCAACTGTCCGGCCATCAGGGCGTCCAGAGTGGCGATGATCGGCGCGGTGTCCACGTCCCCTTCGGTATTGGTGGCTTCGAGGCTGTCGATCATCTGGCGCAGGGCGTCGGTAGAGGACAGGATGACGTCCATGATTTCCGGGTTCACGGCCATGGAACCTTTGCGCAGTTCGTCCAGAATATTTTCCGCCTTGTGGGCGAGGCTGTTCATGCGGTTGAGGCCGAGAAAGCCGGAAGCCCCCTTCAGCGAGTGCATGGGCCGGAAAATCTCGTTCAGCAGCGAAAGGTTGTCCGGAGCTTTTTCAAGCTCCAGCAAGTTCGGCTCTATGGTTTCGAGGTGTTCTTTGGCCTCGATGATAAAGTCCGCGAATAATTCCGGATCCATAAAATCCTGGCTCATACTGCGCCCTCTTCCTGTGTTTGTCTGCTATCCCAGAAGCATGCGGATGTTTTTGACCATTTTGTCAGGCTGGGCGGGTTTGACCATGTACATGTTCGCCCCCAGGCTGATGCCCGTCTGGATGTCCTTTTCCTGCCCTTCGGTGGACAGGATGACGATGGGCAGATCCCGGTATGCTTCCTGCTCGCGCACGGTCCTGATGAACGTGAAGCCGTCCATGCGCGGCATGTTGATGTCGGAGATGATGAGATCGACTGATTCGGCTGAATAGAGCTTTTCCAGACCGTCAAGGCCGTCCTCGGCCGTGGTGACCCGGAAGCCTTCTTTTTTCATGATGAAGGCCACAAGGTTGCGCACGGTTTTTGAGTCGTCGACGATGAGTATATGCTTTGACATGCTGCGGCTCCTCTTAAATGATACTGCTGATGACACGGTCTACGGAAACGATGCCGACAAGCTGATCGCGCAGTTTCAGCAGACCGGCGATAAGTTCGACGTTGATGCCGAGATGTGTCTCAATGTTCCAGTCTATGTCCGCCTGTGGCACCCGGTACATGGTGTGCACGCGTTCAATCATCATGCCCACCTGCAGGCCCTGGCGCCGGCAGACGATAATGAACTTGTCGTCCGCGAGGCGCGGACTGTTTACCGCCAGTATGTCACGCAGGCGGACGATGGGCGTGACCTTGCCGCGCAGATTGATGACCCCGGCCACAAGGGGCGGGGCGGCGGGAAGTTTGGCCAGCGGCATGGCCCGGATGACTTCCTGCACCGCTATGGTCGGCACGGTGAATTCCTGTTCCCCAAGGAAAAAGCCGACCATGAGCAGTTCGTCCGCCGAGCGCATCACCTCTTCCAGCGACTGTTCGGCCGTCATTTCCGGATGCTGATCAGGCACGGCTTCAGAGGCTTCTTTGCCGGTGATGCCGAGTTTGGCCAGGGTTTCTCCGCCGTCCATTCCCAGGTATTTGTCCATAAACGCCTGTTCCGCCGGGGTGAAGCCCCCCGCGGATTGGCCGTCGGCAGTAAAGTTCTGTTCTTTGAAGTACTCTTCAGGGCTCTTTGTCATAGGGCGAGTATCTCTTTTGCCAGTTCGTCATATGCCCGCGCCCCCCGGCTGTCGGGCGAAATTTCGTAAATGACCTTTCCCTGCGCGCTCGCGTCACGAAAGCGCGTATCCATGCCGATAACCGTCTGGAACATGCTGTCCGGCATTTTCAGCGCCAGCAGTTCCAGCACCCTGGCGCAGGCCCGTGCCCTCCGGTCGTACAGGGTGGGCAGCACCCTGTAGCAGATGGGGGCCGGCAGCACCTTGTTGAGCACCTTGATGGTGTCGAACAGCAGCTTTAAGCCGTGCAGCGCCAAAAAATCCGTCTGGATGGGCACCACCAGCAAATCGCAGGCCACCAGCGCGTTTACCAGCAAAATTCCCACATGGGGGGGGCAGTCGAGAATGATAAAGTCATACTCGCCGCGCACATGCTCAAGGGCCTGCTGTAAAATGGCCCCTTTGCCCTTGCGGTTGCGCAGGTCCACTTCCAGTTCCGCCAGCCGGATGGTGGCCGGCACCACATCGAACTCCTGCGTGGGGTGATGCTGGCGGATCCTGCCCCACACCTCGTCCCAGTCCGGGGCGGTTTCGGTAAAAATGTCGTCGACCGAATGCCTCACTTCCTCGGGAAAGTACCGTAAATGCACCGAGGCGCAGGCATGGGGGTCAAGATCCATGATCAGCAGCCGTTTCCCGCGCCGGGTCAAGGCGGCGGCAAGGGTGACGGTGGTGGTGGTTTTGCCCACACCGCCCTTCTGGTTGGCAACGGCGATTACCTTTGCCCTGCCCATACCCTGTGCGCCCTGCCTGCCCATACACCTTACGCTTCTTTTCTGTATACGATGGTGCCTGTGTGATGCTCCGGTTTGAACGCGCGTGAAATGTTATGCAGCGATTCCGAATGCCCGATAAAAAGACAGCCCCCCGGCAGCAGGTTGTCGTAGAACGATTCGATTACCTGCCTTTTCATCTCGTCGTCAAAGTAAATGATGACGTTACGGCAGAAAATGATATGCGAGCGCTCGACCCGCTTGAGCAGCATCCGGTCGCTCAGGTTGGTGGCGCCGAAGGAGATCAGGCTTTTCAGCTTCGGGTCCACGTGGTAGTTGGCGCCTTCCTTTCTGAAGTACCGGCGGATGATGTCCTGCGGCGTGGTGCGCAGGGCGTACTCCGTGTAAATCCCCCTCCGGGCCGAGGCGAGCACGCCTTCGGAAAGGTCGTTGGCGGTTATTTTTATGTCCCAGCTGCCGATTTCCGTCTTCAGCACCTCGTGCAGGATGATGGCCATGGTGTACGGCTCTTCGCCGGTGGAGCACCCAGCCGACCAGATGCGCAGCCGTTTTGTGCCCTTGGCCCGCAGCTTGTCGAGTTCCTGCTTCAGCACGCTTTCCTGAAAAACCTGAAGCTGCGGCGGGTTGCGGTAAAAGCTGGTTTCGTTGGTGGTGATCACCTCGAACAGCTTGGGCAGTTCCGCGCGTTTGTTGGCGTCAAAGCGCAGGTAGTAGTAATACTCCCCAAAAGTCTTGAGGTTCAGTTCCTTCAGGCGGTTGCCCAGGCGGTTTTCAATCAGGTACTTGCGGGTTTCCGCAATGTAGATGCCGCACTGTTCGTAGATGAAATCCCGCAGTTGGAGGAACTCGTCGTTCGTGACCTTCAGTTCCTTGGAGATCGCACCGGAGCTTGCGGCGGCGGTAGAGGGGAAAAGAGCCATGGATTACTCTCCTGCCTGCCTGCGGATGGCGTCCACGGCCTCGACGGCCGCTTCCTGCACATCGCGGTCAGGGTGTTCCAACAGGGGCAAAAGGGCGCGGAAGGACGTTTCTCCGCCGATCATTCCCAAGGCCTCAATGGCCTTGACCACGATAAGGTGGTTGTCTTCGCCGAGCATGGCGACCAGACGCGCCACCGACCGTTGGCTTTTGCGCTCGCCCAGCCGCTCCGTGCAACGCACGCGCACCCAGGGATCGGGGTCGTCCAGGCCTTTGGTCAGGCATACGGCAAGGCGTTCTTCCGAGCAGGAGCCCAGTATGTCTACAACCGCCATGCGGACTTCCCGGTTTTCATCCATGAGCTTGCCTTCGATAAGGTCGATGTACTGCGGCGGGATGGGGCAGCCCCTGCCCAGGGCTTCCACGGCCACCTTGCGCACGTCGGCCGACTCGTCTTCAAGCGCGTCCTTGAGTTCCCCAAGATAGTCCGCCTTTTCCAGAAAGCCGAACGCGTAGGCGGCCATCATGCGCTGTACCGGATCATGATGCTTGATCATGTCACGCAGATGCCGGGTAATGGCCGGGGTACGCAGGGCGATGCAGGCTTCGAGAGCCGCTTCCTTGACGTCGTCGTAAGGGTGGGCGAGGAGAGGCAGCACGTGATCCTGCACTTCTTCCGGGGCGCCTTTTTGACCGAGAAAAATCAGCGCCCCGCGCAGCACGATGCCGTCGGTGTGGCGGGCCAGCACGTCAAGGAAGAACTGCTGGTGTTCCTTGCCCGCCCGGCTGGCCAGTTCCAGGATGATGGAGCGCTGGGCGTCGCGGGAGCGGTCCCAGAAAATGTCGATGATCAGGGGCACGGTGCCTTCCGGATCAATATGGAACAGCGCCTCCATGGCCACCTGCATGGTGAGGTCGTCGCCGGAGCGCAGGGCCTTGTCCAACCCGGGGGTATGGCCCACCTTGATGAGGGCGTCGATGATGGAGGCCAGGCGGTCGGCCTCTCTTTCCACGTCCAGCTTGGGAACCAGCTTCAAAATGTTGCTGGTGGCGTCGCTGCCGCCAAGAGCGGCAAAACCGCGTACCGCCGCGTCCTGCACTTCCGGATCCTCGTCGGCAATGGCGCCCGGCAGGTACCCGCGCAAGCGTTCGCAATCTTTGGCACCCAGAAGGGACAGGGAACGCTCGCCCATAATTTTGACCACAGCGCAGACTATTTTGTTGCCGAGGGCGGAGGAGGATGCGTCAAGACGTTTCAGCAGCAGGGAAACCGCCTTGATATTGCCCATCTCTCCAAGGGCGTCCACGATGGTGGAGGCTACCAGGTCGGAAGCGCGCTCCAGAGCGCCGATCAAGGCCTGTACAGAAGACTCGGCCCGTATTTTGGTCAGGGCTTCGATAACGGAAAACTGCACCCACTCTTCGTCGTTCAGGGCGCTGTTAAGCGCGGGCGCGGCCTCGGGAAAGGCCAGCGCGCCAAGGCTGACGGCAGCCTGGTAACGTACGTTCACTTCCGGGTCGTGCAGCAGGGCGCGGCTGAGGGGGGGGACGGCCAGGGGGCTGCCCACGGATCCCAGAATATCCGAGGCAAAAATGCGTACGTCCGCATCCTCGTCGCGCAGCAGGGCGCACAGGGCGTCAAGATCGGTATTTCCGAGGGCGCGCAGCAGGTCCATGGCCAGGTTGCGCACCGGAGCGTCGTCGGAACGCAGCAGGGGAATGACCGCGTGCACCACGGCAGGCCCGCCTATTTTGCGCAGCGCTCTGTCCACGGCTTCCTGCACCCCGATATTGGAGTTGGAGGCGTGGCTGACCAGCGCGGGAATGGCCTCCGCCAGTTTGGCGGCGCCCGCGAGGCGCGCGCCTTCCCTGATGGACTCAGGGTCGCTGGCGGCCAGCAGGGCGGTGATGTGGTCATGTTCTGACATGGAAGGCTCCGTATCGTAGGGATATATCTGTCTATCGGCCGATGCCGTTTTTACTTTACCAATGGGCGATGATTGTTTTGCCGTCGGCAACCGGGGGCGGAAGGGCCGGACTCCGCGCTATTTGGCGAGCATTTCCATAATGGTGGCCGCCATGTTGTCGATATCCACGATTTCATCCGCGAGTTTCGCGTCCACTATGGCTTTGGGCATGCCGTACACGACGCAGCTCGCTTCGCTCTGGGCAACGGCTTTGCCCCCTTTTTCCTTGAGCACCTTTGTCCCCTCAAGTCCGTCGCTGCCCATGCCGGTCAGGATGACGCCGAGGGCTCTGCGGCCAAGGGCGATACCCGCGGTTTCCATAAGCACGTTGGCGGACGGCTTGTACAGGGCGTCCTTGGGGTCTTCCGTCACCACGCCCGTCAGGAGGCCTCCCCGGTTTTCCAGGCGCAGATGCTTGCCGCCGGGGCAGATATAGGCGGTGGCCGGCTTCAGGCGTTCTATCCCGTCCGCTTCCTTGACGGAGATGGCGCACTGGCCGTCCAGCCGTCTGGCAAAGGGGCCGGTGAAGGCCGCGGGCATGTGCTGGGCGATAAGGATAGGAACGGGAAAGTTCTCCGGCAGCGCGGAGAGCACCTTTTGCACGGCCGGGGGGCCGCCTGTGGAGACGCCGATGGCTACCGCGTCAAAGGCGCAGGCGCCGGGGCGCAGGACGGGCGCGGGCCGCGGCGTGCCCAGGGGACGGCTCGCGGAGGGCGCGGGGGATAGGGGGGAAGACGCGGCGGATGTTCTTGCCGGAGCGGACGCCACGGCGGTTTTACGGCTGTGGACGAGTCGCATGAACGCCTTGCGCCGGGCCAGGGCCTTTATTTTGGCGGATAGTTCCGTTTCCAGACGGGCCATGTCCGGCAAAGAGCCGGAACTGAGCTTGGGCATGAAATCGAGGGCGCCCAGATCCAGGGCTTTCAGCGTGACTTCCGCGCCGTCGCTGGTCAGCGAACTGACCATGATCACCGGGCAGGGTTTTTCCGCCATGATGTGCCGCAGGGCGGTAAGTCCGTCCATACGGGGCATTTCAACGTCCATGGTCACGACATCCGGATCGAACTTCTTTACCATGGCAATCGCTTCTTCGCCGTTGGCGGCGGTTGCGACGACCTGGATCTCCTTGTCCCGTTCCAAAAGAGCGGTAAGGGAGCGGCGCACGAACATGGAGTCGTCGACAACAAGAACTTTGACCACTGCGGAAAACTCCTTCAAGGCGGATTGCAAAAGGTTACAGCACGTAACGCCGGAACCGGGCTCCGATTCATATGGCATGGAAACGTGAAAGGCACAACGATTCTTTCCGGAAACGTATTATTATTTTCTGATTACGCAATAGGTTATAATAGTCAAAGCGCCGCGTGCGGCAAGGGAGGCATGGTCCGGCGGCGGAGCATTATTATTTTCTTGCCAGGGGCCGCGCCTTGGCATATAACCCCCATTGCATTACGGGATGTGGCTCAGCCTGGTAGAGCACTGCGTTCGGGACGCAGGGGCCGGAGGTTCAAATCCTCTCATCCCGACCAGAAAAAACCAACGGGCTATGATGTAAAAATCATAGCCCGTTTTTCATCGGGGTACGGGAGCGGGGCTCTACGCCAAAAAGAGGCTCTACGCCAAAAAGAGGGGCACAGGGACGAGGGAACCTTTTTGGAGCCGGGGCGGGATTCAGACCTCATTGTCTATTCGCCAAGCTTCCTTTCAATGTGGTCTAGCCGCCAATTCTGGTGTGAGTTGCCCTCTAACCTGAGAAATCAGAGCATCCAACTTGAGAATTCGGAGGGCCTTGGTTTTGGGCCGCCCGATGTTTTTTAGGTTGCCGTATTCATCGAAGAAAAAGAAACGGTAAGAGGCAACAAAAATAGTGACAACTCAGTCCCCGCTTCACGGCGGGCTTGAATTGTGTACCTATCCTGAAATAAAGAATGAAACTTTGTTTAACATATTAAAATGTATAATCGTTGACGAACGTATGTAAAATATATATAAACTATAAAAACTCTGAGCTAAGAAGGCGTATCTGGCAAGACCAATTGCGGCCACGCCAACTTTGCGCGGTGAGGCCGCCAAGCGTTTTACTGCAACGGAAAAAGAGCGTAAGCCATTCACTCCGCCTAGGGTTGAGAATGAGGCGCCAATTGAAAATATCAAAAACAACTTCAAATCCGTGAAAGGAGACGGGAATGAGTTCTAAAGATATCATTACCGTCGGCATGATTCGACGGGCAAATGAACGTGTAATGGCAAAAGGCGCTGGAGCAGACGAACGGCGTCCAGCTCGCTCGGAATTTTTGGATCGAGAGATCTCCAATCCAGTTCGGGTAAATGCTGAATCCATCAATTCAACTTGGGCAAAAATCCAAAAAACATCTGCCTGTGGCTAGATTCAATGTCATATACCAAGAGCTTGTAAAGAAGCCTGACGATCTTGTCGGGCTTCTTGCTTATAGTATGTATAAACAGGAAAAAATTGATTACATCGCGAGCTTTACAAAAGACAAAGAGCATCCCCCTGAACCGGATGAATTGGATGAATTCCATCGCATGAGCATGAGTCGCTGCCCTCAATACCGGACAATAGCTGAACATCTTATGGAGGATTTCCAGGAGGAAATCTTTAAGGGTGCTATTGAGACGCTCGATGGACAATATAAAAAAGAGATGTTGCGCAGGTTGTCCAGTTCAAAATGGCAAGGAATATGGCAAAGCCTTGCCGGTTCTGTTCTCTACACGCTCATTATAGGAGCTATTGTGGTTATTATCCTGGGGGTGCGATATGGCATTTCCGGCGTGGTTACAGAAGCCATGAAGCTTTTAGGGGCATAATATACCCATCTGCCTATCTCCCTTATTTCCATGCCGCGATTCATACGGCGGCACCGCGCCCCTTGCTTCCACGGTCCTCAAGAAAATCTACCAAGCAATACCTGGCGGGGCCAGAGCCAGCACACAGGCTTGCCGCTTCTTGCGCTTCGCCCTTATTCCTTAGCCGTGGCAACGACTTTTTTTGTGGCCGTACCCCACAAGCGCCCGGCGGCAGCAAACCGCGCCTCCAAAATCTACCTGTTTCGCAATCACATACAGCAAAGCCCGTGGTTATCCCAACGGGCTTTGCTGTATGTCGTGTCATGGGGCAGCACCGGCACCAGAGGCTTGGAGAGCGGCATCTCTGCCGAGTGCGGTTGCGGAAGCTACGGCGCGCGTGCCAGCTACAGCCGCCCTCGGCGGCAGTAAATATGGTTTGCCGCAAAGAGGGAGAACAGCAATCCCGCGACTACGTGCAGACGCGTGTTGATGATGCCTCCGGCGAGGGTGAGTCCGAAGGCGGCGGTAAGGAGGGCCATTTCCGTTTTGGCGGGCAACAGGTTTGAGCGACCCCTTCTGCACTGCGCGCGGTTTTTGCCCGTCTTTTCGGTTTGGGGAGCCTCTCCAAGCTGGGCTTCCAGAGCCTGGGCCGCCATTGTCAGCATCTCGCGTGAGATAACCTGCGGATCGTATTCCACCAGCAAACTGCCGGTGCGCAGGTTGGCGACGGCTGTGTGCACGCCGGGCTGCTCTTTGACGGCACTTTCCACCAGCGCCATTTTTGCAGGGTCTTTGAGTGCGGCGGCGCGGATGCGCACCCGGCCGTCAATAAAACTACAAATCATGGATAATGCCTCCAGGGGCACACGGGCATCAGGCCGTGTGCGCCATGTGTTCCGCGCCCGGAATATCGCCGGTGCCCGCGGCGGGAACCGCGGGCAGGGCAGGGCGTGGGTCAAAGGGGGAAAGCAGGGGCCGCAGGCTGGAAACAGCTATGGCCGCCGTTGTCGCGTTATGGAGCAGGGCGGAAAGTCCCGGCATGAGGACGCCGAGCAGCCCCCCGGCCAGGAACAGGCTGTTCCAGAGCACGGAGGTCTGGAAGTTGCGGCGCACCCGGGCCAGAGCCCGGCGCGAGATCTCGCGCGCCAGCAGAAGACCGGAAAGCTCGCCGTTCACCAGCACCATGTCGGCCACCTCGCGGGCCATGTCAGCTCCCTCGGCCATGGCCACGCCCACATCGGCGGCGGACAGGGCGGGGGAATCGTTGATGCCGTCTCCGACCATCATGATAGTGTGCCCTTCCCGTTTGAGGGAGGCGATAAAGGCCGCCTTGTCCTCGGGCAGGAGGCGGGAGCGGAACTCCGTAATGCCGGCCCTGGCCGCGATGCTCCGGGCGGTAAGCTCGCCGTCGCCGGTAAGCATGATGACGCGTTTGATGCCGTCCTGCCGCAGGGCCTCCACAATGGCGGCCGCGTCGGGACGAATCTCGTCCTCGATCAGGATCAGCCCGGCCAGTTCTCCACCCGTGGCGAGATAGAGCACGGACCGGCCCATAGCCGCCTGGGCGTCGATGACGGCCCGCTGTTCGGAAGTGGCGGGGATTTTTTCATCTTCCAGCACAAAGTGTTCGCTGCCGATGAGCGCCCGGCCGCCTTTCCAGTGGGAGGCGATGCCGTGGGCCACGACAAATTCCACTCGGGTGTGTTCTTCGCGGTGATGCAGGTTTTCCGCTTCCGCCGCGCGCACGACCGCCTGCCCCACCGGGTGGACGAAGTGCTCCTCAAGGCAGGCCGCGAGGCGCAGTACCTCGGCCCGCGCCCGGCCGCCGAAGGGAATGACGTCCACCACTGTGGGCTTGGCTTCCGTAAGGGTGCCGGTTTTGTCGAACACCACGACATCCGCGTCGGCGACGGCTTCCATGAACCTGCCGCCCTTGATGAGCACGCCGTGCTCGGCCGCCTCGCGCATGGCGGTGAAGATGGTCAGGGGAGTGGCCAGACGGATGGCGCAGGAATAGTCCACCAACAGGACGGAACCGGCCCGCATGGGGTCGCGGGTGGCGGCGTATACCGCCCCGCTCAGCAGAAAGTTGTACGGCACAATGGCGTCGGCAATGCGTTCGTACCGGCCCTGTATGGAGGCCTTGGCGCTTTCCGACTCTTCGATGGAGCGCAGGATGGAGGTGATGCGGGTTTCTCCGCCGACCTTGGTGGCGGCAACGACCAGTTCCCCTTCCACCAGCACGGTTCCGGCATATACGCTGGAACCGGCGGTACGGTGCACGGGCAGCGCTTCACCGGTCATGGAGGTCTGGTTCACCATGCCGTCGCCTTCGGCCACGAGGCCGTCCACCGGCAGTACGGACCCCGCCCGCACAACGACATGATCGCCTGCCCGGAGCTCCGCGATGGGTATCTGCCGTTCCAACTCGCCGCTACGGACCCAGACGTGGTCGATGTTCAGGGCCAGGCTTTCGGCAAGGCTGGCCCGCGATTTTTTGCGCGTCCAGTCAGCGAGATACTCGCCCAGGGCGAAAAAGAAGATGATGGAGCTGAGCGACTTGAAGTCGCGGCGCAGAATACAGACCAGCAGCGCCGCGCCGTCCAGCGCGTCCAGGTTCACCCTGCCGCTGAAAAGCGCTTTGATTCCCCTCCATATATAGGGAAGGGAGCGCCATACGGCCAACCCGTACACCAGCATCTTGGGATACACATAGCTGCGCATCTTGCCGGGAATAGGGTTTCTGACAGGGACTTCCGCTGAAGCGGCAGCCCCGGAGGCGGGCTGCGCTGCCTTGGAAGAAGCCTTCGGCGCGGCCTCCTCGACGCGATCTTCCGCGAGGCGAAGGACTATGAGCACGAGGCTGCGCACTGCCGGGTTCTCATAGCGTACGAGCACGCTGCCGGTGACGGGGGAAACCAGGATCTCGGCATCTTGCAGTGCGGGATGCAGCGACGCCAAGGTCTTTGCCAGATCCGGCCGTACGTGCGAGCTCCCGTGGCGTTTCCCGGGACGCAGACGAAGACGCCCCGGAATGTCGTGCACAAGCGTATACTGACCGAGCACTTTCCGATCCTTGGGCAGAAGGCGTTCCACGGCGGGTACGGCTGTAGTGCCTTTTTCGACTGTACCCTCGGGGGAGGAAGTCTTCCCGCGCGCGCGTTTTTTTTCAGGGGCCTGCCCTCGGGCGGCGGTCGTTTTCTTTGCCTTTACGCCGGGGTTGTCTTGCCAGCCGCCACGCCCGGCCTGGGGCGCAGTCCCGGCGGCGGCTTTGCCGGCGTAGGCGGGGGGCGTCACGGGACAGGACGTTGCGCTGATCCTGCGCGCGTCCTCGGGGGCAAGCGCATCCCCGGACGCGGGGACCGGGGATGCGGCTGCTGCGTTTTTCATGATTCAGCCTTTGCCTTACGACGCTGCTTGCGTTCGTGATCCGCCTCGGCGGCAATGTCATCCATGTTTTCCTTGGCGGTTTCCATAAATTCGGCCGCTTTTTCCTTCACGTCCATGCCGTGGCTCAAAAGCGTGGCGGCTGCTTTCTTCAGGTCGATGGACCCGCGGGAGAGCAGCACCGCGCCGAGCGCGCCGATGGCGACGCCTGCGCCGATAGCCAAGCCGTACTTCCAGTAGTTGCCGTTCATTGGTAGCTCCTTTTTACAGGCCGAACCTGCGGGTTGTGGTAGGAAAAAACGCCTGCGGCACACTGCGGTCTAGCGGGTTTTTCCAGTAAAACCAGAGACGGGCGGACAGCATCCGCCTACCGCGCAAGGGTGCCGTAGGCGAGGTCCGGCTGCAAGCCGGGTCGAGGTGGGCAAATATAAGGATAAAGAATATGATTGTCAAATTCATTATCGTTTGAGTGATCCCCGCGGCATTCCCCATTGCCTGTTTGGAAGGAATACCGTATTTTAAAAAGATACGCCGTAGACGCCTGCCGATCTTTGCCTGCCGTGTTCTCTGTGCGGCGGAAAGGCGGTGTGCATGCCTGTTTTTCGGGTGCGCGCCCGGTATGGTCCGCAGTTCCCCCACCACGACAAAAGCATTGCGGGAGTTAGCATGTTGCGCAGCATGACCGGCTTTGGCCGCTGTTTTTTGGAAGAAGAGGGCTGGACGCAGGTATGGGAAGTGCGCAGCGTAAACGGGCGGCACCTGGATATCCGCTGGAAGTTGCCCGTGCAGGCGCGGTCCCTTGAGCAGGTGCTTGAAAAGCTGGTAAAGCGCCATGCGGCGCGCGGCCGGGTGGAAATTTCCCTGTTCCTGCAGATGCACAGCCACTCGGGGGAAGTCGCGTTCAACGAAGATCAGGCGGACGCGATGCTGCAAGCCGTCTCCTCCTTTGCCGCCTCTCGCGGCGACGACTTTGTCCCCGACTACAACCGGCTGCTGGGCCTTTCCTTTCTGTGGGAGCAAAGCCAGCAGGAGCCGGACGACGCCTTTTCGCAAAGCCTTGAGCGCGGGCTTAGCCTTGCCCTGGGAGACTGGAACGAGTCCCGCGCCCTTGAGGCCAAAGCCCTGGAAAAAGACCTGCTCATGCGGCTTTTGCGCATGGAAGAGTGGATAGAGCGCATCCGCGAGCGTGCTCCGGACATCAAGGAGGAACGCTTCGAGTCGGTGCGCGAACGGCTGAACGAAGTTCTCGAGCGCCACGGGCAGGAACTGGAAGAAGGACGCTTTCTGCAGGAAGTGACCCTGCTCGCCGACAAGCTGGACGTGAGCGAGGAGCTTACCCGCCTGGGCGCGCACCTGGAACGGCTGCGCGAGCTGCTGCAGATAGGCAGGGACGCGGGGCGCAAGCTCGACTTTACCATGCAGGAGACCTTTCGGGAAATCACTACCTGTGGCAACAAAATTCAGGACGTGCAGGTGTCCCGCCTGGTGGTTGATCTGAAAAATGAACTGGAAAAGTGCCGTGAACAGGTGCAGAATATCGAATGACGCGCCTATGAATATGCAGATGGCGGCCGATAGACCGGGGCGCCGGCGTTACTCTCCGGCGTCCGATTCCGCTCTCCTGTGGAATTGTTCCCCTCGTGTAGGCGATCGTCACAAGTGAGAGGTGCAGGGGAAACGATTTCCCTTGCCGGAGGAGTTTGAGGGGGCAGCGCCCCCTCAAAACTGCAAGCGAATTTTAAGGATATGTGCCCATGAGCGTTTCCCGCCATCCGCTTTTGAACCTGGGGTTCGGCAACTTTGTGGTTGCCGCGCGGGTTGTGGCTGTTGTAAACCCCACTTCCGCCCCCATGCGCCGCCTGCGTGAGGACGCCCGGCAGGAAGGGCGGCTGATTGACGCCACCCAGGGGCGCAAGACCCGCTCCCTGGTCATCACCGATTCCAACCATGTCATTCTTTCCGCCGTGCAGGCGGAAACCATGCGCCAACGTTTCCAGGAGGACGAGGAGTGATTCCCCACCACCGTTCGGGCATTGCCCTGGTTATCTGCGCCCCGTCAGGCACGGGGAAAACCACGCTTATCAAGAGGCTGGTGGCGGAGTTTCCCCGGTTTGCCTTCTCCATTTCCTGCACCACGCGCGATCCGCGTCCGGGCGAAGTGCAGGGGAAGGACTATGACTTCATCTCGCGCGAGGAGTTCAAGCAGCGCCGCGACGCCGGGTATTTCGCGGAATGGGCCAAGGTGCACGGCAATTTTTACGGCACCCCGCTGGTGGCGACCAGAGAACTGCTGGCCGAGGGCCGCGACGTGCTGTTCGACATCGACGTGCAGGGGGCCTCACAGTTGCGGCGCACCATACCGGGCGCGCGCCTTATCTTTATTCTGCCTCCCTCGCGCGACGAACTGGAGCGCCGCTTGACCAACCGCCAGACCGAAACTCCGGAAAGCCTGGAAAAACGGCTGAGCGGCGCTTTGACCGAACTTATCCAGGCCCACTGGTTCAACCTGTGGATCATCAATAACGACCTGGAGCAGGCCTGGCAGGAACTGCGCGCCGCCTATATCGCGGCCACCCTGTCCCCGACCTGCCAGGCCGGGTTCCTGGACGCTCTGATCAAGGACTGGCAGCGCTCATGAACCGCGAACCGGCCCTAGTCATTGCCCTGGACGTGCCGGACGCGCGGCGCGCCCTTACGCTGGCGGAAACCTTCGCCGTGCTGCCGGTGTGGATGAAGGTGGGGCTGGAACTGTTCACCGCCGAGGGACCGTCTTTGGTGCACGGGCTGTTGCAGCGGAAGCTGCCGGTATTTCTTGACCTGAAGTTTCATGACATCCCCAATACGGTGCGCGGCGCCACCCGTTCCGCCACCGGCCTGGGGGTGCACATGCTGACGCTGCACCTTGCCGGCGGCGGGGCCATGGCCGAGGCCGCCCTGCTCGGGCGCAGGGAAGCTGCGGAGGCGGGCGGCGGCTCTTCCCGAACCGGAAGCGGTCCCGCGCTGCTGGGGATCACCTTGCTGACCAGCGATCCGGTTGATGAGGTCGTGGCTCAGGATATGGTGGTCCAGCGCGCGCTGCTGGCCAAAAGTTACGGCCTCGACGGCGTGGTGTGTTCCGGACGGGAAGCGGCCGCGGTCAAGGCTGCTTGCGGAGCGGAATTTCTTTGCCTGTGCCCCGGCATACGCTTTGCGGGCGGCGGCGACGACGACCAGGCCCGCGTATGCACGCCTGGTGAGGCGGTGCGCGCCGGGGCGGATTTTTTAGTAATGGGGCGGCCTGTGCTGCAGGCGTCAAATCCGGCAGGAGCGGCGGAGCAGGCTCTTGACGAAATGAGAACGCCCTGGGGCGTGCCGCGCGCGGGCACCCGGGTGTAACGCGGATTTTTCACACGAGAACTCACGGGATACAGGCGGATACAGGCATGGAAAGGCAGGAACAGCCGGAAAAGCAGGAAAAGCGCGAACGCATCAACGGTGTTTTTTCTTCTCAGGAAGTGAGAAAAGTGGGCACCGGCACCACAACGCGTAAGACCATCCAGAAGGCCTTCTGGTTCTGCACGGAACTTGACAGCGGGGAAATGGAAGTCCAGCCCCTGAACGTCAATTATGTGCCCTCTGGTCCGAAAAAACGCGTCGCGCGTGAAAAGTTTCTGGAGGAATTTTCCCCGGAGCCGGAACTGTACGTTACCAGCGTCTATCCGAAGATGCGCGAGTTGAACAAGACCATTGCCAGGGCGGAACGGCACCGGGCCAATAAAGAATATTACAGCGCGGAGATGGAATTCGGCAACGCCCTGAAGGTGGACGAGGAAAACGTGCGGGCCAATTTCGGCCTCGGCATCACCTACCTGGAGCGCGGGGAAACCAAAAAGGCCGATAATATCTTCGAGCGTCTGGTGAAACTTGATGCCGCCTTTGAGACCGAGCACAAACACCTGTTTAACGAGTTCGGCATCAATCTGCGCAAAAATGGCATGCTCGATCAGGCCATTGCTTACTATAACAGGGCTGTGGAGCTTACCAACCAGGACGAGCACCTTTTTCACAACATGGCCCGGGCCTACCTGGAAAAAAAGGATATCTCGAAAGCGATCGAGTTTGTCATCAAATCCCTTGAAATGAACCCGGAACTCGAAGTTTCGGTCAAATTTCTCATGTGGCTGGTAAGCAAAAAACTGGTTCCCGCGGACAAGAAGAATGATGTGGCAGTCATGCTGCACAAGCTCAAAATGCTTCAGGAAACCGGCAAGAAGCGGGAATAGGGCACGTTGCGGGCGCATGCGCGGCCTTTGAGCATCCGCCTGTCCGCGGCCCGTCCCCCCGCTTGTCGGCAATGGCGCTGTACGGGTGGCGCGGAGAGGGAGAACGGCCATACCGGCAACGATTCGCGGAAACTCCCGAATCTTTTCCCGAAAGACGCCGCACGCGGCGCCTGAGGATGGAGGGAAGCATGAGTACGCAGCCACAGCAATTGGCCGAAGCGCGTGATTTTCTGGAAGAGCTCATCGTGTCGCCTCCCCAACTGCCGTATGAGCCGAGTCTGTTGCCCAAACTGTTTGAGGCCACCCGCGAAAATTCCACCGCTTCCATCCAGGATCTCACCGGCCTGATCGAGCACAGCCAGAAGCTGGCCGCACGGGTGCTCACCCTTGCCAATTCCGCCTGTTACGCGTTGTCGTCCTCCGTCTCCAGTATCGGCCGCGCGGTCTCGCTGCTGGGGTTTAAAGAGGTGCGTTCGCTGGTGGTCATGATCGGAGCGGCTGCCGTCATCGAGCGCGGGAAGCGGACACCGGGCTTTACCGGACGACAGCTTTGGGAACACCAGTTGCGGACCGCGAGCATTGCCAAAGCTTTGACGGCAGCCCTGCACGGCGCCGCACGCCCGGCCGGAGCCGGCCCGTGCGTGGGGTTTGATCCCGACGAAGCCTATGCCGCCGGGCTGCTGCACGATATCGGCAAGGCCTTTCTGGCGATCGGGCGCCCGGTTGTCTGGGCGAAGATCGCCCAACTGCGCCAGGAACGGCGATGCGATTTTTCGGAAGCGGAAACAGCCTACTGGGGCATGGACCACGGTCTTATCGGCGCTCAGGTGCTCCATTACTGGCACCTGCCCCTGGCGCTCACAGACGCCATCAACTGGCACCACGTGACCGCTGTCGCGCGTACATTTCAGGAAGAAGCGCGCCTGCTGGCCGCCGCCAATCTTCTGGCCCACAAGGGCCTTGCCGCGGACGGCTCTCTTCCCCCCGGAGCGCTTGAACTGCTGCCGCAGGGAGCCAGGGAGCAGGAGCTGTCCGCGGCGGTATGGGGGGCGTTGGCCTCCTCACGGGCGGTCATCTTTGCCGGAATGGTGGGGTAGGCGCTTTCTTCTTGAGGCATCCGGGGCATACAGCCTGCCGATACGGCCGGTATAGAGACTTTTCGGGAGCACAGAACCAGTTATGCAATGGCAATACCGCACGATAGAGACCACGCCGCCGCCCGCGGATATCGCCGCATGGGCGGAACGGCTGGAAATCTCCGGAGTGCTGGCGAATTTTTTGTGGCGGCGGGGGTTGCACGACTTTGACCAGATGCGGCTCTTTCTCAACCCGTCACTGCGCGGCCTCGCCCCTCTGGAAGCCTGGCCCGGCCTGCTGGATGCGGCAAAAACGCTGGCGGACGGACTGCTTGCCGGCAAAAAACTGTGCGTCTGGGGCGACTATGACGTGGACGGCATTACCTCCACGGCGGTGGTTGTCGATTTTCTCGCGGGGCACGGGTTCTCGTGCCTGCATCATATTCCCAACCGGCTGACCGAAGGGTACGGCCTCAATTCCGCCGCCCTGTCCGGCATTGCCGCGCAGGGAGCAAGCATGCTGCTGACGGTCGATTCCGGCATTTCCGACGTGGATGCCGTGGCATATGCCAAATCTCTGGGCATGACCGTCATCATCACCGATCACCACCTGCCCGCGGAGGTGCTGCCCCCGGCGGACGCCATCGTCAACCCCCGCCTCGCCCCCTGCCCCTGTCCGGCGCTGGCCGGAGTGGGCGTGACTTTTTTCCTCATGGCCGCGGTCAACGCCGCTCTGCACAAGGCGGGCGGGAAAAAGGCGGACCTGCGCGGGTTGCTTGATCTTGTGGCCCTGGGCACCTTGGCCGATGTGGTGGACGTGAGCGGGCAGAACCGCATTCTGGTAAAAAACGGGCTGCTCAAAATAGCTGCGGGCACGCGCGTGGGCGTCGCCGCCCTGAAGGCGGCCTGCAACCATTCCCCCACCGCAGCCCTGGGGGCGGGACAGGTGGTTTTTACCCTGGCCCCCCGCATCAACGCCGCCGGGCGGCTGGGATCCAGCGAGGCGGCTCTGGAACTCCTGCTCACCCGTGACAGAGGACGGGCAGCCGCCCTTGCCGAGGAACTCTCGCGCCTGAACGCGGAGCGCCGGGACGAAGAGGACCGCATTCTGCAGGAAGCCATGCGGCAGGCCCAGGAGCAGGTTGACGCCGGAAACCTCGGGCTGGTGCTGCACGCCGACAACTGGCACCCCGGCATCATCGGCATTGTCGCCTCAAGAGTGGTGGAACAACTGCACCGGCCCACAGTGGTGCTGAGCGCCGTGGACACCTGCCTGAAAGGCTCGGGGCGCAGCGTGAGCGGATTCGACATGCACGAGGCCTTTGTCCGCTGCGCCGATCTCTTCCTGGGCTACGGCGGACACTATATGGCGGCGGGCCTGAGCCTTCTGCCGGAAAACCTGCGCCTGTTCCGCGAACAGTTTCAAGCCCTGGCGGCCGAGAGCTTCGGTGACGCCGTGCCGGAATCGGTCTGCAAGATCGATGGGGAACTCAACTTTGCCCAAGTGGACTTCACCCTGCTTAAGGAGCTGGAACTCCTCCAGCCCTTCGGCATGGGCAACGCCGAACCCGTGTTCGCCTCACCCCCGGTGCGGGTGCGCTCCATGCGGGGCAGGCCGGGCTTCATGCTCCTGGATCTGGAGGACGAAACCAGCGGCCGGGTGCTCAAGGCCAAAGCCTGGCGCCAGCTCTCCAATATGCCCCTGCACCTTAAAGGCAGACGCATCCGCGTCGCCTACACCCCGCGCATTGACCGCTACAACGGCGCCGCCGCTGTGGAACTGCGCCTCAAAGACTGGAAAGAAGCAGACGCTCCGGAGTGAGGGGCGGAGGGGAGGAAAGGCGAAATGCCAATGCCTCCGGCGGGCAGGACAGCGTCCTGCCCGCCGGAGGCATTCTCTTGCTCCGATCCCAGAGCTTTGCCGCCACGCTATTCCGCGCCGCTATGCATGGTTTCCAGGGTCGCCGGCAGGTCGTGTGACCGCCATTCCACCCGGATATGGCCGTGTCTGGCGGTGGAGTAAAGGGGGATGCCTCTGGCCTGCAATGACGAGCGCACGGAGGCCGAAGGGAACCCCCACTGGTTGCCGTACCCGCAGGCTACGAGGGCCAGCCTGGGCGCGACCGCGTCGTACAGGGCGGGGCTGTGGCTTTTTCCCGAACCATGGTGCGGCACCACCAGCACTTCCGCCTGCAGGGAACCGCCTGGAGCCGGGAATGCCGTATGCTCGAAAGCATGCGCGAAGGCCTGTGCCTGTCCGGGGACAGAATTGGGGGAGAAAGGCTGCGAAGCGCTGGTCCGGGAGGTTTCGTGTCCCGCGATAAGGCTTTGCAGGGCGGGCTGTTCCGCATCCCCGCAAATGAGCGCCAGGCCGCGCCCCTGCCATACCAGGCGCAGAATCAGGGAGTTGTTGTTGCTGCTTTCCGCTCTGGCCGGGGGAGCTTCGGCTGCACCCGGCAGGGACGGCTCCGCATCGGGGCTGTTTCCGGTCGCGGGTGCGGGAGTGGAAGCAGGGACGGCAGCGGGCGAAGAGATCGCGCCGCGAGACGGGCCGGTACCGGGGGCAGAGACGGGTGAGGCCGTATTCTTGGGGGGCCAGAGCACTTCCAGATGCAGATCCGGGGCCAGGGCAATGGTGTCGCCCGCTGCCCAGATTTCCTTTTGCAGCCCGCTCCGGCTCAGGGCCCCGGCTTCTTTTGTTGCAAGAGCCGGAACGGGGAAGTCGCCGTTACCGGCGTACCGGGCAATGGAAAACTGCTCCAGCAGATAGAGAAGGCCGCCCAGATGATCGGTATCGGGATGGCTGTTGACAAGCAGCTCCAGGTGCGGCGGGGCGCTGTCGGTCAGCACCGGGGCCAGGATGGCCCGTCCCGGATCAAAGGTCGCGGAGCTTGTTCCCCCGCCGTCAATCAGCATTCTGCCGGGACGGCCTGTGGTCCATTCCACCAGCACGGACTGTCCCTGACCCACATCCAGCAAGCGTAGGGTTACCGGAGACTTTCCGCTTGCAAAGAGCCCCGCTGCGGAAGACAGGCCGAAAGGAACAAGGAGCAGAATCAGCCCGAGGCAGGCCACGGCGGCGGCTGGTGCGTTTCGGGGAGGGAGCTTGGCAGGCGCTTCTGCGCTTGTCATAAGAGGCCGCCGGGACAAAAGAAAACGGAGGGAGCGCATTCGCGCACCCGTATGGGGTTGTCGCAAGGCTCTTGCCGCGCCGGCTACACAGGAGGGCAGCGCCAGGCACAGGATCCAGTATCCGGCCATGCTGAGCCAGTGCGGTCTCGCCACCACCGGCACCGCAAGCAGATTGGCGGAATCCAGGGCGTGCAGCAGGGACAGGAGCCCTTCGCAGGGCAGGGAGGCCAGGAGCAGGGCCAGCGCGGCAGGTGCGGCAAGGCCGAGTGCGGACAGTAAAAGTCCGGCAAAGGCCAGGGGCATGACCACGCACCCCAGCACAGGCAGCCAGAGCAGGTTCAGGGGAAACCACAGCCCGAGCGTGCCGAAGGCGCGGACCGTCAGAGGCGCCAGGGCAATCTGGATACAGCAGGAGATGCCGAGCAGCAGCAGGCCTCCGCGTGCGGCCCGCCGCGCGAGCGACGGGTGCGTGTCCCGTGGGCCACAGAGGAAAGAGAGCAGCCGGTCCACTCCGGCCGTCAGGCGGGGCAGGCAGAGCGCAATGGCTGCCACGGAAAGGGCGGAGAGCTGCAAGCTCAGATCGAACAGGGAGGCCGGATCCAGCAGCAGAATGACAGCAACGGCCGCCAGCAGACCGTCCAGCATCACTTTGGGCTTGTTCAGAAAAAGCAGGGCCGTCCAGAACAGCAGCATCAGCCCCGCCCGTACCAGAGAGACCGGGGCCTGCCCCAGCCACAGATATCCCCCGGCCAGAGGCAGGGCCAGCAGCAGCGTCAGACGGGGCCGGGAAATGCGCAGCCACAGTGGAGGGAACAAACGTCCCAGCCCCAAGGCGAGAAGATACCCGAGCCCTGCCGCATACCCGAGATGCAGTCCGGAAAGCGCCAGACTGTGGGCCAGGGTCGCACGGGCCACCAGCTCGCTGTTTTCAGGGCTGATAAAGGAGCGGTCCCCGAAAATAAGGGCCGGGAGCAATGCAGCTCCTTCTGTCAAAGCGGGACGGAAAAACTCCTGCTGCAACCCGCCCTCCGGCGTGGCCTCTGAGGCGGAAGGCTCCTCATTCCCCGCAGGGCCGGAGCCTCCCTGCAAGCCCGTGTTACCGCCAGGGGGCGTCCGCCGGCCCTCGGGCTCCGCTCCCTCTTCCGCTGCCGGAACTGTGAAAGCGGGCGCTTGCGGGCTGATGTCCGGTTGCGGTGCTTTGAACGCATCGCCCCGGTCCGCCTGTGCCTTCTTTTCCGGCAGCGCCGCGACAAAACGCCGGAAGAGCCGGTCATGGCGCTCCGCTCCTTCGGCAGGCGGACCGCTGACGGTCAGGGCTGCTTTCTCGCCTCTGCTCCAGCCGCGTATCCACACCCCCCGGTCCTGCCAGTAGCGTTCCATGTCCCAGCCGCCGGGATTGGAGAGGCCGCGCGCCGGACTGAGGCGGGTGGTAAGCTCCACCTCCTGTCCCCGCAGGGGGGAGCCGCCGGGAAAGGTCCAGGTCCAGGCGATCAGCCCGGCATAAGCTTCGCTGGAGGGCAAAGGAGACGGCGTGATGGACGCAGGAGGGGGCGAAAAAGCGGCGTGCCCCCGAGCAGCCTCGGGCGTGGTCCGGGCTGCCGCCTTTGCGGGACGGGCATTTCTCAGCAAAAGACGCAGCCGGTTTCCGGGCAGAGGCGTGGCCTCCGCTACCTCGGCCCGCAGGCGCACCGGGGCGGGAGGGCGCTCCTCTCCTTTGCCATCCGGAGCGGGAGCGAGAGCGGCGGCAAGCCAGGCCGGGCGCGGCGCTTCTTGAGGCACGCGCAACGCGGCGTAGCCAAGGCCACAGACAAAGCAAAGGCACACAATGCCGATACGCGCGCCGTGACGCGCCGTGAAACGGGAAAGCCGGGCACGGGATCGAAAGAGCACGCCCTTCCGGACTGTAACGGGATTGCCGCAGGGGGCGGTATTGTTCTGTGCTGTATCGTTGGCGGCCCTTTCATCAAGGGTTTCAGAGCCGTGCGCCCAAAGCGGTTCCCTTTGCCGGGCCAGGAACAGAAGGGCAATCAGGCAGAACAGGCCGGGCAGCAACTCGCGCGAGGCAAGGACGCCGGCGGCTCCCGCCAGCAGGCAGAACTGGCGGAACAGCAGGGACGCGCCGGAGAGAGGCGGAAGCGCGTCCCGTAGCGGGAACCCGAGCGCGGCAGGCGGAGCTGTTCTGGCCGCCATAAAAGCCCCCTCACCACAAACTCCCCTGCCGGAACGGCAAGGGTGGCCGGAGTGACGTATGTAGCTGCTTTTTATTTATAGGCAAATACTTCTGAACATCCCGAACATGGGAGAAATTTCAGGGCGAATGCGCCTCTTGCAGGTAATTCCTTAGAGCAAATTCATAATGAAGTTGGACAAGAATCGAATTGCCTCCGGCGGCCAAAGGGACTGAGTCCCTTTGGAATCCCGCAATTATGGCTACCTTTGCAGGAGTAATTTCAAAATTAAACTGCTCTAAAAAGCGTTGTGATGGGATGCCCCTGCCCAGTGAAGGCGGGTATGCGCGTGCTCATGAACTTTCGGGCATTGTCTTTTGGTTTTTTTTCGTACAATGCCCGCTCAGCCACTGGATTGCGCCTTCTGAAGCCTGCCACGCCGTCAACTGGCTCGCTGCCAGAATAATGGCATCTGATTCGTCACCTGTGCTGTATGATCCAGGTAAGTATTTCGGCAATTTTTTCTTCACCAAGAGGTATTTGGGTGCAATTTTGTTCAAAGATAACGCAGCCCTCAGGCTCTTGTCGGATATTTCCCCTTGTCCGTGCTTGCGGAAATCCAATAAAGCGCGCCCGTAAAACCAGGCGGAAGAATAATCGTCTCTATATTTTTTATATAGCGCCTCGGCCTGTGTATCTTTTCCCATTTCAATCAAGAGCGGCAATAAAATATAGCGCATCCCCAGATTGTCATTTCTGCTTAATTTAAGAAGTTCTTTGCAGTTCTTAATGACGTTGATTTTGTCACCCAAGGCCGAAAGGCATTCAACGATTCCCGCTTTTGCCCTCATATATGGCCTTGTCTCGAATATTCCCCAAAAATCTCCCTGACAATTTTGAAAAAATTCCTCTCCAAGGTACTTTTTCCCTATATCCGCGGCTTTCGTATATATGGCAAGGGCTTCATCGTACGTCTTGGCGTGGTCGGCAAAAATATTGTATGCATCCACACAGTATGGAGACATTTCTAACGCCTTTTGGGCCAAGGCAAGGCATTCCCCTGTTGTGGCGGCATCCCACGCATCATAAATCAGCTCTTGCGCTGCATGAAGAGCTTCCTCATCAGGAGCCTCTTCCAGAAGAGACAGGGCGTCCGATTCGATATCGCTCATGTCCGGCTTGGGCTGCGCTGTTTTTGCATTTTGAGCCCCTTTGGACTTGAAAGGAATCACTTTAGCCATATATTCTCCTGCGGATGTGCAGCAGACACTCCGTTCTTGACTCGCAGCCAAACTCAATTTGCAAAGTTCTCGCCGGAGAGCCAAATTATTAAGATGGCGCTTTAATCCGTGTCGCGCGTGCGGATGATCCGTGCGCCTACCTGCTCCAGTTTGTGCTCAATGTGTTCGTACCCGCGATCCAGATGGTAGATGCGCTGCACATGGGTTTTGCCTTTGGCGGCGAGACCGGCGATGACCAGAGAGGCGCTGGCCCGCAGGTCCGAGGCCATGACCGGCGCGCCGGTCAGGCGTTTTACCCCGCGTACCAGAGCGCGCGAGCCTGAAAGCTTGATATCCGCTCCCATGCGGGACAGTTCGGACACGTGCATGAAACGGTTTTCGAAAATGGTTTCCTCCACCGTGCTTGCGCCTTCGGCAACGGACATCAGGGCCATGAGCTGGGCCTGCATGTCCGTGGGAAAGCCGGGGTACGGCCGGGTCATCATGTCCACCCCGCGCAGCATGCCGCTGCGGCGCACGTTCACGCCGTTTTCGTGCGGCTCGAGGGTGACGCCCATTTCGCCCATTTTTGCCATCACCGCGGTCAGCTCTTCGATGGGGCAGCCTTCGATGGTGCATTCTCCGCCGGTAATGGCGGCCGCCACCAGAAAGGTTCCGGCTTCAATGCGGTCCGGCATGATGCGGTATTCTCCGCCGTGCAGGGAGCTGACCCCGGTGATATGGATAACGTCGCTGCCCTGGCCGGAAATCTTGGCTCCGCAGGCGTGCAGGAAGTTGGCCAGATCCACCACTTCCGGCTCGCGGGCGGCGTTGCGCAGGATGGTCGTGCCCTCGGCGAGGGCTGCGGCCATAAGCAGGTTCTCGGTTCCGCCCACAGTGGGAAAATCAAAGGTGATGTCGGCACCGCGCAGTTTTTTGCAGCGTCCGATGATGTAGCCGGAGTCCAGTTCAAAGGCAGCGCCCATCTTTTCCAGAGCCTTGGTGTGCTGTTCCACCGGGCGCGCGCCTATGGCGCAGCCGCCGGGCAGGGCCACCTTTGCCTCGCCCAGGCGGGCGAGAAGCGGACCGAGCACCAGCACCGAGGCGCGCATGGTTTTTACCAGTTCGTAGGGGGCTTCCGGGGTGAGTTTTTCCACCCGTACGGTAACGCTGTGCCCGCCGTCTTCGGTGAATGCCGCAGGGCATCCCAGTACCCGCAGCATGGCGTTGGTGGTGTTGATGTCGCGCAGGCGCGGCACGTTGTGGTAGGTAATCGGGCTATCCAGCAGAATGGAAGCGAACATGACGGGCAGAGCGGCGTTTTTGGAACCGCCCACGCGGATGGTGCCGCGCAGGGGGACGCCTCCTTCAATGACCAGCTTTTCCATGCAATCTCCCGCAAGGCCCCTGCCGGGGCATATTTTTTCATGAACCGCGTGGCGCGGTTCGGCATGTTCTATCAAGCGGCCCTGTGGGGCGGGGCAGTGTTGCCGCTTTGCCCTCGGCTCTTTCGGGCTGGCGCCTCTTCTGTGTAAAGCCTCCGGCCTGTACTGTCCATCAAAAGGTGCGGAACAAGGCTGCGCATAGCAAAAAGCATTGCGGCACAGAGTGGGTAGCGGGGCGGCTCAGACCTTTCGTTTTCCCCGCCCTTGCCGGCCCGCACAAGGACTCCCGCAGATATAAGCGAAAACGGATCGCGTGTTAACAGCCGGACTGCGGGCCGGGAAAACGAAAGGCATCGCCGCCGTTCCCGGCCAGTGGCCGGACCGAATAGCGGACGCGGCGCAACAAACGCAAGGTCTGAGCTCCCCGCTGGTACTGCGCAGTCCGGTGCTTTTCTCTTCTTATCCCCCGGTTCATAAACGTTCACGCTCCCCCCGGTCCCGCAAGGCAATCGGGAGCCACGCAAAATCACGGGGGGAACCACTTGACCAAGCAGCCCTTACCGTGTACATGCAGTGGTCTCGCGTGGCGGATGTAGCTCAGTTGGCAGAGCACCTGGTTGTGGCCCAGGGGGTCGGGAGTTCAAACCTCCTCATTCGCCCCACCAAAGCATTAAAAATCCCGCATTTCCAGGTTGCCTGGGAGGCGGGATTTTTCACTGGCGGAGTCGGAGACCATGAGCGAATTCACGGAAAAAGCCGTTGCGCACCTTGCCGCGGTCAGGGAACACACCCCGCTGGTGCACAACATCACCAATCTGGTGGTCATGCACACCACCGCCAATGCCCTGTTATGCGCCGGGGCCTCTCCGGTCATGGCCCACGCCCCTGAAGAGGTGGAGGAAATCACCGGCATCGCCTCCGCGCTGGTCCTGAACATCGGCACCCTGGCCAGGGACTGGATTGCCTCCATGCACCTTGCCCTGGCCATGGCCAACCGGCGCGGCATTCCCGTGGTTATCGATCCGGTGGGGGCCGGAGCCAGCCGCATGCGTACCGATACCGCCCTGGCCCTGCTGCGGGAAAGCAAAAATGCCGTCCTGCGCGGTAACGCCTCGGAAATCATGGCCCTTACCGGCAAGACGGGCGGCACGCGCGGCGTGGACAGCACGGCCTCCATGGCGGCAGCCGAGGATTCCGCGGGCATGCTCGCCCTGCGCCACGCCTGTACGGTCTGCGTGAGTGGCCCCGTGGATCTGGTTACCAACGGCACGGAAAGCTTCACCGTCACCGGGGGCAGCCCCCTTATGCCGCTGGTCACGGGCATGGGCTGCACGGCAACGGCGCTGGTGGCAGCCTTTGCGGGAGTCTGCGGCCCGAAGGAACGCACCCTCGCCACCCTTTCGGCCATGGGCGTCATGTCCGCCGCAGGCGGCATCGCCGCTGCCCGCTGCCAGGGGCCGGGCTCGTTTCTCATCGCCTTTCTGGATGTGCTGCACGCCCTTTCCGCAACGGATTTTGCAGGCGTCCGCCTGGAACGGAAGCCGTCCGCATGAGCGCGACAGCGTTTTTGCGCGGGGCGCGCCTTGCCCTGCCCGTGGTGCTCGGCTACCTGCCCGTGGGGTTCACCTTCGGGGTTATGGCCGTGCAGGCGGGCATGACTCCGCTGACCGTGGGGCTCATGTCGTACTTTGTGTACGCGGGGTCGGCCCAGCTTATCGCGGCCCAGCTTCTGGCCGCCGGGGCGAGCATTCCCACGCTCATCGTGACCACCTTTGTGGTCAACCTGCGCCACCTGCTCATGTCCGCCGCCCTGGCGCCGTACCTCAAGCCGTGGAAAAAGCCGCTGCAGGCCTGGTTCAGCTTTGAAATGACCGATGAGACCTTTGCCGTAAACCTGGGGCGCTTCGCCGCTGCCGGGGTGAACAGGAGCGAAACGCTGGGCATCAACTGCACGGCGCATCTGTCCTGGACGGTGGGCGGCATAGCCGGGGCATTTTTCGACCGGGCCATCAGCGATGTGGAGCCCCTGGGCCTCGATTTTGCCCTGATCGGCATGTTCATCGCCCTTATCCTGCCCCACGCCAAGGTGCCGCGCCGCCTGCTGGCCCTGTGCCTGGGCGGGATGTTCTCGCTGCTGTTCGCCCTTTTGGGGGCGGAGCAGTGGAACGTCATGCTGGCCACCGCCTGCGCGGCCACCTTGGCCGCCTTCTGGCCCATGAAGGAGAAAGGCCGTGACCCTGCCTGAACAGTTGCTGCTCATCCTGGGCATGGCGCTCGTGACCTATATTCCGCGCGCGCTGCCCCTTATGCTGCTTGCCTCAAGGGAACTGGACCCCCGCCTGATGCGCTGGCTCGAGATGGTCCCCCCGGCGGTGCTCGCGGCCCTGCTGGCCCAGGAAATTTTTTTGCGCACCCTCCCCGGCGGGGAAAAAACCCTTTTTCTCAGCCTAGATAACGTATTTTTGCTGGCTTCCCTGCCTGCCTTGCTGGTAGGGTGGTGCACCCGCAGCTTTTTCGGCACCGTGGCCGTGGGTATGGGGGCTGTGGCCCTGTTGCGCTATTGGTATTTAGCTTAGGAGAACACCGTATGCGTTGTACCGTATTTTTGAAACGATCCGGACTGGCTGTTCTTGCCGCCTGTTGTGCGCTTTCCCTCCTCTTTTCCCCCCCGGGCAAGGCCGCAACCCGGCCGGACAAAGCGGAATTGAAGGCCGTTCTGCAGGAGGTGCTGGAGGAAAACCCGGATCTCATTCTCGATATCCTGAAAAAGAACAGCGAAACCGTGCTGGAAATCGCCCAGCAGGGGAACCTCCAGCGTACCCGCAAGGTCATGCTTGCCCAGTGGGAACAGGACGCCAAAATAGCCAAGACGCCGGATCTGGCGGACCGGGCCTTTTACGGCAAAGCGGACGCGCCCGTGACCATCGTGGCGTATTCCGACTTTACCTGCCCCTACTGCAAGCGGGCGGAGAGCACGCTTACCCCGTTGCTGGAAAAGTACAAGGACAAGGTGCGCTTCACCTTCAAGCCCCTGCCGCGCGAGGATTTTCCCCTGTCTGTGGCGGCGGCCAGATACTCCACCGCCGCGTTCATGCAGGACAGCGCCAAAGGCTGGACCTTTTACGAGGAGGTCTTTGCCGGCATTGAACAGGCGGAACGCGACGGCGACGTCTACCTGAAGGCCCTGGCGGTCAAATCCCACCTGGATCTGAAAAAGCTCGCCGCCGATGCCGCAAGCGCCAAGGTGGAAAACCGTATCAACGCCGACCGGAAAGAGGCCGAAGGCTTCGGCATTACCGGCACCCCCTGTTTTCTGGTCAACAACCTGATCGTGCGCGGGGCCGTGTCCAAGGAGCTGTTTGAGGAGGCTATTCAGATGGCGCTCAAACTCAAGCAGTCCAAATAGCCGGGGCGCTGCGAGGTGTGTATTTCGGGGGAGCCTGCGGGTTCCCCCTTTTTTTATGCCGGTCGGTTGCACCCCTGGTCTTTGCGGGCTATACTTGCCTCAAAGCCGCAATCGGAAGAAGCCGGAAACGGCGCGGCGGACGCCTCCCGCGCGGCGTTCAGCGTTCCGGCCGCGGCGGAAGTTCGCCTTTTGCGGCATACCGCCTGCCCCGCATCCGCAATACCAAGGAGGTCTCCCATGACAGTCACTGTTCCCGCAGGTGCAAGGAAAGTACGGCGTCTGGTCGGAGGACGCCCGGCAGTGGACGGGGCCGGGGTACGGCTGGTGCGGGTGCTGAGTTCCGGCACCGTGACCGATTTTGACCCCTTCCTGCTGCTGGACGCCTTTGACTCCACCAACCCTGACGACTACACCAGGGGCTTTCCCATGCACCCGCACCGGGGCATCGAAACCGTAACCTATCTGGTGGAAGGAAAAATTCAACACCAGGACAGCCTGGGCAACAAGGGCGCCATCCTGAGCGGCGGCTGCCAGTGGATGACAGCCGGGCGCAGCATCCTGCATCAGGAAATGCCCCAAGCCTCGCCCCGCATGCTGGGGCTGCAACTGTGGGTCAACCTGCCGAGGGCGCAGAAAATGGCCCCGCCCAAATACCGTGACATCACGGCGGACATGCTCCCGAGAATACAGGAAGAAGGCGCGCGCGTCAGTGTTCTCTCGGGCATGTACAAGGGACAGCCCGGGGCCATGCAGGCCGAGTACGTGCCGGTGACCTTTCTGGACGTGCTTTTGGAACCCGGCGCGACCTGGCATATGTCGCTTGAACCGGCGGATACGGCCTTTGCCTATCTGTTCCGCGGCCATTGCCGGTTCGGGGAGGAAGGCGACGCCTTTACGGAGGCGAGGCAGGCGGCGCTGCTGACTTCCGGCCCGGCCATCACCGCCGCCGCCGGCAAGGACGGCGCGCACTTTGTGCTGGTTGCCGGCCCGCCCCTGCGTGAACCCGTGGCCTGGGGCGGCCCCATTGTGATGAACACGGAGGAGGAAATCAAACAGGCCTTTTTTGAACTGGAAGCCGGAACCTTCATCAAGCCGTAACCGGCGGCTGCAAGGCGCCTCTTTCGCGGTTTTGCCCGCCCGCCGCGTGTTCTTGTGCGGCGGGCGGCGTTTTTTCGGGCCGTGGGGTTTTGCGGCGCGCGGCCGGGCGGCTCCCAGCGCGTGCCGTTCCGCAAGCTGCCCGGCAGTGCGGGGTGCAGATTTTCTGCCGGGACAGCCGGTTTTTCATTGCGTATTCACAGAGCCTGTTTTAATATAAGGGGTTATCTGCATTAACCTTATCAGCCCGGAGTATTCTTATGAACATTTACTTCGCGCGTTTTCGGCCACGTATGCACCGTACTTCTTCCGCCCGTTTTTTTGTGCAGGGGTTTGCGACTTTTTTGACCGCGATGCTGACCGCCTCCATGCTGGCGGTTTGCAGCCCGGCGGCCCTTGCCGCAGAACCCGGCAGAGCGGAGCCGGGCAGGGCGGAACCCAACCCCAGAGCAGATACCGCCACCTCCAAAGCGGCTTCGGCCAAGGCCGCCATCAAGGCGGACGCGACCCCGGTTTCCGTGCAGTTGGAAGGCACGGACACTCTTGGTTCCAAACTCGCTTTTCAACTCAAGGAAATATTCAATTCCGGCACGCTCTTTTCCCTGACGGCCAAAGAAGAGCCCAAGATTCTGCTGATTATTTCCACCGCGTCCGAGTTCCCCTCACGTCCTGAAGTGGGCAGCGCGTATTCCGCGGTGTGGGTGTATTACGAGCGTCCTACCGCCTTTACCTCGTACCTTGCGGGCGAGGTAGGCGTCGTTTCTCCGGACGGCGTTGACAATCTGGCTGCGCGCCTCGCGGAGCGCACCAGCGGCATAGCGACCAAGTACGCGTATATTTTTAACAAATAAGACATCCCCCGCCCCGGCAGGCATTGCCGGGGCGGGGGCGGGTACGGCGCGCCGTGCCATTTACCCAGCAAAGGCTGCCTGAGCACATGGAAGAACTGCTTCGAGAGTTTGTTGTCATCGCCGTACTGTCCTGCGTCGTCATCTTTGCCTGCAACAGAATCAAAATTCCTCCCATCGTCGGCTTTCTCCTTACCGGTGCGCTGTTCGGCCCCTCCAGCCTGGGGTTGGTGAAGGCCGTAGAGGCCGTTGAAGTTCTGGCTGAAATCGGGGTGGTTTTTCTGCTCTTTTCCATCGGCATGGAGCTTTCCATCAGCGAGCTTATCCGCCTGCGCAAACCGGTGTTTCTGGGCGGCACGGCCCAGGTCTTCGTGACTATCGGCACATTTCTGCTGCTCGCCCATTGGGCCGGCGAGAGCTGGCGCAGTTCCGTGTTCATCGGCTTTCTCATGGCCCTTTCCTCCACGGCCATCGTGCTCAAGCTCTTGCAGCAAAAAGCCCAGATGGACAGCCCGGCCGGGCGCATCAGCCTTTCCATCCTCATTTACCAGGATCTGATCATCGTCCCCATGGTGCTGGCGGTGCCCCTGCTGGCGGGCGCCACCCAGGCCGACACCGGCAGCATGATCATTACCGCCGGGCGGAGCCTGTTCATTATCGGGGCCATTTTTCTGCTGGCCCGTAAAGGCGTGCCCTGGCTCCTGAAGAAAGTCGTCGGCACCAAGAGCCGCGAGCTGTTTCTGATCACCGTCCTCGGGGTATGCCTCGGCACGGCATACGTTACCTCACTGCTCGGGCTCTCCCTTTCCCTGGGCGCGTTTATCGCGGGTCTGGTGGTAGCGGAATCGGAATACAGCCACAGCGCCCTGGAAGGTATCCTCCCGTTCCGGGACGTGTTCACCAGCGTGTTCTTCATCTCGGTGGGCATGTTGCTGGATACGCACTTTTTTATGTCCCATCTGCTTGAAGTGGGCATTGTCACCGCCCTTGTGCTGCTGCTCAAAGGGGCCATTGCCGGGGGAGACGCCCTGCTCCTGGGCTACCCCATCCGTCCGGCCATCATCGTGGGCATGGCCATCTGCCAGATCGGGGAGTTTTCTTTTGTCCTGGCGAAGACCGGTCTGGACTACAAGCTGCTTTCCCCTGATCGCTACCAGCTTTTTCTGGCGGCCAGCATTCTGACCATGGCCGCCACGCCTTTTCTGCTCAACGCCGCCCCAGGCCTGGCCAACAGGATAAGCAGGCGCCGACTGGGACCGTCCACCAGCGAGTCGGACGATGAGGAAGTCGCTTCCGACGTGCTTTCCGACCACCTTGTCGTCATCGGCTTCGGGGTGGGCGGGAAGCTCCTTACCCGCGCGGCCAAGCAGGCGGGCATCCGCTACGTCATCCTGGAAATGAACCCGGACACGGTGCGCCACTACGCGGCCCTTGGCGAGCCCATTTTCCACGGCGACGCCACCCATCCGGCCATGCTCCAGCATCTGGGGCTGCGCACGGCCCGGGTGCTGGCCATCGTTATTTCCGACCCCACGGCGGTGCGCGGCATCACGGAAGTGGCGCGGCACATGAACAACACGGTGCATATCCTGGTGCGCACGCGCTTTCTGGGTGAAGTGGAAGCCCTGAAAGACCTCGGCGCAAGCGACGTTATCCCCGAGGAGTTCGAGACCTCCATTGAAATCTTTACCCGGGTACTCTCGCGCTACCTTGTGCCCCGCAACGACATTGAGCAGTTCATCTATGAGGTGCGGGCGGAAAACTACGATATGCTGCGCCAGATCGAGCAGCCCGGCGGCACCCTCGGAGCCCTGCAAAAGCAGATGCCCGACCTGACCGTCTCGGTTTTCACCCTGGAACGCTCCGCCCCCCTGGAAGGCGTGACCTTCCAGGAAGCCAACCTGCGCCAGAAGGCCAACATTACCGTGGTGGCCGTCAAGCGGGGCGAAGAGGTGTTTGCCCACCCTGGCGGCGATTTCCGCCTTCAGGCCGATGATCTCGTGTATGTCTTTTCTTCCCCCAAAGACGCCGCCGTGTCCGCCCCACTGTTCGCGGCGGGCGGATGAGGCAGGCAGCCGTGCGCGCGTTTCGCCCCCTTTTGCTTGCGCTGCTGCTTTCCGCCGCGCTGTGCGCGGGACTCTCCCCGGCTGTTGCCGACTGCGGCTACAGGGAGAGAAAACAGCTCGCCATGGTGGGCATGTCCCCGGACGGCCGGCCTGTGTTTCTGGCCTATTACCGGGCGTGGGTTCCCGTACATTTTTTTGATGCGGCCATTCTTTCCCTCGGTTCCAAACTCCCTCCCCTGGCGGTGTCTCCATGCGACGGCACGTGGTATGTACGCTGGCCGGGAGATACCCCTGCCAATCCGCAGGAACCGGACACGGTGTACCGCGATGATGCAAGGCTGGTCCCCGAGGATATAGGCGCTTTTCATATAGGCGAGTTGTGGGACAGCGACGTTGCCGCGGCCCTGGAAGAGGGAGGACAAAGGCTGGTGTTCAGGCAGGCAATGTATGAGCCTTACTCCGGCCTGATAACCTACACGACGCATACGTTTGTCTGGGATGCGCGGGAGCGCGCCTACCAGCGGGCTTCCTCCGAGGAAACCGACTGCATTGCCTTGCAGACGCAGGCCGTGCAGGAGGCCCTGTCTCAAGGCGATACGCAGGCAATTTTACAGGGGTTGCAAACGTTCAATGGTTGGAGCGGGCGCACGAACTACGCAGTGGACGGGGTTCCCGAGAGTCTGCACGTCCCGTTGTGGGCGTTTATGGCGAAGCGCGCCGGAGAGCTGGCCGGGCAGGGGGATGCCGCCGGAGCGGCCGCCTTTGTGGAGGAATGCCTTTTAACGGCGGATACGCTGAGTGAGGGAGGCTGGGGGGGCAGAAACGGAGAGCCTTTTATTGCCTATTCCCGGTCCCCGGAGACGGAAAAAGCCATCCTCTCCTGCCTGGGCATTCTGCGGGACGGCGGGCGCGGAGAACGCGCCAACGAACTGGCGGAACAGGCGGGTCTGGAGACATTCTGACGGCAGCGGCGGTTTCCCATGGCACCCATCGTAGTCTTTCTCTGAACCTGACAGGCGCACAGCACTCATGGAAATTTTCGACCCCGCGAATATCGGCCTCGGCACCATTCTTTTTCTCTCGCTAGCCGGGTTCTTTGCCGGGCTTATCGACAGCGTGGCCGGGGGAGGCGGGCTGATCAGCCTGCCTGCTACCCTGGTGGCCGGCGTTTCCCCCCAAATGGCTCTTGGTACGGGCAAGTTTATGGCCGCGCTCGGCACCACGGCTTCCTTTGTTACCTACGCCAGAAACGGTGCCGTGGCCTGGCGCATTGCGGCCGCCGGGGTGCTGTTTTCCCTGGCCGGTTCGTCTCTGGGGGCGCGGGTGGCCCTTTTTGTGGACAACGCCGTGCTTGGCAAGGTCATGCTTGTGCTTTTGCCCGTTGCCGCGCTGCTTACCTTTTTTCCGGTAAAAAAAACGGAGCAGAAGCAGCGCTCCGGCCCCGCGGCGCTCTATGTGCTCACTCCGCTGGTCTGTGCCGCCGTCGGCTTTTATGACGGTTTTTTCGGACCCGGCACGGGCAGCTTTATGCTCCTGGCCCTGCACTTCTTCCTGGGGCTGGGGCTCATCGCCGCTTCCGGCACGGCCAAGGCCTTTAACCTTGCTTCCAATATCAGCGGGTTGATCATTTTTCTCATCCATGGAAAAGTATTGTTCATAATCGCCGTACCCATGGCTATCGCCAACATCGCCGGAAATATCGTGGGCAGCCGTATCGCGTTGCGCGGCGGACCTGCCGTGGTGCGGCGCATGTTGCTGGTGTCTTTGGTTCTGTTGTTTGCCACGCTGATCTGGCGGTATGTGATCAAGGCGTAACCCGACAATACCAGGTAACGTGTGACTGCTCTTCTGCAAAAAATGCGCGAGGCTCTCGCTTCGCTTGCCCCGGTCGTTGTTCTGGCCCTTGTGATGCATCTGCTCACCGGATTCATGACCGCGGAATTGCTTACCCGCTGGCTCATGGGTTCCCTTTTTGCCGTGAACGGCCTCTTTTTCTTTCTGCGCGGCGTGGAATACTGCCTCACCCCCCTCGGCAACATGCTGGGTACGCGCCTTCCCCTTTCCCCCGGCCTTGGCGTGCTGCTGCTCATCGCCTTTGCCATTGGTCTTTCGGCCAACGTGGCCGACCCCAGCGTTGTGGTGCTTACCAACCATGTGGACACCATAGCCACCGGCGACAGCCCGCCGCCCTTGGTGGTGGTCGGCGCGGTGGTGGCCGGGGTGGGTCTGTTTCTGGCCTTTGCCCTGCTTCGCATCGTGCTTAACCTTCCCGCTCCCCTGGTGCTGGGAACGGCCTACGCCCTCACACTGGTTACCGCCTTTTTCGTGCCGCCCTCCTTTGTTGCTCTGGCTCTGGATTCCGGCGGGGTGGCCACTGGTCCGCTGACCGTCCCCTTTCTTCTCTCCATAGGCATGGGTTTTGTGTCCGTGCTCGCGGGCAGAAGCGCTTCCTCCGACGGCTTCGGCGTGCTCGGCCTCGTGGCTCTCGGCCCCATTGTCGGCGTGATGCTGCTGGGGGTTCTATGGTGACCACGGCCCTGTTCCTGGAATTTCTGGATATGCGCTTGGTGGCCCTTGATGTGGCCCGCGGCCTTGCCCCGTTGCTGGCAGCGGGCTGGATTTTCAGTCTGCTGCCCTGGAACCGGCGGCATAGCCCCGTGGGACCGGGGTTTTTCCCGCGCCTTCTGCGCGGCGGCGCCCTGGTTTTTGTGGGGCTCACCCTTTTTCTGCAAGGCGTCAACCTGGGCTTCCTCCCCGTGGGGCACGCCCTTGGCGTCACCCTGACCGGCATATGGGAGGGGGCCGCCCTTATTCCCTTCGGCCTGTTTCTGGGCCTCGCCGTCTGCATGGCGGAACCCGCCGTCAGCGTGCTCGGCGCGCAGGTGGAAGAAGCCACGCAAGGCACCCTGCCGCGCCGCCTGCTTATCGGCGCCCTGTGTGTCGGGGTTTCTCTGGCAACCGCCCTCGGCATGGCGCGCCTGCTGTACGGCTGGCCCATTCTCTGGATTGTCGCGCCGGGGTACGCCCTGGTCATACTGCTCAGCCGTTTCTGCACCCCTTCCTTTACAGCCATTGCCTACGATTCCAGCACTGTGGTCACCGGTCCCATGGTCAGCACCTTTTTGATGGCCGTGGCCCTCGGCGCGGCGGGTTCCCTGGCGCACCGCGACCCCATGCTGGACGGCTTCGGTCTGGTGGCCGTTGTGGCCATGGTCCCGGTCATTGCCGTGATGCTGCTCGGCTGCGTGCACGCCCTGCTCCAAAAAAGACGTTCAGGAGGCTCCCATGCTGATTCGAAATGACTACGTCCTCGTCATCACCATCGTGAACAAGGGATGGAGCGAGCCCGTGCTGACCGCGGCGCGCGAAGCAGGTTCGCTGGGCGCGACGGTGCTCTACGGGCGGGGAGCGGGCTCGGACCAGATGCCCAAACTCTTCGGCATCGCCATTGAGCCGGAAAAGGAAATCATCCTGAACGCCGTGCCCCAGAGCATCAGCACAACGGTGCTGAACGCCGTCACCGAGGCCGTGGCCCTGTGCCAGCCGGGCACGGGCATTTCCATGATTCTGCCCCTGGCCGGCATCGTCGGGGTGCTTGACGAATCCGGCCTGTGCTGACACCTTGCAACGTAAAGGTTCTCTATGGTCACCATGCCTGAATCCCTCCGGACTTTAGCCGAAGTCCTCTGCCCCCTGATGCACGATCTGACGGCCGGGCTTCTGCTCCGTCCCGCCCCCGTGGCCGGCGAACCTCCGCTTTCCCGCGTAGGCGTTGACGAACTCTGCCGCGAACTGGACGCGTTGCTGCACGCGGCAGTTCCCGCCCTGCGCGAAACCCTGGAAGACTTGCACGGCGCGGACCCGGACGACGTGGACGAACTTGCCGAAGAGCTTGCCGCCCCGGCCCTCGATCTTGTGGACATGGCCCGCCGCATCTGGGAGGCCCCCCTCCCGCGCGAGGCCGAAAGCGCACGTTCCCTTCTTGCCACCCTGGCCGAAGCCCCGGCGGTGCAGCTTCTGGACTGGCTGCACCGGCTTATGCATGCGGTCATCGATCCGTATGCCGTGCTGAACGATCCGGACCGGCCGGACTTCTCTTTTACCCTGGACGTCCCCGACGAACCCGTGCGCGCGGCCCTTGCCCAATGGCGGCTGGCCCACCCAGGCGTACTGCCGGAAGACGCGCTGGCCTGATTCACCCTTTACCCGACCGGCCGGAAAGACGGCCCCCCGCATGGAGATCTTCTTTACCCCCGCCGCCCTTGTGGCGCTTGGCACCCTGGTTCTGCTCGAAGTGGTGCTCGGCATCGACAACCTTGTCTTCATCGCCATTCTTTCCGAGAAGCTTCCCCCGGAACAGCGTGGCAAAGCCCGCGTCATCGGCCTCGGGCTCGCCCTGCTCATGCGCCTTGCCCTGCTTTCCGTCATTTCCTGGGTGGTCACCCTCACCGCCCCGTTTTTTTTCCTGTGGGAGCACCCCTTTTCCGGGCGTGATCTGATCCTGCTGGCAGGCGGACTTTTCCTGCTGTTCAAGGCCACCACGGAACTGCACGAACGGCTGGAAGGCGACAGCCACACCTTCGGCGGCAGCCGCGATTATGCCAGCTTCTGGGTGGTGGTATCCCAGATTGTGGCCCTGGACGCGGTGTTCTCTCTGGATGCCATCATTACCGCCGTGGGCATGACCCAGATCCTGCCCGTCATGATGGCCGCCGTTATCATAGCCATGGCCATCATGCTGCTGGCCGCCAGGCCGCTGACCACCTTCGTCAACGCCCACCCCACCGTGGTGGTTCTCTGCCTCAGCTTCCTGCTGCTCATCGGCCTTTCCCTCATGGCCGAGGGTTTCGGCTTCAGCATCCCCAAGGGCTACCTGTACGCCGCCATCGGCTTTTCGGTACTCATCGAATTTTTCAACCAGGTGGCCCTGCACAACGCCCGTAAGCATGAACGGCGCAAGCCCATCCGCCTGCGTACCGCGGAAGCCGTCCTGCGTCTCATGGGAACCAGCCTGGTGAATGGAGACCCCGCCCCGGCAATGGCGACCGCATCCCCTGAGCAGAGCGCCTCCAGCGCTCCGGCCCCGGCCTTTGCCGCCGAAGAAGTGGACATGGTAAGCAGGGTGCTCACCCTTTCCGAGCGCACCGCGCGCTCCATCATGACCTACCGGGCCGACGCGGCCTTCATCGACCTGGAGGACACCCCGGCGACCCAGCACCGCTTGTTGGTGGAAGGCACCCCGAGCGTTCTGCCCGTCTGCCGCGGGGGACTCGACAACGTGGTGGGCGTGGCCCACGCCGCGGACCTTCTCGGAGACCTTGTGCAGTACGGCCGGATCAGGCCCGAGACCTTGGAAGAGCCCCGCATCGTGCCGGAATCCACACGGGTGCTCAAACTCATGGACTCCCTGCGCCGCAGCCACGCCCATCTGGTTCTGGTGGCCGACGAGTACGGCTCTATCGAAGGGCTCATTACCTTCATGGATCTGTTCGAGGCCATCGCCGGCGACCTGCCCGACGAAGGCGAAGCCCCCCTTGTCCAGAAACTTGCCGAAGGCCGCTGGCGCATCGACGGCACCGCCGACGTCCACCTGCTGGAACACTCCCTGGATCTGCACGATATCGCCAGCGAAACAAACGACTACACCTCGCTGGCCGGATTCATGCTGGCCCAACTGGGACGGCTGCCTCAGCAAGGCGACTCCTTCGAACATGAAGGCTTCCGCTACACCGCCGAAACCGTCACCGAACGGCGCATCGCCTTTATTGTGGTGGACCGGCTGGAATAATGCCTCCGGCGGGCGGGACGCTGGCGGATTTTGTATCGTTTGGCAAAAGGCTTCCCCGCCATTGTGCCGGGAAGCTTTTTTGCGTTTGCAGGAGTGGAGCGTGCGCCGAGTACTTCGTCAAAGCCCTTTTTTTACTCCTGTCGAGTACGGTAAGAGTGCACTCCCTTCGTAAAAAAAGGTTTTTCCTCGCCCTCGGCGCACGCTCCACTTATTTATGGACAAGCCCCTATTCATGGGAAAGCCATTGCTGACGGTCGGATAAGGGAGGAACTGCCCTCCGGGGACTTCGGCGGAATCTGAAGAATATCGTAAATTGCTTTACATTGTATAGAATAATGAGTTATGCTGTATCAACAAATGTAATTTTTTTGCACTCCTCTTTTGTACCATTCCAGAACAGATATCAGTGGACATATTTCGAGTGTCAGTCACGCCTAGAACAGAAGGAAGAACTGCTATGAAAAGCATGTGTTCTGTGTTTATCCTCGTGATTTTCTTTTCTCTTGCCGGTTTCGGGAATGCTGCGGACGCAGGACCGAAAACAGCACCGATCGCGACTGCCGTACTGGAGCTGATGCAGCATCAGGATAAAAACGTCAGTTTGGGGGCAATGCTTATCAGTACAGATATTTATGACAACGCCGACCTCGAAAAATATGTCCGGAGCAGCCTGAAAGCGGCGGATCCCGCCTGGGAAGCGGCCATCAAATGGTATGTGTTGAGCCGGTATACCTTGTCCGACGAGGATACGAAGAATTTTATCGCGGCGATTCCCCAGGACAAGGACAATTTTTCCCGGTTGATCTCCTTTGAAAGCAGTGTGACCCGCCATCCGGGCAGCAAGATACTCACCAGTCTTTTAGGGCTGGCCCGGAACAGCGGCAACCCCGAATTGCAGTCTTTGGCAGTGGACAAGCTTGACCGTGTGCGGTCCGTAGCTGACGGATGGGTCGCCGACTCTATTCGTCCCCAGTATTAAACAAGCGTAGGCTCGCTATAGTCTTAGAGCAGTTTAATTTTGAAATTACTTTTGCAAAGGCAGCCATAATTGCGGGATTCCAAAGGGACTCAGTCCCTTTGGCCGCCGGAGGCAATTCGATCCTTGTTAAATTTCATTATGAATTTGCTCTAAGGAGGCCACTATGCCCTGGGTTTTTGATTCCGGTACCGGTACGCTGACTTCGCCTGAAGGCAGCTCCTGGAATGCGACCAGCGGCCCTTTCGGACGCGGCGCTTTGCCTGCGGGGAACTACACCATCGGAAACGCGACAGCCATTGATTCAGCGTCCAACCCCAGCTTTCGGGATCCGGCCAATAACGCCTGGTGGGTGCCTATTACACCGACGTTCACCACCGATCGCACCAGCCTGGGAATTCACCCCGACGGCGGGACTCCGGGAACGGAAGGCTGCATCGGCGTCTAGGGGCACAACACCTCTGATGCCCGCCGCGCCCTGAGCCAGACCACGGACAGGACACTCACAGTACGATGAACGAATTCCGGCCTCCGGGGAACGCTTTTGCGCGTCCTCCGGAGGCATTCCCTGGCAAGCCGCGTTGCCCGCCGCAGACCTCACGCGTGCAGCCAGCAGCGGCTTTGCCGGGGGGGCGTGCCGGCCGGGTGGGGCAGGGGGAAGAAAGGGGGCGCTTCGGTTGTGCAGCGGTCAAAGGCGTGGGGGCAGCGGGGGTGGAAGGTGCATCCGGAAGGTCTGGCCCACAGGCTGGGGACGGTGCCGGGGATGGCTTCGAGACGGGGGCGTTTTTGATCGGCGAAGCCGGGACGCGAGCGCAGCAGCCCGGTTGTGTAGGGGTGCGCGGGAGCGGTGAGGACGTCCGCGGCTCGTCCCTGTTCGACAATGCGGCCGGCGTACATGACGGCCACTTCGTCAGCCGTCTGGGCGACCACGCCAAGGTCGTGGGTGATAAGCAGCATGGCACTGCCCGCGTTTGCCGTCAGGCCGCGCATAAGGGCAAGGATTTGCTTTTGCACGGTGACGTCCAGGGCGGTTGTCGGCTCGTCGGCGATGAGCAGGGCCGGTTTACAGGCAAGGGCCATGCCGATCATGACCCGCTGGCGCATGCCGCCGCTCATCTGGTGGGGAAAATCGCGCACCCGCTTTTCCGGCATGGGGATACCTACCTGGCGCAGCAGAGCGACGGCTTCCTGCTCCGCTTTTGCCGGCGCAAGGCCCCGGTGGAGGACGAGGCTCTCGGTCATTTGCCTGCCGACCCGCATGACGGGGTTCAGGGAGGTCATGGGATCCTGGAACACCATGCCGATGCGGTTGCCCCGGATGCCGCGCAGCTCCGTTTCGGACAGGCGGACCATGTCCCGGCCTTCAAACAGGACGGAGCCCCGTACCAGACGGGAAGGGGGGGAAGGCAGAAGACGGAGCAGAGAGAGGGCGGTAACGCTTTTTCCGCAGCCGGACTCCCCCACCAGGCAAAGAGTTTTGCCGCCGCGCAGGGTAAAGCTCACCTCTTCGACGGCATGGGCCAGAGCCTGCGAGCCGTCGCCTTTTGCAAACCCCACAGTGAGGTCGCGCACTTCCAGAATGGGGAGGGAGGGCGCAGGTACGGGCGTTCCCCCCGAGGGAGGAACGCCTCGGGCGTCCGTAGGGGTGGACCGGGCCGCTGGCCCGGTCACATGAGCACCTTGGTTTCAGGAGAAAGCAGGCGCAGCAGGGCGGCCCAGCGTTCTTCCTCGCTGACGTTTTCCCCCGGCCGGGAGAGCATGGGGGCCATAATCTCCAGAATTTCGAGCGGGAACCCTCCGGGCGGGATCTGGAACGCCTCCACCATCTCCGCTTCTCCCATTTCCCCCTGGCGGACGAAGGAAAGCCGGATGGTCGGCGTGCGCGCGGGGTCAGGGGCCGGAGAGGCAGGGCTTTTCCCCGCGGCGTGCGCGTCCGGGACAAAGATTTTCACGCGCGCCTTTGCTGGTTTGGCGGACGTTTCCTGCGGCGTGTTTTTGCCGCGTTCGACCTCAATGGCGCCGAAGACAGTGGGGCCGGAAGCCGCAGGGGCGGAAGAGGGGGAATCCGTATCGTCTTTGTGGTCCCCGTTGAACGGCACGGTGCGCCCGGCGGAGGTGATCATAAGCTTTTTACCGTTGCCGGCGATTTTTGCGCGAGCGGCAAGGGCCGCTTCCACTACCAGCGGCACGTGGGAAAAATCGTTCGCGTCCTTTCCGGCGGCGGTTGCGCCGGGCAACGTCGAATCGCGGGTAACAGCGGCGCCCGCCGCCATTGCCAGGGCGGCAATCTTGGCCATTGCCAGGGTGCGCACATGGTCGGGCAGGGTTTCCAGAACATCGGCCAGGTTTTCGGCCATATGCATGACCGCCTCGCTTGCCCGGACGTGGGCTCCACAGCGCAACGCCAGGGCGACGCCGTCCGAGGGACGGCAGTCCAGGCGCAGGGCGGCGTCGGCAGTGGCGATGACGGCGTCGGCAAAGAACGTGCCGTTTTCCACGCGCAGCAGTTCGACTTCCAGCAGGCGTCCGCCCAGGGCTTCCATCATGCTCTGCATAAGGTCGTGGGTCATGGGCCGGGAAGGCAGCCCGTACTGGCCCCCGGCAGAGTCGGAAAGCGTTTTTTCCGCATTCCCTGCGGTCGCCTTCGGCAGCGCCGCGCCGGGCTCACGGGCGGCGTCAGCACCGGAAGCGGCCGCTCCCCGCGTTTTCGCAGAAGTGCGTCCGGTTTCCGGCGTGGGGGAGTCCGGCACGGAAGACACGGCAGGGCCGGACGCCAGCGGTTCGCCGGAGTGCGTGTCCACTTCAGGAGCGGCGTCGCTGCCTCGGGGGGCTGCATCGTTGTCCAGCGCGTGCAGTGCGGTGGAGATGGCATAGGCTTCCATGGGGCCGATGCCGAGGCAAAGAATTTTTTGCGTTCCGTGGGGATACAGGAGCAGCATCGGAGTGCCGCCCGGGCCTTGTAACGAAATACCGAGGACTGTCAATTCTACCATGGCTCACCCGCCTGCCTGCCTTTGAGAGAATGCCTGGCCGCCACTTCTATGCGTACGGGCAGCAGGGCTCCCTCCCATCCTTTTTCCCGGCCGCCCGGAGTTGTTGGGCCGGGTTGTTCTTCCGGGCCGGGCAGATCCGGAAGAGATACATTTACAATAAGTCCGTGAGGCGTTTTCCCCTGCCAGCCGGTCGCGTCCGCGTTTTTTTCCGCGGCTGTGCCGGCCTCGCCGGGTTCCTCGCACAGTTGCATATCGGCCTGTTCGTCCAAAACTACAGCCCTCTGGCTCTTTCCTTCAATGAGAATCGTGACTGTAGAGCCGACCATTGAGGCCAATATACTATCACTAGCCTGATTCTGCCAGGCCTGCAAGCGGGAAAGACGTTCGAGCGCGACGGCGCGCTCCACCTTGCCCGGCAGCAGGACGGCCTTGGCGTGCGGCCGGTCCGAATAGACGAAGGAAAAGCTGTGCATGAATCCCACCTGTTCCATCATGGCCATGGTAGAGGCGAAATCGTCTTCGGTTTCGCCGGGAAAGCCCACGATGATGTCGGTGGAAAAGGCCATGTCCGGGCGCGCGGAACGCAGTTTGCGCACAATATCGAGGTAGCGGGCCGTGTCGTAGCGCCGTCCCATTTTGGCGAGGATGCGGTCCGAGCCGGATTGCAAAGGCAGGTGCAGGCGCGGGCAGAGGTTGTCCAGGCTGCCGAAGGCGTCGATGACCTCGTCGGCGATGTCCTTGGGGTGGGGGGTGATAAAGCGCAGTCGGGCGAGGCCCGGCAGCGCCGCCACCCGGCGCAGCAGTTTGGCAAAAGGCACGCCGTACTCCGGCGCGTCCTGGCCGTAGGAATTCACGTTCTGCCCGAGCAGGGTGATTTCGCGCGCTCCGGCCTCGATCAGGGCGCGGCATTCGGCGAGCACGGCGGCGGGGTCGCGCGACTTTTGCCTGCCCCGCACGTAGGGCACAATGCAGTAGGTGCAGAAATTGTCGCAGCCCTGCATGATGTTCACAAACGCCGAGGGGGGTGCGGAACCGGGCGCGTGGGAGGTTGCGCGCTCCTCATAGCGGTCGAGGAACTCCAGGAGATTCAGGCGCAGGCGCGGCTCTTCCATAAGCCGTTCAATAGCTTCCGGCGCATGGGCAATGCCGTCGGTGCCGAATACCAGGCGCACCTGCGGAAAACGCCGTGTCAGGGCGGATCCTACCTGCTGGGCCACGCAGCCGCCCACGCACACCGTAACCCCGGTCCGGCCGGTAACCTTGCAGTTGCGGGCGATGCGGCCGAGTTCGGAATAGACCTTCTGTTCCGGTTTGTCGCGTACGGAACAGGTGTTGATGATGTACAGGGAAGCCTCTTCAAAGGGGCTTTCCACAAAGCCGCGCGCGGCAAGGGACCGGGACAGCCAGTCGGAGTCGTGGGCGTTCATCTGGCAGCCGAAGGTCTGGATATGGAAGGTGCGGGGGGGGGGGAATGTCATATGCAATTCAGGATGTCGGGCAAAAATGTGGAGAGCTTACAGGACAAAAGAGAAAGGGCGCATAGTATGTTTTTTCCACTGCCGAAGCAAGGGAGGGAGGCCTCTCCTTGCCAGAAATGCGTTTTTATAGCATATTATGTAGTATATGTACTCAAGGAGGCGTTCATGAAAAAGCTGCGCTTGAAAGGGCTGGACGACCGGGACGACTGCGCCACGCGTATCGAGCGGTGCGTCAAGACGAATGAAGGGTTTGAAGATGTGCACGTCAACCTTGCCACCGGGGAAATATTTTATACGCCGGGCACCTGTGTGGATCCGGAAATCCTGAAGGAAGCCTTTGCCAAGGAGGGGCTGGAAGTGGAGGAAGTGAAATAGCATTCTTGAGCGTTTATGCGCTGCCGGACAGCGGAGAACCGCCGGAAACCGGGGGTTCCCGCAGTCCGGGCGCTGCCGGGCCGTCCGTCAGGTCGGCAAGCCGTTGCCGCGCGGCCTGGGGGTCAAGCCCCAGCGAACGGGCGATGCTTTCCAGGTTTTCTTCGGCGTCGCAGGGACGCGCGTACAGAGGCGCGATGTCCCCTGTGCCGTAGACGGCCCTGTGCGCGGCGCGCACCAGGGTGCGCGAGCCGGGCGCATCGCACACCTCCGGCAAGGCCAGGGGCGCGCGGCCCAAAAGCGGAAACAGCTCCCTCCAGTGTGCAAGGTTGCGGGTAAGGCCGCTGCCCAGAAGTACCGGAGTTTTTTCTGCCGCGCTGATGCGGCGGGCCGCCTCGGCCGGAGAGAGCACCAGAATGTCCGTGCAGGCGCGCAGGGCGGGGTGGCCTGCCTCGGGCTTCGTCCGTGCAGCCGCACCCGCGTCTGTTCCGGCGCATATCCCTCCGCCTGCTCCCGGGGCGTTCCCGGTTGCCGGGTCCGCTTCTGTCCCCGCTGCTGCAAACGCAGGCGGGACTTCTTCAAATCCCTGCATGTGCACGAGATTTCTGCGCGCGTGGGTAAGTACCCAGTAGAGGGGCGTGCTGTCCCCATCCTCTTTTCCGCCGTCCGAAACGGGGTGGAACACACCGCACCGCGAGCGCAGGCAGGCCGCTTCCACCGCCAGCAGGGGCAGATAGTCCAGCCCGGCCAGTTCCGCGCCGGCAGCCCGCGCAAGGCCCGAGGCCGTTGCCAGCACAAGGCGCAGCCCGGTAAAGCTGCCCGGGCCGCGCACGCAGGCGATGCGGCGGATATTCTTGGGAACAAGCCCGAGGCGGGCCAGGGCGTTTTCCAGGGCCGGGGCGAGCAGTTCCGCCCCCTGCGAGGGAACGTTCCAGGACTGGGCGGTGACGATGGCCGGTTCCTCGCCGCATGCGCCGCCGGAAGGCGAAACGGAACCGCTTGTGCCGGGGGCGGGCGAGGAGGCACCTTCCGCGAGGCGGGCGAGCACCAGTTGCAGGACGCCCTCGGCGGCATTCAAGACAAGCAGATGCGGCGCGCCCATGGTCAACTGATATTGCGCATCACGTCATTGAAGGTGGCGAACAGCATCAGGGAAATCAGCAGAAATATGCCGATCAGCATGGCCTTTTCCTGCACCTTCGGGGGGACGGGGCGCCGCCCGATCATTTCCACCAGCAAAAAGAGCAGGTGCCCGCCGTCCAGGACGGGGATGGGCAGCAGGTTCAGTATGCCGAGGTTCACGCTGATCAGGGCGGCAATCACCAGCACGCGCGTCAGCCCCATATCGGCCTGCTGGTAAATGGTCTGGGCGATCATGATCGGCCCGCCCACGTTGCTGGCGGCCACAGCGCCGGTAAGCAGATCTCCCAGTGCCTTCCAGGTCATACGCACCATGCCGGCGGCGTCTTTCATCCCTTCCCCGGCGGCCTGGAAGAACGTGTAGCTGATGTTGTTCACCTCCTTGGGCCTGATGCCCATGCTCCAGTTCTGCACTTCCTCGCCGGTTTCGGTTTTGTGGGTGAGCAGCGTGGGGGTGAGGGAAAACGTCACTGTATCGCCGTTGCTTTTCTGCGCCACTATGCTCAAAGGTTTGCTCTCGCCTTTCTGGACGATAGCCGGCATCTGGTGCCAGGAGCTGATCTCCTGCCCGTTAAGGGAAATAATTTTGTCCCCGGAGGCGAGCGGCGAAGAAGCGGCCGCGCTGTTTTCGATAATTTCCCCCACCACCGGCGGCACTTCATTGCGCCCGCCGACCCAGAGCAGTCCCCAGCAGATGAACCAGGCCAGCAGCAGGTTGAACACGGAGCCCGCCGCCGCAACCAGAAAGCGCTGCCAGGCGGGGCGCAGAGAGAAGCTTTCCCCTTTGGTGAAAGGTTCGGGAATCTCCGCATCCGCGCTTTCTCCCACAAGGGCGACGAATCCGCCCAGCGGCACGGTGGCTACCTGATAGGTGGTTTTGCCGAAGACGCGGGAGATGAGGGCCGGGCCGAACCCCAGAGAAAAGGTGCGCACCCCGATGCCGAAGATCCGGGCCACCAGAAAGTGGCCCAGTTCGTGGAAGAAAATGAGGCCGCCGAATACGAGAATGACTGCCAGGGTACCGATCATGAAGTATATGTCCCCACCGGGAATTTACAGTGTGCCGCGACAGCCGTGCGCGTATGGGCGTCAAGAGCCATAATGCCTTCCAGAGTATCCGGTTCATCCCAAGAGTAAGTCTTTGCGGCGTGTTCGGCAAGGGCGCGTTCCACAATGCGGGCAATGTCCAGATAGCCGATGCGCCGCAGCAAAAAGGCCTCCACGGCCATTTCGTTGGCCGCGTTCAGCACCACAGGGCTGCCGTTGCCGGCTTCCTGCGCCTGGCGGGCAAGGCCAAGACAGGGGAACAGCGCTTCGTCGGGCGGGGCGAAGGTCAACGCGCCCGCCTCCGCAAGGTTCAGACGGCGCACCCCGGTGTCCAGGCGGCGGGGAAAGCCCAGGCAGTAGGCAATGGGCACGCGCATGTCCGGCACGCCGAGCTGGGCCAGTTGCGAGCCGTCGGCGAACTCCACCAGGGAATGGACGATGGATTCCTTGTGCACCAGCACGTCGATGGCGGACAGGGGCAGACCGTACAGGTGCTGCGCTTCGATCATCTCCAGCCCCTTGTTCATCAGGGTGGCGGAATCAATGGTGATCTTCGCGCCCATGTTCCAGTTGGGATGGGCAAGGGCGTCCTCCACGGTGACGGCGGCCAGTTCCGCCGCGCTTTTGCCGCGAAAGGGCCCGCCCGAGGCGGTGAGGATGAGGCGGCTGACGGTGTGCGCGGGGGAGAAACCGGGGCTCTGCCCCGGACCCCGCCGGGGGAAATGATTCCCCCCGGTCCCCCCCGGTTGTGAGGGGGCCGTGCCGTGTGCTTCGTCTGTGGATTGGGTGGTGGGCCGAGTTTCGGCTCCGTCCTCTGAGTACAGAGCGCCGCTGCCCGCGAGGCATTGGAAAATCGCATTGTGCTCGGAATCGACAGGCAGAATGACGGCCCCGCTCCGTTCACACAGGCGGCGGATCAGGTGCCCGGCCAACACCAGCGATTCCTTGTTGGCCAAGGCGATAACCTTCCCGGCCGTGACCGCTGCGGCGGTGGCGTACAGCCCGGCCGCCCCCACCTGGGCTGAAAGCACGACGTGTGCCTCGGGCAGGCGGGCGAGTTCGGCGTATCCCTCAGGCCCGTGGAGGATCTGTGGAGAATAGCCCGCCGGAAGCAGGCGGCGCAGTTCGGCTACGGATGTTTCTTCGAGAACGCCGAGGAAGGGAGGGCGAAATTCCGCCGCCTGCCGCGCGAGTAAGGTAAGGTTGCGCGCCCCGGCCAAGGCGAACAGGTGAAAGTCCTCCGGTTGGCGGCGTATCACATCCAGGGCGGAAACCCCGATGGAGCCGGTGCTGCCGAGAACGGAGAGCCTGCGCGGCCAGGCCTGCCGCCAGGCTGTTCCGGGCAGAGGGGAAATATAGCGCATCACGTCCCCGCCGGGCCTGCAATGCCCGCAAGCTCCGCAAGGGAGCGCAGCAGCAGGTACAGGGGCAGCGCGAACAGGATGCTGTCGATGCGGTCGAGCAGTCCGCCGTGCCCCGGCAGCAGGCTGCCGGAATCTTTGATGTCGCGGCTGCGCTTGAGGGCGGATTCAAAAAAGTCGCCGAATTGGGCGGCCAGATTCATAAGCACCCCAAGGACGGCCCAGGCCCACAGGGGCAGGGCGGGGGCGGGCCAGGCAAAATTGGCGGAGGCGAGCCCGATGGCACAGAACAGCAGGACGCACAGGGCAAGGCCGCCCAGCGAGCCTGCCCAGCTTTTTTTGGGGCTGACCGAGGGCCAGACCTTGGGCCCGAAAAACGGCAGGATTGTTTTGTTGCCAAAGGCGCTGCCCGCGTAGTAGCCGCCCGCGTCGGTGGCAATGGCCGCGCCTACCACAAGGCATTGTTCCACCGGGCTGAGCAGCATGGCGGACTGCAAGTTGCAGGGTATGTACACCAGGCCGAGCAGCAGAAAGGCGGTATTGGCGAGGTTGGCTCCGGTATCGCCGCTGCCGTAAGCGAGCAGAAAACGTGTGCCGAAGATCAGAAAGATCAGGCAGAGCAGCAGGGGAATCCACATCGGCGAAAAGGGCTGCGCCGCTATGATGGCTGCGCCGAAGGCGAGTCCCAGCGCTTTGGTGCAGATGCGCCGGGTGCCGGGCCAGAACATGGCGTAAAACTCGTACAGGGCAAGCATGGAGGCAACCAGAATCAGGCCGCGCAGGTACCAGCCGCCCAAAAAAATGGCGGCAATAAGAATAGCAAGCAGGGTCAGCCCGGTGATAAGTCGCTGCAGGTGCGCTGTGGAGATCATGCGGATTCCGTGGCTGTATGGCCGTGTTTATGTTGTGCGGCAACGCTTTTCACGTTGTCGCATTCTCAGGGCAAAGTAAATAGTGATGGTTCACTTGAGTCTGTCTTAACAAAATGGGGTTTCCAAAGAGACTCAGTCCCCACGCGGGGGCCGCTACCCCTTTGGCCGCCGGAGGCAATACGACTCTTGGGCAGCTTCAAAATTTATTTGCTCGCAAGCGTTTGCGGCGCCTTTATGACTCGACCCCGCCGAAGCGGCGCGTGCGGGTAAAAAACTGGTCCAGAATCTTCAGGTATTCCTCCGGAGAGAAGTCGGGCCAAAGGGTTTCGGTAAAATAAAATTCGCTGTAGGCGGTCTGAAAAGGCAGGAAATTGCTCACCCGTATTTCGCCGCTGGTGCGGATGACCAGATCGGGGTCCGGCTGTCCCGCGGTGTACAGATACCCGGCCAGCTTTTCCGGCGTACAGGCGGCAGCGGGCTCGCCCGACTGCATGAACAGGCGGCAGGCCCGCGCGATTTCTTCCCGGCCGGAGTAATTGAGGGCCAGATTCAGGGTCATTTTGCCGCCGCCCGCGGTGCGCGCGCAGGCATGGGCCAGGGTTTTGCGCGCGGCAAAGGGCAACTCGGCGGCGTCTCCCAGAATCTGCAGGCGCACGCCGCGCTTTTCAAGGCCGGGCAGTTCTTTGGTGATAAAATCCACCAGCAGGTCGAACAGGAACTTCACCTCTTCAGCCGGGCGGCTCCAGTTTTCGCGCGAAAAAGTATAAAGCGTGAGGTAGCCGACGCCGAGGGCCAGGCTTTCTTCCACGATCAGGCGCGCGGCTTCGGTCCCGGCGCGGTGCCCCTCGCTGCGGGAAAGGCCGCGCTGTTTCGCCCAGCGGCCGTTGCCGTCCATGATAATTGCCACATGGCGGGGGGGGGGCGGAGAGGTGTCGTTCGGGAGCACGCGATCCTCGGAAAACTTGGGCGTCAACAGGGTGTGCCGCAGAAAATGAATAAAGGCGCGGGTTACACGGTCCGCGCATCACGGCACCCTAGCCCTTCCCCCTGTTCCGGTCAAGAAGGGAGCCCCCGCCTGGCTGCGGCATTGCCGCGTTTCCGTGCATATTCCCTGCCCGCCGCACATTTCCCTTGCTATCTGCCGCAAATAGGACTAAATATTTTCGTTTCCCTAACGAAGCACACCCGTAACGGATTCGGCCCGGGGTGCCCCAAGCGGTTGGCGCGCGGGGTGGAAGGGCCTTTGACCGGGGTGGAAGCGCAACCATTCGGAGTACCTCATGGCCTATGTCAGCATGAAGCAGATGCTGGAGACCGGCGTGCACTTCGGGCACCAGACCCGCCGCTGGAATCCCAAAATGAAGCCCTACATCTTCGGGGCGCGTAACGGCATCCACATTATCGACCTGCAGCAGACCGTCAAACTGTACCGGGCCGCCCACGACAAAGTGGCGGACACCGTTGCCAGGGGCGGGCGGGTCGTGTTTATCGGCACCAAGCGCCAGGCTCAGGAAGCCATTGCGGCGGAAGCTACCCGCGCCGGGCAGTTCTATGTTGCCAACCGCTGGATGGGCGGCACCCTGACCAACTTTTCCACCATCCAGAAGAGCATCGATCGCATGAAGCGTCTGGAAGGCATGTTTGCCGACGGTTCCGTGAACCGTTACCAGAAAAAGGAAATCCTCACCCTGCAGCGCGAGCTTGACAAGCACAGGCTGGTGCTCGGCGGCATCAAGGATATGGAGACCCTGCCCCAACTGGCCTTCATGATCGACCCGCACCGCGAAGAGATCGCCGTGCAGGAATGCCGCAAGCTCGGCATTCCCATCGTGGCCGTCACCGATACCAACTGCGACCCCGATGTTATCGACTATATCATCCCCGGCAACGACGACGCCATCCGCGCCATCAAGCTCTTTGTCGCCCACATCGCGGACGCCTGCCTTGAAGGCGAGGCCATGCGCAAGGACGGCGGCAAAGAAAAGGATCCGGAAGCCGCCCTTGAAAAGGCCGCTGCCGTTGAAGCCCCGGCTGCTGCTGAATAAGGAGAAATTGAATGGCGACTATTACTGCTGGAATGGTGAAGGAACTGCGCGAACGCACCAGCGTTGGCATGATGGACTGCAAGAAAGCCCTGGAAGAGTGCGACGGCAACATGGAAGCGGCCATTGACTGGCTGCGCCAGAAAGGCCTTTCCAAGGCCGCCAAAAAAGCCGGGCGCGCCACTTCCGAGGGCATGATCGGCAAGAAAATAGCGGCGGACAACACGGTTGTGGCCCTGGCGGAAGTCCGCTGCGAAACCGACTTTGTTTCGCGCGGCGAGCAATTCCAGGCCTTTGCCGCCCACGTCGCGGAAGTGGTGTTCGACAAGAACCCCGCGGATGACGCCGCCCTCGCCGCCTTGGTGGGCGAAGATCTGAACAGCCAGATTGCCACCCTGGGCGAAAACATGTCCCTGGGGCGCTTTTGCCGCATGCAGGCGCAAGGCTCCGGCGTTGTGGGCTGCTACGTGCACTCCAACGGCAAAATCGGCGTGCTGGTGGAAGTGGGCTGCAAAAAGCCGGAAACCGCCAAAAAGCCGGAACTTATGGAACTGGCCCGCAACCTCGCCATGCAGGTGGCCGCGGCCAACGCCGCCGCCCTTGACGCGGCCAGCCTTGACCCGGCCCTGGTTGAACGCGAGCGCGAAGTCTTCCGCCAGAAAACCCTTGATGAAGGCAAGCCCGCCAACATCGTGGACAAAATCGTGGATGGCCGCATCCAGAAGTTCTACCAGGAAGTATGCCTGATGGAACAGGTCTACATTCGCGACGACAAGGTGACCGTCCAGGCGCTGGTCAAGGATCAGGGCAAGGCCCTCGGCGACGAGCTGACCGTGGCCCGCTTTGTGCGACTGCAACTTGGCGAAGCATAGACGAGACTGAAAAAGGCCTCCCCGGAGGCCTTTTTTTGCGCCCGGAACGCATAATTCCGCTTGCCTTTCGCGCGCAATACAGCACAATTGCCGCGTGCTAAAGCAAATCAATTTTGAAGTTGTCCAAGAGATTCGGATTGCCTCCGGCGGCCAAAGGGGCAGCGGCCCCCGCGTGGGGAGTGACTCCCTTTGGAAACCCCATTTTTTCATCCGACCCCAGTGGAAAATTTCAAAGGTAGTTTGCTATAATCTTCCCGGATTGCCGCAGCCCTTATCCGGCTGCGGCAGCGCCGGACAGGCAGACAGGCCTTTTTCCCCCTCCGGTAACGTTTTTGACACGAGGTGCTTATGGCAGATCTGCGATACAAACGGGTGCTCTTGAAACTGAGCGGCGAGGCCCTTGCCGGAGAGAACAAGTTCGGCATTGACCCGATGACGGTTTCAAAGATATGTGAAGAAATTGGCGAAGTTCTGGAGCTGGGAGTGGAAGTCGCCCTGGTTATCGGCGGGGGTAACATATTTCGCGGTCTTTCCGCTTCCGCCAAAGGGATGGACCGCTCTTCCGCCGACTACATGGGCATGCTGGCGACCGTTATGAACGCCGTTGCCGTGCAGGACGCCCTGGAAAAGCAGGGCCACGCCACCCGCGTGCTTTCGGCCATCACCATGCAGGAGGTGTGCGAGCCCTACGTGCGCAGGCGCGCCGAGCGCCATCTGGAAAAGGGCCGGGTGGTCATCTGTGCCGCGGGTACGGGCAACCCCTACTTTACCACCGACACGGCGGCTGCCCTGCGCGGCATGGAATTGCGCTGCGAGGCCATTATCAAGGCCACCAAGGTGGACGGGGTGTACGACAAGGATCCCATGAAATTTTCCGATGCGGTGCGTTTTGCCCGCATCAGCTATGCAGAGGCCTTGCAGAAGAAACTGGGAGTCATGGACTATACGGCCATGACCCTGGCCATGGAAAACAACGTGCCCATCATCGTATGCAGCATGTTAGGCGGCAGCATCAAGCGCCTGGTGCTGGGCGAAGAGGTTGGCACCATGGTGTGCGTGTAGCCGCATACTTCAGGAGGAATGTATGGACGCAGTGAAAAAAGATGCGGAAGATCGCATGCAAAAAGCCCTGGCCGCCCTCGAGCGCGACTTCGGCAAGTTGCGCACCGGGCGCGCTTCCACCTCGCTGGTGGACGGGCTGAAGGTGGACTATTACGGTACGCCCACGCCCATCGGGCAGCTCGCCTCCGTGGCCACTCCGGATAGCCGTACCATTACCATCCAGCCCTGGGACCGCGGCTCCTTTGCCCTGGTGGAAAAGGCCATCCTGAAATCGGACCTCGGCCTTACCCCCATCAATGACGGCAAAATCATCCGCATCGGCATTCCGCCCCTGACCGAAGAGCGCCGCAAGGATCTGGTCAAGGTGGCCCGCAAGTACAGCGAAGACTCCAAGGTGGCCGTGCGCAACATCCGCCGCGACGCCAACGATGCCCTGAAAAAGCTGGAAAAGGACAAGGTCCACAGCGAAGACGAGATCAAAAAGGCCCAGGACAGCATCCAGAAGCTCACGGACAGCTACATCGCCAAGGTCGACCAGAAGTGCCAGACCAAGGAAAAGGAAATAATGGAATTATAGTCCTGTTCCGGCGGGAGCCTTTCGTCCCCGGCGGCCGCGCAATCCGGTTCCGGCCCTTTCCGGCCCGGAACCGGCGCCTCCCCCGCCGGAGTCCGCCTCCGTCCACGCCGCTCTTTTCCCGTCGGCAACCTGCCGCTTCCCAAAGCCTTTTCCGGGCGCGCGACCGTTTCTTTGCCGCGCCATCCCGCCGGAGTTCCCATGACGCTGTCCGCAGCCATCATCGCCTATAACGAAGAAGCCAATATCGAGCGCGTTCTTACGCCTCTCGCCGGCCTTGCGGACGAAATCGTGGTGCTGGATTCCTTTTCCACGGACGCTACCTGCAAGCTGGCGGAAGCCATGGGCGCGCGCGTGTACCAGGAGCCCTTTGCCGGGTACATCGCAAAAAAGAATTCCGCCCTGGCCAAGTGCACGGGGGACTGGATCCTCTCCCTGGACTGCGACGAGGTGCTCACCCCGGAACTGGCGGCCTCCATCCGCACGGCCGTCTCCGGCCCCCATCCCTACGCGGGCTACACGCTTAACCGGCGCACCTTCTACATGGGCAGGCTCCTGAAGCACTCCTGGCAGCCCGATCGCAAGATCCGCCTGGTACGCCGCGACGCCAACCCCCGCTGGGGCGGGTACGAACCCCACGACACCCTGCTGGTGGACGGCCCTGTCGGGGAACTTGCCGGAGATCTCATCCACCATTCTTTCAAGGACTTCGCCGACCACATGCGCAAGACCGCGGCCCACGCGCAAAGCGCTGCGCGCTCCTACCATGCGCAGGGCAAACGCGCCGGGACAGCCGCTCTGCTCTGCAAGCCGATCTTCGCCTTTTTTAAAAAATACCTCCTGCAGCGCAGCGTTCTGGACGGGCTGCCCGGACTGGTGGCCGCCGGCAGCGGCGCGGCCTACACCTACATGAAGTACGCCTTCCTGCTGGAGTTGCAGAACCGGAAAGCCCCGCCTTCCACAGATCAGGCTCACGATGCCCGGGACCGCTGACAGGCGCACGCCCGCCAAGTCCGCCATGCCGGACCGCCGCGCGGCCCTGTTTCCCGTCCTCCTCCCCGCCTTCTCCCTTGACTCCTGCCCCATTCTCCTGCACAAGTCCCCGGTAAGTCCCCTTTGACCGCCGGCATCCCGGCACAGCGACAGCCAATATGGAAATTGTCACCCACCTTCTGGAAATGCTTCTGCATATCGACGTATACCTGCGGGAGCTTGTGGATACCTACGGCCTTCTGGTCTACCTGTTTCTGTTCATTGTGGTGTTCTGCGAAACAGGTCTGGTGGTCACGCCCTTTTTGCCGGGCGATTCTCTGCTTTTTGCCGGAGGAACCCTGGCCGGGGCAGGCATGCTGGACTACTTCCCCCTCGTTGCCACCCTTCTGGCCGCAGCCGTCACAGGGGACGCGGTGAACTTCCGCATCGGCAAGCACGTGGGGCCGCCCATTTTCCAGAAAGACTACCGCTGGCTGAAGAGAAAACACCTCGAACAGGCCCACGCCTTTTACGAGCGGCACGGCGGCAAGGCCATCATCCTCGCCCGCTTCATCCCCATCATCCGCACCTTTGCCCCCTTTGTGGCCGGGGTGGCGGGCATGCACCAGGGCCGTTTCCTCTTCTTCAACGTGACCGGCGCCTGCATCTGGGTCTTCTCCCTGGTCTCCGCAGGCTACTTCCTGGGCAACCTCCCCTTCGTGCAAAAAAATTTCAGCCTGCTCATCTACGCCATCATCCTCATCTCCGTACTGCCCGTCTGCATCGAAGTCCTCAAACAGTGGCGCCAAGGCCGCAAGGGGTAGCAGGGGGGGGCAGGTCTCTGTGTGGCGGTGTGGTGGATTGTTGTGTTCTGCGTTGGCTTTGCTCCCGGTGCAGAGTCGGAGGGCGTGCTATAGAGTTCAAAAAGCTCAGGAGCCGGGAACGGATCTTGAACCGGATACGAAAAAGCTCTCCAGCGCAATGGCGGGAGAGCTTTTTCGTATCTGCCCGGGTGCTGTCCTCAGGCAGATATCTTTCGGCGACAGCCCCCACCATACGTTTATATCAGCGGGGTAGTCATTCCTCCACGGTCAGGGGCGAAGCCTGCGACAGGGCCTTTTGCTTCATGCTGCCCGGACGTGCGCTCGAGCACGACATCGGGAGTTACAACAGAAGGAAGCCCTTTGCAGCCCCGCCGACGGATCATGTACCCCTAGAGCCTGTTGACACTATTTAACAGCCTCAACGATGAGTGCAAAGTAGATGAACGCAGCGAATACAACATCAAGCTTATCGTATCTGGTCGCTACGCGCCTAAAACCCTTAAGCCTACGGAATAAGCGTTCTATCT
>JAVBTB010000052.1:0-60779 GCA_031556355.1 Desulfovibrio sp. | reverse complement strand
AATCATAAGCCACTCGAAATCCGGCTCATCAATCAAGGCTTCAAGCACCCGCTCCCACACACCGCCATCCCGCCACCGAATGAAGCGCCGGTGGGTATTGCTCCAGCCGCCGAGGTCGGGCGGTAGATCTCGCCATGGCGCACCGGTACGCATAATCCAAAAAACTGCATCTATAAAACGTCGATTGTCGTGTGCTCTGCCGCCCCAAGATCCTTCGCGCCCAGGCAAAAGCGGCTCAATTCTTCCCCAGACTGCATCGGAAATGTCGTGTCGTCTATGTGCTGATGGCGGCATGGATTCCTCGCTTGTGGTTGAAGACAAGCCAAGTATGCCACAAAACTAAATTCTAGGCAATCTCGTGACTACACTACCTAGAACACGCCTTTCAGGCCGTTCTCGCGCAGGGCCGCATCGCAGCTGCCGAGGTGATAGAAGATATGCCCGGAGATCAGGGACAAGGTGGCGGCATGAGTGAAGTCACGGCCGAAGCGTTTGGACAGACCGGCATTGATCTCGCCCAGTTTGGCGTCGGTGAGGCTTGTGCAGTACTCGTCAACGACCTTTTTCACCCCGGCTGCAAAGGTCCGGAAAGCCGCCTTGTCCGCCGGGGGCGCCGGGGTTTCCTTAAAGTCGCCCACTGCGGGCTCATACAGGGCTTTGGCCTGGGGGACTCCCTCCGGACGCAGAAAGAAATCCACAGAGGACAGGCTGTGGTACAGTTGCTGCCACACAGGCCAGCTACCGAACTTCTTTCCCCATATGGCATCAGGGCACACATCTATATATTGCATGGCAAGGCCGAAAACATGCTCAAAATTCCCCTGCAGTCCGGCAACGGCTGTCCGTGACATCGCACAACTCCTTTGCTGAGTGTTCCGGAGGCATTTTTCAAAACATGCGAAACAACAAACAGATGCACAATACTCTTTTCCCACAGGCATGGGAAGACGCGAAAACGCCTTCTCCCCGCATTCCAGGCGCAATTGCATCGGCGTGTTTCTGAAAGCGCCCTCCTGCGGCTGCTCCCAAAGCCCCTCCGGAGCCCGGCTTCTTCCGGAAAACGCATGTTCGCGGCAGCACGCTTCCGGCATCCGCTCTTCTTTCCCCTTGCCTCGCGTCCGCGATGCGGGCATGATGCCGCATGGCGACACGCAGGAAACCCGCCGCCGCATCAGGCGCACGCACCGCAGCCTCCAGAGCCGCGTCCAAGGGACGCGCCGCGCATCTGGATCTCGGCGCGGCGGGGGAAGAAGCCGCCGCCCTGCACTTGGCCGGGCAGGGGTTTGCCATACTGGCCCGCAACTGGCGGCCCGCGGGAGCGTTACAGGGCCTTGAGCTCGACATTGTGGCCCGGCACAGGGACACGCTGGTCTTTGTCGAGGTAAAGACCCGCACACGCCTGAACGAAGACGCCGTCCCGGCCCATGCCGCCTTTACCGCGCGCAAGAGAAGCAACATGGTCAGGGCCGCCCGGCTGTATATGGCCGCGCACCAACTTTGGGAGCTGCCCTGCCGTTTTGACCTGGTATGCGTGGAATACAAGGCTCCGTCCGGCAGCGCCGCCGGACATTCGCCTCCCTTACCCCGGCCCCTGGTCCTGGAGCATCACGCCAATGTCATCGAACTCGGGAAAACTGTGGATAGCCGCGACGCCGCTTGGCAACCCTGGTGATCTTTCGCCGCGCGCGCGCGCAGTTCTGGGGCAGGTGGACGGCATACTGGCCGAGGACACCCGCCGGGCAGGGCAGCTTCTGGCGCGTTGCGGCATAGAGCCCCCCGCCTTTACCAGCCTGCACGACCACAACGAGGAAGCCCGCCTGGCCCAGGTGCTGGACTGGCTGCGTGGCGGCAAAAACCTAGCCCTTGTCTCCGACGCGGGCACGCCGCTCCTTTCCGACCCCGGCTACCGGCTGGTGCGGGCCTGCCGCGAAGCGGGCATTGCCGTTTCTCCCCTGCCCGGACCTTCGGCCCCGGTGGCGGCCCTTTCCGCCAGCGGCCTGCCGCCGCAGCCGTTTGTTTTCCTGGGCTTTCCGCCCCGCAAGTCATCGGAGCAGGAGGATTTTTTCAGGCCATATGCCCAGCTTCCCGCAACGCTGATCTTTTTCGAGCGCAAGGATCGTCTCCGGGACACCCTCAAGACGGCCTTTTCCCTCCTCGGCCCGCGCGAGGCCTGCATCGCGCGGGAGTTGACCAAGACCTACGAGGAGTTTATCCTTTTTCCCCTTGGGGAATACGGCAGCCTGCCCGAGGAACTCCTGGGCGAGATTACCGTGCTGCTGGGGCCTCCCCTTGGTCCCGCCCGCGACAGCGCAGAACGGGTGCGCGAAATGCTTGCGCAGGAAAATACGCGAGGCGGCAAACCACGCGAGGTTGCCCGGCGGGCGCAGCTTGCCGTGACCGGCTGGACCAGCAAGGAAATTTACAACCTCATGCAGACCCCCGCAGCGCCCTGCCAGTCCGGAACATCCCCAGGTGGACGCCCCCCTTCCTCCGCGCCTGAAAACACCTCCAAGGGCGTATCAGGCAACACAACTCCCGGCGGCAATGCCCCATGAAAGGCCTCATCCCCTCCCTGCTGCTTCGCTGTTTTCTGCGCACCTATCTGGTGGGTGCGGCCTATAACCCCAGGGGGTTGCAAAACATCGGGTTTACCTTTGCCCTGGAGCCGGCCCTCGCCGCCCTGTACGGAGAAGGCAGCAGTCTGCGCGCGGCCAGGATGCGCTACGTGCGCCATTACAACTGCCACCCCTTCTGGACGCCCATGCTGCTGGGGATTTTTCTGCACACCGAGGCGGCCATCGCCGAAGGCACGATGCGCCCGGCCATGCTGAGCGCGCTGCAAGAGACCACCACCAATGCCCTGTCCGCCATCGGCGACTCGCTCTTCAGCGGCTCGTTGCTGGTCACCTGGGCTCTTGCCGCCTCCTGCTTCGTACTGGCAGGCGAGCCGCTGGCGGCCGGCCTGCTGACACTGGGGCTATTTCTGGCCCTGCAAATATTCAAAGCCGTCACCTTTATCGCCGGGTTGCGCAAGGGACTTGCCATCCTTGTGGCGCTACGCAGGTTCGACCTCATCAACTGGGGCGAATTTATCAAGTGCTGCAACGCCGTCCTGCTGGCCGTTTTTTTGCATTTTGCCCTGCCCGAAGCCTCTGTTCCTGCCTGGGCAGGTGTGGTACTGTACCTTTTGCTGGCCGGCTGGGTCGTGGGCAAACTTCATGCGCCGCGCGTGTTTGCGGCTCTTTTGCTGCTTGTCCTGGCCCTTGCCCTGCATATGACCGGCATGTTCGGGCGCATTCCGGCCCTGCCCGACTTTTTTTAGCGCACCGTTTGCACAACCGCGTGGAACGCGCCATGACAAAAGATATACTCTGCGCCCACCCCGACGGCGTGGACAACGCCGCCCCGCAGAATATTCCCACTGTGGAAAGCTCCGTCATCATCCACGATGAGCTGGGTCTGCACGCGCGTCCGGCCGCCAAGCTGGCTCAGGTGGCCCAGCAATTCGAAGCGGAGATAACCCTGGTGCATGGAGAGCTTGCAGCCGACGCCAAAAGCATTCTGGACGTGCTTTCTCTTGCCGCCACGCGCGGCAGCGTGCTGACTTTGCGCTGCAAGGGGCAAGACGCCCCCTCCGCAACACAGGCCCTTACCCTGCTTTTCCAGAACGCGCTCATTTCCGGGGGGGCTTAGTGGCACGCGCTATCCTGCACGGCATCCCTGTGGCTTCCGGCATAGCCGTGGGCAAGGCTTTTTTTCTGAACCACAGGCCGGTCGCCATCCCCCATACGCTGGTTCGCCTTGACCAGGTGGAAGAGGAAGCCGCGCGCCTGGAAAAAGCCATTACGGCTGTGGCCGAAGAGTTTGCAACCGCGCGCGCCGCTCTGCCCCAGCCTTTGCAAGGGCAGACGGATCTTATTGACTCCCACCTGCTTATCTGCCGGGATCCGAAACTCGGAGGCGAAGCCCTGCGCCGCATCCGCGAGCACCGCATGAACGCGGAATGGGCCATGGAAGAAAGCGTGGCCGGCCTCGCCGAGACGTTCAACCGCATCGATTCTCCCTATATACGCGACCGCATACAGGACGTCCGCGTGGTGGCCGACCGCATCTGCGGACGGCTTGCCGCGCCGGTTGCCGAAACCGCAGCCCAAGGCGGCAAGGGCATCCTTCTCGCCCACGATCTCACCCCCGCCGACACCTTCAGCCTGTCCCCACAGAGCCTCGTGGCCTTTGCCACGACGCAGGGGGGCAAGACCTCGCACACGGGCATACTGGCCCGGAACCTTCAAATTCCGGCGGTGGTGGGCGTCTCCGGCCTGGAAGAAGATATCCGCGCGGGTGATCTGCTTGTGGTGGACGGTCTTCGCGGCCGCATCCTGGTCGGGCCCTCGGAAACCGAGCTGGCCGCCTACCTTGAGATAGGGGAACAGTTCGCCGCCTACCAGAAACGCGTCCGCGCCGCAGCCGCCCTGCCCGCGGAAACGGAAGACGGCCGCCGCATCGCCGTACTCGCCAACATTGAAAACGCGGCGGAAGCGGAACACGTGCGCGCGGCCGGCGGAGAGGGGGTCGGCCTTGTCCGCACGGAATTCGGCTACATCACCCGCAAGACCCTGCCCGACGAAGAAGAGCTGTATCGGGAATACGCGCGCATAGCCGCCGCCCTGGCCCCGCACAGGGTCACTTTCCGCACCCTGGACGTGGGCGCGGACAAGCTGTTCAGCGAGCGCAAGAACCTGGACGAGCCCAACCCCGCCCTCGGCATGCGCGCCATCCGCTACTGCCTGCGCCACCAGGATATTTTCCGCACCCAGCTCAAGGCCATTCTGCGGGCCAGCGCCCACGGCAACGTTGCCCTCATGTTCCCTCTCATCTCCGGGCTGGAGGAACTGCGCCAGGCAAAATCCATCCTCAACGAGGCCAGGCAGGAACTGGACGCCGCGCATATCTTTTTCGATCCGCACGTGCCTGTGGGGATTATGATCGAGCTGCCGTCGGCGGTGATGATCGCCGACGCCCTCGCCCGCGAGGCGGATTTTTTCAGCATCGGCACCAACGACCTCATCCAGTATTTTCTCGGCGTGGACAGGGGAAACAGGCATGTGGCGCACATGCACCAGCCTTTGCATCCGGCTGTTATCCGCGCTATCAAATACGTTGTGGACATGGCCCATAAGGTGGGCATCGCGGTCTGCGTGTGCGGCGAAATGGCCGCCGACCCCCACTGCCTGCCTGTTCTGCTCGGCATGGCGGTGGACGAGCTTTCCGTTTCCCCGCAGTCCATCGCGCCCATCAAGCACCTGATACGCCGCAGCCATGTGGAGGAAAACCGCAATCTCCTGCACCACGCCCTGTCGGCGGGCACGTACCGCTCCATCAACGCCATGATACGGCACGCCGTTTACAGCCGCTTTCCCGAAGACATGTCCTTCTTCATCTCCTCTCTGGACGCGGACGGGTAGCCTGTGGAACGCCGTGCCCCAACCCCGGCGGGCTTTCCGCCAAACCCCGTGTGGACGATACTGACACCATGAGCGCACAGAAAACGGGCGGCCTTATCGCCCAGAACAAAAAAGCCCGCCATTACTTTGAACTGCTGGAGTTCCTCGAAGCGGGCATCATGCTGACCGGGTCGGAGATGAAAAGCATCCGCCTCGGCGCGGTGAACTTTCGTGATTCGTACGTGACCTTTCGCGGAGAAGAGGCCTTTCTGATAGGCCTGCACATTGCCCCCTACGCCAATGCGGGCTATGCCCAGCACGATCCGGACCGTGACCGCAAGCTCCTGCTGCACAAGAAGGAAATACGCACTCTGGCGGCCCGTGTGGAACAGAAGGGGCTCTCGCTGGTGCCGGTGAACATGCATTTTCGCAACGGCAAGGTCAAAGTGGAACTCGCTCTCGGCAAGGGCAAAAAGCTGCACGACCAGCGCCACGACCTGAAGCAGGACGCCGAAATGCGCGACGCCGCCCGCGAGATGGCGCGGTTTTAGGGCGCATGCGCCCCAGGGGGCTGAGTGCGTCGGCACCGCCGCCATGCAGGATATTTTCGCGGCCTCGCGCATCGTCCTGAATGAAAATTTCTTCAGCGGTCTGACCCTGCGCGTGCTGCAGGGGCTGGCCTCCGGTTCCCTGGTGCTGACGGAAGCGGACGGGGACGGCGTGGACGCCTTTTTTCAGGACGGCACACACCTGGTCTGTTACCGCCCCCACACCCTGCTCCGGACCATCGCGGAAATTCTCGAACACCCCGCCGTGTACGGGGCGATCGCCGCACACGGGCAGGAGCTTTGCCGACGGTTACACACCAGTGAGGCGCGCGCCGGGAGCTTCATGCGGCATATTGAAGCGCGGGACGCCTGGAACGCGCGGCGCGGCGGCAACGCGCGCAGGCTGGCCGGGGCGCGGGCGGAAATCCGGCTGTGTTTGCGTTTTGGCGGCTCCCTTGAGCGGCCTGTGGCCATGCTGGCGGAACTGCTTGCCGCGCGGGACGAAATCGCGGCCATGGCCGCCTGCGAACTGGGGGACATCCATGCCCGGAGCGGCCTCAGGTCTGAAGCCCTCACGCTGTACCGCAAGGCCGTCGAGGAGGGATACCCGCTTCCGTCCCTGATCAAAATCGCCATGCTGCATCTGCATGACGGCAGGAATGCGGAGGCCGCGCAAACGTTACTGCAGGCGCTGCCTCACCTCCATGCGGACGCAGCCCTTCTTGAAGAGGCCGTGCAGGCCGCGGAACACTCCGCAAACCCGCAGGCCGAACTGTTGTTTGCCGCCGCCCGGGTATACCGGGCATACGGCGCGATCTTTGAAACGGGTTTTTTCAAGCAGCGGGAAGACCTGTTTCCGGACACCGCCCTGGAAACCGCTCTGCTGGCCTGGGAGATGGGACACAGCGGGCAGGTGCTCGATTTCATGCTTGATTGCGCAAAAGCATGCGGCGTGGAAGGCGAACTGCTGCCGCAGTTGCTGTTTGCCGTAGAAAACGGTCTTGCCGCGGACAGACATATTGCCCGCGCGGCGGAACTTGCGGAACGCTATTACTACAAGGAAGCCGCACGAGGTATAGCGGGACAACTTAACAAAAGTATGAAAAAACGCTAGGCTCAGCCTTCATTACTTTTTCGTCCTTACAAATTCGGACAGCAATACGCCCGAAAAACCGGCTATCTGCTCCTGTTCTGCTGCACTTGTTACTGAACCAGTGTCGGGATCGCTTTCCCAAGGGCTCTCATGACCTTGTTTCTGTGCCGTACCGCGCTCTTCTACATTGTGGAGCACGCCTACCTGTTCTGGAGCTTCTACCGCCTGTCCGGGAGGCGGCGGGCCGTTTTTTGGCTGACCCTGCCCTGGTTCCTGTGCATGGGGCTGTTTCCGCTTCTGCTGCACGTCCTGCCGGAAGGCTCGGCGCAGCAGGCCCTGGCCTTTACCGTCAAACAGTGGCTGCCCCTTGCCTATTTCGGCGCCCTCGCCTTTGTGGCCTGGGACGGGCTACGCCTTGCCCTCCGGCTGCTCCGCCGTTTTTTTCCGGAAAAGGCCTTCACGCTGCCCCGGCACGTGTGCCTTGCGGGATTGGCGATCTGTGCCTGTATCTTTGGATACGGCATCCACGAGGCGCACACGCCGCGCGTCACCAGGCTGGAGCTCCCCACGGACAAACTGCCGCGCGACACGGACCGGGTCCGCGTGGCCTTTGCCGCCGACCTGCACATAGGCCCGCAGACAGGCATAGACATGCTGCGCCGCACCGTGGACGACATACTGAAGGAACAGCCGGAGTATATCCTGCTCGGGGGGGACATTCTGGATGACGCCACGCAGGGGAGCGAGGCCGATATCGAGGAACTGCGCCGCCTGCATGCCCCCTACGGCGTCTATGCCGTCCTCGGCAACCATGACGCCTTCGGCCCTGTCGAGGATACTGCCGCCTTCTTGCAGCGGGCCAACATCACGCTGCTTTCCGCAGACGAGGCGGCCGTCGGCCCCCTGCGCATTATCGGCGTGGACGACCCCGCGGCCGGCAGGCAGCGTGGCCCCGGAGGGCTTGATCCCATGCCCCTGCTGTGCGTGCCGGACCCCGCCCGCTACACGGTACTGCTCGAACACCGGCCCACGTTACGCAAACAGAGCATAGGCCTTTTTGACTTGCAGCTTTCAGGGCATACCCATGCCGGGCAGGTCTTTCCCCTCAAGCCTCTCATGCGCCTCAAGTACGGCGTGCCGAGCGGGCTTTCTTCCCACACTTCCGGGGAAGGGGAGAGCCTGCTGTACATCACCACGGGCACAGGGTTCTCCAAGTTGCCCATCCGGCTGTTCACCCCGCCGGAAGTCGTCATCATCGATCTTGTACCCCTTGCTTCCGAAAACGATGCGGCGGTGCAGCCGGAGCAAAAGCCCTTTCTGGGCGGCAACAGGCCCTCCTGAGGCCTGCCGCGACCGGGAATGCACCCCGCACGGAAGCCGGGACAGCCTCTACACTTACAAGGAGACACGTATGGCAGGCAAACGGATACTGGCACTCAGCGTTTCGGCGGGACACGGCCACGTGCGCGCGGCGGACGCGCTGGTGGCGGGCACGGCGCGGTGGTTTCCGGAAAACGAGGCCCGGCAGGTAGATCTGATGTCACTGACGCCGACCTTGTTCCGCAAGGCCTATAAAGATTCCTACCTCAAGCTGGTGCAAAGCCACCCGGCCCTGTGGGGCTATATTTACAGCAGGACGGATCTGGCCCGGGCGGACTCGGCCCTGGCCCGGCTGCGCAAGGCCATAGAATCGGCCTGCAACAAGAAACTGCTGGAGATCATTCAGGACTACGCGCCGGATCACATCATCTGCACCCACTTCATGCCCCTGCAGGTGCTGGCCCGCTGGAAGGGCAAAGGACGGCTGGCGACGCCGGTGTGGACCTGCGTGACCGACTTCGTGGCCCATCGCTTCTGGCTGGAACCGGGGCAGCAGGGCTACTTTACCGCTGATGAGGAAAACGTGTGGCGCATGCGGCAGCGCGGTCTTGAGAGCGAAAATATCCGCGCCACCGGCATACCGGTAATGCCGGAATTCACCCCCCCCGCCGATGCGGCCAAGGCGCGCCGGGAAGCGGCGGAACTCTTCGGGCTTGACCCGCAAAAAACCACCTTTTTGCTCATGGGCGGCGGTGCCGGGGTCGGCAACATGCAGGAACTGACCACGGACCTGCTGGCCCTGCCCGAGGACTTCCAACTGGTGGCCCTGGCCGGAAAAAACCAGCGCCTGCTGGAAGATCTGCGCGCGCAGGCCGATAGCCATGCGGGACGGCTCTTTCCGCTGGGATTCACGAGCGAAGTGCATCTGCTGCTGGCGGCGGCCGACCTTGTGATTACCAAGCCGGGCGGTCTGACCACGGTGGAATGCCTGGCCATGGGCAAGCCCATGCTGGTCTGCTCGCCCATTCCGGGACAGGAGGAGCAGAACGCCGACTTTCTGCTGGAAAACGGAGCGGCCCTGAAAGCCGCCGACAAAAGCGGCCTGCTCTGGCGGGTGACGCGCCTGCTGCGGGAACCGCAGACCTTGGAGCGGATGGGGAAAAACGCCGCCGCCCTGGGCAGGCCCTATGCCGCGCGGGATATTCTGGCCGAAGTGCTGGGCGAGATGCCGCGCAAGGGGTAAAAAGGCCTGGCAGCGGGCTCGCGGGGAAATGGGCTCCCGAAACTGCCTGGGCACAGCATCCACGCGGCGCGCCTGCCTTGGGCATTCCCCGCTGGACAGAACTTTTCCATTCTTGCTATGGTACCATTGAGTCGTCGGCGCTTTTGCGGCGCGCCGCAGTTGCGGTGAGCCGCGCGATCCCCGTGCCTGTACGACCGGAACCGGCGGCGCGATGGAACGCCGGCTCGTTGTCTCTGAAAGCGCACCGGAGGGTACCTGTATGAGAATGGGCGTGCTGATAGCCCTGTGCGGCGGTGTACTGATTTTCGCCTACGGGGCCTACCGGGAAGGCAGCCCCATCCAGGCCTCGGTCATGGTGGCCATTGTCTTCGTCATCATGGGGCTGGCCATGTGGTTCAAGGGTAAAAGCGGCGACAAGTAACAGAGCCGTTGCCGGACGCTCCGCCCCCAAAAAACACCCGTGCCGCAGTGTACCGGGTTGAGATTGTGCGGCGGCGCGCCTCGAACGGGCCGGGTTTTTCTGCGCCTCACGTCAGCCCCCGCCCCGTTTCCCGCTCACTTCCCCGGTTCCGGCCCGGGCCGCGGGTATTCAATGAACGGCGATCCCCGCAGCGCAGGCGTCCCCTGCGAACTTCCTCTCCGGCCGTGCACCGGAACGCCCACCGTCCCCATCTCCGTCCTCCGGCCTTTTCTTCCCCCTCCGGCGGCAGAAACCACGTTGCCCGTGTCCCGCGTGCGGGAAGAAAGGCGAGGCGAAACGCGAGAGCCCCCGACGCCCGCAAGGCCGCCTCCGACAGTCGCGCCGCTCTCTGCGAATTCCCGCGGGGTGCGCCGGGGCGAACCTCCGGCCGCATTCCGGACTGCCGTTTGCAGGCCGCCGGGAGCGATTTGCCGTATCCTTCCGTCGCAAACGGAAACGGATGTTGCAGACTCCGCCCTGTCGCGTTAGGATAGCGCGGAAAACCCGGAACAAACAGCATCGCCCTTTCCTGCAAGGAGATTCCCATGAATGGAGCTGAAAGCCTGGTCCGTACCCTGCTTGCCTGCGGTGTAGACACCTGCTTCACCAACCCCGGCACCAGCGAAATGCATTTTGTGGCCGCGCTGGATCGCATACCCGGCATACGTTGCGTGCTGGCCCTTTTTGAAGGGGTGGCCAGCGGCGCCGCAGACGGGTACGCCCGCATGGCGGATCGCCCGGCCATGACTCTCTTTCACTGCGGCCCCGGTCTTGCCAATGCTCTGGCAAACCTGCACAACACCCGACGGGCGCGCAGTCCGCTCGTCAATATCGTGGGGGACCAGGCCACGTACCAGCGCCCCCTTGATCCGCCCCTGACCGCGGACACCGAGGGATTCGCCCGTCCGGTATCCCACTGGGTCAGAACCTGCGCCCATACGCCCGCCCTGGGCAAGGACGCCGCGGCAGCGGTGCAGGCCGCCCTGACCTCGCCGGGGCAGACGGCCACGCTGATCCTGCCTTCCGACACCAGTTGGAACGAAGGCGGCGAAGTGGCACCCCCCCTGCCTATGCCGGGGTATCCGCCCCTCGATCCCCACGCCCTTGAACAGGCAGTCCGGATGCTGCGCAACGGCGAGCCCACGCTCCTCCTGCTGGCGGGCCGGGCGCTACGCGAAAAGGGCCTGCATCTCGCGGCGGGCATTGCCGAAGCCACAGGGGCGAGCCTGATGGCGGAAAATACCAATGCCCGCATGCAGCGAGGCCGTACCCGGCTCGATATAGCCTGCGTGCCCTATCCCGTGCCCCAGGCGGTGGCGGCCCTGGCCCCCTACCGGCAGATCATCCTGGTGGGGGCAAAGGTTCCGGTGGGATTCTTCGCTTACCCCGGCAAGCCGAGTCTCCTTCACGCCCCCGGAGCCGTGCTGCACACCCTGGCAAGGCCCGAGCATGATCTGGACGCAACCCTCTCGGCTCTGGCCGAAGCCCTCGGGTGCAAGCCCCTGGTGCCGCCCCCTCTGGACGCCGCAACCCTGCCCGAAACGGGCGCTCCTTTCACCCTGCAGAACATCGGCCGGACCCTTGCCGCCCTTTTGCCGGAACAGGCCGTGGTCATTGATGAAACCATCACCTGCCGGGTGCCGCTGTACGCGGCGACGGCCCACGCCGCCCCCCACGACTGGCTGTTCATGATGGGAGGGGCCATAGGAGAGGGCCTGCCCCTGGCCACAGGGGCCGCCATCGGCGCTCCTGGCAGACGCGTCGTTGCCTTGCAGGCCGACGGTTCGGCCCTCTACACGGTGCAGGCCCTCTGGACCCAGGCCCGCGAAGGCCTGGATTGCACCACAATCCTGCTGTCCAACCGCAAGTATGCAATTTTGCAGGACGAGTTGAAAAACGTGGGAGCTCAGGCCGGGCAGACGGCCATGGATATGCTCAGCCTCGACCGGCCGGACATAGGCTGGATGCGCATTGCTGAAGGGTTCGGCGTGGAAGCCGCCCAGGCATCGGATCCGCGGCGCCTTGCCGACCTGCTGCGCCTTTCCTTCAGCCGCCCCGGCCCGTTTTTGATCGAAGTCTGTTTGTGAGGGGCCTCCGGCGGCCGGGGCTCTGCCCCGGATCCCGCTGGGGAAATGATTTCCCCCAGACCCCCTCAATGAGGGACGGAACCTTAAAGCCCAAGTACAGCGTAAAACCCCCTGTTCCAGCAGTTGCCGGAACAGGGGGTTTTACTTAGAGAGTCAGGTAGGAACGCGGGGAGGCGACTAGTACATGCCGCCCATGCCGCCCATGCCGCCCATGCCGCCAGCGCCGCCCATGGGCATATCCTTCTTGGTATCGGGCTTTTCGGCAATGGCCGCTTCGGTGGTCAGGAGCAGGGAAGCCACGGAGGCGGCGTTCTGCAGGGCTATGCGGGTCACCTTCTTGGGGTCGATGACGCCGGCCTTGATCAGATCGCCGTATTCGCCGGTGGCGGCGTCAAAGCCGAAGCCGTCCTTGCCTTCGCGCACCTTTTCCACCACGATGGAACCTTCGAAGCCCGCATTGCAGGCAATCTGGCGCAGGGGCTCTTCAATGGCGCGGCGCACCAGGGACACGCCCGCGGCTTCGTCGTCGTCGGCGGGCTTTACGTCTTCCAGGCCCTTGGCCACACGCAGGTACGCGGTGCCGCCGCCGGGGACGATGCCTTCTTCAACAGCCGCGCGGGTAGCGTTCAGGGCGTCTTCCACGCGGTCTTTCTTTTCCTTCATTTCCGTTTCCGTGGCAGCGCCCACGTGGATAACGGCAACGCCGCCCACGATCTTGGCCAGGCGTTCCTGCAGCTTTTCACGGTCGTAGTCGGAAGTGGTTTCTTCAATCTGGGCGCGGATCTGCTTCACGCGGGCCTTGATGTCGTCAGACTTGCCGGCGCCGTCCACGATGGTGGTGTTGTCCTTGTCGATAACCACGCGCTTGGCGGTGCCAAGGTCGGCCACGGAAAGGTTTTCCAGCTTGGTGCCGAGGTCTTCGGAAACAACGGTGCCGCCGGTAAGCACGGCGATGTCCTGCAGCATGGCCTTGCGGCGGTCGCCGAAGCCGGGGGCCTTCACAGCCACAACCTGCAGGGAACCGCGCAGCTTGTTAAGCACCAGAGTGGCCAGCGCTTCTCCGTCCACGTCTTCAGCGATGATCACCAGGGGGCGGTTCATCTTGACGATCTGCTCCAGCACGGGAAGGATTTCCTTCATGTTGGAGACTTTCTTCTCGTTGATCAGGATGAGGGGCTCATCCATTTCGCAGATCATCTTTTCAGGATTGGTCACAAAATAGGGAGAAAGGTAGCCGCGGTCGAACTGCATGCCTTCCACCACTTCCAGAGTGGTTTCCAGACCTTTGGCCTCCTCGACTGTGATCACGCCTTCCTTGCCCACCTTGCTCATGGCTTCGGCAATGATGTTGCCGATGGTGGTGTCGGAGTTGGCGGAAATGGTGCCGACCTGGGCGATTTCCTTCTGATCGCGGGTGGGCTTGGCCAAGTTGCCGAGTTCGGCAACCAGCTTGGCCACGGCCTTGTCGATGCCGCGCTTGATGGACATGGGGTTGCGGCCGGCGGCCACGAACTTCACGCCTTCTTTGTAGATAGCCTGGGCAAGAATGGTGGCGGTGGTGGTGCCGTCGCCCGCGATGTCGCTGGTCTTGGAAGCCACTTCCTTGACCATTTGCGCGCCCATGTTCTCAAATTTGTCTTCCAGTTCGATTTCCTTGGCGACGGTAACGCCGTCCTTGGTAATGACCGGGGAACCGTAGGATTTTTCAATCACCACGTTGCGGCCCTTGGGGCCCAGCGTGACTTTCACGGCGTTGGCAAGGGTGTCCACACCGATGGAAAGGCGTTCACGGGCTTTGGTATCAAAAAGAATTTCCTTGGCAGGCATGAGTGTTCCTCCTCAAATATTGGTAGATGCAGCAGGCAAAAATATTAACCGATAACTGCGAGGATGTCGTCCTCACGCATGACCAGATGCTCAACCCCGTCCAGCTTGATTTCGGTGCCGGCGTACTTGTTGAAAAGCACTGCGTCGCCGGCCTTCACCTGCATGGCAATGTGCTTGCCGTCATCAGCGGTCTTGCCGGGGCCCACGGCCACCACTTCGCCCTTGGAAGGCTTTTCCTTGGCGGTATCGGGAATAAACAGCCCGCCGGCGGTCTTTTCTTCACTTTCCAGGCGTTTGACCAACACACGGTCGTTCAGGGGCTTCAGCTTCATGATGCGCAAACCTCCACATTGATTGATTGCAATTTTCTGTATTTGCGGTTTGAAAAAACATTTTTGCGCAGGCAACGCGCCTGCCTTCCTCTGGTCTGGCCCGGCACGGAACCGGGCGCGCAAATCGCAGGCAAAAAGGCTTTTGCGCTGCGATTGCATGCTTCTTCGGCAAAGAAGCGGGGTCTCCGGCTTTTCCGCCGCGCGCTGTCCCGAACCCATTCCACAAGAAGGACGGATGGGCAAGAAGGAAACGCAGCGTTGCAGCACAGGAGGGGAAACTCGAACCGCCAATACGGATCCGGCACTAGGCCCGTATTCCGGGGAGAGTCCCGGCATGGCGGTACTGGACGCCTCTAAGATAAGTCCCCTTTTGCTGTTGAAAAGAGGGGGGTGAAAAATTTTTTGCGAAATTTTCATTATACAATTAAAATCAACGTATTATAAAAGAATATTTTTCATTTCATAGTATAACGCTATGAATATGTTTATGTTTGCCGCGACGCGCCTTTGCGGCTACTATCTGCGCCTTGGGGTTTTCCCGTATTTTCTCAAGGAGCATTTCCGTGGCCTACGTTTTCGGCATCCTGTGCATTATCCTGATGATTCTTTCCCTCATGCTGCTGTTTATCGGCCTGCCCGGCACCTGGGTCATTCTGGGCCTCGCCGGATTATGGGCCTTTTTTGTCGAATCCGCCGCCTTCGGCTGGCAGTTTTTCGCCCTGACCGTCGGCCTTGCCGTGATTGGCGAAATAGTGGAATTTCTGGCCGGGCACTACGGTACCAAACGCTATGGCGGATCCACCAAGGGCAGCATGGGCGGCATGGTGGGGGCCATTGTGGGCGGCATTATGTGCGCGCCCATCCTGTTCGGCTTTGGCGCGCTGCCCGGCGCGCTGGCCGGGGCCTACATCGGCTGCTTTCTTGTGGAAAAGGGGCGCGGCATGGGCTCCCGTGAGGCGGCCCGGGCCGCCTTCGGCTCCACCCTCGGCCGTTTCGGCGGTTTTGTGGTCAAGCTGGGCATCGGCATCGGCATCATCTGGATGGCCGCCCCGCGCATCTGGGCGAGCATGTAGCCGGGCTTCTCCATGCTTCCCGATCTTTCCGTCATCCTCGTTCAGCCCCGGTTCCCTGAAAACATCGGCATGGTCGCGCGGGCCATGGCCAACATGGGCGCGGGCGATCTCATCCTGATCCGGCCGGAACGCTGGGAAAAAGACAAGGCAGCACCGCTGGCGACGCCGCAGGGGATCTCCCTGCTGGATCAGGCCCGGGTCATGGACAGCCTGGAAGCGGCCCTGGCTCCCTTTACCGCCGCCTTCGGCACCACGGCCCGCACCGGAGGCTGGCGGCGCGAAATTCTTTTGCCCGAGCGGGCCGCTGTGGAAGCCCGGGCCGAAGTGCGCTCCGGCGGCAGGGTGGCCCTGGTGTTCGGACCGGAAGACCGGGGGCTGACCAACGCCGAGGTGGAACTGTGCACCCGCCTGGTAACCATTCCCACCAGCCAGGGCAATTCTTCCCTAAATCTTGCCCAGGCCGTGCTGCTTGTTCTCTATGAATGCGTCAAGGCGGACATGGCCCTGCCCTTCGCCCCCTCCCCCTCCGGAAAACGCACCTGGACGCGCCCGGCGCGCAGCGCCGAATCGCGCCGGGCCACGCTGGAAGAGGAAGCCCTGCTCTTTGCCTCCCTTGAAGAAACGCTTATCGCCATCGGGCACCTGCCCGCCGACAATCCCTCCTGGTTCATGCAGCCCATGCGCCGCTTTTTGCGCAAAAGCCGTTTGCGCCGCCACGAATTCGACATGCTCATGGGCATATGCCGCCAGTTGCGCCGCAAAAGCTGAACGACCATTGCGGCATATCTTTTGAAAAACTCTTTCGTAACAGTGCCGTTCCGTCGCGGGAGCACAACCCCTGCCTTTCGCAAGCCGTTCCCGGCCCTTCCCCTGCATTGCCGCTGCCGCGTCCGCAACGGCAATGCGTTTCGCAGAAAGCCCTCCATGCAACGCAAGCCCGGTACATTATAGCCTGCCTTCTTTTCCTTACTTTCTTGCCGTAAAGCGCGAAATAAGGCAGTATGCTACCGAAAGCGGGCAAAGGCCGCTGTATGACCGCCCGGTTTTTCCGCAGCGGCGTGTAATCTGTTATTTTCGGAGTCACCGGGTATGTCCTCTCCTGAACGCATGCGCATCCACGAAGAGTTGCTGGAAGCGCTTTACGAAACCCGCAAACGGCTGGACAGCCTTGAGACGGCGCTGGCGCAAAACGCGGCTCTTTTGGGCGCAGGGGTGGAACTTCCCTCGCGCATAGGCACGCCCCCCCCGGGCGGCGGGGGCGGCGACGTACTCACCCGGTATTACGAACTGGTCGAAAAAGAAGACGACATCAGCGACTATATCGGCCGCGAAGGACATGAGGAAAGCCGCCCCCGTCTCGGCGAGGACGCTCCCCGCCATATCCGCCCCAACAAGGCGCCGGAAGTCAGCCACCTGGTCGGGCAGCTTGCCATAGCCCACCCGGACGATTCCATTTCCTTCGCCCCCTCGGCGGCTCCCCTCCTGGAGGAAAAACTCTCCCCATACTCTGCTGAAGACTCGCCCGAAGCGGAGGCAAGCGCCCTTCGCCTGCATCTGGCCGCCACTACCGCGGCCCGGGTCCGCGACCGTGCGGAACACCTTCCCCCCGGCGAAATAGACACCGTTTCGCCGGAGCTTGCGCCCTCCCTTGAGCCGGCGCATACCGATCAGCCCGTTCCGGAAGTCTTTCTGCGTTCCTTCCTGGCCATGCAGGCTATCAATGACGGCGTCTGGGACTGGAATATCGAGACCGGCAAAGTGTACTGGTCCAAACGCTGGCAAGAGATTCTGCACTGCACGGGACAGGCCGGGGCGATCGGGAAACACTCTCCCCTTGACGAACTGCTGCACTGCCTGCATCCGGCGGACGCGGAAACCCTGCACAGCCGGATGCAGGGGCTTATGGCCGGCAATATCGGCCGGCTGCGCATGGCCGTGCGCATCAAACGCGAACCCGACTCCTGGGCCTGGGGCATGTTGCGCGCGGTGTGCCTGCGCTCGGAAAACGCCCCCCTGCGGATTACGGCGGCGCTGGCCGACATTACAGCCCAGCGCGAAGCCGAGCTTGCCCTGCGGGCCAGCGAAGAAAAATTCCGCGCCCTGGCCGAGGACTCCCCCGACTTTATCAGCCGATTTGACAGTCACGGGCTCTTTTTGTACGCCAGCCCCAACATCAGCCGCTACCTGCCGGTGACACCCGGCGAGGTGATCGGCAAGCCCCTGAGCGCCTTCAACATCGGGGGCGAGGTCGGCTTTTTTGAAGAAAACCTCACCCGCGTGTTAGAAATGGGCCTGCCCATCCAGGCGGAAGCGCACCTTACCTCGCCCCTGGTGGGGGCCTTTGTGGCCGACTGCCGCTTCTGGCCCGAATTCGGCGAGGACGGCGAAGTGGTCTCCGTCACCACCCAGGTGCGCGACATGACCCTGTCCCGCCGGATGGCGGAAAACTACCAGGCGCTCTTCAACAGCATGGTGGACGGCTTTGCCCTGTTCGAGCACATTCCCGGCTGGGAAAAGGAGTTTCCTTCTTACGAAGCCGGGGAATTCGCCCTCATCGCCATGAACCCTTCCCTGGGCAGGATGCTGGGCACCGACGCCTCCAGCGCCATCGGCTTCAGGCTGCTGGATCTGATGGGCGAAGACTCCGCCCAGTGGGCCGCCTGCCTGCGTAAGGTACTGGTGGAGGAACGGCCCCTGCTTTACTCCCTGCGCAGCAAGGAGCGTTCCGGCATGTTTCAGATCAGCGCCTATTCGCCCGAGGAAAGGCGCGTGGCCTGCATTGTGAAGGACGTGACCGATCTGCACTCCATTGAGCAGGAAATGCGCCTGAACGAAGCCCGCTTCGCCGCCCTGTACAGGCTCTCGCACATGGACGCCGCGCCCGAGGAAGAGGTCGCGCGCTTTTCTCTTGACCAGGCAGTGCGGCTCACGTGCAGCGGCATCGGGTATCTGTTCATGGCCCACCGGTATGAAGGGGATCCCGGCTGCATCTATTGGTCGAGCGAAGTGTTGCAGGAATATGGCGAAACCCCTCTCCCCCCCCAGATATGCGACCTGCCGCCCGCCCGCTCTTCCGGCGGCGCGTGTTTTGACGCGGTCCGGGCCGAAGTGGTGAACGACCCCGCGGGCTCCACCGCCGCCTTCGGTTCGTCTCTTTCCGTCAACCGGTACATGCTGGCGCCCGTTATCGAGGACGGCCGCGTGGTCTGCATGGCCGCCGTGGCCAACAAGGAACAGCTGTACGAAGCCTCGGACCTGCGCCAGCTGGAGCTTTTCATCAACGGCATGTGGTTCCAGCTACGCCGCCGCTGGGCCGTGCAGGTTCTGCAGAAAGCCAAGGACGAGGCCGAAGCCGCCAGCCGGGCCAAAAACGAATTTCTCGCCAATGTCAGCCACGAGCTGCGCACCCCGCTGAACGGCATTCTCGGCATGTTGCAGTTGCTGCAGCAGTCCTCCCTGACGGCAGAGCAACTGGAGTGCGTGGTCACCGCCAACTATTCCGGACGCAGCCTGCTGCGCATCATTTCGGACATCCTGGACTTTTCGCGCATTGAAGCGGGACGTTTTGAACTTGCCTCGCAAATTTTCGACTTCGCGGCCACTGTGCGGTCCACCCTCGGCATGTTCATCCACCAGGCGGAACAGAAAAAGATCGACTTTGCCCTGCACATGGGGGACAATATTCCCCGCACGCTTCTCGGCGACGACGCCCGGGTGCGGCAGATTATCTTCAATCTCGTGGGCAACGCCTTCAAATTTACAGAAAAGGGCGAGATCACCGTGGAGTGCTCTCTGCTGCCCCGGTGCTGGAAAGGAAAACAATGCATCTATCTTGCTGTGCATGACACCGGCATAGGCATCCCCGATGAAAAGCTGGACGATATCTTCCACGCCTTTACCCAGCTTGACGGCTCAAGCACCCGGCGCTACGCCGGTACCGGCCTCGGCCTCGGCATCGTACAGCGCCTCGTGCAGCTCATGGGAGGCACGGTGAGCATTGAGAGTGTTCTCGGCAAAGGGACCAGCGTGTACTGCTCCCTGCCCTTTGAGCCGGCGGAAGACCGGCGGAGCAACGAGTCCGCCCGGACAGCGCCGGAAACGCCCCTACCACTGGATATCCTGGTTGCCGAAGACGATCCCATCAACCAGCTGACCATCCGCAGCATGCTGAAAAAGACCGGACATCTGGTCCAGTGCGTCAACGACGGCAGGCAGGCTCTGGAAGCCCTCATGCTGCACTCCTTCGACTGCCTGATCACCGATATCCAGATGCCGGTCATGGACGGGGTGGAACTGGTCAGCCGCATCCGCTCCGGCAACAACGCCGATGTCGAGCCTTCCGCCTTTGTGGGCAAGCTGATCGGCCAGGATGTCAGCTCCGCCGTATTGCAGCCTATTCCCCAGGATCTGCCGATTATCGCCCTGACCGCCCACGCCATGACCGGCGACAGGGAGCGCTTTTTGTCGCTCGGCATGGACCACTACCTGGCAAAGCCCATCATCGCCTCCGAGCTGGCAGCCGTCCTGCAGCATGTGGCGACCATTCTCTACTCCCGACACGCCTGATGGATCGCACTTTCCCCGGCGCCAAATCTGCCCTTGCTGCACGAAACACGATGAGAGAGAAGGCCTCCGGCGGGCAGGACGCTGTCCTGCACCTGCCAGGGGGTAGTTTCCCCTGGACCCCTTTCAGGTCTTTGTGGGGCGATGTGGCGGATTGTTGTGTCGTGCGTTGGCGTTGCTCCCGGTAAAGAGCGGGATGTCTTGCCGTGGGCTCTGAAAAACTTGGGAACCGGGAGCGGATCTTGAATCGGGCGCAAAAAAGTGTTGAGGCGAGGGCGGTTGGTGACGGCCAGGCAGGGCGGCGTCTGGCGGCTCCCGACTTTCTGGCTCTGCTGCCCCAGGTTCCCCTGATTGACGTGCGTTCCCCGGCGGAATTCGCGCAGGGGCATATTCCCGGCGCCATCAACCTGCCCCTCTTTACCGATGCGGAACGCGCGGAAATAGGCACGCTCTACAAGCAACAGGGGCGCGAGGCGGCCGTGCTGCGCGGCCTTGCCGTCACCGGCCCCAAGCTCGCCCTGCTGGCGGAAGCCGCCCTCTCCCTGTGCCCGCCCCCTTCTCCCTCCGCCCTGCCGGATCTGCCCGCCCCGCAACCGGGCAACGAGCGCACCATTGCCCTGCACTGCTGGCGCGGGGGCATGCGCAGCGGTTCCGTGGCCTGGCTGTTCCAGACTGCCGGGCTTGTCCCGCATGTGCTCGCCGGAGGTTATAAGTCCTTTCGCCGCTTTGTGCTGGAATATCTGGAGCAGCCCCAGCCCCTGCGCGTGCTGGGCGGAAAAACCGGGGCCGGAAAAACCCATACCCTTGCCGCCATGCGCGCCCTCGGCAGTCAGGTGGTGGATCTGGAAGGTCTGGCGCATCACAGGGGTTCCGCCTTCGGGGCCTACGCGGGGCAGGAACAGCCCACAAGCGAACAGTTCGAAAATCTTCTGGCCGTCGCCCTCATGCGCTGCGATCCGTCCCGCCCCATATGGGTGGAGGACGAATCGGAAAACCTCGGCCGGGTCAACCTGCCCCGCACGTTTTTCGCGCAGTTGAAAGCCGCCCCCTTGGCCGTTCTGGAAACCCCGGAACAGGATCGTCTGGCCCGCGTGCTGGAAGAGTATGGCGAACTGCCTCCCGCGCTGATGGAGGACAACCTCAACCGTATTCAGAAACGCCTGGGCGGTCTGGCCCATAAAGAAGCCTTGGCCTGCCTCGCCAGAAACGATCTGCCCGGACTGGCCCGCATTCTGCTGGACTATTATGACCGGGCCTACGCCAGGCACCTGGAAAAAAGGCCGGCTGCCGCCGTTATCCGGGCGGAAGGCCCCGAGCAGGCAGCAGCATATCTGTCCGGGCTGGAACAGCGGGGCGTGCCCTGACTGGCGGCAAAGAACCGTGCCGGACAAGAGCTCCTGTCCGGTGGGCTGTGCGCGCCTGTCCCACGGCTAGAGCAGTTTACGCTTCAAATAGTCGCTTAACGGCGGGCAAAGCCCGCCTACGCCTATTTGGCGGCTAAGGATTTGCCGACAAATCCTTGCGAGCATTTCAAGTGTGAAATGCTCTAAGCATGCCCGGACGGCCCCCAAATTTCTTTCTCCCCCCTGACGTTCCTCCCCCACTCCAGTCCGCACACGCCAAGTCGCGCCACGTAGCCGCAGGGGGAAGCAAACGCTTCCTGCCCTTGGCCTGTACCTGCCGAACGCCAGAGGCCGCATGGCGTTCCGGCGGCGGGCCTCCTCGGCCCGACCTGTGCGAGCGGCGTCCCCCAAAAGATACGCCCGGGGGGAACCGGGCGTCAGGGGCAGAGAGAAAAGGGATTGAGGTGCGGGGCGCTGCTTGTGCAGCATCCTGCCGCCCCGGCGGAAGGGGCATGAGGGGCGGTGGGCACGGCTGCCACACGGGAATGCACGGCGGGAGAGATACGCCGCATTTTGCCAATCACGTGCGGTAGCAGATACAGTACAGGCCCACCCGCCGGAGCGGCGGATGCGATACGGAATGCCGCAGGGCTGAGCCTTGCGCGCATAAAGTATCGTCGGGCGAACAGGCCGGAGCGCCTCCCGCAGCCGCATTAAGGGACTGAAGGAGCCGCTCCGGCGGGACTAGTTTGCCTGCTTGCGAATAAACGACGGCGTTTCGAAGTCGTCTTCGTCGAAGATGAAGTCGTCTTCGCCGGGGTTGTGCCCGCCGTTACGCGCCGCAGGAGCCGCCATAGGGGCCTGTTTGCGCAGGTACGCGGGCACGTTGAAGTTGCCGGGAGAACCCGCCGAGCGGCTGGTGACCGCCTGCTGCAGGGAAACGTCCACCGTGGCCAGTCCTTGCGGCCCGCGGGGAGCCGGAACGCCCGGAGCAACCGCTGCTGCCGCGGCGCTTCCCGTCGCCTGTTGGGGAGCGGGCTTGCGGATGGGCGCAACCGTGGCGGCCTTGCCGGTGGTTCCTGCCTGGAGCGAGTTGCTGTCGATACCCGTTGCAATAACGGTGATGCGCAGTTCATCGCCCACGGAATCGTCGATGACTGTGCCGTAGAAGACATGCACGTCGTCGTGGGCGGCTTCCTGCACGATGCCGGCGGCTTCGCTGACTTCATCAATGGTCAGGTCGGAGCTGCTGGTCATGTTCATGAGCACATGGCGCGCGCCGTCGATGGAAACGCCCTCCAGCAGCGGGCTGGTTATGGCCTTCATGGCGGCTTCGCGCGCGCGCGATTCGCCGGTGGCAATGCCGGTGCCCATCATGGCCAGGCCCGATTCGCCCATGACCGCGCGCACGTCCGCGAAGTCCAGGTTGATGAGGCCGGGGATCATGATCAGGTCGGAAATGCCCTTGACCGCATAGTACAGGACTTCATCGGCCTTTTTCAGCATTTCCACAAAAGTCGCCTTTTTGGGGGCGAGTTGCAGCAGCCTGTCATTGGGAATGGTGATCAGGCTGTCCACATGCTGGCGGAACTCAGCAATGCCCGCCTCGGCGGATTCCAGGCGCTTTTTCCCTTCAAAGAAAAAGGGCTTGGTCACAACGCCCACGGTCAGCGCGCCCATTTCCTTGGCGGCCTGGGCGATGACGGGCGCGGCCCCGGTGCCGGTGCCGCCGCCCATACCCGCGGTGACAAACACCATGTCGGCGCCCGTAAGGCAGGCCTTGATCTGCTCAATGCTCTCAAGGGCGGCGTCACAGCCCATGCGCGGGTTCGCGCCCGCGCCCAGCCCCTTGGTAAGCGCGGAGCCGAGCTGGATTTTGTTGTCCGCCAGCGAGCGGCCAAGGGCCTGCACGTCGGTGTTGGCGGAAATAAAGGTAACCCCCTGCAGAACCGAGAGGATCATGTTGTTGATGGCGTTGCCGCCACCGCCGCCGACCCCGACCACCTTGATTTTTGCGGTCGCATTTTCCGCTGCTGCATCAATTTCATAGAATTCCAAAGCCATAACCTTCTCTCCTTCCGTTTCAGAACACAAGGCACCGTGCCCCGAAGTTGCCGCACCCGTGAACGCCTCCGCCGACCTTCACCGGCAGCCCCTCCACCTGCCTGCATCACCGATATTATGAAATATCCACAAACCACTTTTTCATCCGGGACAGCACGCGATCGAACACGTTGCCGTCACGGATGCGGAATTTACGGTCTCCGCCTTCCTTTTCCGCCCCGTAGCACAGCAGCCCGACGGCCGTGGCGTACTTGGGGCTGTTGACCACGTCTTTCAGGCCGCCCACGTTGCGGGGGTAGCCGATACGGGTGGGCAGATTGAAAATCTGCTCCCCAAGTTCCTGGCAGCCGTCAATCAGGGCCGAGCCGCCGGTAAGCACGACACCCGCACCGATCAGATGCTTGCAGCCAGAGCGGGTAAGTTCCTGATCCACGAGGTCCAGCACCTCTTCCATGCGCGGCTGGCATATTTCCGCCAGCAGTTGCCGCGAAAGGCGGCGGGCGTCGCGCCCGCCCACGGTGGGCACCTCGATAATCTCGTCCTGCTGCACCAGGTTGACCATGGCGCAGCCGTGCTGCACCTTGATGCGCTCCGCGCTGGCCATGGGAGTGCGCAGGCCGAAGGCGATGTCGTTGGTCAGGTTCTGCCCGCCGAGAGCCAGAACCCCCGTGTGCTTGATGGTGTCGTTGGCGAAAATGGCGATATCGGTGGTGCCGCCGCCCAGATCCACCAAAGCCACCCCGAGTTCGCGCTCTTCTTCGGTGAGCACCGCCTTTGCGGAGGCCAGCGCCTCAAGCACGATGTCGGAAACATCAAGCCCGCTGCGGTGGCACGAGCGCACGATATTCTGCGCGCTGGTGACCGCTCCGGTGACAATGTGCACCTTGACCTCAAGGCGGACCCCGGCCATGCCCAGGGGATGGATGATGCCCCGCTGGTCGTCCACAATAAATTCCTGCGGCAGGGTATGGATAACCTCCCTGTCCAGGGGAATGGCAACGGCGCTGGCAGCCTCCAGGGCGCGGTCAACGTCCTTCTGGGTAACCTCGCCGCCCTTGACGGCGATGACGCCGTGGCTGTTGAATCCCTTGATATGGCTGCCCGCAATGCCGGCGTAGACGGAGCGGATTTCGCACCCGGCCATCAGTTCCGCCTCTTCCAGAGCCTTCTGCACGGACTTGACGGTTTCTTCTATATTGACCACCACGCCCTTGCGCAGACCCGTGGACGGACTTGTGCCGATGCCGACGATATCCACGCCGTCTTCGGTGGCTTCCCCCACCACGGCGCAAATTTTCGTGGTGCCTATGTCCAGGCCGATAATCAATTCTGATTTAGCCATGCTCGTTTTCTCCCGGCTGCCGGGGCGTCAGCCGTCAACCGCTCCCCGCGTTGCTCGTTCCACCCAGACGTTGGAACCCTGGGCCTTTATTTCTCGAATTATGGGCAGTTCGTTACGGCGATCCAGATCAACCAGCGTCCTGCCGAGGCGTTCCAGGTTGGCAAGCCATTCCTCAAGACCGATGGTGAGTTTAAGGCGCCCGTCTTCCACAAAAACTTCCACTCCCCGCGCCGCGGAGAGACGCACCCAGGAAACCGACGCCATATTCAGGGGCAAACGCGATTCCTTCAGGCTCTTGATCAAATCGGGCAGGCTGAAAGCGGCGTCTTCCGCGCCGGGCTCCACCTCAAGGGTGGGCAGGGACGCGAACTTGCCGGGCACCACCGGGGCGATGAGCTTGCCGAAGGCATCGGCATAATACAGCGTACCCTTGGAAAGAACCCAGAACGCCGGCTCCTTTTCCTTGATACCTACCACCAGCGTGTCCGGAAGCACCCGCTTGACCGACACTTCCCTGACCCAGGGACAAGCCTCAAGCGCCGCCCCCACTTCGTCTATAGAAAGAGCCAACGTATTAACATCAGTATCCAATCCGGTAATCTCTAGAACTTCTCTAGAAGATAGTCTTGAATTGCCCTGAATTTCAATAGTTTTCAAGGAGAAATACGCGCCGGTCGTCAGGCTCCGGTACCCGTAAAGCAGTGCAATACTTACTCCTGCAACAATAATCAGTGAAAAAAATAAAATTACGCAGACAGATACAGTACGCCCTATTCCGGCCCACGGAATGCGTATAACACGTTTCGGCTTTTGCATACGTCTGCTGAATGTATTGCCCTCCCCCCTGCTGCCGGGACGCTTCAAAGGCACCCGCTTGCTGCTGCGGGGGGGCTGCTTTGGCCTTACCGCCATATCTGCACTTCCAGTTCCAGCGCGTGTCCGGACTGTTTCCGCACCGTCTCGCGGGCCATATCGATAAGTTCCGTGGCCTGGTCAAACGTGCCCGTGCCTTCATTCACTAAAAAATTCGCATGCAGGGATGAAAACACCATACCGCCGAGACGCTTTCCCTTAAAACCGGCCTGCTCCAGCAGTTTACCCGCGGGCTCTTCCGGCGAGGGGTTTTTGAAGACGCAGCCCGCGCTCCAGGCATTGATCGGCTGGCTGGCCTGTTTTTTCCGGAACACTTCGCGCATGCGGGCCCGCACATCCGGCCTGCTGCCCTTGGCGAGCTCCAGAACGACGGAATTCAGCAAAAACCATTCAGGATGATTGTGCAGCACACATTTGCGGTAGCTGAACGTGAAGGCGTCGCCCTCAAGCTCCATCAGCCCGAGCCGGGGCGAAAAAATCTGGGCTTTGCGCACCAGCGGCCCTATGGAAGAGCCGAAGGAGCCCGCGTTCATGGATACCGCACCGCCCACCGTACCGGGGATGCCGGACAGATTCTCAAGCCCCGCAAGGCCCATGACCGACGCCCCGGCGATCAGGGCGGGCAGGCGCATGCCCGCGCGCGCCCATAAATATACGGAGCGTTCCGTTTCCCCCACCACCCGGGGCGAGGGGTCGGCGCTGGGGCTAACCAGCACCACGGGGAGTTTGCCGTCTCTGACAATGAGGTTGCTGCCCGCGCCGAGGAGGCGGACTTTGCCGCCGATGCGGGAGAGCAGGCCGGGCAGGCTGTCAAAATTCGAGGAGGGCGAAAGGCGCACCTCCGCCAGGGCCGAGCCGCCCAGGCGCATGGTGGTGCGTTCCGCCAGGGAGGGGGCATCCAGAATAATGAAGCCGTCCGGTCCCTGCATCATGGCGCGTCCTCCAGCCAGCGCTGTCCGACGGTGTAAATATTTCCGGCGCCCAGGGTGATGAACAGATCGCCGGGACGCAGTTCTTCGGGCAGGCGTTGTTGCAGTTCCGCAAAATCGCGGCAAAACGTCACCTCGGTACTGGAGACCTGCCGGATGCCCTGGGCCAGGCTTTCGCCGCTCACCCCCGGAATGGGGGATTCCGAAGCCGGGTAAATTTCCGTCAGCAGCAACTTGTCCACACTCTCGAACACCCGGCAGAAATCGCCGAACAGGGCCTGGGTGCGGGTGAAACGGTGGGGTTGAAAGGCGACGACCAGACGCCGCTCCGGGTAACACTGCCGGGCCGTGGCCAGGGTAGCGGCGATTTCCGCCGGATGGTGCCCGTAATCGTCCACCACCAGCACCCCGTTCCGTTCGCCCTTGCGCTCGAACCGACGCCCTACCCCCCGGAACTTGCCGATGCCGCGTATGCAGACATCCACCGGGATGTCCGCCTGCATGGCCACGCCGATGGCGGCCAGGGCGTTCAGAATATTATGCTTGCCGGGCTGGGCCAGGGTGACTTCCCCCAGGCGGCAGCCCTTGAGGCGCACCACAAACTGGCTTGTCTCCCGGCAGGAGATGATTTCCGCCGTCAGGTCGTTCCCCTGGCGGAAACCGTAGGTCATAAGCGGCCGGTTGATGCGGGGCAGAATGCGTCGCACGCCGGGGTCGTCGCCGCAGACCACGTTGATGCCGTAAAAGGGCACCTTGTTCATGAACTGGACAAAAGCGTCGTCGATGCTCTCCTGGTTCGCATAAAAATCCATGTGATCGAGATCGACGTTGGTCACCACGTTCATGATGGAAAACAGGCACAGGAAGGAGCCGTCCGATTCGTCGGCCTCGGCCAGCAAAAAACTGCCTGTCCCGAGGCGGGCGTTGGCTCCGTATGCATTCAGACGGCCGCCGATGATCACGGTGGGGTCAAGACCGGCCTCTTCAAAAATGGCGGCGGTAAACGAGGTGGTGGTGGTCTTGCCGTGGGTTCCGGCAATGGCTATGCCCGTGCGCAGACGCATGAGTTCCGCCAGCATCTCCGCCCTGGGGATAATGGGAATGCCCCGTTCCTGGGCGGCCTCCACCTCGGGGTTGTCGGAACGTACGGCGGTCGACTTGACCAGCACATGGGCGTCTTTGACGTTGGCCGAGGCGTGCCCGATGGCAATGGTCGCCCCCAGGTCGCGCAGCCGCGCGACAACGGGCCCGTCGCTCATGTCGGAGCCGTGAACGGTATATCCCATGTTCAAAAGAACCTCGGCGATGCCGCTCATGCCCGAACCGCCTATGCCCACCATATGGATAGTCTTGACTCTGCTGTGCATACTCCGTCTACTCCGCGCTATATCTCAAAACGTCATTGTCTTCCGTATGCCCGGGCCTGCCGGACGGCACGTCAATATGCCCTCTTGCTCACCCGCGCAACAACTTTTCCAGCCCGTCCACCAGAGTGCGGGCGGCATAGGGTTGCGCGGCGGCAAGGCTTCTTTGGGCCATTTCCCGCAGGCGTTCCCGGTCCGCGGCCAGAGAGACCAGGGCTTCGGCCAGGGCCTCGGGCCTGCCGTTCGAGCCGTAAAACAGCTCCTGCTCAAGAATGACGGCCCCGCCAGCCCGTTCCAGAAAACGCGCGTTGTAGCGCTGGTGATCGCGCGCGGCCTGGGGCAGCGGCACCAGAACCACCGGCACGCCGGCGCAGGTCAGTTCCGCCATGGACGAGCCCCCGGCCCGGCAGAGCACCAGATCCGCCCAGGCATAGGCCCGGCCCATGTCTCCGATAAAGGGCTCTACCTGCACGTGCTCGGCCTGGAGCCTGCGGTATTCCGCCCGTATCTGTTCATATTCCGCGGCTCCGGTCTGGTGGCGGATTTCAAACCCCGCGTCCAGCAATGTGCTCACAACGGCCAGCAGGCCCCGGTTGATGGCCCGCGCGCCCTGGCTGCCGCCCATGACCAGCAGGCGCAGCCCGCGGCTTTTGCCGTCACGCCCGCCGTCCGCCCGGGAGACGGCTCCGTCCGTCCCGGACGCGCCCTGCGCATCCTCGCGGACGCGTTCTTCGTACAGTTCCGCAATGGCCGCACGCACGGGGTTGCCCACCAGCTCGGTCTTTTCGCGCGGGAACGCGCTGGCGGCATCGGGCATGGACAGGAAAATGCGATCAACCAGTTTGCTCAAAATCTGGTTGGTAAGGCCGGGCAGGCCGTTCTGTTCGTGGATGGCGGTGGCCGCTCCGGACAGCTTGCCCGCGAGCACTCCGGCAAAGGCCGCGTAGCCGCCGAAGCCCACCACCATCTGGGGCTTCACCTTGCGGATGACGCCCCTGGCCTTCATAATGCCGCCCAGCATGCCGAAAGCGGCGAAAAACCCGCGCAGGCCCCGCCCCAGAACGCCCTTGACCGGAAGACCCACAAAGTCCAGCCCCGCCTTGGTGACGATATCCGCTTCCGGCCCGTATTCACCGCCCATAAACAGAATCATCGCTTCGGGGTGGCGTTTGCGGATTTCTTCCGCTACGGCCAGGGCCGGGAAAATATGCCCGCCGGTGCCGCCTGTGGTGAGAATAATGCGTTCCATGCTATGCCTTGCCTGTTCGCGAAAGGTTGAGCAGCAGCCCCACGCACACCAGCGACGTAAGCAGACTGCTGCCCCCGTAGCTGATAAAGGGCATGGGCACGCCCTTGGGCGGTACAACGCCCATGATCACGGCCATGTTCAGCACCACGGAAAGGGCCAGCACCAGCACCACGCCAAAGGCGGTAAACCTGTCGCGCAGGTCTTCCTGACGCAGGGCGATAAGCATGCCCCGCCAGAAAAAGGTGCCGATGAGCAGGAAAATGAGGGAAAAGCCGATAAAGCCCGTCTCTTCCCCGAGCACGGCCATGATAAAGTCGTTATGCGCCTCGGGCAGGTAAAAGAGCTTCTGCCTGCTGGCCCCGAGCCCGAGGCCCGAAATGCCGCCCGAGCCTATAGCGTAGAAGGACTGCACCAGGTGGTACCCTTCCGCCTGCGGAGCCGCGAAAGGATCGAGAAAGGCCAGCACCCGGCGGAAGCGGTAGGCCTCCTGGGTGACCAGCAGGTATGCCCCGCCGCAGGCCAGAAGGGCCGATGCCCCCAGGTAGATGAACCGAGTGCCGCCTACCAGGCACATGAAAAAGAGCAGCAGCACCATCAGGGCGGCACCGCCGAAGTCCGGTTGCAGCAGCAGCAGAAAACATAACGCGCCGGTCACCAGGAAAGGGGGAATGACGCCCTTGCTGAAGGTCTTGATAATGGCCTGCTTGGTGCTCATGAAGTAGGACAGGTACAGCACCAGGGCCACCTTGGCGAATTCCATGGGCTGGATCTTCAGGGGGCCGACGCCGATCCAGCGGTTCGCCCCCTTGGCCCCCGCGCCCAGAGGCGTCAGGGTTATGATGAGCATGATAAAAACCGCCAGCAGCACAGGGTACTGCATGCTGTAAATAACCTTGCGCGGCAGGGAGGACACAATGGCCAACGCTATGGCGCCCACCACGGCGAAAAGAACCTGGCGCTTGAAAAAGTAGTACGTATCGGCCTGGACCCGCTCCGCAAAAATGCCGCTGGCGGAAAAGACCATCATCAGCCCTATGGAGACCAGCACGGCGGTTATGGCCAAAAGCCACCAGTCGGGCTGCTGGATACGGACGGATGCGGCATGCTCGCTCATGGCAATTCCCTGACTATGCGGCAGAAGTGGTCGCCGCGTTCCATATAATTGGCATACAAATCATAGCTGGCGGTGGCCGGAGAAAGCAGCACCACATCGCCTTCCGCAGCCAGCGGAACGATGCGGGCCATGGCTGCCTCCAGGTCGGCGTCCCAGCTCATGGGGACCAATCCCTGCCAGGCGGCCTCAAAAACCTCCCGGCTGGCCCCGAACAGGGCCACATGCTTCACGTTCTTTGCGAGCAGAGGGACAAGCGAGGGAAGATCGCCTCCCTTGAACTTGCCCCCGGCCAGCAGCAGCACCGGGGCGTCGAAGCTGGACAGGGCCGCGCGCATGGCCTCCACCGTGGTGCACTTGGAATCGTTGACGTACAGAACGCCCTTGCGGGTTCCGGCCACTTCCAGCCGGTGGCGCAGGGGAGCAAAGGCGGCTACGGCCCGGGCGGCGGCTTCCTCGGTAATGCCGAACTCCCGGCAGGCCAGATAGGCGGCCTCCGCATTGGCGGCGTTGTGCCTGCCCGCCAGTTGCGTCTGTGCGAAACGTCCGGCCCCGGCGGCGGGAGCGGCAAAGGTCTCCACCCTGGCCTTGCAGCCGCGCGCGGTATATTCCGGCAGCAGTTCCGGCGGCAGCACCGCCGTGTCTCCCCCGGTCTGGAGGGCGAAAATGCGGAACTTGGCGTCCGTGTATTCCGCCATGTCCTTGTGGTGATCCAGATGATTTTCCGTCAGGTTCAGCAGCACCGCCACCCTGGGGTGCAGGGTGCTGCATGACTGGAGCTGAAAACTGCTCAGTTCCAGAACCAGCACGTCCGCCTTGTCGGGCCGCAGCACATAGTCGGAAAGGGGCGTGCCGATATTGCCGCCCAGAAAGACCTTTTTGCCGCCCGCTTGCAGCATGGCCGCGGCCAGACTGACCGTAGTGGTCTTGCCGCTGGTGCCCGTGACGGCAAGAACCGGCTCTCGCACATAGTGCAGGGCCAGCTCCATTTCCCCCACCAGAGGAGGCGAACCCGCGGCTTCCAGCAGGGGGTGCAGCACATGCACGGGCACGCCGGGGCTGGTGACCACCAGGGACGCGCCCCGGAACTGTTCCGCGCTGTGCTCGCCGGTCTGCACCTCCACACCGTGGGCGGAGGCAAAGTCGCGCAGGCCGGCAGGAACGTTTTCCGCCTTGCGGTCCAGCAGCCGCACCCGTGCGCCCAGATGAACCAGCAGTCTCACGGCCGCCGCGCCGGAGGTCGCCGCCCCCACCACAACGGCCAGATCGCCCGCCGCAATGAACGGACCGTCCGGCACGGATGCGCGAAATGTGTTCTGCTGCGTCATAGTGCTGCCAAACTCCTTGCCTTTACCGCAGCTTCAGCACGGAAAGGGCCGCCAGTCCCAGAAGGACGGAAGTGATCCAGAAGCGGATGATAATCTTCGACTCCGGCGTGCCCTTCAGTTCAAAATGGTGGTGCAGCGGGGCCATGCGGAAGATGCGCTTGCCGCCGGTCACCTTGAAGTAGCCCACCTGCAGGATGACCGAGAGGGTTTCCACCACAAAAAGCCCGCCCACGACCAACAGGATCATCTCCTGCTTGCAGAGCACCGAAAGAAAACCGAGCACCCCGCCCAGGGAAAGGGAACCCACGTCGCCCATGAAAATCTGGGCGGGGTAGGCGTTGTACCACAAAAACCCAAGTCCCGCGCCCACCAGCGCGCCGCAGAAGACGGCCACCTCGCCCACGCCCCGCACGTGCGCCACCTGCAGATAGTTGGCCATGTTGGCGTTGCCCGCCACGTAGATAAAAATGGCAAAGCAGATGCCCGCCACAATGGTCGGCCCTATGGCCAGCCCGTCCAGCCCGTCGGTAAGGTTGACCCCGTTGGAAGTGCCGACCATGACCAGCACCGCGAACGGCAGATAAAACCATCCGAGATCCGGTGTAAAATTTTTGAAGAACGGCACCACCAGCTTGGTGGAAAACCCGGGGAAGGTGACCCCGAAATCTATGGGCACGAGCTTGTATACCGGAATCGTAATCTCGGGAGAAAGCGCGGCCATGGCCCCGGACGGGTTCAGATGGAACGGTTCGAGCACCGGCAGCAGTGCCTTGAGCGGAGGCGCCGGAACGCAGAACAGAAGCCCGACGGCAACAGCGCCGATGGCCGTCTGTCCCCAGAACTTGGCGGAAGCCGAAATGCCCTTGTTGTTCTTGCGCAGTATCTTCAGGTAGTCGTCCACGAATCCTACAGCTCCGAAGCCGAGGAATACGGCCAGGGTAAGCCACACATACAGGTTTTTCAAATCACCCCACAGCAGCACGCTGACGGTGAGTGAAAAGGCGATGAGCAGCCCGCCCATGGTGGGGGTGCCGGCCTTTTCCAGATGGGCTTTGACGTCTTCCTGAATGTACTGTCCGAACTTGATGCGTTTGAGCAGCCGGATGAACCACGGGCCCACGAGGATGGAAATGATGAGCGCGGTCAGAAGCGCCCACACCGACCGGAAGGTGATGTAGCGGAAAACGTTCAGAATGCTGAATTCCGAACTTAAGGGATATAACAGATTATACAGCATCAGCTTCTCCAGGCCGTATCGCGCACTCGCGGAAAATGTCCAGCAACCGCTCCAGCTTGTTCATGCGCGATCCCTTGAACAGCACCACGCCCTTTTCCATTCCGCTTTCTTCCAGCAGGACGGAAAAATCCTGCCCGCCCGCCACCGGATAAAAGCCACCCTTGTACCCGCCGGACGCAAGGCCGCGGCGCACCGCATCGCCCTGCCCGCCTTTCCAGAACACCACCTGCGGTTCAGCCTCGGCCATTGCCCGGCCCAGACGGACGTGGGCGCTTTCCGCGCCGCTTCCCAGCTCGCCCATCTCGCCCATCACCAGAATGAGCGGGAGTCCCTGTTCATTGGCCATGTCCCGCACTGTTTCCAGCGCGCGCATCGTCGAAAGGGGGTTGGCGTTGTAACTGTCGTCCACCAGCGTAAAACCGCCCAGAGTCTCGCAGGCGAAACGCTGGACCGGCAATTCCGCATGAGCGAGACCGGAGTCAACTTCCGCCATGGTAAGCCCCAGCGTCACGGCAACAGCGATAACGGCAGCGACGTTTTCCGCGCCGAGGGAGCCCCTGAACGGGGCTTCCACCATGACGAGACGTCCCGCGATCCGCGTCTGGAAGAGATTCCCCCCGGAAGCGCTCTGCCCCGCATAGGCCACATGACAGTAGACATCAGAACGGGCAGTGGAAAACCACACCAGTTCAATGCCCTTTGCAGCCAGCGTGTCCTCGCGCTCCGCAGCTTCGGCGGCAAGATCCGCATAGTCGGCGCTGACGACGGCGGCGCCGCCGGGCATGATATAGTCGAGCAATTTGGCCTTGTAGTGGGCAACCCCTCTATCTCCCAGCCCTTCCAGATGCCCTTCCCCCACATTCAGCACCAGAGCGACGTCCGGGCGCAGAATGGCGCCGAGTTCGTCCATGTCATGGGGCTTGCTGATGCCCGCTTCCATCACCCAGAAGGAGGCGTCGGCGGAGGCGTTCAGCATGCTCAACGGCAGGCCGATCTGGTTGTTGAGATTCAGGAAATTGCGCTCGGTCTGCCCGCGTTCAGCCAGTACCCGGGCCAGTACTTCCTTGACCGAGGTCTTGCCCGAGGTGCCGGTTACCCCTACCACCCGCGCCAGGGAGGTGTCCCTGTGGCAGACGGCCAGCCGCCAGAGGGCGCGAAGGGCGTCAGGAACCAGAAAGACCGGCGGCAGAGGCTGCCCTGAGCCCGTTCCTGCGGGCAGCCCCATAAAGGGATTACGCTCGGCGATAATGGCGACGGCTCCGGCCCGGGCCGCATGCAGCGCGAAATCGTGCCCGTCCGCACGTTCGCCTTTCAGGCAGAAGAACAGATTGCCCGGCTTTACCTCGCGGCTGTCCGTGCGGCAGCCGGTGGGAACAGCCTGCGCCCAGGGAGCCTTTTCCGGCAGTGCCGCCGAAGACGGAGAGGAGTCCCCCCCCCCGTTCTCAAGGCGGGCCCGGCTGAGTTCCCGTAGCGAAGGGGCCGCGTATTCCCCTGCGGGCCGCTTTTCCACAGCCGCCTCGGCGCGCGGCGCTTCCCATACCAGGGAATCCATCCCGCAGCCCAGGGCAAGGGCTATTTCCGCCAGGGTCAGTCTCATGCCATATACTCCCGCAAGGTCTCCTGATCGCTGAACGCGATTTTTACATCCCCGATCTGCTGGTACCTCTCGTGCCCCTTGCCGGCGACCAGCAGGGCGTCGTCCGGCCCGATCAGCGCAAGCGCCGCGCGCAGGGCCTTTTTCCGGTCCGGTTCGGTGACCACGTTCTTGCAGGCGGCAAGGCCGGGCAGCACGTCCGCCATGATCGCTTCCGGCTCTTCATGCCTCGGATTGTCCGAAGTAAGCACCGCCACGTCGGTCAGCCGGGCCACGGCTTCGCCCATAAGCGGGCGCTTGGAACGATCGCGGTTGCCGCCGCAGCCGAACACCGTAACGATGCGCGCAAAGCCCGCCGCGCGCAGGGCGGACAGCGCATTGGTGAGGGCGTCCGGGGTGTGGGCGTAGTCCACGAACACATTCAGCCCCCGGGTATTGTCAATGCGCTCCAGCCTGCCCGGCACGCCGGAAAAGCTCTCCAACGGGGCGAGATCCGCGGGGGTGAGGCCAAGCCCCAGAGCCAGGGCTTGCGCGCCCAGAAGATTCATGGCGTTGAACCCGCCCACCAGGGGGGACCGCATCTCCCAGGATGCGCCCTCGAAGCGCATGGCCAGGTGCATTCCCGAAGGAGTCAGGGATTTGATGGCGCCGTACAGGTGCCTGCTGCCGGATACCGGCGATTCGTGCAGGCCGAAGCCGATCCGCCCTGGTGTTGCCGCCAGAATACGGCGGCAGTAATTATCGTCGGCGTTACAGGCCGCGGCCTTGTCATCCAGGGGAACGCCGCCCTGCGCCTGGGACAGAAAGAGGCGGCTCTTGGCCGTAAAATAGTCTTCCATGCTCTTGTGGAAATCCAGGTGATCCTGGGTGACGTTGGTCAGAAGCGCGCCGCAGAAGGAGATGCCCGCCACCCGGTCCTGATCCAGCGCATGAGAGGAAACTTCCATCAGGGCCACGTCCACTCCCGCCGTATGCATGGAAGCCAGCATGGAGTGCAGGGCAAGGCAGCCCGGCGTGGTCAGAGGAGCGTCTTGAAGAAAGCCGGGCCAGCGGTAGTCCACCGTGCCGATCACACCGACCTTTTTGCCGAGGGCCGAAAACAGCCCTTCCAGCAAATACGTCGTGGTGGTCTTGCCGTTGGTGCCCGTAATGCCGATAACCCGGGGGCAGCGCTCATCCGTCCCGTAGGCGGCCTGGGCCAGCAAGCCCAGGGCGGCGCGCGGGTTCTCGGTCTGCGCTATCAGCAGGGGGGCATCCACGGGGGAAGCCGCGGCAAGGGCCGCCTCCACCAGGGGCAGGTGGCGCGGTTCGCAGACAACGGCGCCGGGCTTTGCCGCCAGGGCGCGTTCAAGGTAGACCTCGCCCCCCGGCGCGCTTGTCTCCTCGCCGCGCGGCAGGGCAGGCGGCATAACGGCGAAAACGCCGCCTTCCTGCACCTTGCCGGAATGATCCGTGACCGGAAGACGCCCGGCCCTTACTTTGCGGCACAGTTCAGCGACGGAGACAGGGGAAAGGCTCATGACGCGCGCTCCTCAAGCCACAGGATGCATTCTTTTTTATTGGCGGGCCAGGCAGCTCCCGCGTCGGGCGTCTGCCGTACAACAAAACCGCCCTTGCCTTTGATGACGGGCACAACCCCTTGGGCGGCAAGAATCTCAACCGCGCTACGGACGCCCATGCCCACTACTCCGGGCACGTTCTGCGCAACGGTCACGGCGCGCTCTCCGGCCGTCTGTTCCATTTGCCGGCCGCCGGACTGCTCCTGAGAAGCCGCCGCGCCGGTCTGCCGGGCGTCTGCTGCGCCCTCTCCAGCGGATTTCGCGGATGCGCCCTTTTTGCCGCCGGCTACGGCAAGCGCAGTTTTTTGCCCAGGCTTCGTGTCCTGGCCCGCGGCCGCCTTGGCTGCCGCAGCTTTGGCCGCCGCGGCCTGCTGCACAGCTTTGGGAACATATTTCCGCCCTTCGGCCCGGGCTTTTCTGGCTGCTTCCTTCTCCGCCGCGGCGATCACCAGAGGATCGTCACTGTCGGGCAAAAGACCGTGGTACGCCATGGTGCGCAGGGCCACATGACGGAAAACCGGCGCCGCGACAACCCCGCCGTACTGGTTGCGGGTAGGCTCGTCCAGCAGCACGCATACCAGGTAGCGGGGCTCTTCAATGGGAATCATGCCCACAAAGGATCCCACCCGGCCGGAACCGTATCTGCCGCTCCGGTCGGCCTTCTGCGCCGTGCCGGTCTTGCCCCCGACCACCATGCCGGGAATTCTGGCCTGAGCGCCCGTGCCGCCTTCTTCCTCCACCACTTCGCGCAGCATGGCCCGTATCTGGCGCATGGTCGCCGGAGAAAAAATCTTTTCCGTCTGCGGTGAAGCCTCATGAGCGTTCTGCACCACAGGGTCATCGCCCTGTGCGGCGGTCTCGCCTTCGTGCCCCGCTTCCGCATGCGGCTCGTGCCCCTCGTCCTCCAGGATCAACCTCAGCGTCCTCTTCTCCCCATCGCTGGCCAGACACAGATACGCCTGAGCCATCTGGAGCAGGGTTGCGGAAAAACTCTGCCCGAACGAAGCGGTGGCGAGGTCCAGATCCGTCCACTTGCGGGTGGTGCGCAGGATGCCCGTGGCCTCTCCCGCCAGGGGCAGGCCGGAGCGTTCCCCGAAGCCCAGGCGCATCAGATAGTCGCGGTACTTGGTCACCCCGAGCTTCAGGCCGATTTTGGCCGCGCCGATGTTGCTGGACACATGCAGCACCTTTTCCACCGGCAGAGAAGCGTAGGAGTGCGTATCGTGGATGGTGGCCGAACGCAGCTTCCAGGCGCCCTTTTCGCAGTTGATGACAGTGGAGGGCGTGACCACTTTTTCTTCCAGAGCGGCCGCCACCAGAAACGATTTGATGGTGGAACCCTGTTCCAGAGCGTCCATTGCTATGCGGTTGCGGCGCACCGCACCGGAATAGCGCGCGGCATTGTTGGGATCAAAAAAGGGATACTGGGCCCAGGCCAGAATTTCGCCGGTGGGCACGTCCACCACCAGACAGCCGCCCCAGGTGGCGGCGTATTTTTCCACATTTTCCGCAAGGGCTTCTTCGGCAAAGAACTGCACCTGGGTATCGATGGTGAGGCGCACGTCCTTGCCGCGCAGATCCACCAATCCTTCGGAACCGGGCAGCACCATGCGGCGCCCGGCGGCATCGCGTTCCACAGGCCGGCGCAGCCGTGCGCCGCCCAGGGTATTCTCGAAGGCCTTTTCCAGCCCTTCTATCCCCTGGTCATCCACATTCACAAAACCGAGCAGTTGCCCGGCAAGACCTTTATACGGGTAGACCCGCTCGAATTCCGTCGCCAGATTCACGCCCGGCAGGGCCGCGGCCTTGACCTTTTCCGCGGTTTCATAATCCAGCTTGCGCATCAGCCAGACATACCGCTTGTCTTCCTGCAGAACGGCGAGCACCTTTGATGCCGGCATGCCCAGAATGCGGGAAAGGGCCGACGCCGTGCCCTGCTTGTCCGCTATCTGGGCGGGATTGACCCATACCGAGCGGCAGTCCACGCTACGGGCCATGACGTTGCCGTGGCGATCCACGATGCTGCCGCGCACCCCATGAAGGACTTCCGTGGCGGTCTGCTGCCGCTTGGCCATGGCCGCAAGGGTAGGCCCCTGGATTATTTGCAGTTGAAAAGCCCGGCCCCACAGGCACAGCCAGAGCAACGTAAAAAAGATGCCCACGCCCCAAAGCCGTACCCGACCCCAGTCTATGGAGCCGTTCCAGAAACGGGAACGGGCCGTTTTGACGGGCTTCTCCGTTTTGACCTGGCGCTTGGTACGTATATTATGGGGCTTGCGGCGTGGCAGCATCGCATTATTCCTCAGTGGTGGCATTCCCGTTTGTCCGAGCCGCTCCCATACGACGAATCTGCCCGGACTGGGGAGTATGCAGACCCATGGCATCGGCTTTTTTGCCAAGCACGTAAGGCGAAAGCAGGTGTTCGCGCTCCACCGCCAACTTGGCGTTCAGTTCCAGGCGTTTTTCTCCCTCGCGCTGCAACACCTGCAGATTATACGCCAGCTTTGTCCGTTCAATATTCAGCCAGACCAGGGTCAGCCCCAGGGCCACCAGCAGCAGGCCGGAAACCAGCAAAGCCAGCACGATGCCCTGATCGCCGCCCTCTTCTCCCCCGGCAAGTCCCAAACGCTGCATGACCACGGCGGCTACACCTTTTCGGCAACGCGCAGTTTGGCGCTGCCCGCGCGGGGGTTGCGGGCAAGCTCCTCCGCCCCGGGGCATACGGGCTTACGGGTAATCACCCGCAACGTCGCCACATGGTTGCACACGCATACCGGCACATGGCGGGGACAGCGGCAGCCTGTGGCCTCATCCCGGAAAAAATGCTTCACCATGCGGTCTTCCAGGGAATGAAAGCTGATCACCGCCAGACGGCCGCCGGGGCGAAGGCGCGGCACAATGCCCTGCAGAAAGCTTTGCAGTTCGCCCAATTCATCGTTGACCGCCATGCGCAGCGCCTGAAAGGTGCGCGTCGCCGGATGGTTGCGCGAGGTGGCCCTCCACTTCGCGGGATAGGCGCCCTCAACCACGCGGGCGAGTTCCGCAGTGGTTTCCAGCGGCTTTCTGGCTCTGGCGTCTTCTATGGCCCTGGCTATGCGTCCGGCCATGGGGTCTTCTCCGTATTCGGCGATAATGGTCTTGAGCCGTTCCACCGGGGCCTTATTCACCAGCGTTGCGGCGGTCTGTCCCCGGCCCGCGTCCATGCGCATGTCCAAGGGGCCGTCCGCAGCAAAGCTGAACCCGCGTTCCGCCTCGTCAATCTGCATGGAAGACACGCCTATATCCACCAGGGCGGCGTCCACCGCATCCCAGCCGAGCGCGTCCAGGGCTCCGGCAAAGGCGGAGAAGGCGGTATGCGACGTGTGCACGGCTGTTCCAAACGGAGCAAGGCGTTCTTTCGCCAGGACAAGGGCAGCGGCGTCGCGGTCAAGCCCCAGAAGTTCCACTCCCGTGCAGCCGAGGCGCTCCGCCTGGAGGAGCAGGCCTTCGGAATGGCCGCCGAGGCCCAGGGTGCCGTCGAGGTAACGAGCGTTGTTCTTGGGAGGCAGGGCGGCCAGAACTTCCGCATAGAGTACGGGCAGATGCTTGCGTGCCGCCGGAGACTCGCTTTCCGGCAGGGAAAAGGTATCCGGATCCGGGGAAAACGCATCCCTGCCCCGCCGGCGGGAACTCAATGTACCGTCCGCTGCCCCGGCGGATGCGTGATGATGCGTGCGTTTGCCCATAGCAGCCAGAAGTAATGCTGTAGAAGGTCTGTTATACCGATTAAAAACAGCTACGCTAGAACCCGAAATCTATGCCGCTTTCAGCCATGTCTCTGGCCACGTCGTCAAAATTCTGCGTCAGCACCGGGGCCAGCCGTTCCGGCGACCATATTTCAAAGCGCGGCCCCTGGCCCACCAGGGTGGCCTCGCGCTCTATGCCCGCGTACTGCATGTGCTCGCGGGAAAGGCGCACCCGCCCCTGGGCGTCCAGAGCCATTTCCTCCGCGCCGCCGAGCACGAGGCGGCGGAAGTCGCGCACGCTGCGGCTGGGGTTTTTGATCTCATTCATCTTGCGCTCAAATTCCAGCCAGTCCGGCAGCGGAAACCCCACAACGCACCCGTCGTAGGTCGTCAGCACGACCTTGCCCTCGCTGCTGCGCAGCAGCAGAACCTCCCGGAACTCCGGGGGCAGCATGAGCCGACTTTTGGGGTCGGGATTGCGAAGTATGCGTCCGCGAAAATACATAACCGAACCTTATGCGTGCTTTGTGAACATAGAATGATCTCTGTTACCACTCTTTCCCACTTTTTCCCACTACTTCCCTCATTTTGCCCATCATGTCAAGATAAAAAACGTAGAGAGCCCGGAAGATCCGGGCTCTCTGCAAGAGTTGCAACCATGCAAACGCGTTAGTCTATACAGTCGCCTGAGCGGCCGCAAGAGCCGCCGCAAAATTCACTTCCGAGGTTATCTCCGGCACAACTTCGCTGTAGGTGACCGTGCCCTGTCTGTCAATGACGAAGACAGCACGGGTCAACAGGCGCAGTTCCTTGATTGCCACGCCGTAAGCCATGCCGAAGGACAGGCTGAAGTGGTCGGAAAGGGTCTCAAGCTGCGAGACCCCCGCCGCGCCGCACCAGCGGGCCTGGGCAAAGGGCAGATCGCAGGAAACGGTCAGAATCTGCACCCCGCTGCCCAGAGCGGCTGCTTCGTTGTTGAACCGGCGGGTCTGCAGGTCGCAGACGCCGGTATCCAGGGACGGCACCACGGAAATTACCAGGGTCTTGCCCTTGTACGAGGCCAGGGTGCGCGGCGAGAGGTCATTGGCCAGCAGAGTAAAATCAGGGGCTTTCTGCCCTTTTTCCACAGGGTTGCCTAAAAGGGTCATGGGGTTGCCCTGAAATGTGACGACATTTGCACGTTCCATCATATCCTCCTGAAAACGGCGGTTCGGGTTGCGTGATGAGGGGAGCGGCCGCTATGCAGCGTTGCGCTCCAAACCTGCCAGGATGTTCCCCCATCCCCTTTTCCAGTTCCGCGAGATCCGGGCAGCGCCGTCTTTTGGAGGCGCTCCCGGACGGCCGCGGAAACTCTCGTGCCCGTCCCCGGGCGAGCCCCCTGTGCTCCGCCTTATATAGCCTTGGACGCCGCGGCCTGCTCCACCAGCCGTTCGCCCGCCGGGGTGGCAAGTACCTGGCGCAGGGCGGCCACCACTTCCTGATCGTAGCTTTCTTTCTGCTTTTCGAGAATGGCGACGACCTCGTTGACCGGCAGTGCCGGGCGGTAGGAGCGCGGCTTGGCCATGGCGGTAAAGGCGTTGGCAATGGCCAGCACCCGGGCGTGCATGGAAACTTCGCCCCCGGACAGCCCCTTGGGATATCCCCTGCCGTCCAGCCGTTCGTTCATCTGGTAGATGGCGGCCACCACGGGCAGATCGAATTCAATACCCTTGAGCACGTTACGCGCGTATTCCACATGACGTTCCATCTCGCGTTTTTCTTCAGCGGTCAAGGCCCCCGGCTTCAACAAAATTTCACGCGGGACGAACATCTTGCCTATCTGCGAGAGGTTGGCCGCCGCTTCGATGGTGGCCACGTCAAACTCGTCCAGGCGCAGCTGCTTGGCCATCAGCACGGCAATGCCGCCCATGATGCGCGAATGCCCGCCCAGGAAGGGGTCTGCCTCTTCAATGGTACGCACCAGCGCATCAATGGTTTGCTGCACCACCCGGCGGCTGCGTTCTTCCGTTTCCACAAGCTGGGTGATGTCGCGAAAGACGGAGACGATGCCCTGAGGGGTACGCGTGCCGGGTTCGCGCAACGGGGTTTTGGAGATCTGGAAATAAAAGCGCTTGGATTGCAGCCAGAGCACCTCGCTGACCGAAACGCTCTCGCCGGTCATCAGAACATGCTGATCCGAAGCATTCAGCCTGCGGGCCGTGTCAAAACCGAAGACGGCCGGGGCGTCCAGCCCCACCACGTCGGTCTCGTCCCGTCCCACGGCCTGGGCAAAGGCCTTGTTCACATACCTGTATACCCCCTTGCCGTCGGTAAGGGAAATGGGGTCGGAGATAGTGCTGTTAATGCCGTCAAGCAGCTTTTTCTGGTTGTCGATAAGGACGAGCAGTTCCCGAATCTGGTCGTTGATGGCGCATTGCTCCTGCCCCACCAGCCGCCACCAGGCGGCGCTGAACAGGAGCACCAGGGCGAGGGCGAGCAGACCGGCCATGCCGTAGGTTTTTTTCGCATCGTCGCTGAGAGCCTTGTTGATGGCCGCGGCATCGTGTTCGGAAACGATCCACCAGTTCAGGGTGCGCACGGCGGTGCCGGAAGAATAGACCTCTTCCGTGCCGCTAAAGCTCCTGCGCAACGCAAAGGGCAATTGCCCGTCTTCCAGGGCGATCCCGGGCACGGTCTTCAGATTGACCGAACCGGGCACGACATTCTGGAACACCTCGCCGTTTTTCTGCAGCAGCCGGAGCGCCCTGCCCTTTTCTACCACCGCCCCCGGAGAGAGCATTTCCGCCAGCTTCATGTCCACGAGTTGCGAGACGATGAGCACCGCCACAGGGCGTTTGCCTTCGCGCTGGTACTGCGGGGGCATGATGGGCACAAACATTTCAAGGGTCAGCCCTTTGTCCTGGATGCTCGCGGGGGCATAGGCCATCTCGCCGCTGTCCACTACAGCCCTGATCAACGTTTTCTGTTCCTCGGTAAGGGGCTTCATGACCGCTTCCGTGCTGATATAGGCTTCCCCCCGGCTGGTGACCAGCGTGGCCGAGTAAAAGCCACCGTAGGAGACAAATTCGGACAGCTGGATGCGTGTCAGGGGTACCTGGGAAGAGAGCTCTTCGACCGCTTCGCTTTTTGTGGACGAAGGGTCGCCGAACAGCAGAGGCACGCCGCCAGGCAGCCTGTCCACCTCTGCGGCAAACATCTGGATGATGTCCGCACCGGCAAAGCGCTGCACCTGCTCCACCAGGGACTGCACCCAGGACTCCGTGGCCTGGGCGCGGCTGGAGGTAACGGTTTTCTGGCGGTTGAGGATGTCCTCTTCCATTTTCCGCTTGTCCTCCGTCACGCTACGAAAGGCAATGGCGAATATGGCGCCAATGAGTACAGCCGCGATAAAAATTCCGAACAACAGAAGCCGTTTGCTCCTCCCTGTGGTTGTCGGCAACTCAGGGGTTCTTTGGCTGTTGGCTGCTACATCACTCATACATCTCTCCACAGGCTTGACATTATGCGCTGTTATTTAAGCTGGTTCCGCCGGAACAGGTACAGCCTCATCTCAAATGTGCAAATATGCGTAACAGTCTCGCGGACTGCATGCCGCCGGATACAACGGCCGGCGCCTCTTCCTCAATACTCCGCGGCCCTCGTGGCGGGCTCCCCCGTTGGCGCGGGCATGCTTAATCCTTCGGGCCACTCAAAGGCTTGATATGCCGCCACAGGTACTCCTCGTTCACGGAAAACTGCGGCGCATAGTTTGTCAACCTTTTATGCGACAAAATCAAATTGGTCAGGTTGTCGAGAATGTAGGCATCACCATCAACATATACCACCACAACGGCGTGCCCGATATTGCGTATCGAATCCTTCACCGCGATAACGCGCAACTGCGAGGCCGGCATGCCAAGACTACGCAGGGCGTAATATTTGGTGATGGCATAGTCCTCGCAGTCTCCGGACCTTCGTATAAATTCACTGGGGGTTTCCCAGTAATCCTCAATCCCCCACACCACCATATCCGACTTATAGGGCCACTGGTTGAAAAATGCATTCACGCCCTTGATCTTTTCCATATCGGACGCGCCGCGAAGTTTCTGCCGCAGGGCGCTCCATCGTGCGGCCACATCCGCCGGCATGCGTTCCTTCTCGTTGCTCCCAAAGGTGGGTTTTTTGCTCTCCGCATTGCGCACCCGCTCCCATTTCGGCACGTTCTTCAAAAGACTGCGGAACTCCACCGTACCAAACAGCCGTATGGGCTTGGCGGCAGCCTGCGCCCTGGCAACGTCCGCGCTCTCGTTTTGCGGCTCCGCCGCCGGCGTGTCTTCCGCCCCGGGGGCGGGATCTTCCCGCACGGGAACGGCCGTCACAACAGGCGCGACCGCCTCTTCGGAACGCGGCTCTTCCGCCGGCGTCTCCGCCTCGCGGACCGGCTCCTGCTCCCTGGGGGCCGGAACCGGTGCTTCAACCGGCCGCACTTGAGGAGCCTGAACGCCGGACTCTCGCCCTTCAGGGGCCTGCGCTTCAGAAGTCCGGGCTGCGGGCTCCCGCTCTTCGGGAGCCCGCTCCTTAACCGCCGCTTCTTTTATCCGGGATGTCCGGCGGGGCTCCTCGTCAGAAGAACCTGCCCCGGCGCGGGAGCGATCGGCCGGGGCTTTTTTCCGGGGAGCAGGAAGGGAATCTACGGCCGGGGTATCCTCCACAGGAGCCGTTCTGTGGGCTCCTTCGGAATTATACTCCAGATCCACGGGCGGCGGGTCAAAGCGCAGAGGGGAGCCATACCTCCCTGCTCCTTTCGCCGAAAACGGGCCCGCCTGCAAAAGGAGCCCCAGCAGCGCCAGCACGCACAGCGCCGCTGCCGGGCAAAGCCGCCAGCGATGGACGCCCCCTGCGGAAGGATCACTTACGCATCCTTTATAAGGTGCACGTGCAGGCATCTCCACTCCGGTTGCAAATAACTGATTCTGGCGGCTGCGGACTGGATCCCAGCACTGCTTTACCTGCGCAACAACGGGGGGCGCCTTGTATCCAATACCGTGCCGGAAAACGCGCGGGCGTCCCGGCAAAAAACCCACGGCTGCACGCCTCTATGCCAATCGGCATATCCGGACATAACCGCAGCAGGGAGCCGAAAAATTCGGTATGCAAAATGCCCGTCCCCCTGAGGACATTTTCGGAAAGCCGCTCTGTCCACGACCCGCGGCTTCCGCCCCTGCAATTGTGTACCATATCGTTACATACCAAGGGCACAGTAAATGCCCTATTATAATCTGCACGCGGGCCGGATTATAACAGGAGACGGGCTGAGCCTAGTGCTCCGTCATGGCATTCTGCATCGCCCGGCGGATGGGGCCCATAATATAGCTGAGCACCGATCGTTTGTCCGTCAGCACATCCACGCTCACGGTCATGCCGGGCAGGATCCGCAGCTCCTTTCCCTGGTACAGCAAGCTTTTTCTTTTGGTCAGAAAACGCACCTGATACCACGGTTCGCCTTTTTTATCCTCGATGGTATCTTCGCTTATTTTGATAATAGTGGCTTCCAGACCGCCGTAAATGGAAAATTCATACGAGGTGACCTTGATCATGGCCTCCTGGTTGACGAACAGAAAACCTCTGTCCGTCGGGCTGAAACGGGCTTCTATTTCCAGCGCCCCTTCCGTGGGCAGCACTTCGAGAATGGTTTCCGCCGCTTTTGCCACGCTGTCCTTTTTCAGCACGATGCGCTTTACCGTACCGTGCACGGGAGAGCGCAGTTCCGTACGGGTCACGTATTCGCTGCCGGCAAGAATCTGCTGCCGCACAGAATCAAGTTCGACGCGCGCCTTGTTCTGCTCGTCGGCCAGCTTGACCTGCCGCTCGCTCTTCAGGTTGTGCAGACGCTCTTCCGCCGCGAGAGCGGCGCTTTCCGTCCGGGCGATGGTCTGGACCAGACTCTTCAGTTCGCCTTCCTGAGTATTGATACGTTGCTTGAGATCCAGAAAATGCAGGTTGGTGACGGAACGCCCGACCAGCGGGCGCAGGGCGCGCTCCTCTTCCTTGAGCAGCAGCAGGGCGCTTTCGACCGCCTGCCTGCGCTCCTGGGTCTCGGCGACTTCGCGCCGCCGCTGCTCCAACTGCGCGGAGAGCACCTGGGACTGGCCTTCGAACTGCTGCACGCTCGTCTCGTACAGGCGGATCTGCGCTTCCACCGCAAAGGGGCTCTCCGCCTTCTGCTCTTCGGTAAACACAGGCATCTCGCCCTTCTCTTCCGCATCCAGGCGAATGATGGCAAGCTCCAGTTCCGCCTTCTTGTTCTGCAGATCGACCAGGGTGGAGACTTCCCCCACATTGGCAATGGTCACCAGCACTGCGTCCTTTTCCACTTCCTGGTTTTCCTTGACCAGGATGTCGGTGATAATGCCGCCCCGCTCGCTCTGGATCGGCTGCACTCCCTGTGCAGGAACGACCTGCCCGTTACCACGGGTAACGTCGTCAATTTTGACGGCGGCCGCCCAGATAAAAAACACCACAAAAAACAGCAGAATGGCCAGACTCAGAGTAAATGCCCAGGGGTGGCCGCGCATATGGATGGCGGCATCGACCTCGCTCATGTACTCCATGTGCCGCATGGCTTCGCGTTCGTTTGCAGGGGCACTCATGACGCCCCTCCCGCAGGTGCTCCCTGTTCTGGGAGTATTTCTTTATCCGGCATGCCCTTGCGCTCGGCGTCCGTGCCCATGGTACCGTTGCCGGTCCCATTCACCTCGTGCCCGCGCACGTTGCCTTTGATGCGGGATTTCAGGATCGGCTTCATCAGATAATCAAACACCTTCTTTTCCCCGGAAATAACATCCGCGGCGACAGTCATGCCGGCCTTGAGGTCCAGTTCCTGCCCGTCCACCATCAGTCTGTTGGTGTTCGTCCGCAGCCGCACCTCGTACCACGCCTGCCCCTTGTTGTCTTCAATAGTGTCCGGGCTGATGCTCATCACGGTGGCGTCCAGTCCGCCGTAAATGGTAAAATCGTACGCAGCCACCTTGATGACCGCCGGCATGCCTTCCTCCAGATACGCCCTGTCCTGCGGGCGGAAACGGGCATCCACCTCAAGGGTGTCTTCGGTGGGCAGCAGTTCCATAATCACCTGGGCGGGCTGGGCCACGTTGTTTTCCTTGAGCACAATACGCTTGATCACCCCGGTGACCGGGGCGGTCAGGACGCTGTCCTCCACCTGGCGTCTGGCCGCTTGCAACTTTTGCCGGATGCTGTCCCGCTGGCGCCGGTACTCATGCTCTTCCATGGCTATGGCGTTTTCCCACTCCGCCTGGCGGGTGCGGAGCTGGTTTTTGACTTCCTCCACCTGGCTTAACGTGCGGGAAATACTCTCCGCCAGCCCTTTAAGTTCCCCTTCCTGGGCAACGATGCGCTGCTTCATGCTCAGGTGCTCGATGGGAGAATACGCTCCCCGCGCCACCAGCGGGCGGACCCGGGCTTCCTGCTCGCGCAGCAGCAGCAGGTTTGTCTCGAACTGCCGCTTGCGGGCCAGGCCCTCCTGCACGCCCTGTTCCTTTTCCTGCAGGGTGGCGGCAAGTTCCCGGCCGCCCCCCTCGTATTTTTCACGGCGGGAGTTGAACAGCCGCATCTGGCCCTGCACCGCTTCCGGGTACAGGCTTTCTTCTTCGGGAGTATATACGAGCTGCGTGCTGTTGGCTTCCGCTTCCAGGCGCTTCAACGCCAGTTCGCAGTCGATCTCTTTATTCAGCAGATCCTGGTGCTGCACTTCCGCATCAATATTGCTCATCAGGACCAGTTGTTCACCGGCCTGCACCTCCTGGTTTTCACGGACGTTGATCTTTTTAATCCGCCCGCCGTGCGAACTCTGTATGGGTTGCACCCCCATGGAGGGAATAATCTGCCCGTTGCCGCGGGTAATTTCCTCGCGGGTGGCAAACATCGTCCAGAGCAAAAAGGCGGCAAAGAATACGAGCAAAATCGCGGAAAAACGGTAGGCCCAGATATTTCCGCGCCTGCGGAACGCGGCCTCCACGTCATCCATGAACTCCAGATCCGGGGAGTCGCCCGCGTCCTTTGAGAACACGCTCATGCTTCTTGCAAAAAAGCTCATACGCTACCATTTTTACTATCAAGACACGTTATCGTCAGCCCGGAAAACCGGTACGGCAAAGCGGGCTGAACAGTCGGAAAAAACCCGCCCGTGCGCATACCCGCGCGGGGGGAACACATATTACGCCTGCGCCGCTGCCTGCTGCGGCGCAGGCGGTTTCGGCATCGCGGGAGCCTGCGGCTTGCCGCCGGCCGCGCGCAGTTGCTCGTTGCGCAGGGCATTCAGCACCGCCGTCTTCGGCCCGTCCGCCACAATGCGCCCGCCGTCCATCACCACCAGGCGATCCACCAGGTCAAGCATGCTGAGACGGTGGGTGACCAGAAGGAGCGTCTTGTTGCCGAGCGTTGCGCCGAGGCGCTGCTTCAGGGCCAGTTCGGAACTGTTGTCCATGTTGCTGCTGGGCTCGTCCAGGATGAGGATGTCCGGATCCTGCAGCAACGCGCGCGCAATGGCCACCGACTGCCGCTGGCCCCCGGAAAGGGACATGCCGCGCTCGCCTACCGGCATGCCAAAACCGGCCGGGTGCGAGCGAATAAAGTCGGTCACCCCCGCAATGTTGGCCGCGCGGAGGATCATGCGGTCGTCGGCGTTTACCGCGCCGAAAGAAATGTTCTCATGCACGGTGCCGTAAAAAAGGTAGTTGTCCTGGGAAACGTACCCCACGCGCGAGCGCACATCCACCATGTCCAGTTGGCGGATATCCACCCCGCCCAGCTTCACCGCCCCTTCAGAGGGCTTGAACAGGCCTACGCACATGCGCCCGAAGGTGCTCTTGCCCGAGCCCATTCGCCCGATGATGCCCACCTTGTCGCCCGGCCGGATGTGGATGTTCACCTTTTCCATGGCAAAGCGCTCCGACCCCGGGTACTTGAAGGACACATCCTCAAAGGTAATGGAATGTTCCAGGTGGCCGAACTCCACATGGTGGCCGGCCTCGGGCTTTTCCGTTTCCAGCTGCATGAGCATGTCCAGGGATTTCAGGGCCATGCGCGACTGCTGCAAACGGCTGAGCATGGAGGCCACCTGGGAAAGAGGCGCCATGGCGCGTCCCGCAAGCATGTTGCAGGCGATAAGACCGCCCATGGTCAGCGAACCGTCGGAAATGCGGTACACCCCCCAGACGATCACGAACACGCTGACCAACTGGGTAACGACCATGGTCAAGGTTACGGAAAAGTTGGACATACGCTTGGTGTGCGCGTTGGATTTGGCGCTCATGCCCACCACCCGCTCCCAGGCGTGCTGGATACGGCCCTCAGCCATGGTGGTCTTGATGGTCTCAAGCCCGTTGATGATTTCCACCAGCAGAGCGTTTTTCTGCATGTTCTCTTTAAAGCCCTTTTCCGCCACCTGCTGCAAGGGAAACTGCATAAAGTAGCCGGTGACGACAACGATGGGAATCGCCATCAAGGGGATGACCACGACGGGGCCGCCGATAATCAGAACCAGCAGAAGGAAAAAGACCAAAAACGGCAAATCCACCAACGCCATGAGGGTGGTGGAGCCGAAAAAGTCCCGCAGGGATTCAAACTCGCGCAGGTTGTTGGCCAGCGACCCCGTGGAGTCGGGCTTGACGTCCAGACGCATCGCCAGCAACTGCTGCATAAGGCGGCTGGCCAGGATAATGTCCGCATTGTGCCCCGCCACGTCCACAAAATAGCTGCGCAGGTTGCGCAACAAAAAATCGAACAGATAGGCGATGCCTATGCCCAGCGCCAGCATCCACATGGTTTCCAGCGCATGGTTGGGCACGACCCGGTCATACACGTTCATGAAGAACAGCGGCCCGCATACGGCCAGCAGGTTCACCACGACGCTTGCCCCAAGCACGTGCTTGTAGATGGGCAAAAAGTGCATGAGCGTGCCCCAGAACCAGCGCTTGGTCTCCAGCAGCTTTATTTCGCTGGCCCGCCTGTCCAGTTTGGCTTCGGGCTTGGCGTAAATTGCGTAACCTATGTATTCTTCTTCCAGGGTTTTGCGCGCCACGCTACGCGGCTCCATGCCGTTTTCGGGAAACAGCACGTCGGCGGTCTTTTCAGAGAGCTTCTGCAGAATGCAGGCCTTTTCCCCCTGCAGGAGCAAAATACAAGGCAGCGTCAGCGGAGAAATCTGCTCCAGAGTCGGCCTGAATACGGTCTTTGCCCGCAGGCCCGCGGCTTGCGCCGCCCGGATGCAGGCCGAAGGATGCAGCGGCCCCGAAGTCTTGGGCAGGCCGGCAATAAGCAGACGGCTGGAAACGGGTTTGCCGAACAGCTTGAAAAGGCCGACCATGCACTGAATCAGGGGAGGGTCGTAATCCACATCCGCGGGATCAGGCACGGCGGAGTTCTGCCGTTTGAGCTGGTCCAAATCTTGAGGACTTAACGGCGAGGCGGTGGATTCCTCGCTGCTCCCGTCGCCTATGCCGCCGCGGCCGACCGGAGCTCCAGGAGGCATGCCGGGAAGCCCTTGTGGCGGGGCCATCCGGGCCGCGCCCTGCTCCGTAGCGGGAGCATTGTCGGAACCGGGCATTGAAGGCACTTGCAGACGCATGGCTCCCGGAGCGGCCCCCGGCGCGGAGAGAGGCGGAAGATCCATGGTGCCGGGAACGGGGCTCGGCATGGGGGTGTTCTGGCCCGGAACCGCTCCTGCGGCCCCCATGGACGCGGCCTGGGTTTGCGCTGCGGCGGATCCGGAGGACACAGCCCCCTGCGGGGGGATCGGACTCTGTCCGTGGGCGGCGGCGGCGGCGTTGCCCGGAGCGGCGCCGGCAGCGGCATTCCGCATAGCGGCAAGAATATCCTCGGGAATCGGCCGGGAACCGGCCGGGGGAGCACTATCTTTTTTAGGGTCACTCACTGGAAACATCCTTGAGAAAGTCACAACGTTTCTTATCATCCGCCATAGATCCCTGAAGATCCGGCGAGGCAGTTCCATACGATGCAAAACTTGGTCAAGATACTGTAGGCCCTGTACTTTTTCCACTATTCTTTATAGGCCTTCGGGCAGACTCCGTCAACCAAGTCAACTTTATAGCACAAGCTTGCAATAAATAGAACACCGTTAGTCAAAAAAAGATGAACCTCCAAAGGGTACCCTGAAAAACGAGCGAACACTTCCCCTCCCCGGCTGGAGCGTTCCGATCTGTGCGTGACCTTCGAAAATACTTAAAAAACTACTTGACAAAGAAAAAGATTTTCCCTTACTTCTGAACTATGTTTTTTCATAGTACTCTTATTTTTTGACCTAAACTACAATTAGGGCTTTCTTTATTATCCTGCCTTGTGTATACTTTGCTTTGGGTACTCGCTTTAAAGAGTTTTATAAAAGGGCACCTTGCTTAAAGAGGCGCCGCAAAAGCTAGGGGGACGGGGACCAGGTTTTGCTGCTGTAAACCGAAAGCGTGCGAAATCGCTCCCTATGCATTTTCCATTATCAGGTTCTACTTAAGGAAGGAAGGAGTTATAGTATGCTGAGAAGTTCCGTTGGAAAACTTGCTCTGGGGACATTTATGGCATTCGCCTTATGCGCCGCAGGAGTGATGGATGCCCACGCCGCGTCCAGAAGCAAAAAAGCCTCAGGGGATCTCGAAACCCAGCCGAGCGGGGTTTCTCTGCGCGACACAGTGTCGAGCACGCTGGAATACAATCCCACCATCAAAGCGTTCCAAGAATACCGCCAGGCTGCGGAATTTGACCTGAAACGCGCCCGTAGCGGCTGGTTTCCCCGGGTTGATGTCCGGGGCGGGTACGGCATCGATCAATGGAGTGATTCCTTCACCCGTTCAGGAGTGGTGCAGGACAACCGCACGTTCTATGACCGTAGTGAAGCGAGCCTGGTTATTTCCCAGACCATCTGGGACGGCCTTGCCACCTGGAACCGCGAGCGGATCGGCGAAAGCCGCCTCGACTCGGCCCAGAGCCGCCTGTTCGACAACGCCGAGAACCTCGGCCTGGACGCCGTGCTGGCGCATATCGAAATCTACCGCCAGCGCCGCATCGTCGCCCTCGCCGAACTGAACGTCAGAAACCACCGGGATATCCTGGCCTCGCAGATCGAACGCCAGCGTTCCGGCGCCTCCACCCTGGCCGACGTCACCCAGACGCAGAGCCGTCTGGCCCGTACCGAAGCCTCTCTGGCTGAAAGCCGCTCCGCGCTTGAAGTTGCCATTGCCAACTACAAGCGCCTCACCGGTAAGGATGTCTCCGCGGTTGCGGCCCCCATGTCCCCCGAAGGCGCCTACCCCAGCCTGGAAGTGGCCATTGCCCACAGCCAGACCGGCAACATGAAAATCAAGGCCCTGCGCTCCGACATCATGACAGCCGAAGCCCAGACCGAACTCGACAAGTCCCCCTTCCACCCCCAGATTTATCTGGAAGCCGGCCCCAGCTACCGCTACCGCGTGGAAAGCGCGACCGGCGACTCGGGCGGCACCTCGGTTATGCTGCGTGCCACATGGAACCTCTTCAACGGCGGCTATGACTGGTACAACGTCAAGGGTGACAAGGCCCGCGCCCGCCAGACCCGCCAGGAACTGCTCGCCCTGCAGGACAGCCTGCTGGAAGAAACCACCGCCACCTGGAGCGCGCTCATCTCCGCTCAGGAACAAGCCAAGTTCTATGCCAACGCGGTGAACTACAGCACCAAGACCCGCGATATGTATCTGGAACAGTTCAACGTGGGGCAGCGCTCCCTGCTGGACGTGCTGGACTCTGAAAACGAACTCTTCAGCTCTTCCATCCAGCTGGTTACCGCCCAACAGAACGTGACCGCGGCCAAGTACCGTCTGCTGGCTCTCGGCGGCGACTTCCTGAGCTCCTTTGGCCTGGACAAGGGTTCCCTCGCCATCGAAACTACGGAATTCGCGAACCGCGCGGGCTATGCCGACGACCCCATGGTCACCCGCTAACTCTTTGTAAGAAAAGCACAAAAACCCTCCGGCGGAGCTCCGCCGGAGGGTTTTTGTCATTCGGAAACGCTACATGCGGGTTTCGTATGCCGGCGGCATTGCCGGGAACCGTCCCTCTCCTGTTTGCAAGGCGGCCGGCGGTCTTGCCTGAGCAAAGCCGCCTCTTGTCGTCGGGTAAAAAGCAAGACGTTGCATGGGGAAGCAGGCCTTCACTAGAGCAGTTTACGCTTCAAATAGTCGCTTAACGGCGGGCAAAGCCCGCCTACGCCTATTTGGCGGCAAGGATTTGCCGACAAATCCTTGCGAGCATTTTAAGTGTAAAATGCTCTAGAATGGGGTTTCCAAAGGGACTCAGTCCCTTTGGCCGCCGGAGGCAATGCAACTCTTGGGTAACTTCAAAAGTACTCTGCTCTAATGCGCGCCGCCGGTATCGGCCACCACCCCCGCTTTCGGGCGCGAAAACCAAACCACGGCGATCAGCAGCAGCATCAGTACCGAGCAAAGCCAGAAGATGTCGTTACCCGCCATGATAAACCCCTGGCGGGTAATTTCTCCCGCAAGGCGCGCCTGGGACTGCAAGGCGGAAAACCCCATTTCCTGCAATGTGGCAAAGTAGTCGCGCGCCAGCGGGTTAAAGGCGGTTATGCCTTCGGTCAGGCGCGTGTGATGCAGGGCTTCGCGCCGCTCCCACAGGGTGATGGTTATGGAAGTTCCCATGGAGCAGGATAGCACCCGCAAGAAATTGGAAAGACTGGATGCCGCGGCAAGCTGGTGCGGGGCAAGGCCGGTAAAGGCAATGGTCGTTATGGGCATAAAGAAGCAGGCCACGGCCAGCCCCTGCAGAAACTGCGGCATAACTACCCAGGCAAAGTCCATCTGCGGGGAAAACGTGGTGCGCAAGGCAAAGCACGCCACAAAGACCACAAAGCTCAGGGTAGCAAGCATGCGCATGTCTATTCTGTGGGCATTCTTGCCGATAATGGGCGCCAGCAGCACCGGCAGAATTCCTATGGGCGCGGCCGCCAGCCCGGCCCTTGTGGCGGTATAGCCCATCTGGTTCTGCAATAGCAATGGAATGAGCACGATGGTGCCGAAATAGATAAGCATGGCCAAACTGATGCACAGCACGCCGATGCTGAAGTTGCGCGAGCGGAACAGGGAAAAATCGATAATCGGGTTTTCGTCGGTCAGCTCCCAGGCTATCAACAGGCTTATGCCCACCACTGCCACCACTGCCAGAGTGATAATCTCGGACGAATTGAACCAGTCCAGTTCTTTGCCCCGGTCCAGCATAAGCTGCAGCGCCCCTACCCCGCATACAAGCAGGGCAAGGCCCAGATAATTCATGCGGCTTTTGGCGACCGGGCTTTCCCGGTTTCGCAGCAGCCGCCAGCATAGCAGCACCACCACCGCGCCCAAGGGCACGTTGATAAAAAAAATCCATCCCCAGTGATAATTGTCGCTGATGTATCCCCCGAGTATGGGCCCGAAGATGGGGGCCACCACCACGGTCATTGACCACAGGGAAAGGGCCATGCTCCGTCTGGCATAGGGGTAGTTGCCGAGCAGCAGGCTTTGGGACAGGGGCATCATGGGCCCGGCCATAAGCCCCTGAAGAACGCGGAAGACGATGAGCAGCTCAAGGCTCCAGGCGATGCCGCACAAAAAGGAGGCCACGACAAACAGGCTCGTTGACACCAGGAAAAGGCGCACTTCGCCAAACCGTTTTGCCAGCCAGCCCGTGAGCGGCAGAGCCACGGCATTGGCGACGCCGAACGAGGTGACCACCCAGGTTCCCTGCGAACTGGAAGCGCCCAGATTGCCGGCGATGGTCGGGATGGCCACGTTGGCGATGGTGGAATCGAGCACCTGCATGAAAGCGGCCATGGCAAGCGCCACTGTCAGCAAAACAAGAGGTGCTCCGTCTAAAGGAGCACGGAAAGGGGGTTGCGTTGCCATAACCACGGCACTCTACGCCTGAGCCACGGCATGTCAAGAAGTGCGGACACGGGAACGTGAACGCGGAGAAACAGCCCTCAGCGCAGCACCGCCCCGGTCCCCTGCCGGAAACCGGGGCGGTGGGGTCTCATGTGTTCCTGCGGACCGCGTTCTGAGAGGCGTTTTACCGCCGCGTTCCGCTGCAAAGGCATTAAACCGTATATATAGGGGCTCCCTGCCGTCACAAGGTGTACCCGCGGGGCGGGCTTGCCGCCCCACGGGGTTACAGGTGTACCGCGCGCATTACCCGCCGTAGTTGGTGAGCATCTGCTGGAGCAGCGCAGCTTTGGCCGCGGCATCATCATTCGTGATGCCATGCAGGGTAAGCGTGTCCATGCCGCTGCCTTCCAGGTGCACCTGTACGGTCTGCAGGTGGTGCCCGTTCACATCGTTGACCGTAATGGTCACATTGTTTTTGTCAGACGCGCTCAGTTCCAGTCTCTCGTTCTGCAGAGCATTCAGGATGTCCTTCAGAGGAATGGTGTTCATCTGCTCTGCTCCGAAGATATCCGCAAAACTCAGGCGGTCTTCGCGCAGAGTGAAGTCCATGACCTTGTCGACGCCGTTGTCATAATCCGTCTTTGCCCAGGCAAAGACATCATAACCGTTGCCGCCGTAAAGCGTATCGCTGCCACGTCCGCCGTAGATCAGGTCATTGCCGTCGCCGCCGTAGATCAGGTCATCCCCAGCTCCGCCGTGGACAACGTCGTTCCCGGCTCCGCCATAGATCACGTCGCCGCCGTCGCCGCCGTGGATGGTGTCGTTGCCGTTACCGCCGTGGATCAGGTCGTTGCCTTTGCCGCCGTAAATGACGTCATTGCCCGAACTTCCGATGATGGTGTCGTTGCCGTCACCGCCGGAAACCACGTGGCTGCCGGTCTGCCCGGAAAGGTCAACGTAGTCGTTGCCGGCTGTTCCCTCGTGCCTGTACTCGTCGGAACGGATGTACAGCGTGGCGCTGTCCGCGTCGGAAGAGTGCAGTTCCCTGATTGTGTAACCGATATTCACATCGTCAAAGCTGCTGTCGGTCGTCTGGTACGTGTATTCGCCGGTGATGCTGATGGTCAGCTTGCCGTCATGGGCGCCGTAGTAATCGCTGCCCTGGTATACCACCTGGCCGTTCAGCATGAACAGTACCAGGCCGGCGGTGCTCACCACGTAGTTGACGTTGTTGATGGTGATATGGTCCAGCTTGGCTCCATCTCCCATCGTGTCTCTTTCTCTCATGGGCGAGGCGTCTTCAATCATGTTGCCATGGTACAGATACTTGCCGTGCGTGAGGTCAGGCGCAAAGGCCACCTTGTCCACATAAAGGCTGGGCGGACGACTGGCGCCGTAGACATCAAAGCAACCGATCAGCAGGGTGTAATGCCCCGCCTTACTCACAGGAATGGAGCACAGGCCGATGAACGTGCCGCCCACCATGTTCTTGTTGGGTTCCAGAATACCGGTCCAGACCACCTGCCCCCGTTCGTCCATCAGGACCGTGAAGGCGTGCTGCGCCTGGCTGTATCCCTCGCCGGGCTCCCCCCTGTTCAGCACAAAGTTGAACTTGAGCGTTCCCGCAGTGAGCAGATCAAAGGAGTTCTCTATATACGCCCCAGAGTACGGGTTGCTATATGCCGAAGCGCCGGAGTCGGCGAAAAGCTCCGCGGCGGTCTTGCCGGTCGCTTCTTTCAGGGCCTGGTCAAACAGTATCACCCGCCCGCCATCTATATACGGCGAAGTCACGGAGTCAATCCGTACAAAGGAGTCCGAGGAAGTCGTCGCACGAATCGTGCCCTCCAGCGTCATGAAGTTGGTGGATATATGCTGGTTGTAGGTTACGGAATCGCTGCTCGAAGACCAGTCCGTCTTGCTCGTGAAGTCATCCAGCAAGATGGGCGACGTGCTCGTGGCGTTCCGGTACGCGGTGTCCGCTCCTCCGGCCACGTTGTCGAAGGCATCCGGCTTGGCATCCTTGATGATCAGCTTGATATCCATGGTACTGGAGTCGCCGTCGGCGTCCGTAATGGTATACCGCAGATCATAAGACCTATCCGCGTCCACTCCCTTGGTTGAGGTTATGGTATAGGTGCCGTCGGCCTTGATCACCAGAGTAATGCCGTCATAGGTGAAGGTGGTGCCCCACTGCGAAATGGCCTGTGTCACTCCGCCGAAGGTCACGTAGCTCACCCAGGTGAGATCCGCCGAACGGGCGTCGTTGTTATCCGTATCGATACCGAACAGAGTGCCCGTGGCCGTACCGTTCTGTACCAGACCGGCAAGCTTGTCGGCCAAATCGCCGTAGCTGTTTACCCTGACGTAGTGATCCAGACCGTCGGCCGTTACCTTTTCCATTTCCTCCTGCGTCACCTCATCGCCCACGCCTACCGCGTACACTTCCACCTGGATGTTGCCCTTGCTGACGCCCGCGTGGCTCGCAACAAAGGCCTTCCACGAGCTGTAGCCGGTGGGATCCATACCCGAGTTCGGCATTCCGTCGGATATGAAGTAGACCTTCTGCAGATAAGGGCGGTAGTCCCCGTTGTGTTGCGCAACATCGATCATGCGCTGCAGCATGTCAAAGGTGCCGTCGTAGTTGGTGGAGACGCCCAGGTGGCCGCCGCGCCAATAGGTGGCGGTATCCACCTCGGAGGCCATGATATAGGCATCAATGTAGGCCTTCAGCGTGGCGGCGCTGACATGCTCCGCCCGGACAATGGCGTCCGAACCAAAGGTAATCAGGGTGAACGTGGCATCAATACCCTGATCTATATACTTTTGCGCCAGGGCGCTCAGGGCCTGCATGCCGGTCTTCAAGGCATCATCCTTAATGCTGCCCGATATGTCCATGACCAGATACACATCTTCCGGACGGGTAATGGCTTCCACGGAGGACACAAGGATGTCCCTCGCGCTGGGCGCGTCGTCGATGATGGCGACGGACACGGCGTTGGAGGTAACCATGGTTCCGCCTGTCTCGAAGTTCGGGCTTGTGGCCTTGAACCCGAGATACAGACCCAGGATGTTGTATCCGGAACCGTCCGTGTGCGGCGTCGCCGAATGCAGGACCGGGTAATGCAGATCCACCGTAAACGTGGAGACATAGTTGCCGTGCCCGTCCGGAACAGGGTTCGCCTGTTGGCTCACGGTCAGAATGACTTTGCCTTCCGCCGTGGCTATCAGGTGCCCTTCGCCGTCCACGCTCCAGGTCACCTGGGTGTAGAAGCCGTCGCCGTTGGCGTCCGCACGGATATTATTCATTACGTCCATGTTGATGGCCGTCAGATCCCAGGATACGTTGGTTGTCCCTTCGGGCAGGAATACCTGGAACTCCTGCGTGGTGGCGCTGTATCCGGGATGGTGGCTGCCAAGGCCCGGAATACCCGCTTCGTCCACGTACGAAGTCCCCGCGGGCACATCGTGATCCATTTGTATGCTGTAGGCTCGCTTCGCGGTGTCGCCGTCGCCGTCTGTTACCGTGAAGATTAAGGTTTCCGAGTCGCCCTTCAGGCCGTGCTTGGCGATATAGGTGTACGTGATGCTGCCGTCAGACTGCCGCGTAAACTCTATAAAACCGAGGCCCGTGTAGACGCTGCCCTTGCCGCTGTTGTCAAAGGTGACATGCACCGTCTGGTCGAAGCTGGTCGCCACCGGAGAGCCGTTGACCATGACGTGGCGCGTGCCCGTGAAGGTCACGTCCAGGTAATCGTCATCGGAACCGGCAGCCAGGTCGGCCCCGTATGTGGGGGTAATGCTGCCGAAGGTCATGTACGAGTTGTCAAGGTGCACGTGCCCGCCGTCGCCGATGGGCGCGTGATCCAGACTGAGTTCAGGGCCGTCATCCCATATGTCGATGACAATCGCCGAACCGGGCTGGGAGGAATGGCCCATGGTATCCTTGGCAGAGATCTCCATGCGCGGCATGGCAGCCTGCGCGCCGGTAGCCCCCTGCGACAGCCGGTCGTGATGGTCGCCGGTATTGGAGTGCGCCTGCGTGCTGGACGTCAGCTTGTAGGTGAAGCCTACTTCGTACAGTTTCGTGCCCGGGTTATAACGAATGCTGTCCACCGTAAGGATGCCGTTATCCACGCTCCAGGTGGCTCCACTGGGCGTATACACACTGCCCGTCCAGCCGCCCGGCAGGGTAATGGTATGCCCGTCGATGGTCACGGAGGACAATCCGTTCCTGGACTCGATTTCTATGATGCTGTTTGTGCTGATCGGGTGGCCCGCCTCTCCGGCGTGCGTGCCGATAACAGCAAGCCCGTCTTCATGCACCGTGATGTTAGTCGGAATCGTCACGATTTTCGGGCCGACTTCGATCTTCACGCCGATTTCCGTAGTACCGGAAACGGTTGTCGGGTCTCCGTCGTTATCCTTAATCACGAAGGCATAGCTTTTGCTCACATCGTTAGTCAGGTTACTCGCAGCGGTAAAGGTATAGCTCAGCTTGCCCGTGGCCGGGTCATAGCTCAGATCGAACTTGCCAGTGTCCACCGTCACGGAGCCGGTGCTGGTGGCCGTATTCCAGCTCACTGCCTTGCCGCCCACCATAAAGGTGCTCCAGTCAATGCCGTCGGCCCCTTCCACCAGAACAAGGTATCCGCTTTCCGTCCCGCCGGGGTAAATGGCGGCTGTCGGCTCCTGGATCACGGTCAGGCTCGGCACGTCGTCAATAATGGTTATGTTAACGGCAAACCCGGCCGTATCGCCGTCATAGTCCGCCACCACTACCGAGAAGATCTCCGGCGTTTCGCCGGCAGCCAGGGCGGTGTTGGTTCCGTTGCCGTCCACATGTTCAGCACGGTCGACAAGCAGATAGCGGTAGGAAACACTGCCTGTGTTGGTCGTTGCGTTATAGGTCAGGGTCGCTTCCATGCGGCCGTATTCGCCCTGAATGGTCACGGTGGAACCCGCAACCAGCGACACCGGTCCGCTTACGCCTTCAATGGTCACAGTGCCGAGACCGTCGGGAGTCGCAAAGCTGAAGGTCTTCATGGCGCTCCAGGTGGGCACGCCGTCGATGCCGCTGCCGTCGTGGGTTGCGCCATGGGCTTCCAGGTCTCTCTCATTGACCGTGAAGCCGGGGCCGCCCGCGTTGGGAGCCAGCGGCGTCACAATTACCTCGTTATCCTCCACAGTGAGCGTGAACTTGGTCGAAGCCGGATCGCCGTCATTATCCTTGATGGAGAATTCCAGGTCGTACTTCGCCCCATCCGCAACAGACTTCGGTATATTGAGGCTGTAAGAGAAAGTGCCGTCCTGGTTGTCCGTCAGCGTCACCGGTCCATAGGCAGTATTCACCACGGCCTTATGATCGGCACCAAAGACAATCTTCTGCCCGTTCAGGGTAAAGGTGCTCCAGTCGGCTCCGTCAGCGCCTTCCACCAGCGTCACTATGCCCACGGCCGTGTGCCCCGGGTGCAGAATCAAATCCGCGTTCCCATACAGAGTGGGCACGTCGTCCCATATGGCCACGTCAATATTGAGGTGACCCGCATCGCCGTCCGTGTCCGTCACCATTACCGAGAAACTCTCGGGGGATGAATTCACGTCCAGAATCGGCATGACGCTGTTGCCTTCCAGATGTTCCACGCGATCCACAAGCAGATAGCGGTAGGATACGGAGCCGATCTTGGTAGCGGCGTCATAGGTCAGGGTGGCTTCCATTCTGCCGTAATACCCCTGAATAACCGCGGTAGAGCCCGCAACCAGAGTCACCAGCCCGCCCGCGCCTTCGATGGTCACGGACTGCAAGCCGTCAGGCGCTTCAAAGGTAAGGGTCTTCGTTCCCGTCCAGGTGTCAACGTGGTCAACGGCACGACCACCATGCGTATCCGGAGCATGCGCTTCCAGATATGCTTCATTCGCCACAATGCCGGGCCCGCCCGCGCTGGAAGCCAACGGCGTCACAATGACGCCGGCGTCCTTGACGCGCAGGGTCAGGTCGGAGCTGGCCGTGTCGCCGTCCGCGTCCTTGATGGTGTAGGCCACCACGATGTCGCCGGCAAAATCGTTGCCCGCCGGCTTGGTGTAGGTGTAGGTGCCGTCGGTGTTCAGATCGAGCGTGCCGTAGCTTTTGCCGTCGGCGCCGGTCAAATCGTGCGT
>JAVBTB010000028.1:0-71593 GCA_031556355.1 Desulfovibrio sp. | reverse complement strand
ACCTCCGCGCCCCCAGCCTGACGAGCCTTACCGTGCCCGAGGGTGCTACCCTGACCATCGGCGGCGACCTCTACGCCGACAGCCTGACGAGCGAAAATAAATCGCAGGTCAAAATTGGCAAACCTGCCCCCGGTTTCCAGCAATCATTGCAGCACCAACTGCGCACCTTCCGTGAGAAAATGACCTGGGAAGACGGCAAGTACATCAAGGTCGACGGAGTTTTTTCCGAAGTCGTTTCTCATCGCGGAAACATCTACCGCACGCGGCAGATAGGCAAAGAGCGCATTGAATACCTTGTGACTGATGCCAAGGGAAAGTGGGCGCACGGGGCCACGTTGAAGGAAGCTCGCGCCGACCTGATTTATAAAATCGGCAGCAGAGACATGGGCAAGTTTAAAAATCTAACCTTAGACAGCATTTTGTCCAAAGCGGATGCCATCGAAGCTTACCGCGTCATTACAGGCGCATGCGCTGCCGGGACAAAGGGCTTTGTCGAAAGCATCAAGGCCAAAGCTAAGTACACCGTTCAGGAAATTATCGACCTGACCAAGGGCAGATACGGAAACGCCGAATTTGCCAAGTTTTTCGCAAAGTAGGGAGCAACAGACATGATCATCACCCGCATTGGCAAGCGCCTTATCTGCGCACGCACCAGAGAAGGGCACGCAATCATACTCCGCTACCTGATAGCTGCGGGCGGACTGGCCGCTGTTGCCATTGTGCAGGCCATCGGCGGGAAAATAACGGGGGATTTTTAGCATGTGCCAGCAGTCCACACTCAACACGCCAGGCGCACCGGCATTCATCTGCCCATATTCCGGCCTGTCCGCTACGAACGCCCTGACATGCCGCATCAGTGGTGAGACGTGCACTCCGCATGAGTGCGCCGGGTGCTGCCCGGAAAGCGGCTATATTTCAGCGCTGCCAATGAATTTAGGTGAAGGGGAGGTGTAGCTATGTTCGGCAAAGTTCAAACCCTGGAGAAGGGACTCGTGAAAGAAGAGGCGTTCTGGGAAGTCAAATCCGAACGGACGAAGACAGATATGCTCTGCCCGGTGTGTATCGGAAAGGAAATGGACAACTACCTCTATGAGTCCAACAGCGGCGGATATATCTGCCACCGCTGCGAGCGGACTCTGCCACCTGCGGAATGGATGGGGCTTTATTCCTTCGCGCTTGGCCCAATCGATGAAGAAGTGAGACGGCTACGCACGGCTAACAGGGCGCTGCAAGACGAATGCGATGCCAGTGATGCGGTGATTGCAGCAATGCGGAGGGCAGTGGAGGAAGCAGCGTGATTGACCAAAAACTTACGCACTGGAAAAAGCTGCACAACCCCGACTACCTCGGGAGCTACGCATTCGATCCCGAGGAGGAGAAGATCGCCACAGTCCAGTCCGTGGGACTGGAGATGGTGGTCGGGCCGGACGGGAAGAAGGAGGAATGCATCGTCGCGCGCTTTCGGGAGCCTGACATCAAGCCGATGATCCTGAACGCGACGAACTGCAAGATCATCTCCAAAATGTACGGCACACCCCACATCGAGAAATGGACCGGCCGCCGCGTGCAGATATTTGTCGAGCAGGTGCGCGCCTTTGGGGAACTGGTCGACGCCCTGCGCATCCGGCCGAAGGAGCCGCAGGTGGCCCTGCCCGAGCTGACCCCGGGGCATGAGAAATGGCCGGGCGCCGTGGCATCGCTCCGGGACGGGAAAATAGATCTGGCCGGTATCCGTAAACACTTCAAGGTGAGCGACGCAACCGCGGCGCTTTTGACAAAGGCGGCGCACGATGCCCAGGCCTAAATTCCTTACCCCCTCCAGCTTCGACCGGCTCATGGTCGGCTACAGAGAAGACGAGCCGGACAGGTTCGACGCGACCGCCCTGGCCGTGGTGCGCCGCTTGGCTGCGGAGATGGTCGGCTACATGCCGGAGGAAGAGAAGGCGCCGACCGGCGCGCGGGAGTGGGGCATTCAAAACGAGTGGCTTGCGCTGCAGTCCTACCAGGAAAAGCATCTGGTGGAAGTACGCAAGGCGAGATTCCGCGTGTCCCCGACGCTTCCTTACGTGGGCGGCACCATTGACGGCCTTGTTGGTCGGGACGGCGGAGTAGAGGCCAAGTGCCCGGAAAACACAATATATCACTTCGATCGCTTCGGGCAGCTCCGCAAATACCGGAACCAGATCCACGGCTACATGTGGGTATACGGGCTGGCCTGGATAGATTTTATCAGCTTCGACCCGCGCTATCCCAAAGCGCCCGAGTTCGAGCTGATCGTTGACCGCATCGAGCGGGACGAGGCCCACATAGCGAAGCTGGACGCAAGGTGCCGGGCCGCGCACAACCTGGCGCAATCCATGGCCGAAGACATCAGAGCCAAGTACGGCCGGAACGTGCCGCATAGCCCTGCGATTCCCTTTTAACTCTCAGACAGAAAACGAAACAGGAGCAACCCCATGGCCCGAAAGAAAGCACAAGCCCTGCCCCAGCCGGAACCGGAAAATATCACCGTCTACGGCGAAATCGTACAGGAAACCGAGGAGGCGATCTTGGTCGACTGCGGCGCCGACGAACCCGTGTGGCTCCCCAAAGGCCAGATTGAATACGACGGGGAGCGCGGCGACTCGGATGTGGAAATAACGGTGCCTGAATGGTTGGCGGAACAGGAAGGCCTGCACGACGGCCAACGCAAAGAAGCGCCCCGGGCAGAACCGGAAGGTGAGGATGCGGAACAACAGGAGCCCGTCGCCGCGGCCGGGACCGAACAGCCCCACGCCTGCCGCTTCAAGGCGGACGTGACAGAGATTACGGACGGCCGGATCACGCTGTCCGTCGCCGGACCCAAGGGAAAGGACCGCGCCTTCACATTCCACAAGGACAATCTGCGCTTTGAGGGTGACGATATTGTCGACCTGCAGGAAGGGTACAAGGGCATCGAGTTCCTGATCGCCTGGGATATTGCCGAGGAGAGCGGCCTTGCCCGGCACCTGAAGGTGGAGGCGCCTGCCTCGGTCGACGCTGCCCAGGAGCCGCCCGCCGAAACGGCACCCGCCGCCGCAGAGGATGTGGAAGAAGAGACGCCCCAGGCCATGCCCTACAAGCAGAAGCTGCGCACGGAAACCGTTCGGGCTGTGGTGGAACTCACGCCGGAAGAACTGAACGAGTGCGCGCGGCGCGTGACCGAGGCCCTTGCCCGACGCACACAGTACAAGGAGCAGGCATCCCACTACAGCTCCAAGAGCAAGGAGGCTGAAAAGGAAGCCTACAAGGCGTCTGCGGTCTTTGATGCTGGCGAGGAAGAGCGCGCCATTGACTGCGACGTGATCGGCGACTTTAACACCATGCAGCTTGTCTACGTGGAAAGCGAGTGGCCGCACCGCGAGATACAGCGCCGCCCCATGACCGACAAGGACCGCCAGTTGCTGCTGCCCATGGATGCACCCAAGCAGCCCGAACCTGAAGCGGCTGCAGCGCGGCCCGTCGAACCCGAAACCGCCGAAGCCTCCGCCGAACAGGAAGAGCCGGAAACAGTGACCCTGTATGGTGAGATCCTGGAACAGCGGGAGAATGAAACCGTCTTCCGCGTCCACTATGGCGACGATGCCAGCACCGTTACCGAGTTTACCATCCCCAACGATCAGATCCAGATGCCCGCCTTCGGCGATCCCAATTCCACCAAGGATATGATCACGCTTACGCGCGCCTACACCCTGGAAGCCGAGATCATCGCCGCGCCGGAAGAGGAAGCCCCGACCACTGAAGAAGGCGTTGACTTTGACGCCCTGGACGAAGGGGAAAGAAGCTGCTCCGCCTGCGTTCACCGAGACGTGGACGGCGATACCTCCTGCGCGGACTGCGGAGACGATCTGATTAACTTCGCGCCCGTACCTCCAGCCACGCCACAGGGCCAGCCCGAAGGCATAGGGGCGGTGCAATGAAAGGTCGTACATGCAGAACCTGTGCGCATCGCAGGAGGATGAAAGTCATATGCGAACCGCTTGGCGGCACGCACAGACGCAATGGGTCGTGGTGCGCTGCGCAAGGGATGGATGAACGCGGTCGGTTCGTGCTTGTTGATAAGAGGCAAAAGGCCTGTGGAGCGTACAAATGAGCGACATAGCCCTGCAGGAAGCTATCGAAGTGATCGGGCGAGATACCCTGATCAGGCTGGCCCAGGAACTGACCAGTGCCCGGCGCTCCCACTCCGTCGTTTACGGACACGAAGACGCCGCCAGCGCCTTAGAAAGCGAGTTCTATGAGTGGAAGTCTCAGGCCGGGCGCGTGGTCAGGCGGGACGGCTTCCACCCTGAGAAGCGGGAACGCGCCGAGTCTGAAGCCTGGCACATCGTGACAACCGCCCTCCGATACGTGGGGCGTGAGTACCAATAAAATCCTCCCTCCCCCTCTGACCTGCCGGGAGCAAGAAATCCCGGCAGCGACTGAGCGGAAGGCGTCCCCGTGGCGGGTTGCGCGCGCATAAAGACGGTTGGTTTTCCGGTTCGAGTCCGGCCGACGCCTCCGCTCGCATATCATTTATTAGGAGCATCCTGTGAAAATCTACATCGCATCCAAGTTGGAGAATTACCGTCAGGTGCAGGCCGTGCGCGACGCTCTGATAAGCGCGGGCCACAGTATAACCTATGACTGGACATTGCACGGATCCGTCCAGGGGCAGGGCGTTGAGAGGCTGAAGGAGGTTGCGGAGAACGAGAGGCGCGGAGTTGTGAGCGCCGATGCCGTGGTCGTGCTGCTCCCCGGTGGGCGCGGCACTCATGTGGAGCTTGGCATGGCGTGCGCGCTGAACATCCCGGTCATGCTCATTGTAGATCACTCCATGCCCTACTTCCGGCCGGATGAGAACACATGCGCTTTCTACTGGAATAGAAACGTATGCCGTTGCGCCTGCCATGCTGATGACCTGCCGCGCTTTGTAGCGGAGAACATAGAAGGGGTGATGGTCCCATGAGCCAAACACCACAAGAATCACCGGCCAAGCCCCGCAAACAAAAGAATTGGGCTCAGATCAACGGCTCGTGCAAAATGGCCCGGCTGACCGACGGCCTCAGCGCAAAGCCGTGCGTCAAGTGCGGCACAGTAAGCAGGCTTCGGGAGTGTCCGTTTTGCTATACCAAAAGGGGGAAGAAAGGATGTCCCTGACCCTATCCGAATTTGAAGCGCGTTGCCTGGGGGATGCCCCGGGCGAGATAACGCCGGACGACGTAATACAGGCCATCAATCGCGTCTCCGATCTCGGCGAAGCCTACCGGAAGCGCCTGTTTGACAAGGCTGCGAAGTGGAAGCCGGAGCCGCGCCGCAGACAGGTGACGCGAATGGCCGCCAAGCAGTGCGGAATTGAGAAGAGTTTGCCGAGAGGAGATCAAGATGTTCCGCCCCATCTATGAACCGCGCACCCGTGCCCGTGAATACTGCGACTTGGCCGTAAACATTTATGACTCGTGCCCGCACGGCTGCACTTATTGCTACGCCCGCGCAATGGCAAAGCGTTTTGGTAAGCCGTGGGGTGATACCGTCAATCCGCGTCCCGGCATCGTGGAAGCCGTCCGTCAGCAGCTTGCCGGCATGCGCGGCCAGGGCAAAAAGATCATGCTTTGCTTCACCTGCGACCCGTATCCGATCGGCTTTGATACCACGGCCACGCGGGAAGTGATCGGGGTCATCAAGGAAAGCGGGAACCACGTTCAGATTCTGACCAAGGGCGACGAGACGGCGCAGCGCGACTTTGACCTGTTGGACTCAAACGACAGTTTCGGCATCACATACTCAGGCGACTTTGAGGGGAAAGAAGAACCCGGAGCAGCCAGAATGTTTGATCGGTTTCAGAACATCACGGCCGCGTACCAGCGCCACATACCTACGTGGGTAAGCTGTGAACCAGTCCTTGACCCCCAGGCTATTTTCCGTCTCATCCGCATGGGCCAGTCCATAGACCTCTTTCGCATCGGGAAAATGAATCACCGTCGGGCGAGCATTCATTGGGGCACTTTTGGCCGCACAGTTGAGGCCTTGTGCCTGGAAAACAACAGAAAGTACTACATCAAAGAAGACCTGCGCCAGGAGATGGGGGAATAACCATGCTGACCGCGGCACAGGTTGCGAACCTCTTGAATGTTTCCCAAGGTTGGGTCTATAGGCACAAGGACGCGCTAGGCGGTTTCCAGCCTTCACCAGGTGCCGCCGTCAGGTTCTCTGAAAATCGAATAGTGGAAATAAAGGAAGGTACGCATGCCATACCTGATGCCCAACGGAAAATGGCGGGCAAAGCGCATGATTCAAGGGCAAGTCAAGACAAAGGTGTTTCCCACAAAGCAGGAGGCAAAAAAATGGGAAGCAACGCAGGACGCGGATGGGTGGGCAGCGGAAAGCTGCACGACCCCCATGGTGTCCTTGCTTGACTTCAATAACGCCTATCTCGACATGGCGAAGGAACGCTTTGCCAAAAAGACAGCGGCTGAAAAGAAGCTGGCCTTCAAATACCTGTTTAAGGCAATTCCCCCAACGGTCACCTCGGAAGAACTCAGCCCTGCAATGGCCCTGAACGCACTCAGGCATATTGCCCTGAAGTCTTCCGGGCACGCAGCGAACAAGGCCAGGAAAAACCTGATTGCGGCCTGGGAATGGGGAAAAAAGTATTACGGACTACCCGCAGTCAATCCGTTCAAGGAAGTCGAGAAATTCCCAGCGGACCAGCAGCCCCGGTATGTGCCCTCAGAAGAGGACTTCTGGAAGGTGCATGCTGAAGCGTCACCACAGGACCAAGCCTTCCTGCTCTTCATGCTTCATACCGGAGCCAGAAGGGCGGAAGTGTTTCGGTTGCAATGGGATGATGTGGACTTTGCAGGCCGGAAAATACGGCTCGGGACACGCAAGACAGGGCATGGCGGCATGGAATATGCGTGGCTGCCGATGACGACCGAACTGCATAGCACCTTGGCAACGCATAGGCTACGCAGTCGGTCCGGCCACGTCTTCACTGACCCGGCTACCGGCGAACCGTTTGCAGCGAGACAGCATTATATGGCCCGTCTCTGCAAGCGGGCCAAGGTAAAGCCATTCGGCTTCCATGCCATCAGGCACCTCTCGGCAACCATTCTGGCCTATGAGGGGCTGGATATACCCACCGTACAGGCGGTGCTTCGGCACAAAAACCCTAATACCACCGCCCGGTACATTAAAAGTCTGGGCGTTCAGCCGGACAAATTGGAGGGAGTGTTTGTAAAGAGAAAGGCCCCGAAAGTACTACCTTTCGAGGCCTCTAAAAAAGCGATTGGCACATAAATTGGCACACGCCGAATCGCAATCTCTGTAAAGTTGGCGTCCCCAAGGGGATTTGAACCCCTGTCGACGGCGTGAAAGGCCGTTGTCCTGGGCCGGCTAGACGATGGGGACGCGTGCCGATGCGGCTCTTTTCGTTGCCGCGAGAAGGGTGTTTACCTGAGCGGAGGGGGTACGTCAACATTTTTTTTCACCTTACCGTCTTTTTTTCCAAGGCGCACTCGGCCGGGAAGAAGGTTTCGGGAAAAAGACGCACCCAGGCAGGCTGGAAATCATGTTGAGAGAAAGCCCGCGAGCCTTCTCTGCCGTATGGTGCCAGCCGCGCTCCGATCCTTGCTCTGCCGGGGAGCCAGGGCAGGGCTGACGCCCGCCGGGCATTGCTGAAAAGAATACTCTTTTTGTAATCCATAGGTTTACATAGATGAAAATATCTGTCAAACGTAGAAAACCTGTCCTCTGCGGCAGGGGCGGCGCATTGCTTTACCGTTCTCTCTGGCGTAAATTGAAGTTTGATTTCGGAAAAGTACGGCGGCAGCCGCGTGCATTATTCCGCCATGCGGCGGACGGATGCAGGCCCGTATGCCCGGCATTGCCCGCCGGTACGGGCGTGCGAATTTATCCTCAGTACAGGAGGCCCAGTATGGCATCGCAGACAAAATGCTATTTCAAACCCTTGTATGAAGTGGCGACGGTGATTAATTCCAGTCTTGATCCTCAGGTGGTTCTGCAGAAGGTCGTGGAGCAGATCGCCCATACCCTTTCATGCAAGGCGTGCACGCTACGGCTGCTGGATCGCACGGGCACTTTTCTGCTGGCCAGCGCCAGCTACGGTCTGAGCAAAGGGTATTTGCGCAAAGGGCAGGTGGAACTGAAAAAGAGCCGCATCGACGCGGACGTGCTGAGCACGCTCGCCCCCGTGCATATCAAGGATGCCGGCAACGACCCGCGCTTCCAGTATCCGGAAGCGGCCAAGGCGGAAGGGCTGGTCTCCGTTCTGGTGGTACCCCTGCGGGTGGACCACCGCCCCGTGGGCGTGCTGCGCATCTATACGGGCGAAGAGCGCACCTTTACCGCGGACGAGCAGGATTTTTTGATGGCGGTTTCGCACGTGGCGGCCATCGCCATTGAAAACGCCCGTCTGCACGAGGCTCTGCGCGCCGACTACGAGCTGCTGACCAAGTACAACTACCAAATTTTCGAGGACTAGGCCGTTTTCCGATTGGTATAAGGAAGATGCGGAAGCGGTTTTTAACGTCACCCTGCGGGGCGGCGGGAGAGAGGCGGGCGTAAGGTGCGTTCCGCCCTGCAACCAAAAGCAGGAATGAGTATGAAAAAAACACGTGTTGCCATCAACGGCTTCGGCCGCATAGGAAGACAGGTTTTCCGCGCGCTGCACCAGCGATACAGGGACAGCGTTGAAATAGTCGCCGTCAACGACCTGTTTGACGCCCACACCAACTTTCACCTGCTGCAGTTCGACACCAACTACGGGCAGTCGGCCTTTGCCCCCGTGGTGGAAGGCGATACCGTGCACGTGGACGGCTGGACGGTGAAAAGCCTGGCCGAACGCGATCCCAAACGGCTTCCCTGGGGCGATCTCGGCGTGGATATCGTGGTGGAATCCACCGGCATTTTCCGCACCGGGGCGGAAGCCGGCGTGCACCGCGACACCGGCGCGAAAAAGGTCATCATCACCGCGCCCACCAAGGAAGAGGACATCACCATCGTCCTTGGGGTCAACCAGGACAAGTACGACCCGGACAGGCACCACATCGTGTCCAACGCCTCCTGCACCACCAACTGCCTGGCTCCTGTGGCGCTTGTGGTGTTCAAGAACTTCGGCATCAAGACCGGGGTCATGACCACAGTGCACTCCTACACCAACGACCAGCGCATCCTCGACCTGCCGCACAAAGATTTGCGCCGGGCCAGAGCCGCGGCCTGCAACATCATTCCCACCTCCACCGGGGCCGCCCAGGCCGTGGCCAAGGTCATTCCCGAGCTCAAGGGCAAGTTCAGCGGCTACGCCCTGCGCGTGCCCACGCCCACGGTGTCCATCGTGGACTTTACCGCCATTCTGGAAAAGCCCACGGATACCGAAACCCTGCGCAAGGTAATCAAGGAGGCGGCGGAAGGCCCGCTCAAGGGTATTATGGCCTACAGCGAACTGCAACTCGTATCCTCGGACTTCAAGGGTGACTCCCATTCCTCCATTGTGGAAGCGGAGTATACCAGCATGTCCGACCCCACGGTGGCCAAGGTCGTTTCGTGGTACGACAACGAATGGGGCTACTCCTGCCGGGTGACGGACGTTATTGACCTGATGGCGAAAAAGGGCCTATAGACACTTGCATCCAGCTTTTTGCCGACACCGGGGCCACTGCGCCCCGGTGTCGTTCGCTTGTCCGGCGGCCGGGGATGCGTCCTTGGCCGCCATGCGCCTTTCTGCCCCTCTTCCCTGTGTTGCATCCCACCTGAACCCTTTGCGGAACGCCCATGCAGCCCCATAAAAATCCCGTCACCCGGCCCATGTACCTGTACCTGATGGTGCTGACCTTCGCCCAGGCCGCCGCTTTTCAGGGGTGGAACGCGCTGTACACCAACTTCGCTGTTGAAATGGCCCACCTGACCGGGGAACAGAACGGTATCGTGCATTCGGTGCGGGAAGTGCCCGGCCTGCTTTCCGTAGGCGTCATCCTTCTGCTCTGCTTCATGCGCGAGGTAACCTTGACATCGCTGACCATCGTGCTCTGCGGGGTGGGGGTATGCTGTACGGGCTGGTTCCCAACCTTTGAAGGGCAGATCTTCTGGACTCTGCTCCTGTCCTTCGGGTTCCACTACTTTGAGGCCACCAACCAGTCCCTTACCCTGCAATATTTTTCGGTCATCGAAGCCCCCGTGGTCATGGGGCGGCTGCGGGCGGCCACGGCCGCAGGCAGTTTTCTTATGGGCGGGATGATCCTGCTGCTGGCGACCCTGCTGGAATACCGCTGGCTTTTCGGCATTGCCGGTTCTGTGGCTGTTGCCGCCGGAACCTGGGCCTTTTTCCAGAGACCCGAAGTGGCGGATCTGCCCAAACAGCAGACCCGTCTGGTGCTGAGAAAGCGCTACTGGCTGTTCTACGTGCTGACCTGCCTTTCCGGGGCGCGGCGGCAGATATTCACCGTCTTTTCCATCTTTTTGCTGGTGCAGCGGTTCCAGTTTTCCCTGGTGGAAATGAGCATGATGTTTCTGTTCAACAACATGGTAAACTGGATCCTCAATCCGCACATCGGCAAGGCCATCAACCGGGTGGGCGAGCGAAAGCTCCTGACGGTCAAGTACCTGCTGCTTATCGGCATATGCATGGCCTACACCTACTGCGAAAGCCCCTGGATTGCGGCTGCCCTGTATATTCTCGATCAGGTGCTCTTCAATTTTACCATGTCCATCCGCACATTTTTTCAGAAGATTGTCGATCCGGCGGATATCGCCCCCAGCATGGCCGTGGGGGTTACCGTCAACCATATCGCCGCCGTGGTGGTGCCTCTGGTGGGCGGCACGCTTTGGATGATCGACTACCGCATCCCCTTTTGGCTGGGGGTGGGTTTCGCCGCCGCTTCCCTGATTATGGTACGGTTTATCCCGGTATTCGGGAATTTGCAGAGAAAATAACAAAAAAAGTCGTCATAACTAATTTTCTATCTATATTGAGACGCGCCATCTGTGTATGGTTGTCAAAACGCCACGGAAGTGACGCCTGAAAGCGTCCTTGCCGGGGCACGGTGAAACAGGCGCGGCAGCGTATGGATCACCGAACGTCTCGATAACAGTGAACACTGAGGAGAATAGTTATGCAACTCTCTGACAGCCATCATCATACCGATTCCATTCTTGCGGCCGGTTCCTCCTTTACTCCCTCCTTCTCGCTTCAGAACGTACCAGGCGTTCTTGGGACACAAGCGGCTGGTGCGCCTTCCGCGTACCTGGATTCCTCCTGCTTTCCTGCCGCGGTGCGGCGCATACCCCGTCCGGTAAGTGCGGTTCTGGCGCACGCATTGAAGATCCGCACGCTGCTCGGCATGCTGCGTGCGCTGCCTCCGGGGCTGGACGCGCGGGCTTTTGCCGTGGAGGCGCTACGGAGGCTGGATATTGCTGTGGCTCCCGATCCGGAGCTTGCGGCAAAGCTCCCGGCGTCCGGCCCGCTGGTTATCGTCTGCAACCATCCCTTTGGGGGAATAGACGGGCTGGCGCTCATGGCCGCGCTGCTGCCGCATAGACCGGATCTGAAGATCATGGCCAATGCGCTGCTTGGCGCGTTTGCGCCCCTGCGTGACTGCTGTCTGCCGCTGGATGTGCTGTCCGGCAGTTCCGCCGCCGGGCGCAACGCCGCTTCCCTGCGCCTTGCCGACAAGGCTCTGCAGGAGGGCAGGGCGGTGGCCTTTTTCCCCGCCGGCGGAGTATCTTTCTGGCAGCGCGGCAAGGGCATTGTCGATTCGCCCTGGCAGACGACCGCCGCGCGGTTTGCCCTGCGTCATAAAGCGCCTGTTCTGCCGTTGTATTTTGAAGGCCGCAACAGCCTGCTGTTCTCCATGGCCGGCCTGGTACATCCCCTGCTGCGCACCCTGATGCTGCCCAAGGAAATGCTGCGCCGCAAGGGGGGGACTGTGCGCCTCCTGGCGGGCAGGCCCGTGGAGGCCGAGACCCTGCGCCTTCTGGGCTCACCGGAGGCTGCCACGGAATACCTGCGCCAGCGCAGTTACTCCCTTGGGGCTACGCTTCGCCGGGTTCCCGCGGCCACGCAGGCGCGGGGTATGGAACCGGTAGCCGCGTCTCAGGAACCGGCCGCCCTGCGCAGAATCATCGACGCCCTGCCCGCGGACAGCCTGCTGCTGCGCGAAGGGGAATATGCGGTCTACTGCCTGCGCGGCGAGCAGTCTCCCGTCCTGCTGGACGAGGTGGGCGTGCTGCGCGAACATACGTTCCGCCTGGTGGGCGAGGGCAGCGGCAAAGCGCGGGATGTGGACGCCTATGACCGCGACTATTACCACCTGCTGCTGTGGCATGAGTCTCAGGGGCGCCTTGCCGGGGCCTACCGCTTGGGCAAGGCGCAGGAACTGCTGGCGGCGCACGGCCCCGGGGGACTGTATACAAGCACGCTGTTCCGTATGGGCCGCAGGTTTTTCAAGGAGTACGGCACGGCTCTGGAGCTGGGCAGGGCGGTAGTGCACCCGGACTTTCAGCGGGAGTATGCGCCGCTGCTGCTGCTCTGGAAAGGCATAGGCGCGTTTGTGCTGCGCAATCCGGAAGTGCGCTGCCTGTTCGGCCCGGTAAGCATGGGACTGGACTATTCCCCGGCGTCGCTACGCGCGGTGATTGACTACCTGAGCGGCCAGTACGGCAGCCCGGCGCTCGCCCTGCAGGTCCGCGGACGGCATGCTCCGGAAGAACTTCTGCGCCGGGGGTCTCCCATCCCTCTGCCTGGCACGCTGCCGTATAACGGGCTTGTTTCCCTGGTGCGCGACATGGAAGGCGGACGCGGCGTGCCCATCCTGTTCAAGCATTACCTCAAGCTGGGGGGACGAATAGCGGCTTTTCACATGGATGTGACCTTCAACAGTCTGGATGCGTTTTTGCTCATCGATCTTGCCAAGGCCCCCAAAGGCATGCTGGAGCGCTACATGACGCCTGACGGTGCGGCGGCGTTTCTGGAACGGTGGCAGAAGGGCGCGCAATAATAACCATCCCGCAAAGGAGGATGCATACAGCAAAGATGCCATGTTTTTTGCGCCGACGTATTCCTGTTGCATGCGCTGATTTCCCGCATGAGTGCAAAACCTGCGTCTGCGGCAGCCTGAACAGCGCAGGAGTAATCGCAGGGCAAGATGGATGAGACCCTCTTGGGTGGATCTCAGGTGAAAACAGGATGGGGTCTCGCCGGGATGTCACCGGCTTGATATCGTTCAGGTTGATGGTCCTGCCGAACACGTCGTTGCCTGCGCTCCCGTTGACGATACTGTCTACGAAGCGCCCGTAGAAGCTGTCGTTTCCCGCTCCCCCGTTGAGTGTGCAGCTGTCGAAAAACATGCCGGAGAACACGTTGACTCCGTCCCCGGCGCAATGTCGTAGAGCAGTTTAATTTTGAAATTACTCCTGCAAAGGCAGCTATAATTGCGGGATTCCAAAGGGACTCAGTCCCTTTGGCCGCCGGAGGCAATTCGATCCTTGTCCAATTTCATTATGAATTTGCTCTAAAAATAGTTGTGCCGCTGTTTCGGGCAAGCAAAACAGCGGCACATGGCTTCAGGGGAAGGCCCCCTCACCGGATGTCCAGCTTTTATTCCTTTGCCTCCACCTTGGCCCAGGTATCTTTGAGGGTCGCAGTACGGTTGAACACCGGTTTGCCGGGAGTGGAGTCCGGGTCGGCGCAAAAGTACCCCAACCGCTCGAACTGTACGGTCTCGCCGGGGGCGAGTTCCGTAAGGGTGGGATCCACCAGGGCGGTGACTCTTTTCAGCGAGTCCGGGTTCAGGCTGTCGAGGAAGGTTTTGCCTTCTTCCACATTTTCCGGGTCGTCCTGCACGAACAGGTGGTCGTAAAGGCGCACTTCGGCTTCGCGGGCGTGCGAGGCCGACACCCAGTGCAGGGTGCCCTTGACCTTGCGCCCGTCCGGGGTGCCGCCGCCCCGGCTTTCCGGGTCATAGGTGCAGATGAGGGCGGTTATGTTCCCCTGGGCATCCTGCCGCACTTCCTTGCAGGTAATGTAATAGGCGCAGCGCAGGCGTACTTCCTTGCCGGGGGAGAGGCGATGGAATTTTTTGGGCGCTTCCGGGCGAAAGTCGTCTCGTTCAATCCAGATCTCCCGGGAGAAGGGAATGCGGCGCACGCCTTTTTCCGGGGCGTCGGGAGTCAGGGGCAGATCGAACCATTCCACCTGATCGGCCGGGTAGTTTTCAATAATGACCTTAAGGGGGTCAAGCACGGCCATGGCGCGCGGGGCTGTGGCGTTCAGGCATTCGCGGATACAGAACTCCAGCAGGCCGAATTCCACGGTGTTCTCGGCCCGGGATATACCGATGCGTTTGCAGAACTCGCGCAGGGCTTCCGGGGGAATACCCCGGCGGCGCATGCCGGAGAGGGTGGGCATCCTGGGGTCGTCCCACCCGGCCACGTGTTTTTCCTCCACAAGCTGGATCAGCTTGCGCTTGGAAAGCACGGTGCGGGTGATGGAAAGGCGGGCGAACTCCGTCTGTTCGGAGCGGAAGATCTCAAGGGTATCAAGCACCCAGTTATACAATTCCCGGTTGTTGACGAATTCCAGGGTGCACAGGGAATGGGTGATGCCTTCCAGCGAATCCGAGATACAGTGCGTGTAGTCGTACAGCGGATAGATGCACCACTTGTCGCCGGTGCGGTGGTGGGTGGCGCGGCGGATGCGGTACAGAGTGGGGTCGCGCATGACGATATTGGGGGAAGCCATATCGATTTTGGCGCGTAGCACATGGGAACCGTCGGGGAACTCCCCGGCGCGCATGCGGCGGAAAAGGCCGAGGTTTTCTTCCACCGTGCGGTTGCGAAAGGGGCTGTCTGCCCCCGGCGTTGTGAGGGTGCCGCGGGCCGCGCGGATTTCTTCCGCGCTCTGGCTGTCCACATAGGCTTTGCCCATGGTGATGAGCCGTTCGGCAAACACGTAGAGCTGCTCAAAGTAGTTTGAGGCGTAAAATTCGCGGTCTTCCCAGTCAAAACCCATCCAGCGCACGTCGGTGCGGATGGAATCGACGTATTCCTGGCTTTCCTTCAGGGGATTGGTGTCGTCAAAGCGCAGATTGCACTTGCCGCCGTATTCTTTCGCCACGCCGAAGTTCAGGCAGATGGACTTGGCGTGCCCGAGGTGCAGGTAGCCGTTGGGTTCCGGGGGGAATCGGGTGTGCAGGCTTTTGCCGCGGCGGCCCGTGGCTATGTCGCTTTCGATCATTGCCCGGATAAAATCTTTGCCGGGGGTTTCGGCGCCGGAGCCCGTGGCTGCGGCAGAAGAAGCGGTGTCCGTTGAACTCATGTGCGTATTGTCCTGTATATGCTGCAAAAATGGAGTAGCCACGCGGAACGCAGGTGCGCGTGCCGTTTCGGCCGTCCCGCCGTCGCGCGGCGCTGCCGGAACGGGGAATTACCTGCTGAACGGGTACCTGTCATAGTAAGTCGCGTTGCCGTCCATATCAAGGATCACGTCAATGCCTTCAACATCTTTCATCTGGTAGGTCTGGGGCAGCCGGGCATCTCCCTCCATAACCTTCATGTGGGTGACGCGGTCGAGGGAAAAGCGGGAGTCGCCGGAACGCTGTATATCCAGCGGAAGCCGGGTGCCGTTTGTAAAAACGGCAATGTACCTGACCTGGCCGGAGAGGGTTCCCTGTTCGTCTTCCTGGGCGGAAAGCTCATAGTTGATATGTAGGCGCTGCAACGGCATGGAGCGTCCGGAAAAGTTGCTGACCCGCACGGGGCTACCCTCGCTGGAGATACGAAACGCTTCCCAGGTGGGGTTTTGGGAGGTGCCGTTGCCGGCAGGCGGCGGGGGCTCCGTCGCGTTCTGTGCATCCGCCGGGGGCGGCGAAGGCACGGCGGAAGTAGCATTGACCGCGCCGGGTTGCCCGATGGTGGCATTGGCCGCCGCTTGCAGGGCTTTCTGCGCGCGCGCTTCAGCGCCTATTTCTTCATTTTTGGTCCGGGGCTGGGAGGTGCCGTCATTTATCCTTGCTTTGTCGATGGCCTCCTTGTTGACGTAGTGCTCCAGATGCAGGCGGGCTTCGGCCAGTTCCGCCGCCTGATCCCGGGTTTGGGCGGAGAGATCGTGGTATTTTTTCCAGTAATGGACGCCACCCGCGATACCGGCGGCTCCGCCGAGGAGCAGCAGGAAAAAAATTGCCACGCAAACGCGCAGAAGGATCGGGTGAATATGCAACGTCCGGGCGGGCATGTCGTCGCGCATCAGCAGTATGCGGTAGTCAACCTGCTTTTTTATGACCGGTTTCATCATGTCTCCAGATAAATGCCCCCTGCGGAGAGCCGTTGCCGGAAAAACCGGGCGGCAGGGCAGGGGAAGGTGCAGGGCGTCAACAGTCCTGTGTGTTACGTAAGCCCAGGAACCCGCGCGTCCCAAAAACGGCGCTGCCGCATTTCGGCGCGGGTAGGGGAAAGAAAGCCCCTTGCGGAAACCGGGGGAAACTCCAGCAGGGTATGCGCAAGGGGCGGAACTTTGCGAGCCTTACGGCGCGGCTGTCCAGATTTCCTTGGTGATAAGCCACTTGCCGTTGCTGTTGGTGAAGGTCAGGGTCTTTATACCCTTGTCGCCGCCGCCGTTCTTGTCCGCGTATTCCTGATCCATATCGGCCTGGACAATGCCCTTGTCGACCGAAATACGCAGGTTGCTGAGCGTAACCTTGGCGGGCGCCATCTTCTCCCAGACAATCTGCTTGTGCTTGCGGATGGCGCGTGCCCCGAAACGTTCTCCCTGTGCGGCTTTAGGCGCATAATGGGATATATAGGCGTCCAGGTCGCCCTTTTCCCAATCCGCACGCCAGCTTTCAACCGCCGCGGTGACGCCGGCCACCACCTGGGTAAGGGAAGCCGCGGGGTCATTGTCCTGGCCGCCGGCGGCGTCAGGTGCTGTGGCAGTCTGGGCCGCAGGCCGGGCTGCCGTCGCGTCGGGCGCCTGTCCCGGCGTTGCGGGGACGGCGGCCTGCTGCCCGGTTTGCCCAGCAGGAGCGGAAGCAACCTGGAGCGCGGACTTGGCGTCAACAGGCTTGACCTCGGCGGGTTTGGTCTCGACGGTCTTGACTTCGGCAGGCTTGGCGTTGGCGGTTTGCATTTCAACCGGCTTTGCATCAGCGGCTTTGATGTCAGCCGGCTTGGTGTCAGCGGTCTGAGCATCCACCAGTTTGGGGTCGCCCTCTTTTCGCGTCAGAGATTCCGTGGCATTGGCCGCGGTTTTCGGGGCGTTAATGGAGTACTGCATTTCGGGAAGCGGGGCGCGGAACAGGGTCTTGTCCGATACGGCAGCAACTGTCATAGCGGGGTCAGACTGCGCCGCCGCTTCGGGAAGCGTTCCCGGAGAAGGCGCTTCCGGAGTGTTTGGGGCCGCCGGAGCGGCGCTTTGTGCCGCAAGCGTGGTGGGTTCTGTTTGCGCGTCGGCGTCCGGCGCTCCCCGCGTGGCAAGTCCTTGTGAGGGCAAGGCGGGGGGCAGACTCGCCAGTATGTCGGCGGGGGACGAAGAGGCCGCTGCCGCAAGCTGCTTTTTGGCGTTCAGCAGGGCTGCCGCTTGGGGAGGTTCGGGCATTTTGCCCTGAGAGGGGTCTTCCAGGTGATCACGGCGTACAGGCTGGGCAGATGCCGGGGAGGTCTCAGGCACGGCCGTTTTCGTCACAGGGGCCGGAGCTGCCGCTACCTGCTGCACGGGAGGTTTAATGGCGTTTGCCGAGGCTTGCTGCCGCGCCTCGGGCAGGGGAATGGCCTGTTCTTCGCTCTTGGGGCTGGCCTCAAGCGGGGGCAGGGCCGGCTCCGCGGAGGCCAGGAGGGTGCCGGTGGTCATGCCGGGCGCCCATTCCATACCGAGGATACGGAAATCCCCCTTGGGGGTCTGCTCCCAATACAAGCGCCGAACCCCGTTGGTGCTCAGGTTGGGCGCTTCGTAGTCCTGGTGGAACCAGGTCACCCAATAACCGGGGCCTTGCAGTACCTGAATGTCGCGCACCGACGTCTTGATCCAGGGCAGCGACTTGAACAGGCGTTCTTTCTGGCGCTGAAAATTGGAAAACGGCTCGCCCTGGGCTATGCTGTAGGCGTCCTTGTCGTAAAAGGCAAAGAGCTCGTCCGAGCGGTTCTCCCAGGCTTTTGCCCAACTGCGCACCTTTTTTTCCAGCGCGCGCACGGCGGCCGTATTCTGCATGGCGTCAGGCGGGGTGGAGTTGCCGAGAAAATAGGAAAAGGTGCTGGTCAGAGCCACCGGAGTGCCGGGAGAGAGCAGCTTGCCGAGCTTGTTGAGATCTTTGTTGTTCAGGGCCACGCAGCCTTGCGTCTGCAGAGGATAAATACCCTCCCCGCGGCCGTGGATCCAGATACCATAGCCGGTTTTGCGGCGCAGGCGATCAACGGGGTTGGGATAGTTCAGGGTGTAGGCCTCTTTGCCGTACATGGTAAAATCGAGCCCTGAATTGATGTGCTGCACGACAAAGTAGACGCCTTCGGGCGTTTTCAGATCCCCCTGGACCCTTTTGTCGCCCATGACCTGTCCCGTGGTGCAGGCGTAAATTTTTGACAGGCGTAACGGGCTGTGCCGCTCAAAGACATAGAGCTGCTGGCGCAGCTTGTCCACGGCAATAAGCCGGGGCGGAGTGCCCGGATGCTCGGTAATGGCGGTTTGCCAGGAAACGGGCGAGGGGGGCGCTGCGGCAAGATGCGGAACCGCAACAAAGAACAGAAGACAGACAAGCGCGGGCAGGAGCGCGTGCGCTCGTTTTGCCCGCGTGCCGTCGTTCGTCGCAAGGCCGCGTGCAAAGACGCGGTTGCGGTGGCTCGGGGGGATACGGTAGCCCGACTCGGGAAGGGCATAGCGCGAAGCGCAGGCAGAAACCATGCTGGAATGGAATGCGTCAGGTGTCTTATGGACAGGTACTTGGCGTAAAGCGGGCATGGCGTTCAGTGGTTGCAGAGGGTTGCCGGAAACCGGCCGGTTGTCGCGGCCGAACACTCATTGCGATGTATCCCTGCCCCGGCTCACGATCCTTTTGCCAGGGCGACAAGTTCGCTACGGGTAAAAATGGAGCGCATGGGATAGTTTTCCTGCCTGAAAGCTTCCGCCGCGCCTTCTTCTCTGTTCAGGATGCAAAAAATGGAAGCAACATGCAGTCCTGCTTCTTCCACGCGTTTGCATGCTTTTATCACAGAACCCCCAGTGCTGACAACATCTTCGAGCATCAGAACGCGCGCGCCCGGCGCAACATTGGCAAGGCCCTCAATTGAACGTGCCGTGCCATGCCCCTTGGGTTCTTTACGGACGATGAGCGCGGGCAAATGGATGTTCTGCTGGAAGGCCAAAACCGAGGTCGCCGTCACCAGTGGATCCGCTCCCATGGTCATGCCGGCCACAGCGTGAACGGCCATGTCCTGCATCATCTGTAAAAACAGATTGCCGATCAGGAACGCCCCCTCGGGGTGCAGGGAACTTTGGCGGCAGTCAAAGTAATAATCGCTTTTCCGCCCTGACGTCAGGAGAAAGTCCCCTTCCATATACGATTTTTCGTACAAAATGCGGGCCAGGCGGCTTTTCATTCCGGGGGCGTCTTGCATGCGCGTGTCCTTGGCGGCGTGTCCGGCTTAGCCGAATACGCGTCTGAAAATGGCGTCTTCGTGTTTCAGATAGCTTGCAGTGTCAAAAAGAGTAGCAAGTGTTTGCGGTTGCAGCAAGGGCGTTATTTCCGGGTCGCTTCTGACCAGATCGGAAAAGGGAATTTTCTCCGCCCAACTGCGCATGGCAAGTTTTTGCACGATTTCATAGGCTTTCTGGCGGGGCAGGGCGGCTTCTTCCACCAACGCCAGGAGCACCCGCTGCGAGAAAAAAAGCCCGTACGACCCCATGAGATTGCGCGCCATATTTTCCGGAATGACGCGCAAGTTGCGCAGCAGCCCGTTCAGGCGGTGCAGCACATAGTCCATGAGTATGGTGGAGTCGGGCATGATCACGCGCTCTACCGAGGAGTGACTGATGTCGCGCTCGTGCCAGAGGGCCATGTTTTCCATGGCGGCCAGGGAATTGGTGCGGATGAGCCGGGCAAGGCCGGACATGTTTTCGGCGGAAATGGGATTCTTTTTATGGGGCATGGCGGAAGACCCCTTCTGCCCCTTAGCGAAGCCTTCTTCCACCTCCAGCACTTCGGTACGTTGCAGGTGGCGCAGTTCCACGCACAGACGTTCGACGCCGCCCGCGGCGAGGGCCAGAGCGGTAAAGTAGTGGGCATGGCGGTCGCGCTGGATAATCTGGGTGGATACCGGATCTACGGCAAGCCCCAGCAAATCGCAGACGATCTGCTCCAGTTCCGGCGTCAGCAGGGTATAGGTGCCTACCGCTCCGGAAATTTTGCCCACGCGCATGCCTTCGACGCTTTGCGCAAAGCGTTCCCGGTGGCGGGTAAATTCCGTATAAAAGCCCGCCAGCTTCAGGCCGAAGCTGGTGGGTTCCGCATGGATGCCGTGGGTGCGCCCCATACAGAGCTGCCCTTTGTGGGCGAAAGCCATTTCCTTGAGTGTCGCCAGCAGTTCGTCGAAGCCGCGCAAGATGACGGCTCCCGCGCGTACCATGAGCAGAGCCCCTGCCGTGTCGACAATGTCGGAAGAGGTACAGCCGAGGTGGATGAAACGGGCTGCCGGGCCGACGTTTTCCTCCACTGCGGTGATAAAGGCAATGACATCGTGGCGGGTTTCTTCCTCAATGGCGAGCACCCGTTCCACGTCAAAGTCGGCTTTTTCGCGAATTTCCGCCATGCTCGCCGCGTCGATGACACCAAGGCGAGTCCAGGCCTCGCACACGGCCAGCTCCACCTCAAGCCAGGTGTCCAGACGGCGGCGCAGACTCCACAGTTCACCCATTTCCGGGCGGGTATACCGGTCAATCATGCGGTCTCAGGGGGTTGAGGGTTGGAAGCGAAACATCCGCCCACAGCACATTGAACCGTCGGGAGGAGCAAAACCTCTCCCGCTGGCGGGTTCCATCCGGCCGCAAAGCTGCCGCCCCTCCCCGGAGCGTTAGGCGGTACAGTTGGCGCAGGCGGTTCCTGAGGCTGCGGGGGAGGGAGACTCCGCCGTAGTAGAGGAAGTTTTCTCGCCCGCGCTGTCGGGCGTATTTTGCTGTTCCGCTTTGGCGGCACTCTTGTGGGAACCGTAGTCAGTCACATACCAGCCGTTACCCTTCAGAGCGAAGCTGGTATGGGACATAATCCGGGTGGAAACGCCGCGGCAGACAGGGCAGGGATGGGTGACATTTTCTTCTTCGAAATGTTTGCTCCATTCCTCGAATACTTGGTGGCATTCCTTACAGCGATATTCATAGATTGGCATAGAAAGCCTCCATCCCGTGCGGCACCCAGAGCGGGTACGGGCACATCCGTTATGCTGCAACGTGCGGTCATTGCCGCAACGTGCGTTTGAGTCCTGCGTGCAGGACGGTTATCATGCTGAACAGGTAGATTCCCCCAGGCTGTTTGTCAACGCTGAAGAACCTGCAACCATAAACGAATCCGCGAAATCCGCTTTTGCCGATTTCGCGGCGCTTTATGCCTTGGAGGCAGCCTTGGCTTCCTTGATGCGCTGCTTCAGGCGCTCCTGACGGCGTTTGCGCTTGCGATCCAGCTCTTTGGCACGTTCGATTTTTTTGTGGGCCATGAAAATCTCCTTCGTACAAGTATGTCTTGCGGACTTGTATACCGACCACCGGCCTTTGTAAACCCTCCCCGGCGCCCCTGGGGCGAAAAATACGCCTGTCGCGCCGCACGCGGCGAACGGCAACGCATTCGGGCAGCCCTTTTCGACGTATTACAGAGCGTTTTGGTCGAAATAGCCGTGGACGGAAGACAGCATGACCACATTCGGGCGAAAAAATCCAGTTGCGGCAACGCAATCCCGCAACTTTTCGAGCAGGTCCGGCGGCAGCTCTTCCGTCAGGTGCAGTTCCGGAACAAAAACGGACAGTTCTGGAACACTGAGGGAGGGGGTGCCGGTGGGCGCACCGTGCGGGCCGGGGGTATCCTTCCTCTGACGCTCTTTTCCAGCGGGGAGCAAACGGATGCGAAAGTCTCCCCCTGCCGGAACACTCGCGCCGGCTTCCCGGGCAGTGTCAGCATACCGGTCAAGAAGGGCTTGCACGGTCCGCTCCGCCTGTGCAAGCGCCCGTAGCGAAGAATGCGTGGGGGAAAGGCCGTAGGCGTAACGGGTGAGCAGGCAGGGCCGCGCTTTCTGCTCCGGACAGGCGAGCCCGGTGGCCGCTCCCGTGTTGCGGATCAACGCCTTGTCAAACCCCGTTTCGGCCAGGGGGGAACGCACGCCGAGCTCGTGCAGGGCACGCAGGCCGGGGCGGTATTCACGCAGATCCGAGGCGTTGGTGCCGTCGCAGAGAGTGGGGCGCTGTCCCGCAAAGGCCGGATGCCGGGCGGCGGCCTTGTGCAGCAGGGTGAAAAGGTGGCGCTTGCAGTGGTAGCAGCGCTCCGGCCCGTTGGCCGCCACTTCCGGGTTTGCCAGCGGGTCGACAGGAACAATGCTCAGTTCCAGCCCCATTGCCTCCGCCTGGGCCAGGGCAAAGGCGGTTTCGGCCTCGGGCATATGCGGCCCTGTGAAATGGAAAAGCCGCAGGCGCACGCCTGAAGAAGAGGCGCTCCGGCAGGCCATATGGGCCAGAAAACGGCTGTCCAGGCCGCCGGAAAAGGCCAGGGCCAAGGGAGAAAGCTCCCGCAGCAGCGAGAATAGCCGCGCGCTTGCGTCCGGGAGGAGGGACATGCCGTTTCCTGCTTTGTTGCTTTCTTGGAGTGAATTCTTTTTGAAGTTGCCCAAGATATCGAATTGCCTCCGGCGGCCAAAGGGACTGAGTCCCTTTGGAATCCCCAATGTGTGACTGCATAGCTCTCATCGTTTGACGAAGCTGGTTGCCCAACATTGAGGGGGCCGGGGGGGAATTGTTCCCCCAGAGGGGAGCGACAGCCCCAACCGCAATAGAGCCGAGCCCAGGGGCTGTTTCCAAATAAAAGATTTCGCGCCAAAGACAAGGAAAGCGGCCCTTTTTACGAAGGGAGTGTACTCTTATCGTACTCGACCGGAGAAAAAAGGGCCGTTTGACGCCGTATTTGGGCGAAAGATTTATTTAGAAACAGCCCCTAGTACGACGGGATGACTTCCTGCGGCTCGGTAAGGGTGAACTCACCCTTCAGGATCCATTCCTTCAGGGTGTCGGCGCATTCCAGAGATACGCTGTAGCTGGTAAGCGGGACGGTCTCCACCCGCTTGCCGAGCACTTCAATTTCCCCGCCGAGCAGTTCCGCAAAGGTAACGTGCTTGAGCACGCGCGGGTCGCAGTTGGGGTAGTCGTGGCCATAATCCTTGACCGGCATGAGAATGTCGCTGTCGTCAACGCCGGTGAACCAGGCCAGTTCTTCATTCAATATGGGAATGGGAATGGCCACGCCCACGGCCAGCGTGCAGCCGTAGCCCAAAAAGGAAAGGCCACGCAGGAATTTGGCCTGCATGCCCTTGAGGTCGCCGCGCAGCATCAGGGTGCCGGCGGCGGAGAGAGGCAGACCCCGCTCGGTACGCTTGGGGTTGGGGTTGTGCTGGGTACCTGAGCCGAGCACCCAGCCGACGCCTCCGCCCAGGAATATTTTGGTGCCGAGGCCGATGGTGCGCAGGTAGGGATCGTTGAACAAGGGCGAGAGCTTGCCGGCGGTCGCGAAGTTGGCGTTTTTGAGGTTGGGCTTGAGCGGCCCCATATACGTATAGATGGTGCGGTTGGTGACGTTCACCGCCGCGTTGTAGTTCTGGTAGCAGTTGCGCGGGTTGAGAAGCTGGGCGAACGGCAGTTGAGCCAGGGTTACTTCACGGTCAATGCCCCTGTTGGGGTAACAGTCGGTGCCGTAGGAAGAGGCCCGCAGGCGCACCGGCCTGCCACTGACCAGATCTTCGATGACATGCCCCCCGCCGTATTTGAAGCGGCCGGGGTAGACCTTGTTCAGAGGATCGTCGGCGGCCGGTTCGGTGGCGCCGAGATAGGAATCAACGGCGGCAAGACCCGCATACGCCGGGACGTTGTTCAGGGAAACGGACGAGGTGCGCAGGGCCGGAGGGCTCTGCTGCCCGATATTGAAGAGCAGGCCGGAGGAACACATGGGCGAAAAGGTGCCGGTGGTCACAACGTCCACTTCGCGAGCGGCTTTGGCCTTGCCCGAACGGCGCACTATTTCGGTCATTTCGGCGGCATTGACGACAACCGCCTTGCCGGCTTTGATGCGGGCGTTGATCTCCGCGAGGGTTTTTCCGGTTTTTGCCATGGTCAGCCTGTTCCCTGTATGTTGTACATTTTCAGCTTACGGTAAAGATAGCTGCGTTCAAGGCCTATAGCCTCGGCCAGGCGGGCGATGTTGCCGCCGCACTCCTGCAGCTTGGAGGCCAGAAAGTGGGCTTCAAAGGCGCTGCGTGCGCTTTTGAAGTCTGCGCCGTTGACGGGCAGGCAGAAGGCCGTGCCGTCGGGGGAAGGTTCCGCCGCAGGGGCGGCAGCGGAAATATGCTGCACGGCTGCGGGCAGGGGCGCGGCGGGAGCTTTGCCCTCCCTGGGGGTCTGCACTTCCGGCGGCAGTTGGGAAAACGTAACTTCCGTGCCGCTGTAAAGAATGATCATGCGTTCCAGAAAGTTGCGCAGTTCGCGCACGTTTCCCGGCCATGGGTAGGCCAGCAGCGCCCGTTGCGCATCCGGGGCAAAGGTAATGGGCTTCAGGCCGAGATCCTGCGCCAGGGTGGCGGCAAGATACTCGCTGAGGAGCAGCACATCGTCGCCCCGTTCCCGCAAAGGGGGCACTACCAGAGGAAAGACGCGCAGCCGGTAGTACAGGTCTTCACGAAAACTGCCGTCCCGGATGGCGGCTTCCAGATCCTTGTTGGTGGCGGCAATGACCCGCACATCCGCATACAGGATCTTGTTGCCCCCCACCCGCTCAAAACTTTTTTCCTGCAGAATGCGCAGAATTTTCGCCTGGGTCTTCAGGCTCATGTCGCCGATTTCGTCCAGAAACAGGGTGCCCTGATGGGCCATCTCGAACTTGCCTATCTTGGCGGAGTCCGCCCCTGTAAAGGCCCCTTTTTCGTGACCGAAAAGCTCGCTTTCAATCAACTCTTCGGGGATGGCGGCGCAGTTGAGGGCTACCATGGGCTTGTCGTTGCGGCGGCTGGCCGTGTGCACGGCGCGGGCGACAAGCTCCTTGCCGGTGCCGTTCTCGCCGGTGATCAGCACCCAGGTATCCAGGGGCGCAACCCGGTTGATCTGTTCCCGCAACGAGAGCATGACCGGCGATGTGCCCATGGGGCCGCTGCTGTCCTGGTCGTCGAGCAGCTCGCGCAGTTTCGTGTTTTCGCGCTTCAGGGCATGAAATTCCAGCGCCCGTTCCACGGCGATGATGATTTTTTCCAGAGACAGGGGTTTTTCGATAAAGTCGTGTGCGCCTTTTTTTATGGCGGCAACGGCTGTTTCGATCGTGCCGTGGCCGGAGATCATGAGCACCGGCAGGGCAGGGTACTGGGCATGTACAATTTTGAGCATGGACAGGCCGTCCATGCCGGGCATCCAGATATCCAGAAACATGAGGTCGACGCTTTCCTTCTCCAGAAACGCCAGCCCTTCCTCGGCGCTTGCGGCTTCAAAGACGGTATGCCCTTCGTCTTCAAGGATGCCGCGCAGGGAAAAGCGGATGCCGTCCTCGTCATCCACTATGAGCAGGCGGGTGGGGGTCTTCATGGAGTCTCCGGCGGGCTGGCAGCACGGAACAATACGTAGCGACGAAGTTCGTGCCTGCTGCCCGGAATGGGCGGCGTGTTCGGACCGTATACACTCAGGGATGCGACGGAAGCTTCCGCAAGGACCGGCAACGGTCCGGGAGCGCGGCGTCTGGAACATCTTCTATCCTGCCGGGTTTCCGGGGTCAAGCCGGGATGGTTTTCCGGGAGAACCGCGCAAAGCCCTTGCAAGAGCGCATCCGCATTACGACGGCATTCTTGCGGGGCTCTGCGCGGTAAAACAAAAGCGTTTTTATCAATTGATGAGAGCTATGCAATAACAAATTGGGGTTTCCAAAGGGACTCAGTCCCTTTGGCCGCCGGAGGCAATGCGCTCTCTTGGACAACTTCAGAAAGAATTTACTCTAAAACGCGCTTCGCTCGTGCTCTTGCTGGTTCCGGCTCTGGCCCGGCTCGTGCCGGGGCGGGGGGACGGGGTCGCGCGGGCTGAAGAGGGTATCGCGTGCCTTTTCATCCAGTTCCTGCATCCGTTCTTTGGGCGGGGGGGCGGCCATCCAGTTCTGAATGACCTTGCCCGTGTCAATAGCAATGGCCTGGGTGATGGCGTGCAGCGGATCGGACGGCAGGCGGCTTTTGACGGCAAACAGGAAGTAGTCGTCTGTGCGCGAGGCGGGCATCAGCCCGCTTTGGGCCATGGACAGGATTAACTGGCCGGAGTGGGTGTCGTAGGCTTCGATCTGCACGGCCAATTGTGAATCCCCGGCGGTGCCGCCCGCATAGGCATAGGTTACGAAACCGCCCACCACGACATCGGCCCCGCGCATGCGCCCAAGCTGCATGGCCCGGTCGCGGCGGTAGGGCACGTCGTCGCCGGAAAATTCCATGAATGGAAAAAGCTGCATGGTGGTCCAGGTTTGCCAGATGACCCGCGCCGTCGTGTACCCGAGCATGGTGGGGTTATCCATGGGCTGGGTCACCCGGAAAGGGATGAACAGCACCTTTGCCGCATGGGGGGCGGGGCTGGCCGGCTGCACGTGCACTTCCGGCGAAGTGCGGCGTACCCACTGGTCGCGGTAAAAGGTTGTCTTTCCCGCGGGATCGAAGTGCACATGTTCGTCAATGGCCTGCGTTGTGGCGCAGCCGGAAAGGGAAAGCAGGCAGAAAAGGCAGAGCAGACGTTTCATACGGCCCTCGTTTGTCAGAATACCGACGGCGAAGAAAAAAAGGCATGCCGCGGAAACCTGTTCCCCAACAACCGGAAGCGGGCCGTCTGGGCGGTACGCCGCAGCCGGAGAGGGGGGATACAGGTATTCCTGATAACGAAAGCAAGAAAGATGCCGAAAAGAACTGCCGCACCCGGCGCGCGAAAAAAATTACAGAAAATACCAGAGCAGGCCGCCGAAAAGACAGAGAGCGGGAGGCAGGGGGACGGCGACGGCCAGTTGCCAGGAAATGCCGAGGGAGCTTCTGCATCCCGTCAGCAGGGCCGCCAGTACCCAGAGGGCGCCGACCACAGGGCCGACAAAGGGAACGATGCTGAGTATCAGGGGGGATACCGAGTAGCTCACGATTTTGAATATGGCGGCAAAGCCCGCCTTTTCAGGGGCGAAAAGTGAGAGCATGACCCTTATGAACCCGGTGATGAAAAGCTGCACCAGCCCCAGCACAATGGGCGAAACCAGCAGAATGACGGAGAGGTTGAAAGAACTCTGGGGTACAGCCTCGCCGGTGCGCAGCAACCTGAAGGCGGCCTGAGTCCAGAAGGCGGAGCAGCCGATGGCAAAGAGGCTGAGCAGCAGGAAAAACAGATAGCCGGGGGCCAGGGAACCCTTGCCTCGGATGCGGGAAAAAAAGGCCGGTCCGTTGAACATGACGCCGTGCAGCGTGGAGGTAAAGGCCCGCCGCCAGCCGTAGGCTGAGGGGTTTTCCCAGGGGATGTCGTCGTCCGGCAGGTTGTCGGGCACGCTCCCGCCGTCTTCCTCTCTCTGGTTCTCTGCGCTTTGTCTTGGGTCCGGCGATATGGGGGCTTCGGGCAGGTCCGGACGGTCGTCCAGCTTGCCGAGGTCGCGCATGGGCCGCTCCGTTTCGTCGTGCAACAGCAGCAGATCGCGTTCCACCTTCTGTTCCGGGGGCGTGCCGCTTGTCGTATACGCCAAAAGCGGCAGAGAAGGGGAAGGTTCAGGATACTGCGGGGGTTCGGGGGCAGGGGGAGCCTCCCGGAACGGTTCCTTTTCGGGCACTGCGTATTGCGGTTCCTGAGGCATATGCGTCTGCCGCGCCTCGGGCATAGCTGCCGGGGCTGGCTGCTGTCCGCTGCTGGGCGAGGGGGGCGCCGTCGGGTATGCCCCGGGTTCGCCGGACTGTTGTGGCTCGGCGGGGGCCTCTTCCGGCGGCGTGGCCGCTGGCTTTGGCGTTTCCACAACAGTAACGTTTTTTTCCATCTGGGCTTGCCAGCGGTGGTGCAGGGAGTCAACGGCGTCCCATATATCGCCGGGTTCTATAATGCCGCTGGGTTTTTCCCGCTCGCGCGGGGGCGGTGGGGTAGGCTGTGCTTCGGCAGGCTCGGGGACGACAGCGGGCTGCAGCGTACGGAACCGGAAGCGGTGTTTACATCTGGGGCAAGTGGCAAGCTCCGCCGTGGGCGGAATTTTATGCTCACTGATGGTACGGGCATGCTCACACTGCGGGCAGCGAATAATCATAATAGTCCATCCGGCTGTGTGCCACTGTTTACGAAAGCACGTTTGAGTCCGGGGTGACTCTTGTGCGGGATGTCGGCAGGGTGTTTGCGGAAACTCGGCAACCCGGGCAATGTATAACGGAGGGCGTCTTTAATCAAGACAGAGGTAGCATGCAATCAGCATTACGTCATACGAGCGGCGGCACAGGGCGAGGGGGAGCGAAAAGCGAGCGCTTTTCCGTCCGGGCAAAGCAAAGGGCGCCCCGGATAAGGACGCCCTTGACGTTTTTTTAGGGCACAGCCGAATCAGAGCATGCAGCGGCTTTGCAGCGAGAGGCGGCAGCTCGCTCGCTGCAGGGCGGCCAGGGCGCGCGTCTGATTGATCGCCTCCTCCTTGGCCGCTCTGGACAGACGCTCTTCGGCACGCTTACGGGCATGTTCCGCGCGGGCGAAGTCGATGGTTTCGGCTTCCTCCGCACTTTCCGCAAGCACGGTGACCTTGTTGTCAGACACCTCGGCAAACCCGCCGGCAACAAACACGTACCGTGTTTTCCCGCCGGTTTTGTAGTACAGCCCGCCGATGGCAAGGGCTGAAAGGAAGGGAATGTGGCCGGCCATGACGCCGAATTCGCCTTCCAGCCCGGGCGCTCCCACGTAGTCGGTCTCGGTGCTGAGCACCAGCCGGTCCGGGGTGACTATTTCCAGGTGGAGTGATGCCATGCTCCCTCCTATTGGTCAGCCTGACGCTTTTTGTACTTCTCTTCAGCCATGTCAATGCCGCCGACCATGTAGAAGTCGGCTTCGGAGAGGTGGTCGTAGGTGCCGTCAAGAATAGCGCGGAAGGCCTTGATGGTGTCTTCCAGCTTCACGTACTGGCCGGGGGTGCCGGTGAACACTTCGGCGACGTGGAAGGGCTGCGACAGGAAGCGCTGGATACGGCGCGCCCGGGCGACAACCACTTTGTCTTCGTCGGAGAGTTCGTCCATGCCGAGAATGGCGATGATGTCCTGCAGGTCTTTGTACTTCTGCAGAATCTGCTGCACGCCACGGGCCACGGCGTAGTGTTCCGAACCCACTACCTGCGGGTCAAGAATCCGCGAGGTGGAGTCCAGCGGGTCCACCGCGGGGTAGATGCCGAGTTCCGCAATCTGGCGGGAAAGCACGAGCGTTCCGTCAAGGTGCGAAAAGGTGGTGGCCGGAGCCGGGTCGGTCAGGTCGTCCGCAGGGACGTATACGGCCTGCACCGAGGTGATGGACCCCTTGGTGGTGGAGGTAATGCGTTCCTGCAGGCCGCCGAGGTCGGTGCCGAGGGTGGGCTGGTAGCCCACCGCGGAGGGCATGCGGCCGAGCAGGGCCGACACTTCCGAACCCGCCTGGGTGAAACGGAAGATGTGGTCGATGAAGAGGAGCACGTCCTGGCCTTCTTCGTCGCGGACGGATTCCGCGCAGGTGAGGGCGGTCAGAGCGACGCGCGCGCGGGCTCCTGGAGGTTCGTTCATCTGGCCGTACACGAGTGAGGCTTTTTCCAGAATCCCGGCGTCCTTGAACTCGTGGTACAGGTCGTTCCCTTCACGGGTACGCTCGCCCACGCCCGCGAAGACGGACAGGCCGCCGTGCTGCTTGGCGATGTTGTTGATCATCTCCATGAGAATAACGGTCTTGCCCACGCCCGCGCCGCCGAAGAGGCCCATCTTGCCGCCTTTGGGGAAAGGGATAAGCAGATCCACGACCTTGATGCCGGTTTCCAGCAGTTCCACCTTGGTGTTCTGCTCGGTAAACTCGGGAGCGGGCCTGTGGATGGGCATGGTTTTCTTGGCCTTGATGGGACCGAGTTCGTCCACCGGACGGCCCACCACGTTCATGATGCGGCCGAGGGAAGCCGCGCCCACGGGGGCGGCGATGGGTTTGCCGGTGTCCGTCACGGGCATGCCGCGCACTAGACCTTCGGTGGCGTCCATGGCGATGGTGCGCACGACGTTGTCGCCGAGGTGCTGGGCAACCTCACAGATCAGGTCCGGCGCGTTTTCATTGTTGGTGTTGTTGATTTCAAGCGCGCTGAGGATGTTCGGCAGCTTGCCGGATGGAAACTCCACGTCCACAACCGCGCCGATAACCTGCACGATTTTGCCAATGTTTGCACTCATTTCCGTCACGCTCCCTTGTTATCCTTTGAGCGCCTCTGCGCCGCCCACGATGTCCATAAGGTCCTTAGTGATGGCCGCCTGACGCGTTTTGTTATACAGCAGCGTCAGCGCTGCCGTCATGTCATCGCAGTTCTTCGTGGCGTTATCCATGGCCGCCATGCGGGCCGCGTGCTCGCTGGCGGAGGTGTCGAGCAGGCCACGATACACCTGCACCTTGATGAACCGGGGCAGAAGCTCGGCCAAAAGGCCCTCCACCGCAGGTTCGTAGATGTACTCTTTGCCGCCGGCGCCTTCCTCTTCCTTCGCGGGAGCGATGGGCAGAATGGGCAGCACCGTGGGCACCTGGCGCGCCAGACTGACGAACTGGCCGTAAACCAGAATTACTTCATCCAGCGTTTCGGCCAGGAAGGATTCTATGATTTCCATGCCGACCTGGTTGGCCATCTGGAAATCAAGGGAGTTCATCTGTCCGACGATGGCGGTAGGAATCTCGTAACCAAGCTTCCGGACGGCGTCGCGGGCCTTTTTCCCCACGCAGTAAAACTTGACCTGTTTGCCTTCCGCCTGCTTGGCGCGGGCCAGCTTGAGAGCGGCGGTGATGATGTTGACGTTGAAGCTGCCGCACAGACCGCGGTCCGATGTGGCAATGACTATGCCGGTGGTTTTCACCTCTTCACGGGTTGCAAGAAGGGGGTGGGCGACCTCGTCGGTCTTGCCCGCCAGATCGGTCAGCATGTCGTAAAACTTTTCCGCATAGGGGCGGAAGCGTTCTATACGCTGCTGCGCGCCGCGCAACTTCGCAGAGGCAACCATGTTCATGGCCTTGGTGATCTGCTTGGTCTTTTTGACCCCGCCGATCTTGACCTTGACGTCTTTAAGAGAAGCCATTCACGCCTCCGGAAGGGTTACGCCTTGAAATCCTTCTTGAACTCATTGATGGCTGCCTGCAGGGCCGCTTCAATGTCCTTGTCGAGCGCCTTCTTGGATTCAATGGTTTTCAGAAGGTCGGCCTTGGAGGCGCGCAGGAAGTCCAGCAGGCCCGTTTCAAAGGGGCCGACGGATTCCACGGGAATGTCGTCCATAAAGCCCTTGGTGGCGGCGTAAATGGAGACGACCTGCTCGTAGTCGATCATGGGCTGGTACTGGGGCTGCTTGAGCAGTTCCACCAGACGCGCGCCGCGGTTCAGCTTCTGCAGGGTGGCCTTGTCCAGGTCGGAACCGAACTGCGCAAAGGCGGCCAGTTCGCGGTACTGGGCGAGGTCCAGGCGCAACGTGCCCGCAACCTGCTTCATGGCTTTGATCTGGGCGGCGCCGCCCACGCGCGAGACGGACAGGCCCACGTTAATGGCCGGACGCACGCCCGCGTTGAACAGGTTGGGTTCCAGGTACACCTGACCGTCGGTAATAGAGATAACGTTGGTCGGAATGTACGCCGACACGTCGCCGGCCTGGGTTTCAATAATGGGCAGGGCGGTCATGGAGCCGGCGCCTTCGGCGTCGGACATCTTGGCGGCCCGTTCCAGCAGGCGCGAGTGCAGGTAGAACACGTCGCCGGGGAAGGCTTCACGTCCCGGGGGGCGGCGGAGCAGCAGGGACATCTGGCGGTAGGCCGTAGCCTGCTTGGAAAGGTCGTCGTAAATGATCAGGGCGTGCTTGCCGCTGTTGCGGTAATACTCCGCCATGGCGCAGCCGGAGTAAGCGGCGATGTACTGCAGCGGGGCGGGCTCGGAAGCGGTCGCCGAGATAATGGTCGTGTACTCCATGGCGCCGTATTTGCGCAGGGTGTCCGCAACCAGGGCGACGGTGGCTTTTTTCTGGCCGATGGCCACGTAGAAGCAGTGGATGTCGGTATTTTTCTGAGCCAGAATGGCGTCGATACACACGGCGGTTTTGCCGGTCTGGCGGTCGCCGATGATCAGTTCGCGCTGGCCGCGGCCGATGGGCGTCATGGCGTCAATGGCCTTGATGCCGGTGGGCATGGGCTCGTGCACGGACTTTCTGGCGATGATGCCGGGAGCCTTGATTTCCACGGGGCGCATTTCGGTCTGCCCCAGAGGTCCGAGACCGTCGATGGGCTGGCCCAGGGGGTTGAGCACCCGGCCCATAACCGCATCGCCCACGGGCACGGAAAAGATCTGGCCGGTACGTTTGACCGGGTCGCCTTCTTTAATGCCCGTGTCGTCGCCGAGCAGGGCCACGCCGACGTTGTCTTCTTCAAGGTTGAGCACCATGCCCATAAGACCGCCGGGGAACTCAAGCAGCTCCATGGCCATGGCGTTGCTGACGCCGTAGACGCGGGCGATACCGTCACCGACGTACAACACGGTGCCGGTCTCGCTCATTTCTACGCGCTGCTCGTAGTTCTGGATTTGACTCTCGATGATTTTGCTGATTTCTTCTACTTTGATCTGCATGGCCCTACTCACCCCTCTTGATGGTGTCTTTGAGGATGGAAAGTTGCGCGCGGAGGCTGGCGTCCATGACCTGGTCGCCCACTTGCAGCACGACGCCTCCGAGAATTTCAGGGGAAACGCCAAAATCAAGCATCAATGTGCGTTTGGCCTTTTTTTCAAGCTGTTTCACAACCGCCGCCTGTTTGGCATCGTCAAGCTTGACCGCTGTGAGAAGTTTACCCCGCAGGATGCCTTTTTCGGCATCAAGCAGTTCGTGGAAAACGCTCGCAATGCTGTCCAGGGCGTCGAGGCGGCCCTTGTCGGCCAGCAGCAGACAGAAGTTAAGGATGGTGCCCTCGATTTTCAGTTTTTTGGCCAGGCTTGCAACCAGCTTTTTCTTTTCCTCGGCGGAAAAAATGGGGTTGCGGAAAACGCGGGCCAGGTCGGGTGACTCTGCCTGGGCGGAGCGCAGTGCCTCAAGGGCGGAGGCGTAGCTGTCCAGCTCAGACACGCCGGATTTCTTGCCCAGCTCAAAAAGAGCCCGGGCGTACCTGCGCGCTACGATATTGCCGGTCAATTGAGCACCACCTTTGTTAGATATTTGTCCACGAGCTTTGTGTGCTCTGCTGCGGAAAGCTTTTTGGCGAGAAGCTTTTCCGTGGCCTCGACGATTTTATCGGCCATTTCGGCGCGCATGGCGTCCATGGCCGCATTGATCTCGTTTTGAGCGGTAACTTTCGCCTGCGCGGCGATCTGGGCGGCGGACTTTTCAGCCTGGGCGACGATCGAGGCCTTCAGCGCTTCGCCCTGGGCCTTGTAATCATTCAGAATGGCCTGACGCTCGCTTTCAAGGTTGGCAATGCGTGTTTCCACATCCGCAAGATTCTTTTGGGCTTCGGCCTTGCGCGATTCAAGCGAACTGATCTCGGTGGCGATGGAATCGGTGCGGCCCTTGAAGAAGCCCACGATTTTCTTGCCGAAAAAGTAGCCCAACACGCCGATAAAAAGGGCAAAGTTCAGGACACGCCAGAGGAAGTTGCCCCAGGGAAGGGGATGCTCCCCATCGCCGGAAGCGGCGGCCGCCGACGCCATGAGCAGAAGAAAAATGACAGTCAACACCGGAGTAAGACGTCGCACGCGGAATCCTCCCTGCGCCATGACGGCGCTGCCGAAAGTTAGCCGAGAATCTTGGACATTGCCTTGGCGGCAAACACATTGACTTGGGAGAGCAAGGTATCCATGGCCGCCTTGGCGTCGGCGGCAACCTGCTCCCGCGAGGAGTTCAGGAAGGCCTGGGCTTCGGCATGGGCAGAGGAGACAAGCTCGTGCTCGCGGGACTGGCCTTCGGCCCTGATGGCATCGCGGGCCACTGTCGCCTGGGCGCGGGCTTCCGCAAGAGAGGCTTCGTATGAGGAGAGTTTGGCTGCGGCGTCGGCGGCAAACTGTTCAATATCCTTCGCGTAGCCGGTGGTGAGCGCCTTGCGCGCGGCAATCTGATCGCGCACGGGCTTGATCAGCAGAAAGTTGAGCACCACAATGGTAATCAGGAAGTTCACTAACTGGATCACAATTGTATGGTCCAAATTGATCATGTTTCCCATCGGTTACACTCACTTGCTGCGGTTGTGAAATTTTGCCCAACGTCCGCGGACAATATACGAGGCCGCTTTTTTTGTAAAGTCATTTTGCGGGGAGGCGCTGGCGCAAAGGGCTTCCGCGGAGAGTAAACTGCATGTAACATATTGTTCTCATAGAGTAAATTTGGTCAGCGCGAAAAGGGTTTTTGCCGCGCGCGGAACGCACAGAGCCCCGCTCTCCTGCAAGCCAAGAAAGAGCGAAGCCCTGTGTGAGCGTTCCTGCAGAACGAAAAAATGAGTGAGGGTGTTACTGTTTTACCGACTCGTCGACCACATGCATCGGAGAGGCGGTCCGGGGCAGGGCCTGGGTTTTTCTGGCGTTCAGCGTGGTAAGGGCTTCGGGGTTCATGTGCACTTCTCCCTGCAGCAGAGCGCCTTCTTCCATGGCCAAAAGGGGCGTCGTCAGGGAACCGTTCACGCGGGCCGTCTGGTGCAGGATCGTGCGTTTGGTGACGGTGACATCCCCGTCCAGGGTGCCGTGCACCACGAGTTCGCTGATATTGATGGTGCCCTGCACGACGCCGTCCTTGCCGAGAATGAGCTTGCCTTCGGAGGCGATGCTGCCGGCAAAGCGGCCGTCAATGCGCACGGTCCCTTTGAACTGGAGTTGTCCCTGGTATTCGGTGCCTGCGCCCAGCAGGCCGGTGAAATCTTCTTTGGCCATAATCCGCTCCTTGGAAAAGCATGATCAGCTTGATTTGAACATGAAACGCCGCATGGAGACGTTCAGCACAAGCCCCAGCATCAGAAAGTTGACGATGGTGGCGGTTCCCCCGTAGCTGATAAAGGGCAGGGGAACGCCCACCACGGGCATAAGCCCGACGACCATACCTACATTAATGAGAACCTGCCAGAAAAAATAAAAAAATACCCCGGCGCACAACATGCTGCCGAAACGATCCTTTGCCCCGCGCGCCGTTTTGATGATGCACAGCAAAAAGCAGCAAAACAGGGTCATAAGCACGACACACCCCAAAAAGCCCCACTCCTCGCTGAATACGGCAACGGCAAAGTCGGTATGCTTCTCGGGCAGGAAGCGCAGCATGCTCTGCGTGCCTCCCTGAAAACCCTTGCCCCAGAGCTGTCCCGAGCCGATGGCGATTTGCGACTGGGTGATGTGGTACCCGGCGCCCTGCAAATCACGGGAAGGATCCATGAACGTCAGTATGCGCTCTTTCTGGTAGTCCTTCAAAATGAACCAACTGGCCGGGGTCAGCAGCAGCAGCGCCAGAAAGCTGATGATAAACACATACAGCTTCACCCCTCTATATAGAATGATCCCCCCCAAAAGCAAGAGCAGCAGGAGGGCAGTGCCGAGATCCGGCTGTACAAAAATGAACACACACGGAATAAGCACCACACAGAGCACACTGCACAACTGCGTCCAGCCGAGGGCTCCCTTGTAGCGCGAAAGCAGAGCGGCCCCCATGAGCAACGAGGCTATCTTGGCCAGTTCGCTGGGCTGAAAACGCATAAATCCCAAATCGATCCAGCGTTTGGCGCCGTTTACCGAGGCGCCGAATATCGGCACCAGCAGCAAAAAAAAGCAGGCCACAATAAATACGGGCAGGGCGAAGTTTTTCAGGTGGCGGTAGTCAAACAGGGTGCAAACGAGCATGCAGCCCAGACCCAGCGCTCCCCAGGCGAGCTGCTTTTGAAAATAGGAGGACACATGGATGCCGTCTTCAATGCGTACGCCGCCGGCGGAATAGAGGTTCACCACGCCGATGCCGAAGAGCATGACGGCAAAACCGAACAGGCTCCAGTTGGCATGGGTGAGCAAACGTCTGTCCATGGCGCTCATGGCGTGCTCCTTGTCGGTGTGGCGGGTGCCGGGGCCGCCGGCACGGACGCGTCCTGGGCAGAGGGCAACGGGAGAGACGCGGCGGGCGGAGAGCCGTCCCGCACCACCGGGCCGAACAGCGCCTCATAGACCTTGGCGGTTATGGGACCGGCGGTGGCGCCGCCCCCGCCGCCATGCTCGACCATGACGATGACCACGTAGGTCTTGCCGTCCTTCATGCCCCACGAGGCAATCCAGGCATGGTCACGGTGCAGGTAGGCCATTTCGTGCTTTTTCAGGCGCCGCTCGCCGATGCGCACCACCTGGGCCGTGCCCGTTTTGCCGCCCATGATGGCGTCGGGGCGGCCAACGCGTTTCGCGGTACCGCTGGACGCGGTGATGCGCATGGCCTCCAAGATAAAGTTCCGCTGTGAGGCCGAGAGGAGCAGGGTGCTGGTGACCTTGCGTTCCTCGTTTTCAATAAGACTGGGCTTGAGCAGATCGCCGCCGTTCAGCAGGGCGCCCACAAAGACGGCCATCTGCAACGGCGTGACCAGCGTAAAGCCCTGGCCGATGGACACGTTGAGGGTTTCCCCCCGTTGCCAGGGTTCCCCGAAGCGTTTTTGCTTCCAGGCCCGTCCCGGCACAAGGCCCGAGCGCTCGTGGGGCAGATCGATGCCCGTAGGCCGGCCGAAGCCGCACGCCTTGCCGAAACGTTCGATATTGTCGATGCCGACCCTCTGGGCCATCTCATAATAGTAAACGTCGCAGGATTCAATCAGGGAACGCATCATGTTGACCGTTCCGTGCCCGCCCTTTTTCCAGCAGCGGAAGGTATGCGACCCCAGAGTCACCTGACCGTGGCAGGTAATCGTGGACCTGGGATCGATTTTCTGCTCCAGAAACAGCCCGGCCATCATCAGCTTCCAGACGGAACCCGGGGGATAGACGCTCTGGATGGCCCGGTTTTGCAGGGGGTGGCGGGGGTGCTCCACCAGGGCGGCCCAGTCCTTGGGCGAGAGCTTGGCGGTAAAGGCGTTGTTGTCGTAAGAGGGATGGGTGACCAGGGCGCGCAGTTTTCCGGTATCCGGCTCCAGCACCACAATGGCGCCGGATTCTTCGCCCAGCGCTTCCGAAGCGGCGCGCTGCAGGTCGATGTCCAGAGACAGGGTCAGGTTGGACCCGGCCACCGGCGGTTTTTCCTGATACTTGTTGAGGGGGCGGCCGTGGGCGTCCACCTCGACGTAGTTCAGCCCCTTGGTGCCGCGCAGCACCTTTTCCTTTCTGTCCTCAAGCCCCTGCTTGCCGACAATATCGCCGAGCGAAAGGCTTTCGTCCGCCTTCAGCTCTTCGGGGTTGGCCTCGGCCACGTAACCCAGTATGTGCGCGAACAGTTCCCCCATGGGGTAGTAGCGGCGCTGCCGGGTTTCCACAATCAGGCCCGGCCACTGGTACAACTGCTGCTCGATGCCCGCGATCTGCTCAAAAGGAATGTCCGTGGCCACAAGCTGCGGCTCAAAGGACTGCACCTGACGCGCGTCCTGCTGGAACTTGGCCTGAAGCTGCGGCAGGGGGGTACCCGTCCATTGGCTCACCTGGGCGAGGGTGCCCGGTATATCCGGGCAGTCTTCCCGGATAAGGGCCAGGCAGTAGGCGGGGCGGTTTTCCGCCAGCAGACGGCCCTGCACGTCGAGAATGATGCCTCGCGTGGCGTAGACGCGCTCCTGCCGGGTGCGGTTGGCGTGCGCCATTTGGGCGTATTCCTCGCCGTGCAGCATTTGCAGGTACCAGAAACGCAGCACAAAGAGCAGGAACAGAAAAACCACCAGACTGCAAAGCAGGAGCACACCGGTCCGCGGGGACTGAAAGCCGTCGGACTCCACCTCTATCAGCGTGATGGGGGTCTTGAGGCGTTCATTCCTGCGCATGGCTGAGCGCCTTTTTACGCGTAAAGTAGGCCACGCCCCATATGGCGGGAATGAGCATGGTCTGGCAGAGGCCGTCCGTGAGTATCTGCGGGTATTCCACCGGGATGTTCTGCACCGCGCACATAAACCAGGCCAGCAGGCCCCGGTATGCCCCGAGGCTGACGGAAAGCATGGCGACAAAGAGCAGGTTGTCGGAAACAAACATGCGCGCGCTCAGGTGAAACAGAAATATCTGCCCGCCGTACCAGAGAATGGCGCTGCCGAAGGTCAGGCTGCCCGCGCCTTCCTGGATGAAGACAAAGAGCAGAAACAGCCAGAAAGTTTGGGTGGGCTTGCGTTCCTGTAGCGAAAGCAGAAAGCCTGGGGTAAGGGCGTCGACCCCGGGAATGCTTTGCTGGATGATGATGGCCCCCACTATATACACAGACCACCAGACGATGCGGGAAAACGCGCTCATGGCCGCGGACCGCCCGGAGCAGCTTGCCGTGCGCCCGTGGGCCGTCCGGCTGCGGGACGTCTCGCTCCCGCGTCCTCGGGCCGGGGGGCGGCGTTTCCCGAAGATCTGGCAACCCGTGGCACCCCCTGGCCGCCTTGAGGCCGGGAAGTTCCCGCGGTTCCGGAAGAGGACGCTGAGCCCGCGGCGGGCTCGGATCTTCCGGAAGAGGATCGCCCGGCGGCGTTTGCCGGGGCGGTCGCATTGGTTTGCGCGTCCGGGAGCGAAACCTCTTCGGGGTCAGGTTCGGGGGGCAAGGGTTCCAGCAGGGGGGGGGCGCTGCCTGCGGGACGCAGCAGCAGCACTTCCTCCAGCCGTTCCAGGTTGGCTATGGGGGTGGCGTGCACTTGCAGGAAAAGCGTTTCCCCGGCCGGGGTCACCTGGGTGACCCTGCCTACGGGAATACCCTTGGGAAAGGCGTCGTCCACGCCTGCGGTGATCAGCAGTTCCCCTTCCGCGATGCGGGCGTTTTGCGGGACGTAGGACACGTCAAGGCGGCGCGCATGGCCGGCCACCCCGGTAAGAATGCCGGGGGTGCGGCTGTCCTGGCTGATGACGGCGACGCGAAAGCCGGGATCGGTGAGCATCAGGATGGTGGAGGCATGGGGAGCGGCGCGCAGCACACGCCCTACCACGCCCTGTTCCGTCACCACGGGGGTGCCGACGATGGCGCCGTCCACGTAGCCCTTGTTGACGGTAAAGGTCTTGAGCACGGCATGGGGACCGAAGCGCATGGCGATCACCCTGGCTGCAAAGGCCGGGGTTTCACGTAGCGCGTCAAGATGCAGCAGGGTGCGCAGCCGGTCCAGTTCCGCCCGGTCCTCCACGGCGAGGGTGAGGTCGGTCTCGGCCTGACGAAGTTCCTGGCGCAGGCGGGTGTTTTCCTCGGCAACGTCGATGAGGGCGATGTATTTGTCCCAATACTCGACGCAGGTATCTTTCAGCCAGACAACGGGCGACAGAACGTACCCGACGATCTCAAGCCCGGATTGCTCCGCCACGGTATCAAGATACCCTGTGCGCGCGTTCCAGGCAAAAAGACCAAGGTAGCAGAAGAGAGCCAGAACAAGAAGACCGATCAGACGGTTTGAAGTGGGCGCGTTAATCTACGCACACCTCCTTGAGAATATGGATATTGTCGAGTGCTCTGCCCGTACCCATGACAACGGTGGACAGGGGGTCGTCCACCACGGTGATGGGCAGGGAGGTTTCTTCGCGCAGGAGTTGATCAAGGCCTTTGAGCAGGGCGCCGCCGCCGGTGAGCACGATGCCGCGGTCCACAATATCGGCGGCCAGTTCCGGGGGGGTCTGCTCCAAGGCTACCCGCACCGCCAGCACAATGGCGTCCACCTGCTCGGAGATGGCCTTGCGCACTTCTTCCGAGGTGATGATGATGTTCTGCGGGATGCCTGTCACAAGGTCGCGCCCCTTCACTTCCATTTCCTGTTCCGGATCCAGGGGGTAGGCGGAGGCGATGTTCATCTTGATGGCTTCGGCGGAGGATTCCCCGATAAGCATGTTATACTTGCGCTTGACGTGGGTCATGATGGCTTCGTCCATCTTGTCGCCGCCGACGCGCACCGATTTGGAATAAACGATGCCGGACAGGGAGATGACCGCCACTTCCGTGGTGCCGCCGCCGATATCCACCACCATGTTGGAGGTAGGTTCCTGAATGGGCAGGTTGGCGCCGATGGCCGCCGCCATCGGCTCTTCAATAAGGTAGACCTCACGCGCACCGGCGCTCTGGGCCGATTCTTTCACGGCGCGTTTTTCCACCTGAGTGATGCCCGTGGGCACGCAGATCATGATGCGGGGGCGCACCAGCCTGCGGGAGTTGTGCACCTTGGAAATAAAGTGGCGCAGCATGGCCTCGGTCACCTCAAAGTCGGCGATGACGCCGTCCTTCATGGGGCGGATGGCCTCTATATTGCCGGGAGTTCTGCCGAGCATGCGCTTGGCGTCCTGGCCGACGGCCAGCACATGGTTGCTGCCGCGGTTATCTTTTTTGACAGCGACGACGGAGGGCTCGCTCAGAATGATGCCGCGTCCCTTTACATAGACGCAGGTGTTGGCGGTGCCGAGGTCAATGGCGAGGTCGCTGGAAAATAATCCGAGGATAGAATCCAGAATTTTGGGCATAGGGATTGTCAGCCTTTTGCAGCAGGTTGGTCATATGGCGCGCGGGATGTCTCACATCCCTTGCCTTCATGTATCGCCTCGGCGGGCGTTGTGCGCTTCACTACGGCCGTCCCGGTCGCATATTGGGTGCGGGCGCTCGTTTTACCGGGGAGCCGGTTGCGCAGGGCTACCGTATGGTGACAGCGGGTTCCTTTTGCATACGAAGCAAGATTGCGTACACTATTTCTCCGAACATTTCCACAAAAAGAGGAGGGGGTTCAAAATCTTGTATTCTGCCGCACCCTTTTCAGGCCGCTTGTACCGTCCCGCGCCCGCTCCGGGAGCGTGTTTTTACCCCTGTCCAGGGCGCGTTTTGTCAAAGGCCCGGGGCAACGCTTACAGCAAAGTACCTTTGAGATGGTTCACGCGAATCTGCCTTACAAAATGGGGGTTCCAAGGGGGGAACTCCCCACGCGGGGGCCGCCGCCCCTTTGGCCGCCGGAGGCAATTCGGCTCTTGGGCAACTTCAAAACTCATCTGCTCCAGTCCTGGTCAGGCGCCGGAGGCCCACAGCCCGAGATCGTGATCCAGGCCGGGACCGGGAGTGACCGTATGCGCGGGGGACAGTTCCATCCGGCACCAGGTCTTGCCGAGGTGCAGCATCACATGCACCGGCACGCCACCCTTATGGCGGTCCAGAATGGTTTTTAGGCCTTCCAGGCGTTCTGCCAGGCCGTTCTCCCGGTTGTCCGCCGAAGGCAGCTCGATGAATACAGGCTCGTTGCTCAGGGCGCAGGCTTCGGCCAGGGGGATGACCTTGTCGCAGGTAAGGCGTATTTCCTTCAGGGGGGCATCTTCGCCTTCAGGGGTTTCCGTCTGTTCTTCATCGCGCATGCGGCTGATCCGGCCCTCTATGCACAAGGGCACGTCGGTGGCGAACAGCTCCCGGTACTTGGCGTAGGCGTCGCTGAAGCAGAAGCAGGTGGCCTGCGCGGTCAGGTCTTCCACCATCACCCGGCCCCAGCGGTTGTTCCGCTTGTCGAAAAACTCCTTCACGCCGGTGGCCAGCACGGCGGCCTTGAAGGGGGAGTCGGGCGGCAGGTCGCGGCATTCCTCCAGGGGCAAAAGGCGCTGGCGCACCATTTCGCGGCGGTAGGGCAGCAGCGGATGGCTGGTCAGGAAAAAGCCGAGGGCCTCTTTTTCAAATTTGGAAAGCAGGGCGTTGTCCCATTCGGGCATGGCCTGTTCCGGACAGTCAAAACCGATGCCGGGGGTAGCCGCCGGGGCTTCGTCGGGCACCATGCTGAACAGGGATATCTGGTTCGATTCCTTTTCCTTGGCCTTTTTCTGGGCCTTGACCACCACAGCGTCCAAAGAGGCCAGCAGCCCGGCGCGGCTGACGCCGAAGCAGTCGCAGGCCCCGCCCTTGATCAGGCTCTCCAGCACCCGTTTGGTGACCTTGCGCGAGGAAACCCGGCAGCACAGATCCAAAAGGGAGTGGAAGGGACCGTCCTTTTCCCGCGCGGCCACGATTTCCCGCACCGGCTCAATGCCCACATTCTTGATGGCCCCGAGGCCAAAGACGATGTTGCCCTCGTGCACGGCGAATTTCCACTGCCCGGTCTGCACGCTGGGGGTCAGCACACTGACGCCCATGTCCTTGCAGGCGGCCACGTATTTGAGCAACTTGTCCTGATCGCCCATTTCCGAGGAGAGCAGCGCGGCCATAAACTCGGTGGTGTAGTGCGTCTTCAGGTAGGCCGTGTGGTAGGATATGAGCGCATAGGCGGCGGAGTGGGACTTGTTGAAGCCGTATTCCGCGAATTTTTCCATCAAGTCAAAAATCTCGTCGGCCTTTTCGCGGGTAACGCCGCGCTCCAGAGCGCCGCTGACAAACTTGGAACGCTCGGCGCTCATGGCTTCCGGGTCTTTTTTGCCCATGGCCCGGCGGAGCAGGTCGGCCCCGCCCAGGGTGTACCCGGCGACAATCTGGGCAATCTGCATGACCTGTTCCTGGTACACGATGACGCCGTACGTGTCCTTGAGGCAGCTTTCCAGGCTGAGCAGGGGGTAGGAAACCTCCATCTGCCCGTGCTTGCGCTTGATGAATTCCGACACCATGCCCGATTTGAGCGGGCCCGGCCGGTACAGGGCCAGCATGGCGATGATGTCCTCGAACACCGTGGGCTTGAGCATGCGCAGATACTGGCGCATGCCCGAGCTTTCCACCTGGAAGATGCCGTCGGTTTCGCCCCCGGCGTACAGCTTATACGTCTGCACGTCATCGAGCGGCAGGGTGTCCAGATCCGGCTGTTCCTTGCCCTGCGAGGCGATATTTTTCAGGGCGTCATCAATGACCGTCATGTTGCGAAGGCCGAGAAAGTCAAATTTTACCAGCCCGACCTTTTCCACCATTTTCATGTCGAACTGGGTGACCATGTCTTCTTCGCGCTTGCCCCGGTACAGGGGCAGGTACTCGTGCATGGGCAGATCGGAAACCACCAGGCCGGCGGCGTGGATGGAGGCGTGGCGGGAAAGGCCCTGCAAGCGCATGGAGGTATCGAGGAGCTTTTTGATCTCCGGCTCGGAGGCGTAGAGTCTGGCCAGATCCGGCTCCTGGGTCATGGCCTTCTGGATGGTCATTTTGGGATCAGCGGGAATGAGCTTGGCGATGCGGTCCGTTTCCTGAAAGGTCATGCCGAGGGCGCGTCCCACGTCGCGCACCACCCCTTTGGCCATCATCTTGCCGAAGGTGGTGATCTGGGCCACGGAATCCGCCCCGTACTTGCCGTACACGTACTCGATGACCTGGTAGCGCTTGCTTTCGCAGAAGTCCACGTCGATATCCGGCAGGCTGATGCGCTCGCTGTTCAAAAAGCGCTCGAAGAGCAGATTGTAGGGGATGGGGTCGATGTTGGTGATGCGCAGCGCGTAGGCCACCAGGGATCCGGCGGCGGAACCGCGCCCCGGCCCCACGGGGATATCGTTGTCCTTGGCCCAGTTGATGAAGTCCTGCACGATCAGGAAGTAGCCGGGAAACCCCATGCCGCAGATAACCTTCAGCTCGTGTTCCAGGCGTGCCTCGTAGGCGTCGCGATCCACCTCGTAAGGAATTTTTTCCAGGCGCCGGGCAAGGCCGGTGCGGGCCAGGCGGCAAAATTCCTCGTCAAGGGTGACTCCTTCGGGGAGTTCGTATTTGGGAAAGTGGTGGGTCTTGAAATCGAACTCATAATCGCCGCACATGGCGGCGATGCGTCCGGCGTTCTCCACGGCTTCCGGCACGTGGGCGAAGGCGGCCTCCATTTCTTCCGGGCTCTTGTAATAGAGCTCACGGGTTTCAAAGCGCATGCGCTTTTCATCGGTGACCTTGGCCTGGGTCTGGATGCAGAGCAGCACGTCGTGGGCGTCCACGTCCCCGGCGTTCAGGTAGTGGCAGTCGTTGGTGGCCACCAGGGGCAGGCCCGTTTCCTCCGCTATGCGCAAAAGGCCCGCGTTGACGTCTTCCTGTTCTTTCAGGCCGTTGGACTGCAATTCCAGAAAAAAACGGTCCGGATAGATGTCCGCATACTCGCGGGCCGCAGCCGTGGCTGCGGCAAGACCCTCGCGCATATAGACGCGCGGGACTTCCCCCGCGATGCAGGCGGAGAGGGCGATGATGCCCTCGGAGTATTTGCGCAGCAGGGGTTTGTCCACCCGGGGACGGGTGTAGAAACCGTGCAAGGCGCCGTGAGAAACCAGCTTTACCAGGTTATGGTAACCGGTAGTGTTCTGGGCCAGGAGAACAAGGTGGTAGCGGGTCCGGCCGGTTTCAGGGGTTTTGTCCGTATGATCAGGGCAGGTATATACTTCACATCCTATAATGGGCTTGATGCCTATTTTCTTTGCTGTAAGGTAGAAGTACAAGGCGCCGTAAAGGTTGCCGTGATCGGTAATGGCGACGGCGGGCATGCCGAAGTCTTTGGCTTTGGCGCAGAGTTCCTCCAGGCGGATGGCCCCGTCCAGGAGGCTGTATTCGGTATGGCAGTGCAGGTGGACAAAATCGGACATGGTGCAAAAACCGGCAAGCGGCGGGTTAGAGCGTATGGAAAAGTGCGCGGCGGCGTACGCCGGGCGCATAATCGGCCCGGCAGACGGGCATGCACCCGCCACGCTTTGCGCTCCAGCCTTATACCTTATTTCAGGCGAGGGCTCAATGTCGGAAAGAGAGTGTATTTCTTTTCCCTCTTGCGCGGCCCCTGTTGGCGTTGTATATGATTGGAGGTTGCAGCGTTATTTTGCTGCCGGTATTCGAGCGGAAGAAAAGGGAGGATGGCATGACGAGAAGACAGCGTGAAAAGTATACTGTTGGCGGAGTGGAACTGATCGATGTGCGTAACCGCAACGAATTCCGGGTGCTTGACGCGTTGCGTGAAGTGCTTCCCACTATGGACAGTAAGATAGTAACAGAGGCGTTCGTGCGCGACGTATATGCGTGCGCTTTGAACCAGTTGCCCGCCCGCTACGCGCAGGCAGGGACCATTGTGCTGCGCGAGCCCGTACGCAGCAAAACTGTGCGCGAAGCGGTGGCCGCGGCTATACAGCGCACCCTGAACAACCCTAAAGGCAACAGGAAATGAGCGAGCTTACCTCCCCCGGCCGGAAAATCCCCATTTCGGCGGATATCCACGCCCACACGCGGCATTCCCACGGGCAGGCCTCCACAGAGGAAATGTTCCATGCCGCCCTCGGCAAGGGCCTCAAGTATTTCGGATTTTCCGAGCACTCGCCCCGCCCCGAGGGCTACGTCTACCCGCGCGATTATCAGGAACAGCTGGCTGCCGGATTCCCCGACTATGTGGCGGAAGTGGGCTCCATGGCGGAACGCGGCCGTCCCCTGGGCATGGAAGTGCTCCTCGGGCTTGAACTGGACTATATTCCCGGGCAGGAGGAGTACGCCGCCTCCCTGTGCGCGGCCTACCCTTTTGATTACGTTATCGGCGGCCTGCATTTTCAGGGATACTGGGGCTTCGATTTTACCGCCGATGACTGGGAACGGCTCTCGCTGGACGCCTGTTTCTCCGCCTATGCGCGCTATTACGACGATCTGGCGGCCATGTGCCGGACCGGGCTGTTCCAGGTGGCGGCGCATCCGGACCTGATCAAGCTCTTTACCGTGTCTTCCTTTCATGCCTGGCTGAAGACCGCCGACGCGCAGGCGCAGGTCCGCACGGCCCTGGCCGCTTTGAAGGAAAACAACATGGTCATGGAGATTTCTTCCGCCGGGCTGCGCAAGCCCTGCCATGAGATTTATCCCTGTCCGGAAATCATGGAAATGGCCCGCGATCTTGCGCTGCCCATCAGCTTCGGTTCCGATGCGCACTGCGCGAACACCCCGGCCCATGCGTTCGACGTGCTGGCCCGCTATGCCGCGAGCTTCGGGTACACGGAGCATACCATCTTCGTGAAGCGCGTCGCCCGGACGTTGAAGTTCCCCGTGTAGGGCCACCGTGCCTGCCGCATCCCCGCCCCCTCTTGTCAGCGTCGAGAATGTCACCCTGCGCCTGGGCGGGGTTACGGTGTTCTCCGGGCTGCACCTTTGCCTGCATAAGGGAGAACACCTGGCCCTGCTCGGTCCCAACGGCGCGGGCAAGACAACGTTGTTACGCCTGTTGCAGGCGGAACTGCGCCCCGCGCAACTTTCCTCCCCGTCTCCCGCGTCTTCCGGTGCTGCCGCCTTCTCCGCGGCTTCTTCCCCTGTGCGTGAAGAAGGCCGCATGGCGTGGGGCTTTGAGGGCGTTCCGGACACTTCGGCTTTAAGCGCGCGCACGCATGTGCGGCTGGTGTCGCCGGGCCAGCAGCGCAACTACGTGCGGCAGGGGTGGAACATCAGCGGGGAGGAGATTATTCTTTCCGGCCTTGATAACGCCGTGATGGTCTATGGGGAAGTGGACGCCCGCCACTATGAAGCCGCCGTTCGTCTGGCGGAGGAAGCCAACGCCTCCCATCTGCTGGGCGTGCAGGCTCCGGCCATGTCCCAGGGGCAGCTCAGACTGGTGCTGCTGCTGCGCGCCCTGATGAGCGCTCCCGGCCTGCTGCTGCTTGACGAGCCGTTTGACGGTCTGGACGCCGTGGCCCGCGAGGACATCACCCGCTGCATCGCCCTGGCCGCCCGGCGCGGGAGCACGGTTCTGCTGACGGCGCACAGGCCTGAGGACATCCCCGGCTTTATCCGCGAGGCCCTGGTCTTGCGAAACGGAACTTTGTCCAGGCACAGTGTCGGGGCGCTGCCACAGCTGTTTATACAGGCCGAACACACTCACAACGAAACTGTTTTTGCGGATAGAGGTACTTACGGCGATACCCGTCCCTCCGCGCGGGAACATGCCGCCTCTCCTGCGGCGACCGCCGCGGAGCCGCCGTTGCTGAGGCTTGCGCATGTGGATGTGTTCATCGAGCGCAGGCAGGTGCTTTTTGACATCAACTGGGTGGTCTGGCCGGGGGAACAGTGGCTGGTTTCCGGACGCAACGGCGCGGGCAAGAGCACGTTGTTGCGCCTTCTGTACGGCGAGGAATTCGCCGCGTATGGCGGCGAAGTGCTCTGGCGGGGCAGGGAGCGTCCCCCGCTGGAAGAATTGCGCGCCCAGGTCGGATATGTGTCGGATCGCCTGCAGGACGCATATGACTATGACCTGCATGCGGAGGACGTGGTTATTTCCGGCCTGCGCGGCAGCATAGGCCTGTACCACGAGCCGGGGGAGGATGAGCGCGCCCTTGCCCGCGTTTGGCTGGAGCGTCTGGGCGTGGGGCATGTGGCGGGTGTTCCCTTTCATTCCCTGTCCAGTGGTACGGCCCGGCGGGTGTTGCTCGCCCGTGCCCTGGCGGGCGCTCCCCCCGTGCTGCTGCTCGACGAGCCGTGTTCCGGCCTGGATCCCGAAAGCCGCGCCCTGTTTCTGGCCGCCTTGCCGCATCTGGCCGCGCGCGGGGTAAGCATCATCCACGTCACGCACCATGCGGGGGATCGTAGCGAGCTGTTTACCCATGAGCTGATCCTGGAAGACGGCCGGGTCGTTTCTGAAGGGCCTCGGGACGCGTTTGGTGCCCAGCAGGGCTCTTGAGCCAGAGCCGTGTTCGTGGCAAAAACAAAGATATTTGTTGAAGCCACCGGGATCGGATGTAGGCTCCGCCCATCCTTGGCGGGGGCAACAAACCAGGGCTGCAAAGGTTACCCGACCAATAACGCCCCGCGGTGTGAAAAACTTGTCTTCGCGCGATGCGGGCCGCACCCCCTGTACCCGCGTATTCGGGTGCAAAGGCTGTAGGGCACTGCCCGAAGCTATTTGCTTCTGAAATTATCTGTCAGCCTCGTCAAACGATGAGAGCTATGCAGCCACAAATTGGGGTTTCCAAAGGGCCTCAGTCTCTTTGGCCGCCGGAGGCAATACAACTCTTGGGCAACTTCAAAATTTTTCTGCCTTCATGAGAGAGGCGCGGCCTTTGCAGGCCGCGCCTCTCTCGTTGCGTATGCCGCATATCTTTGCTGTCAGGCAGCTATTTGCCTTCCATCCGCAGCAGTTTGTCCAGTACGTTCAGTTCCGCGGTGAAGTTGATGGTGTCGTTCTGCAGGAGGCGCTTGTGTTCTTCCACAAAGGCCTTTTCCAGGCGGGCCATCAGTTCCCGGCTGTGGGCGAGCACCTGTTCCACGTTGGTATGGCCGCTGCCGTCGCGGGAGAAGCGCACGTACTCATCCACCACCATATGCGCGGATTTCAGGTAGCGGGACAGGAACTTGTCGCCGGGGCCCACGTCCGCCGGGTCTTTGCGCATGCAGTCGAGAATGTTTTCCGTGGCCGCTCGCAGGCCGTCGATATGCGCGTGCATATCCGGGGGGAGCTGGTATTTCTTATCCGTGAGTTGCAGGGCGGATGTATGAAAGAGCTCAATACGCTCACGGACCTTTTCGTCCAGTCCGTTTCGGATGGTGGCGTACTCCGGAACATAGTCCACCTGCCGCGCGGCGAATTCTTCATTCAGCCGTGCGACCTCGCTGAATATTCTGCCGGCCTGGACGTCCCATTCCTTGGGGTTGGCGCGGCCGGACAGCCGGGCCACCTGGGGGGCGAGGGCCTCTATGTCCCTGGCCATGGCCAGGGCCTGTTCGTCCATGCGCGGGTTTTGCCTGACAAAGCGGTCCGCCTGTTCCGCAAGCTGGCGCAGAGGCGCTTCCAGCGGCCCGGGCAGGGGGCGGGAGGACAGCTGCCGTTGCAGTTGCAGGGCCGTTCTGGCGATGATGCCCCGGTGGATGGGCTCCACGCGAAAACGCGCATAGGCTTTTCGGAAGGCCCAGCCGACAAGGGCGAGCACCGGGAAGGTGACCAGGAAAGGACTGAAAGATACGGAGGGCAGCGTGTCCGAGAAGAAGGCGTACAGCCCGAGCAGCAGCCAGGGCAAAGCGCTCCATTCCCAGCCCAGGCTCCCTTTTGCCTGCAACAGGCGTTGCACCCAGGTTTGCAGTCCCCCCCACAGGAAGGTCAGCTGCCAGGGCGCGCCGGCAACAAGCAGGAGGAACATCTGGAGCAGGCCGACGCCCGTGGGAATGACCCACTGGGATGTCAGGCTCATGCCGCGCGGCAGCAGGCAGACCATGCCCACGTAGACGCTCGCGACCACCGCCGCCTCGGAGGAGACGAAGGGAACGCCGCGGTCCACCGTGCCGCCGATAATTCCTGCCGCCACCAGGGAGCAGATATGCACCAGGACGCGCAGACCGAAACCTGCCACCCGCTTTTTAAGCCGGTCCAGAAAGCTGAACAGCCCGTGAGAAATGGAATCGTCGCTGTGCATGGCGTTTTAGGAGTTGTTTGCGGTCCTGTCGGCGGGCTGCGCCGCGCCGATGGCTTTGGCCTCCTGTCCCGGGAGGGCGGTTTTGCCTTCCGCGTGGGCCATGATCTGCTGGTTCTTGCTCGCGGCAAGGGCGGTGAGGCGGGTGCGCAGATCGGCTTCCATGCTTTCCAGTTCCTTTTCCACCGAGGCGCGGCGCGTTTTGCCTTCTTCGGCGATGCGCAGGGTTTCCTCAATGGTGGACAGGAGCTTTTTGTGCACGTCGCGCAGGGTTTCGATATCCACCACGGAGCGCTCGACTTCGCGGGCCGTGTCAAGCGTGGCGGACTCCAGCATGTCGGCGTTTTTGCGCAGTAGTTCGTTGGTGGTGTCGGCCACCTGCTTTTGCAGCTTGGCGGCATTTTTCTGCCCGTACAGGGAAAGCGCCAGCACCATCTGGCTTTTCCAGATAGGGATGGTCGCCAGTACGCTGGTCTGGATTTTTTCCGCCAGGGTCTGGTTGTTGCCCTGGATCAGCCGGATTTGCGGGGCCGTCTGCAACGTGATGGTGCGGGAAAGTTGCAGATCGTGCAGCCGCCGCTCGAAACGGTTGAGCCGTTCGGCAAAGTCGCGGACGTTCTGCGCGGCCATATTGTCGCCGGAGGCGTCGGCTTCGGCCTTCAGGCGCGGCAGATCCACAGTGCGCGCTTCTTCCAGGCGTTTTTTCCCGGCCTCGATATATACGGTGAGATCCTGATGGAAGTTTTTGTTCAGGTCGTACAGCTGCTCCAGCACTTCAATGTCGCGCAGCAGGCCGATCATGGCGTCGTCCAGCTTGCCGCTGATCACCTCGACCTGCTCGGTCAGGGTCTTGAAGCGGGCCACGGAACGCTCCACGGTGTTGAACAGCGATCCGACCAGGGGCAGGCGGGCAAGAACTCCCTGACCGCCTTCGGCCAGTTCGTTCAGGTTCATATCCTTCACTTGAAGCATCAGACTGGTGAGGCTTTCGCCCACCGGCCCGGCATCCTTGGCGCGGACCTGCGCAAGAAGGTTGTCGGCAAACCCGGCGATCTGGCTCATGGTATCGGTGCCATAGGTGACGGTAAGGCCGGGGTCGTTCAGATTGATGCTTTTGGCCAGTTCGTCAATGCGCTGGGGCGCGGCGGGAGCAAGCGAGTCTATAGCGGCAAGCGAGGTTTCGGACATGGAAAAACTCCATAAAGGGGGTTATGCGGGATAGTGTGTAACGGCAATGGGCCAGAATAGAGGATGCGTTCCCTTCCTGCAAGTTATTTATATACCGGGTTTGAGGCTTCATTTCTCCTGCGGGGCCTGTTCCTGGGCAACGCGTTCAGAAGAAATCCGTTCCGGTGAAAGCAGCTTTGCGCGGGCGGGGCTTTCGGATTTGCCGGGCAGGTCCGGAATGACCGCTTTCGGCAGCATGCGCAGCCATTCGTCTATAACGGCGCCTTCCGGCAGCAGCATGTGTATTTCAAAGGTATATTCCGGCAAAATGTAGCAGTACGTCTCCCGCAGCCACTGTTCGCCGTTGTCCGTGTTCCGGATGCGGCAGGCGAACCGCAACGCCTTGATGGACGGAAAGTCCACCATATGCGCGACTGCATCGCTGACTGCCAGGTGCGTCTGTTCGGCAAAGAGGGCGTGGTGTCTGGCGTACAGCTCGTGTTCCAGACGCAAAAGCGTCTCTTGCGCCTGAGGCGATCGTGTCCTGGCATTCAACAGGCGTGCCGTGCCGGGACGAAGGCCGCCCTTGCGGGCCACAACCGCGTAATAGCCCCAGATCTGGCGATCCGGGAGATGAACGCGCGTCAGAGCCGCGCGCAGGCGCAAGGCCACTGGCTGTCTGCGGGGGAACATATACCCGCCGAGAAAGCGCAGCCCGTCGGGCGGCGTGTCCCCATAGAGAAGCTGCGTGTATTCGTTGGCTATCAGAACCGCCGCGCCGGGAGGAATGGCATCGTCATGCACCGCTGCGGAAAAGCGTACCGGCCCGTAACGGTGGACGTTTTCGTCCACGGCGTGCGCCGCCTGATGCGGGATGCAGAGCAGCAGGCTCAGCAATGCGGTTGCCGCAGTGCGGGCCTTCATGGCGGTTTTTCCTTGCGGTACGGAGCTTCCATGGTTGTTGTGCCGTGTACGGGTACTGAAGGGGCGGGTACGGAGCGCGTCTTTAAGGGGCACGCCCGGGCATGTTTGCGGCCCGTTCCATGGATGCCGCGAGGGCGTCCATGGCCGGGCCGTGGTCGTATCCCAGAAGATGGGCGAGCCCATGGGCCAGAAGGCGGATGCAGTGTTCCTCGGGGTTCTGTCCGTAGAGCAGACATTCCCGCAAAAGCGTTTCCGGCGCAAGGGCCAGCCAGCCGAGCAAGGCCGGGGGCTCCTCGGTATCTTCCGCGGCCGGGAGCAGGGGCGGCCGTGCCGTGTGCTCCGGAATCCCCGGGCGTTCCGCTGCTCCCGCAGGGAAGGAGAGAATGTTGGTCGGCCCTGGGCAGCCCATGGCCGATCTGTTCAGGGCCTCCATGGCGGCATCGTCCAGCAGGGCGAGTTCCACGGAACGGCCTTCCTGTCCCGCCGCGAGCAGCATTGTCCGGAGCAGCGCCGCAAGTTCCTGCCCGGCAAAGGGCAGAAGCATGCTTACCCTGGGGTTTTTGCGCAGGAACACGGAAGAGGCGGGTGGGTGTTGTTTCCCTCCGGCGCGTTCCGTTCTGTTCATTGCGGCACGGAGGAGGGTTCCGGATTGGAAAATCCGGGGTGTGGTTCCGCGTCCTCCGCAAGGGTCTGTCCTGTTTTCAGGCCGGTTCCGGGCGTGTAGGGCGTGCCGCCTTGCAGACCGGGGGGAACCGGAGTCTGCCCGCCCGCCATCTGGCCGCCGGCGGGGCGAAGCCCTGCGGGTGTTCCCGTCTCTCCGTTCTGGCCGGACACGGCCAGCGCCGCGTAAGGTGCGGGCTGCTCCGGAGCCTTGGGCTGCGGGTGTTTGCCCGATTTCTCGCTGCCGATTTTATCCGGATAGGCGATACGGTGGTGGAAAAGTCCCCTGAGAACGCGGTGGAAGCTGTCCGCGAGCACCGTCAGATCACGGAAGGTCAGCTCCGACTCGTCCAGTTGGCCGGTGGAGTAAATCTTTTTAATGATGGATTCAATATGCTGGCGCAGACGGTTGGGGCTGGGGTCGTTCAGGGTGCGGCTGGAGGCTTCGACCGCGTCGGCGAGCATGACCAGCGCGGCTTCGCGCGACTGGGGCTTGGGGCCGGGGTAAGAGAAGTCTTCAATCTTGGGCGGCACGGTATCCACCTGGTTCTGGGCCTTCTGGTAGAAGTACTGGATCAGGCTGGTGCCGTGGTGCTGGGTGATGATGTCGGTTACTTCCCGGCCGAGGCGGTACTGGAGGCCGAGTTCCGTGCCCTGCTTGGCGTGCGAGATGAGAATGAGGGCGCTCATGGAAGGGGCCAGGCGGTTGTGTGGGTTGTCTTCCGTAAGCTGGTTTTCGATAAAATAGCTGGCCTTGGATATCTTGCCTATATCGTGGTACAGGGCGGCCACTTTGCAGAGCAGGCTCTGCGCGCCGATGGTTTTGGCGCCTTCCTCCACCATGTTGGAAACGATGAGGGAGTGGTGGTAGGTGCCGGGAGCGTTCAGCATCAGATCGCGCAGAAGAGGCTGCTCCAGGTTCAAAAGCTCCATGAGGCGGAACCGGGTGGTGTAGCTGAAGACCATTTCCACCACCGGAGCAAGGGCAAAGGTAAGAATCATGGAAAAGACGGCCCCGCCCAGGACGGAGATGGCTTCCGAAAGGTACCGGGTGTGCGCGCCGCCCTGCAGAAAGGTCGCTCCCAGCCACATGGCAAAGAGCCCCAGAGTCAGGGGCAGGATGGACCAGACCACATCCTGGCGGGTGGACGTGCGTCCGGTCAGCCAGGTGCTCCACATGGATGCCAGAAAATAGAAGAGAAAGAGGCCGATGCCCCCGTTGCTCATGATGGTACAGAAGAAGGAAAGCAGCAGTCCGGTGACCAGGTAGCGCCGGGTGGAAAAGACGAGGGAAGACAGCGACGCCGCTCCGGCAACCGGTACAGCGTAGGCCAGGCTCTCAGGAATAAAGGTCAGGGAAGAGGCGGCGAGCTGGGCGCCGAGAATGGCGAAACCCTTGGCCATGAGGGCGAACAGCGCCACCAGCACAGCCAGAAAGATATGGTCGCGGTTGCCCATGGAGCTCCCCGTCTTGCCGCTGGGAGAAAACAAAAGCCCCATGGAGAGCAGCAGGCCGCAAGCGGCTACGCCCAGAAACATGCTGCCGTTGAAACGGTCGGCGCGCTTGCTCCAGAGTACCTGCATCTTCAACTGCTGTTCTGGACTGACCGTATCGCCCTGGCGTACGATGGATTCGCCGCGCAGCACCCGGTGCACTACCGGTGTGACGGACTCTTTGGCCAGGGTGGCGCGGATGGTGGTGGCTTCATAGTTGGGCACAAGGGTAGGGCGCAGCAGGTTGGAGAACACCTGCGAAAGCGCGCGCTTGCCCTGGCCGGAAATGCTCAGTTGCTTGATCTGCTGGGAGAGCTGCACTTCAACGCTTTTCAGATCCAGTATGCCCTGGGCGTCGGGGTGCAGCGTTTCCTCCCCGGAAGCGAGGTTGCGGATAATCACGCCGCCTCTGTAAGACAGGATGAGGCGCATTTCCGGCAGCACGCCGCCACGCATCATGGCCTCCACACTGGGCAGCAGAGTGTTGCTCGCGGCGGCCTGCACATCGGGAAGGGCCAGCGTGCTCATGGCGGAGGGAGAAAGCTCCTCTCCAATCTCCTGCGAAATTTGCTGGCGCAGGGCCTCTTTGTCGGCGGCGTTCTCTTCGCGGTTCACCTGGATCAGGATCTGCTGGATCTGGTTGCGCAGTTCGTCCACCGGTTCCGTAACCAGGGTGAGCACCAGGGGCTGCATCTTGGCGGCCTGGTCGCGCTTGGCCTGGGTGGCGGCGGCATCTTCAAACAAAAAGCCCCGGTCGGCGGTTACGTCGGCGGCGGCTGTCTCCCCCGCCACATACAGGTGCTCCCGGGGGGAAAGGTCTATACAGGCCAGAGCCGCAAGCAGCAGCAACACAGCCGCAAGCACGAAAAATCCCCACGACGGCAGCCTTTTGCCCCAGCGTTGCCAGACCTTGTCCAGGGATGAGTGCGCTTTGTCAGGAATATTTTTGATGGGAGCCATATGCCTCCACTATACGCCCCACGAGGGGGTGACGGATGACGTCGTCTTTGTTGAAATATATGGTACGTATACCTTCCACCTTGTCCAGTGCCTCAAGGGCGTGCACAAGGCCGGAATGCTGTTTGCCGTTGGTCGCGGGCAGATCTATCTGGGTAATGTCGCCTGTGACGGCCATGCGCGACCCGAATCCCAGGCGGGTGACGAACATTTTCATCTGTTCCACGGTGGTATTCTGGGCTTCGTCCAGAATGATAAAAGCGTCGCTGAGCGTGCGCCCGCGCATAAAGGCCAGGGGCGCCACCTCAATGACGCCGGTTTCCAACATTTCCGCAACGCGCTCAAAGTCCAGCATATCGTGCAGGGCGTCGTACAGGGGGCGCAGATAGGGGTTGACCTTCTGGGCCATGTCGCCGGGCAGAAAGCCGAGCCGTTCGCCGGCTTCCACAGCCGGCCGGGTAAGAATAATGCGCCTTACGCGTTTGGCAAGCAGCATGGAAAGGGCTACTGCCACTGCCAGATATGTTTTGCCGGTCCCCGCCGGTCCGACGGCAAAGGTAAGGTCGGCTTCGCGTAGCGCCGCAACGTACTCACGCTGGTTGATTGTCTTGGGCGCTATGGTTTTGCGTGGCGAAGCCACAAACACCGCGGCCTGAAACAGGGTCTTCAAGTCTGTGGAAGGCTCGCGCGCCAGCGAGGCATAGGCATGGGGAATGTCGCGCGGGTGCAGGATCACGCCTGCCTTTAACAACCCGTAAAGCTGGGAGAGCAAATTGCCCATGAGCGCCTGCTGGGAGGCGTCGCCATGCAGCGTGACGAAGGTGTCCCGGCTGGCGATGCGCAGGCCCGAACACTCCGCGAGCAGCGTCAGGTTGGCGTTCTGCGGACCGAATAGCTGATTGACCAGAGAAGGGTCGTCAAAATGCAGGGTGGTGGCGTTATTTTCTTGGATGGCTGCCATAGATGGGTGCGCTAATCTCCAGGCCGTTGCATGGGCGAATGCGGCATGACATGGGGCACAATACCGTCAAAGGAGGCAGGAGTCTATTGTTAATTTATATAGCGATAACAATATCTTAGTATATATTCTTTTCTTCGCTTCGCGTGGGCTGTTTGGCATGAAATATGCTTTCCAACCAGGACATGGGCAACTTTTGCCGCGTCTGTCTTCGTTTCGCAAAGGCAGGCAATATGGAAACAATACCCGTATGCGGCGCGGGAAAGCACGGCCCTGCGCCCCCCTTCCCCCAATAGATCAGGGATGCAGGAGAGCAAGGAGACGGTCATGGCGGGCACTTCCGGAATAAGCGGATATGGAACATCGACCTTACGTCTGGTGGATTTTTTGTCGGAACAGGAAGATAACGACAATTCCCTGCTCGGCACGTCGGCAGCGGCGGCCAAGGCCAAAAATCTGATCAACTCCGCCAACACGGCGGCGGCAAAAAAAGCCAACTCCGCCTATAACTGCGGCGTTAATTCGGCCGTCGGGCAGGCCGCGCTCTCGCGGGCCATTGCCGAGATGCAGAGCAAGATGGACGGCCCCATTACCTTCAGCAAGATTGCGCAGTACCAGAAGGATCTGGAGGCGGAATTTTCCGCAAATGTGCGTGTCGCCCTGGTCAAAGCCGGGGTGGACCCCAGCGTGGAGTTTACCCTGACGCTTTCGCCGGAGGGTGCCATTCAGGTGGACACCGACGATCCCCTTGCCAAGGAAGCCATCCAGAAATTCCTGAAGGACAACCCGAAGGTCTGTGAAGATTTTGGCTATATCCAGGCCCTTGCCAACCTGGAGCGTGCGCGTCAGAGTTCCCCGGTGACGTCCTTGCAAGGGCTGCGCGATACCAAGGCCACCATACAGGCGTCCGCTGTGGAGGCCTTTTTCGGCCAGGCTTCCGCTTCGGGCATGAACTACGCCTCGGTGCTGGCGAATTTTTCCGGCGACTCGGATTCCACCGCCAAGTTCTATGCCGGAATTGACTTTACGGTGTAAGGCCGGGCAAGGCATACGCTGCCGTCTACTCCGGTATGCCGGGGGAAAAAAGTCTCGGGAGAACCCGATAAAAAAACGGCGCACCTTTTTCCTTGCCGACCAGTCCACCAGAGATTCCCTTACCGCCTTCATCTTTTCCATGGCCCACCGTACCGCGCTCATGTTGCACCTCCGTGTGTCTCATAAGGGTATTCAACTTTCGCAAGAAAGTTCGTCGCAGACTCAAACCCGGCGTCTTAAAAGTCAAGACCGCGGCTTCCTTCCGGTGCGGTTATCTGTTTCCCCGTATTGCCTTTCCGGGTAATTTCCGGCATGACCTTCCGGTAATGAAAGCCCAACTGCGCATCATCCAGGTCGTCAATGTGCGGTGGTTTAACGCGACCGCCTGGTACGGCCTGTTTCTTTCCCGCCTGCTCAAGGACGCCGGGCACACGGTGCTGGTGCTCGGTCTTGAAGGCACGGACTCCTTCCGGAAAGCGCGGGAGATGGGGCTTGAGCCGGTAGGGCTCGACCTGAACACCGCCAACCCGCTGCGCTTCGCCGCACTGCTGCCCGAACTTTCCAACTTGCTGCGCCGCTTTCGACCCCACATCGTGAACTGCCACCGGGGCGAAGGCATGGCCCTCTGGGGCCTGCTGAAAACCCTCGGACACTCCTTCGCCCTGGTGCGCACGCGCGGGGATCAGCGTCCGGCGCGCGGCAATCTGCCCAACCGCATCCTGCACAACCGCCTGGCGGATGCCGTCATCGCAACCAATTCCCGGACCGCCCGAGAGATTGCCGAACGCCTGGGCACGAAGGCGGAACGGATACGCATTATCCTGGGCGGGGTTGACTCTCGCCGTTTCCGCCATACCATCGAAGGACGCGCCGCAGTGCGGCGGGCCTTCGGGTTTGCCGATGACCATCTTGTGGTGGGTCTGCTGGGCCGCTTTGACGCCGTTAAAGGGCAGCGCGAGCTTATTGAAGCGGTGGCACGCATACGCAGTGCCGACGCCTCCCCTTGGCGCGGCAGGATTCGCCTGATGCTGGCGGGCTTTCCCGCCACCACGCCGCAGGAAACGGTGGAGGGATGGCTGCGCGAATATTCCCTTGCGGACAGGGCCGTCATCACCGGCAGGCAGGAAGACGTGCCCGCCTGCATCAGTGCCATGGATCTGGGAGTGATCGCCTCGCAGGGGTCGGAGGCCATCGCCAGAGCGGCTCTTGAAATACTGGCTTGCGGGGTGCCGCTCGTCGGCACTTCCGTGGGCGTCATGCCGGATCTGCTGCCCGACTGGGCGCTTGTGCCGCCCGGCGACGGCAGCGCTCTGGCCGCGCTTCTTGAAAAGGCCCTTGCGGACGAGCTCTGGCGCGCGCGCCTGCGAGACGCGGGCACGCAACGCATGGCGGATCTTTCCGAACAGGATTTTCTGCGGCAGACCTTGCAGGCGTATCATGAAGCCCTGGACCGCTGCCGTATTTCTCCCACCGCAACCATTTAGGATCAGGACAGATGTCGATACTCAAGTCTTTTGCCAGCGATAACAATTCCGGGGCGCATCCACGCATTTTCGAGGCCATGGCCCGCGTGAATACAGGAAGCGCGGCCGCCTACGGCACGGACCCCTGGACGGAAGAAGCCGTCGAAGCGCTCAAGGATACCTTCGGCAATGACGCCCGCCCCTGGTTCGTGTTTCTCGGCACGGCGGCCAACGTGCTGGGCCTGAAAACCATGGTACGCTCGCACTACAGCATCGTCTGCGCCGAAACGGCGCACATCCACTGCGACGAATGCGGCTCGCCCGAAGCCATCACCGGCAGCAAACTGCTGCCCCTGCCCGCGCCCGACGGCAAGATCCGCACTCAGGATATAGACCCGCTGCTGGTCATGCGCGACGCCGTGCACCACGTCTACCCCAAGGTGCTGTCCATCACCCAGTCCACGGAATGCGGCACCGTATACACGCTGGATGAACTGCGGGCCATCAGCGACTACTGCCACAAACATGACATGTACCTGCACATGGACGGAGCCCGCCTTTCCAACGCGGCCGCGCGGCTCGGGACGAGCCTGAAGGCCATCTCCACCGATGTGGGCGTGGACGTGCTCTCTTTCGGGGGCACCAAAAACGGCCTGCTCATCGGCGAGGTGATCGTGTTCCTGAACCCGGCGCTCGGCCACGAGTTCGGGTATATCCGCAAACAGCACATGCAGCTTGGGTCCAAGATGCGTTTTGTCGCCGTGCAGTTCAAGGAATACCTGAAGGACGAGCTGTGGCGGAAAAACGCCCTGACCGCCAACGCCATGGCGGATCTGCTTGCCTCGGAGCTGCGGCAAATGGAACACGTGCGCATCGTGTATCCTGTGGAGAGCAACGCGGTGTTCGCCCGCATGCATAAGAACGCCATTGCAAAACTGCAGGAAGAGTTCTATTTCTATACCGTTGATACGTTCCCCGCGCCGGGATACCCCGAAGACTGGCACATGGTGCGCCTGATGGCTTCCTTTAACACTACGGAAGAACAGGTACGGGAGTTTGCCGGGGCCATAGGCCGGTGCGCGCATATCCGGTGAACAGCCGAAACCACGTCATTCCTCCGCCCGCTTCGGTGACGGGGCGGGCGGACAACCCAGGAGGAACCGCCATGCATGTGCTGAAAATGGCCGACCAGGATCTTAAGGGCAAGCGGGTGCTGATCCGGGAGGATCTGAACGTTCCCGTCAAGGAAGGACGTATCACCAGTGACGCCCGCTTGCAGGCGGCCCTGCCCACCATTAAGGCGGCCGCGGATGCCGGGGCCATGGTGATTGTGCTTTCCCACCTCGGGCGTCCCTCCGAAGGGGTGTGCAACCCGGAGGATTCCCTGGCTCCCGTGGCGGCAAAACTGGGCGAGATGCTGGGCCGCAAGGTGACCCTGGTAAAGGACTACCTGGACGGCCTGCCCCTGGCGCCCGGCGAGATATTCCTGTGCGAGAACGTGCGCTGCAACAAGGGCGAGAAGAAGAACGACGAGGCGCTGGGCAAACGCTATGCGGCCCTGTGCGACGTGTTTGTCATGGATGCCTTTGCAACGGCGCACCGGGCCGAGGCCTCCACCAGCGCGGTGGCGAAGTTTGCGCCCATAGCCTGCGCCGGTCCCCTGCTGGCGGCGGAACTGGAGGCTCTGCAAAAATCCTTTGCCAACCCCGAGCGGCCCCTGGTGGCCATTATCGGCGGTTCCAAGGTCTCCACCAAGCTGACCGTGCTGGACTCCCTGAGCCGGAAGGTGGACAGGCTTATTGTGGGCGGCGGTATCGCCAACAATTTTCTGAAGGCCGCCGGGTATGAGATCGGCCGCTCTTTGTGCGAGCCGGATCTGATCAGCGAAGCCGCCCGCCTGATGCAGGCAGCCAGGGACGCCGGAGGAGAAATCCCCCTGCCTGTGGATGTCGTTGTCGGGCGCGAGTTTTCAGCCGACAGCCCGGCGGAGGTAAAAAAAGTGAACGCCGTCGGCCCTGAGGACATGATTCTGGACATAGGGCCGGAAACAGCGGCCTTGTATGGTAAAATTCTCGGCGCGGCAAAAACCATCGTCTGGAACGGGCCTGTGGGCGCCTTTGAGATCGACCAGTTCGGCAAGGGCACCGAGGCCATCTGCCGTCTCGTCGCGGCGAGCCCGGCCTTTTCCGTCGCCGGCGGGGGCGATACCCTTGCGGCGGTGGACAAGTACGGCGTGCGTGAGGGCATTTCCTACCTTTCCACGGCCGGCGGCGCGTTTCTGGAATTTCTTGAAGGCAAGGTGCTGCCCGCGGTGGCCGTCCTTGAGGAACGGGCAAGGGGAAAGTAATGACGACCACTTCCACAGATCCGCACTCCCAGGCTCCTGCAGGGACGGACCGGCAAGAGTCCCCTGCGGCGGAAACGCCTGCCGGGACACCCGCGCCGGAAGATCGTTCCGCTTCTTCCGCATCGGCCTTCAGTCAGGAGGTGCCGTTGCGAATACTCTCCGACCCTTCCCCGGACGCGCAGCCCCTCAAGCTGGAAGACGTGCTCACAGGCGTGCCGCCCGCTTCCGGGGCTTCCCAGGCGAAAAGCGGCTCGGCTCCTCTGGAGTGGCCGGGCGGGCCGACCTCCGGCGGCTCCCGTCCGGGGGGGCCGGCCTGGCCCGGTTCCGGCGGAGGCGGCTGGCAGAGCGGCCCGTGGGGAATGTACGCACCGGAACCCAAACCCTGGCGCAAGCGCCATCCGGTGTTGTTCTGGGTCGGCCTGATCCTGGTGATCGTGGGATGCGCGGGCTATTTCGCGCGCTGGGCCAAGGACGACGGTCCGTTGAGCGGCCCCCGCATCGCGGTGATCAACGTCGAGGGCGTCATTCTTGACTCGGACGCCGTAGTGGCGTGGATTGAAGCAGTGCGCCAGAATCCCGGGATTCCCGGAGCCGTGGTGCGGATAAACTCCCCCGGCGGCGCGGTGGGGCCGTCCCAGGAAATCTACCGGGCGGTCAAACGCCTTGCCGCGGAAAAGGAAGTGGTGGCCTCCATGGGGGCTGTGGCCGCTTCCGGCGGGTATTACGTGGCCCTCGGCAGCGACGAGATCTATGCCAATCCTTCCACCCTTACGGCCAGCATCGGGGTCAAGCTGCAGGTGCCCAATCTGGAGAAACTGATGGGCGTCATCGGCGTCTCTGAAAAGACCCTGACAACGGGCAAGCTCAAGGACGCGGGTTCGACCTGGCGGGAAATGTCGCCTGAGGAGGAAGCCTATTTCAAGGGCCTTATCGGCGATATGTACGAGGAGTTCATTGAAACCACCGCCCAGGCGCGCAAAATGCCCCTGGATTCCGTGCGCGGGCTGGCCGACGGCCGGGCCATGACCGGTCGCCAGGCCCTGGCCGCCAAACTTGTTGACAAAATTGGGGACAGGCAGGACGCCCTGGACAGAGTGAAGGAACGCTGCAAGCTGCCGGCGACTCCCCGGGTCAAGGTGGTCGAAGGCCCGAAAAAGCCGACCTCCATGCTTAAAGAACTCCTGGGGGCGGTGCTTTCCCTGGGAGCGGAGCAGAAGGCGGCTTTGGAACAGCCGCAGTTTTTCTACTAGGGGCTGTTTACGCTTCAAATAGTCGCTTAACGGCGGGCAAAGCCCGCTTACGCCTATTTGGCGGCAAGGATTTGCCGACAAATCCTTGCGAGCATTTCAAGTGTGAAATGCTCTAGCAAGTCAATTTTGAAGTTGCCTAAGAGTCGCATTGCCTCCGGCGGCCAAAGGGGGTGACCCCCTTTGGAATCCCCAATGTGTGACTGCATAGCTCTCATCATTTGACGAAGCTGATGGATAATTTCAAAAGTAAATCGCGTTATCTCTGGCTGGACCGCCGATGACGAGGGTTGCCCGGGCGGTTTTTTACCGCCTTGGCCGCGGACAAACTAAAAAGTTTTGAAAAAGAGGATGGGGTGCAGGGGAAGGAGAAAAAACTTTTCCAAAAGTTTTTTCTCCTTCCCCTGCAAATCTTCCCTCTCAAAGGACACAGCATGCGGGGTTTTGGCCTGTTGTTGCATATTTCGTCCCTGCCTTCGGCCTGGGGCATCGGCGATCTGGGGCCCGAGGCACACGCCTTTGCCCGCACGCTGGGCGCGGCCGGGGCGTCCGTGTGGCAGGTGTTGCCCCTGAATCCGACCTCGACCTTTATCGGCAACTCCCCGTATTCCAGTCCGTCGGCCTTTGCCGGCAATCCTTTGTTCATTAGCCCGGAACGGCTGGTGGAGAGCGGGATTATTTCCTGCGCCGATCTGGAGTGCTCCCTGAACTGCCTGCCGGGATGCAGCCTGGGGCATGACCCGTCCAGGGTGCACTATGAAGCCGTGACGGCGCACCGCGAGTTTTTGCTGTGCGCCGCCTTTGAGCGCAACCGGCATCGTTTGCCGGAAAACAAAGACTTTCAAGACTTTTGCCGCAAACATGACTACTGGCTGCACGACTACGCCCGTTTCGTCAGCCTGAAGGCGGAGTACGGCGGCGCGTCCTGGGTCTCCTGGCCGCAGCCCTTGCGCATGCGAGACAAGAGCGCCCTTGAGCGCTGGGACGCGCATGCGGCTACGGCCATACTGCGCGAAAAGTTCGTTCAGTACCTGTTCTTTTCCCAGTGGCAGGCACTGCATGCCGTCTGCCGCAAACAAGGAGTCTCCCTGCTCGCCGACATTCCCATCTATGTCACCCACGACAGCGCCGACGTATGGGCCGCTCCGCAGTTTTTCAACCTGGGGCCGGACATGCAGCCGCTCACGGTTTCCGGGGTGCCGCCCGACTACTTCAGCGAAACGGGCCAGCGCTGGGGAACCCCCGTGTACCGGTGGGACGTTCTGAAGAAGGACGGGTTCGCCTGGTGGAAGCGCCGTCTGGGGCATGTGCTGTCCATGACGGACATGGCCCGGCTGGATCACTTCCGGGGATTCTGCGGGTACTGGGACATTCCGGCAGAGGAGGAAACCGCCATAAACGGGGTATGGAAGACAGCCCCGGCAGCGGAATTTCTCACCGCCATGCGGGAACATCTGGGAGGCCTGCCCTTTGTGGCCGAAGATCTCGGCGTGATCACCGACGACGTGCGCGAGACCATGCGCGCCTTTGCGCTGCCCGGCATGCATGTGTTGCAGTTCGCCTTCGGCGGGTTCGAACCGGCGCGGAATCCGGATATTCCCCATGCCTATGACGCCAACTCGGTGGTTTATACCGGCACCCACGACAACGCTCCCAGCAGGGCCTGGTTTGCCGCCGCGCCGGAGCAGGAGCGCGCCAATGTGGCGGAGTACCTGGGGGCCTGCGTGGATACATACAGCATTGCCGGCCAGTTTACCCGCCAGGCCTTTGCCTCGGTGGCGGATCTCGCCATGCTGCCTGTGCAGGATGCTCTGGGGCTTGACGGCGCGGCGCGCATGAACACCCCCGGCATCGCCGCCGGGAACTGGGGCTGGCGGACGACCAGAGAACAACTTGCGCCGGAGCGCTTTGCCTGGCTTACCCATCTGGCCCGCATCTACGGCAGGTTGCCCGACAAAACTGTTACTGCTGACTGTGACAAAACTGCTGCTGCGGACTGTAAAGACGCGTGAGCGAGCGCGGAGAAAGGCTGCAACAAGCATTGCGGCGGCAAGAAGGAGCCCGAGAGAGGCGTTGCCTTGCTATCCTTCAAAGTAGGTGGCGCTCTGGGCGGCCTTTTCTCCCACGGTCACGCTGTATAGAGAAACTCCGTGCCGCTGTACCAGCGGAGCCAGGGCTCTGTAAATGTAGCGGGAGATATTTTCCGACGAGGGATTTTGCCGGTCAAAAGGCGGGGTGCTGTTCAGGTCTTTGTGATCCAGGGTATCCAGCACGGTTTTCAGATCGGCCTTAAGCAGGGAGAAATCCGTCAGCAGCTCCGTGTCCGGGGTGAGGACGTCTCCCTGCACCACCGCCTCCACCGAGAAGTTGTGGCCGTGGATGTTTTCGCATTTGCCCTGGTAATGACGCAGGGCGTGGCTGGCGGAAAATTCCGAACGCACGGTCAGCCGCCAGAAAGATGTGGACATGGTGACTCCGGTCAAGGGTATGGGCGCGCCCGCGGGCTGCGCATGCCTGGTTGCCGCGCCGTTGTCCGCGAAAGAGCGGCGTGTGCCGCCAAGGGGCAGGGGAGCCTCGCTTCCGGCGATTGTTGCCGGTGCGGGCATATACAGCATCATGCAACCAGGCGCATCATATGAACGACTATATTCTCACGCTTTCCTGCCCGGACAGGCTGGGCATTGTGGCGGCGGTAAGCATATTTCTTTCGCGGAACAGTTGCAACATCCAGGACAGTGCCCAGTATGGCGACTGCGAAACAAACCTGTTTTTCATGCGGGTGCGCTTTCGGGCGGAGGCGGGCGCCCCGGACGGCGCGGCCCTGCGCGCGCAATTCGCGGGAGCCGCCGCTCCCTTTGCCATGGAGTGGAGCATCCATGAGGCCAATACCCGTTGCCGCATGGCCATTATGGTGTCGCGCCACGGGCATTGCCTGAACGACCTGCTGTACCGCTACCGCACCGGCGGGCTGGAGGCAGACATTACCGGCATTATTTCCAACCATGAAGATTTTCGCGAGCTTGCGGGCTGGCACGGCATTCCTTTTCATTACCTGCCCATGGAAAAGGGGGGCAAGGCAGCGCAGGAAGCGGCGATCTGGGGCATTCTGGAAGAGCAGCGGGTGGAACTGGTGGTGCTCGCCCGGTACATGCAGATCCTGTCCGAAGACATGTGCGCCCGTCTGGCGGGGCGCTGCATCAATATCCACCACTCCTTCCTGCCCAGCTTCAAGGGTGCGCAGCCATACAGGCAGGCGCATGCGCGTGGGGTGAAACTCATCGGCGCCACCGCCCACTACGTGACCGCCAACCTGGACGAAGGCCCCATCATTGAACAGGGAGTGGAGCGCGTGGACCACGCCCACACCCCGGAAGACCTGACCGCCATCGGGCGGGATGTGGAAAGCCTGGTGCTGGCAAAGGCCGTACGCTACCACATTGAGCGCCGGGTGCTTCTGAACGGCAACAAAACTGTTGTATTGAGATAGGGCGACGTTCTGTCCGGCGGTGTATCATTGGGCCGGAAATTTATGACGCTGTTTGAGCGAGGGAAGGCGGGGTCCGGCACAGGACTCCGCTTTTTTGAAGGCTGGGGCCGGTGCGGGCATGCGGTTATCGTCCTTCCGCGCTGCCGTCGCTACGCGGATCGGCCGCGCCTTCCAGCAGGCCGTCCGGATGGCGGACCAGCGCCCCGGCGTGTCCCATCAGAGACGAGAGAGCCGGAACGGAGCGCACGGTATGCCCCAGTTCCGCGAGCCGCTGAAAGAGATCAGGAGGAAAGTCGGCCTCCAGCTTGAGGTCCGGGCTGGGATCGCCCCAGGCCCGGCCCAGCAGCCAGCGGGGCGCGCTAATCGCGTGTTGCAAATCCATACCCAAATGCGCATACCGGGTGAATACGGCGGCTTGCGTCTGGGGCTGGCCTTCGCCTCCCATGGTGCCGTAAGCGAGTATGCGCCCGTCGTCCAGCAGGGCCAGGGCGGGGTTCAGGGTGTGGAAGGGCTTTTTGCCGGGCGCGAGCGTGTTGGGCGTGTCCGGCGCAAGAGTGAAGCCCAGCCCCCTGTTCTGCCAGGCGATACCTGATTCCGGCAGCACGAAACCGGAGCCGAACTCGTGGTACAGGCTCTGAATGTAACTGACTACGTTGCCGTGGGCGTCCATGGCCCCCAGCCACACCGTGTCGCCTCCGGGCTGTTGCGCCGGATGTTCCCGCCCGGGCAAAGACCCCTCATTTTCCTCCTCCGCCTTTTCCGGCTGGAGAGCGGAAGCGTTCCGGCGCTCCAGCGCCAGAAGCGCCCGTACCGCGCTGTCCTCCTCCCCGGCCCGGAGCGGCCAGGACAGAGCGGCATCCGCGCGCATGGCAACAGCCAGGGCGTCCAGCAGTTCCGGTTTCAGGAGGGATTCGGCGTTGCGTGCCATATGGGCGGGATCAGCGATGCACCGGTCGCGCAGGAGAAAAGCCTGCTTGGTGGCTTCCACCAGGGCATGCACCAGCATGGTTTCGTCGCGCAGGTCGCATCCCGTGCGCGCGACAAAGCGTTCCAGCAGTCCGAGCATAAGCAGCGAGGCCAGGCCCTGGGTGGGCGGCGGGCTGTTGAACAGGGTGCCGCTTCGCAATGCCGCCTTGCCCGGCATTCCGTTGCATCCCGTAAGAGGCAGGCGCAACGCCGGGCGCAGTTCCGCTTCCTGACCCGCGAGGTCGGACGGGCGCAGGGGCGAGTCGCCTTTTTCCAGGTCCGCCGCCATGTTCCGGGCGCAGTCCCCTCGGTAAAAGTCGTCTAACCCTCGTTTGGCAAGCAGACGTAAGGTATTCGCGAGGGCGGGCAGGCGGAATGTGCCTGCTGCCGGGGGCGGCTTTCCGTTTTCCAGAAAGTGCTCCGCAAAACCCGGCTGTGCGGCGAGTTCCGGCAGAAACGCATTCGTGAGCTCGTGCTGGGAGGCGGTTATGGGATACCCCTGTTCCGCATGATGGACCGCCGCTTCCAAAAGCCGGGAAAGGGGCAGGGGATGGCCTCGTTTTTGGGGCCAGGAGGCCGCGAGGGCAAGGGCTTTCGCCCAACCGGAAACCGCTCCGGCCACGGTGAGAGCAGCTTGGGGGCCGCGCTTGGGAAGGGCGGTGTGCCCGTGGCGGGCATACCATGCGGGAGAGGCCAGAGCCGCCGAGCGGCCGCAGGCGTCGATAAAGAGAGGCGTGCGCGCGTTGTGGGGCAGAATCAGCCAGAATCCATCCCCGCCAAGGCCGGTCATATGCGGATACACCACGCCAAGATCGGCTGCGGCGGCGACAGCGGCTTCCACCGCGTTGCCGCCTTCCCGCAGGATATGCAGGCCCGCCTGGGAGGCCAGACGGTGCGGGGTGACGATCATGCCGTTGCGGGAACGGGCGGTAGGCATTTCAGATTCCTCAGCAGGAAAGGGGAAATGAGCAACAAACGTGGCCTATCACCCAAATACGCGGGTGCAGGGAACCGTTGTTCCCTGCCGGGTGTGGGCGGAGCCCACATCAGATCCAAGATGGCTTCGACAAATACATTGGGGGAAGCAGCTTCGGTCTATTCCCGCCAGATCAGCGCCATCTGGCGGCCCGCAGCGCCGCGCCGGTAGGAGAAAAGCAAATGCGGCAGGGACCAGGTGCACAGATCCAGGCCGAAGATCTGCCCGGCGGGCACTCCGGCTTCCATGAGCTGGTGCCGGGTGAGCGACCACAGATCCATGGTGCTGCTCTGCCTGTTGAACCAGGGCGCGAATTCCGGTGGCCATTCCTTGTCGAAGTTGACGAATTCCGCGGCGGCGGGGCCGAGGCTGGGGCCGCGCACGGCCAGAACGTCTGACGGGGAAATCCCGTAGGCCCGGCAAAAGGCTTGTACCCCGAGCGTGGGAAAACGCAGGGCATTGCCCCGCCAGCCCGCGTGCAGGGCGGCCACGGCGGTTCCCTGGCGGTTGGCGAGCAGAATGGGCTGGCAGTCGGCCGTTTTGATGACCAGGGCGTGCTGTGCCGCCGCGGTGCAGGAACCGTCACCTTCAAGGGCGGAGTGCCGGTCCGCCGCCGTGGGGGCGGGGTCTTGCAGAAACCCGTCGCGGTGCACCTGGTTCAGTTCCGTCCAGGACTGGAAGCCAAGGGCCGCCGCAAGCTCCCGGCGCAGGACTTCGGCGGCGGCAAGGGCAGCGGCGTCCAGGTGAGGATGCAGGGAGAGGTTGCCGGCAAGGGCGGTGGTAAATACCGCGCGCACGCCCGGCACTCCCGGGAAGGCAAAGGGGAGGATCCGCGGCGGGCTGAAACTGCTTTGCGCGCGTCTCAGAGCGTCGGGGGAGGAGGTCGTCAGCGGCCGTGTATCCATAGCAGTCCTTTTTCCGTGCACAGGGCGTGCATGGGGGCGTCCCAAGCTTCCTGGGGGAGAGAGTCCGTTATCTGGAAAGAATAGGCGAGGCCCACCCGGACGGCAGCGGCCAGGGCGGGGGCTGCGAAGAATCTGTCGTAATAGCCTCCGCCCATGCCGAGCCGTTGCCCCAGAGGAGAAAAGGCCATGCCGGGCACCACGATGAGCTCCGGGAGAGGCGCGTCTCCTGCGCAATACGCGGCAAGGTCCGGATGCGCAAGATCCGGTTCCGGAATGCTGAAGGCTCCCGGCTTCAGGCAGTGGGGGCCGGGACAGGGCATAAAACGCATGGTCCCTGCGGGGCTGTTGCAGGAAGGGCCGCAGACGGGCAGCAGCAGGGTCTTGCCTGCCTTCCAGGCGGATTCCGCCAGGTCGGCGGTGTCCATTTCTCCCCGGACGGCCATATACAGGCCGACGGCGCGCGCCTGGCGCCAGATGTCGCTTTCCATCAGGTGGCGGGCAGCGGCGCGGGATGCTTCTTCGCGTTCCTCCGGGGAGAGGGCAAGCCGCCGGGCGCGCATGGCCGCGCGTATGTCCGCCTTGAGAGCGGCGGCATCGGCAGCCTTTGCGGGAGTGTCTACGGAATCGTCGCAAGCCGGAACGGGCGCGGCGCGGGGCGGAGTGGGCGAAGTCATTGGAAAAGGGTATCTTTTCACCGTCCGCTTGGCAAGGGCCGGCAGGGAGCGTGCCGGACGCTTCAGGCGAAAGCGGCCTCCATACTTTTCTATTGCCAGGGAGTATATAAGAACGCTAGGTTACGGAGGTATTTCCGCATCCGGTAACTCCTGTTCGCAGCCGGGACTGTCCCGGTACCTCCGCCGTTTTTTCAGGGAGCCGCCCCTCGTGCGCACTGTTCTCTTTATTCCTCCCCTTGCCCGTATGAGCGGCGGCCTCGCGTCGTTGTACTCTTTGGCGGCGCTTTTGCGGAAATCGGGCCGCCCTGTGGCGTTGACCTCTCCCGGCGCAAAGGCGGCAGGGTTTGCGGAAGCGGCGGAAGGAGGGGAGGTGCTGCCCTGGGAAGGGCTTCGTCTTGAACGCGGCGATATCTGGCTTGTGCCGGAAAGCTGGCCCAACGCGATCAGCACGGGTGTGCAGGCAGGGGCGCGTACCCTGGTCTATGCCCAGAGCTGGAACTTTCTGCTGACCACCCTGCCCCAAGGCGTGCGCTGGAAGCAACTGCCGGTGGAATACCTGGCCGTTTCCGACCCGGTGGCCTGGTTTATGCGCACGGTGCTGGAGCTTCCCGTGCTCGGCGTCCTTCCTCCGGTGGTGCATCCGGCCTTTTTTGCAGCCGGGGAAAACGCCCGCCGTCCTGCGGACAGGGTGAGGGTCGCCTGGATGCCCCGGAAGAATCGGGCTCTTGCGGAGCTTATGCAGCAAATTGCCATGGCGAGCCTTGAGTCGGGTGGTCCCGCGGCCCCGCAGGCCGCCTCCGGGCCGGGGGGCGTGGCTTCCGAAGCAGCGTCCCTCTCCTTGTACGCTTCCCCGCGCGTGGAGTGGGTGCCGATCCAGAACATGTCTCCGGAAGAAGTGGCGGGTGCCTTCGCTTCCTGCCATCTGTTTCTGGCAACGGCATTTCCGGAAGGGTTCGGCCTGCCGCCTCTGGAGGCCATGGCCGCGGGCTGCGTGCCGGTGGGCTTTACCGGCTTCGGCGGCTGGGAATACATGCGTCCTGCTGATTTTGGAACAGAGTGCCTGCCCTCCGGTCGCATGCCGCCGGCATGTGTTCCTCCCTTCCCTTTGTCTGAAGCTTGCGGCGGCAACGGGCTCTTTTTTGCCGATGGCGACGTGATGAGCGCCGGATTGGGATTGGCCGGTGCCGTTCGCGCCGCCCGGGCCGGTACTCCCGGATTTCTTGCGGCGCGTGCCGCCGGGCGCGCAACCGCGCTCAGGTACGGCCGGGGGGCGCGGCAACAAGCCCTGGAAGGACTTTGGAACGCCCTTGCCGCAGGGGCACACGAACATGCGGCGGGAGGCGGCTGATGCACGGTACGGATGCTCCTTTCTGGGTGGCCTTCGGCGACATCCATGACGACATAACCCTTCTGGATGCCGTGCCGGAGCTTGAAGGCGCTGGGGGCGTCATCGTTACGGGCGATATCACTCTGGGCGGAGGCGTGAGGCAGGCGGAACGCGTGCTTGCGCCCATTGCCGGGCGTTCCCGGCTGCTGTTTGCCCAGATCGGCAACATGGACCGGGCCGAAGTGACGGACTGGCTGGAAAAAAAGGGCTGGAACCTGCACGCGCGCGCCCGCGAGCTTTTTCCCGGCGTGATGGCCCTGGGCGTGGGCTGCTCGCCGTTTACACCCTTTGGTACTCCCAGTGAGTACCCGGAAGCGCGCCTTGCCGAATGGATGGACGCCGCTCTTGCCGAGGCGGCCGGGCTGTGCCCCGAACCGGATGCGGCCGTCCTGCAAATGCCGCGTCTGGTGCTGGTGGCGCACACGCCTCCGCTGAACACGGCCTGCGACAGGCTGACGAACGGCCAGCATGTGGGCAGTACCGCCGTGCGCGCGTTCATCGAAACGCACCAGCCGGATCTCTGCCTGTGCGGGCATATCCATGAGTCACGGGGCGAAGACCGTATCGGCAGAACGCAGGTGGTGAACCCTGGTACCTTGAGTTCCGGCGGGTATGCGGTTATCTCGCAGCGGGAAGTGGAGGGAGAACTGCGGGTGGTGGCGCAGTTGAAGCTGCTGCCATAGATACGCTGGGAATAGTCGTCGAAGCCATCTGGGCCAGATGTGGGCTCCGTCCACACCCGGCAGGGGACAACAAACCAGGGCTGCAAAGGTCACCCGGCCAATAACGCCCCGCGATGTGAAAAACGTATCTCAGTGCGATGCGGGCCGCACCCTGCACCCGCGTATTTTGGGTGGACAGCCGAGCGGTTGGCAGTACTATACCAGGAGAAGCGAGCCCTTGCTTTTGTGAGCAAGGACTCGCTTCTCTCGTATCGCGGGCATGTGCGCCCCCCGGAAAGTCGGGCCGCGCGTGGGAGAGTCCTTAGAGCATTTTAAAATTGGACTTTCTCTAAATATAGTCTAGAATGTGCACATGAGAAAAATCACACCAGAACTTCGTCAGCGTGCATTGGAAGCGTATCAAACAGGACGATATACTCAATCACATCTTGCGGATATTTTTGGAGTAACTCGAAAAACAATCA
>JAVBTB010000017.1:0-57702 GCA_031556355.1 Desulfovibrio sp. | reverse complement strand
TTTCCTCTCACTTCGTCTTCTCTTTCTGCCCTTTGTCTTGCTTGCGCGTGCGTCCCCCCCCCCCCCCCCCCCCCCCCCCCCCCCCCCCCCCCCCCCCCCCCCCCCCCCCCCCACATTCCAACTTCTTCACCACAAAGGGCTGACATGGACGATCAGGTTTTGTTTGCGGGTGTGTGTGAGTGTATTCGTCAGACGCTGGAGCGGGACTTGCCGGACATGCGCGAGTCGGACCGGCTGATTTCAGATCTGGGGGCGGATTCCCTTGATTTTCTCGATCTGGTGTTCAGGCTGGAGAAAGCGTTTGACGTACGCGTCAATCCCCGGGATATGGAACGGCGGACCCGAGAGAAGCTGGGCGGAGCGCCCATGCTGGTGGACGGGCGGTACACGGCCGCCGCGGTGGAGGAGTTTCGCAAGGCCATGCCCGAGGTGCCGCCGGAGGAGCTGTTCGCGGACATGCCCGCGCCGAAGCTGGCGGAGAGCTTTCGGGTAAAGACCTTCATGAACCTTGTGGCCTATGCGCGCGCGAACGGAGGCTCGGCATGAAAAGCGTTTTTGTCACCGGCGGCAGCGGGGCGCTCGGCGGCGCCATTGTGCGCAAGATGACGGAGTACGGCTGGCGGGTGGCCTTTTCGTATAACACGGGAAAAGACAGGGCCGAGGCTCTGGCGGCGGAAACGGGCGCCCTGCCCTTCCAGGCGGATCTGGAAGACAGGGACGCGGTGGACGCCATGGCCGGGGAGCTGGAAAAGAGCTTCGGCACGCCGGACGCCCTGGTGAACAATGCGGGACGGACCAGCATCATGCCCTTTGCCCTGCTGGAAGCCGAGGACTGGGATGCGGCCATGTCCGTCAACCTCAAAAGCATGTTCCTGATTACCCACGCCGTGATCAGGGGGATGATCCGCCGTAAAAGCGGGGTCATCGTCAATATGAGTTCCATTGCGGGGCAGCGCCTGCTGGAAGTGCCGGTAACGTATGCCGCGAGCAAAAGCGGGGTGGTGGGCTTTACGCTGGGACTGGCCCGCGAGGTGGCCCGCTATAACATCCGGGTGAACGCCATAGCGCCGGGGATGCTGGACGGCGGGGTTTCGGAGAACATCCCGGAGCAGGAACGCGGGGAATACCTGCGCTACTGCCTGGCCGGGCGGCCGGGCCGCTGCGAGGAAGCGGCGGAACTGGTGGAATTTCTATGCAGCGAGCGCGCATCGTACATCAACGCCCAGCTTATTCATCTTAACGGCGGGCTGTAGCCGTGCGCTGGCGGTTCGCGGACAAGATTCTCTCCTTTGAGGCCTGGCGTTCCATCCTCACGATCAAGGCGGGTTCCCTTGAGGAATACAGCCTGCTGGAACGCTGGGGCGAGCAGGGCCGGGCTCCGGCGATCCTGATGCTGGAAAGCTGCATCCAGTCCGCCCGCTGGCTGGCCGAGGCCAGCTCGGAATTTTCCGTCAGCCTTGAACCGCTGGGGATCACCGGCTGGCAGGCCATGGAAGGCCTTGCGACGGGGGAACGCCTGTACTCGCTGCTGCGGGTCGAGGAACGGAGCGAGGACCGGATAACGCTTGTTGCCAGGCAGCGGCGCATTCCCCCCGGCGTGGCGTTCGGTTTTGCAGAGGCTGCCTCCGGCTGGGAGGAAGCTTCGCCGATGCGCCTGACGGCAAGGCTTACGCCCCTTGCGGACAGGTACGCCCCGGCTGACCGGGCGTGCCTGTGGCAGGAACTGCGTGCGTGAGAGGACGGAATCATATGAAAAAGATCGTAGCTGTTCTCGCTTTGCTTGTCTGCCTTGCGGCGCATACCGCTCTGGCCGGGGAAGAGGTGGTATTCATCGACGGGGAGGGCTTTCCTTACTCCGTGCCCGAAGATCTCAGCCCCGCCGAGGACATCTTCCCCTTGCACCTGGAGGAGCTGGACAAGAAGTTCCGCATGCAGACCTATGTGTTCGGCGTGTATGTCCCTGCGGAGTTTCTGTCCCTGCGCACACGCGACCCGTGGGCGCTGCCCGAATACTACCTGCAGTTGAGCTATGACGGGTTCTTTTCCACGTCCTCCCTGGGCGATACGGGCTTTTCCCTGCTGACCGGTCTGGCCGACGCCACCATGGGCTATCTGTACCGGCAGGATGATTTCAAAAGCAGGCTGGAGGCGGTATTTCGGGACGCGACACAGCGGGAAGTCTCCCTGGATTCCCTGGAACATCTGGGCTGCATAGACAAGAGGCGGGGCGTGTACACGATGCTGGGCACGGGCAACGCCCGCGTGCGGACGGAAGCCGGGCTGTCCCCCTTTCCCTTTGCCATGGCGACCACCCTGCACCTCACCAAGGGGAAAGTCATCTGCACCATCCAGATCGGGCACATGCACGCGCCGGAAGACGTGGATAAGTTCCGGCAAAAGGCGCTTGCGACGGCGACATCCCTCTGGGGTCTGCAATGAACGCGCTGACCCGGACCCTGGTGCATCTCCCTGCAGGAAAACTCCTATGAGCAGTTCTGAAAGCGACGCGGGCAGAGCGCATATGGCTGCCGCCAGAGAGCAATGGGCCGCATGGATCGCCAGGGGAGCCCCGGGACGGCTGCGCCTGCGTGAGCATGCCGGAACGAACATCTGCGATGCGGTCTACGCCGCCGGGCTGCGCGGCCTCCGCGATCGTTTGCGTACCCTGTGCGCCGTGCTGGCCGCGCCGGTAATGCTCAACGGCTGGAAGCTGTTCTGGTACAGGCTTGCCGGAGTAACGATCGGCCGCAACGTTTATATCGGGTACGGGGCCAAGCTGGATTCCCTCGCGCCCTGGCTGATCGCCCTGGATGACGGCTGCACTCTCGGCGTGGACTGTATAGTGGCGGTGCATCTGTACCAGAAAGGCGAAATTGTGCTGCGCAAGATACGCATAGGCAAACGGGCTGTCGTGGGCGTGCGGGCCATAGCCTTTGCCTCGCTGGGCGACGACGCGACCCTGGGGCCGAACAGCGTTCTGCTGGCCAACGCCCCGGCAGAGGCAGTGCTGCTGGGCATCCCGGCGCAAGAAGTGTAACGCGCCGGAAACGAGAGGATACAACGATGCTGGAAGAACCGCGGAAAATAGCCCGCCTGGCCGGGACCATTCTGCGCAAGGGCATGTTCCACTGCAATATCCAGGTCCACTACAAGTGCAACTTCCACTGCGAGATCTGCGATTTCTGGAAGGCCCCTTATACGGAGATGCCTTCCTTGAGCGCGGCGGACATCCGCCTGATCGCGGAAAAGATACGCCCTCTCGGGCCGCAGTCCCTCTGCGTCAGCGGAGGGGAACCCCTGATGCATCCGGAGATTCTGGACATCAACGCCACCCTGGCCCAAGATCATTTCGTGGTGCTGATCTGCAACGGCTGGTTCGTAACCCCGGAACTGGCGAAGGAGCTGTTCAAAACCGGCATTTACGAGGTCAATATTTCCGTGGATTACGCGAGCGCGGCCCGGCATGACGCGCTGCGCGGCAAGGAAGGCGCCTTCGACCGCGCCGTCGGCGCCCTGGAGACTCTGTTCGCCAACCGCTCCCGCGCGGACCAGCGCGTGCACATGAACAGCGTGGTCATGGCCGACAATCTGGACGACATGGAAGAGCTGACCAAAATCTGCAAGAAAATCGGCATCACCCACCTGGTCACCTTTTACTGCGGCAACCGGGGTACCCGGCAACGGCCGCAGGATCCCGTGGAGACGGCGCGCCGCCTGCTGGATCTTCGTAAACGCTACCGGGAGTTCGTGGCCATTCCCGGTTTTATCGAGCGTTTCGCCGAGGCCGGGCGGGACGGCAAGGGCATAGGCGACTGCTACGCCGGAAAGAACCTGTTCGTGATCGATTGCCAGGGCAACATCACCCGTTGCCTGGACTGGCTGGACAAGCCCGTGGGCAACATTTTTCAGGAAGAGCTCGCCCCGCTCATGCAAAAGTTGCACGATCAGTTTGCTGCCACCCGCTGCGCGGACTGCTGGACAAGCTGCCGGGGCAACGTGGAATCGCTGCTCTACGGCGGGCACCGGCTGCGTGATTGGCGCGCCTATTACGAAATTGTGAAGGATGTGCCGCTGGCCGCCCCGCGCAAAGCGTCCGCGCCAAGGAGAGCTCCGCATGATGAACGCGCATGAACTCGGGAAACGGGCGCGCCTGTTCTATTCCGGCCTGCGCCGGCGCTTCATCCACCTCAATCTCCAGTTGCTCTACCAGTGCAATTTCAAGTGCGACATCTGCGACTTCTGGAAGCCGCCGTTCACCGCCATGCCCAGGCTCAGCCTGGAGCAGATCCGCCTGATCGTGGACAAGCTCCGCCCCCTGGGACCGCAGTTCATTTCCGTGGGCGGGGGAGAGCCGCTGCTGCATGAGGAGCTGTTCGATATCATCCGGGTGCTGGCAAAGGATAACTTTCCGATCATGATCTGCAACGGCTGGTACATGACGCCGGAAAAAGCGCGCCTGCTCTTTGAGGCCGGGCTGTACGAGGCGAGCATTTCCGTCGATTACGCCGACGCCGCCAGGCACGACGGGCAGCGCAACATGCCCGGCGCTTTCGACCGCGCCATACAGGCCCTCGCCATGCTGCATGCAAACCGGGTGCGGCCGGAGCAGCGGGTACACATGATCTCCGTGGTCATGGAGGACAATATCGACGACATCGAGCCCCTGGTGCGAATGGCAAAGGATATGGGCATCACCTACCTGCTGTCCTTTTACTCCAACTCGCGCGGCAGAAAGGAAGCGCGCATCCAGCCCCGGGAAATCGCCCGCCGCCTGCTGGATATTCAGCGCCGCTATCCGGAATTCGTCGCCCTGCCGGGGTATCTCGCGCGCTTTGCCGAGGCCGGGGACGAAGGGCACGGCATCGGCCCCTGTTACGCGGGCAGAAATCTCTACAACATCGACTGCCAGGGTAACGTCACCCGTTGCATTGACCGGCTGCACGACCCGGTGGGCAATATCCTTACCGATCCCCTGGAAAAAATTCTTGAGGGGCTGCGCGCCCAGTACCAGTCCCAGGACTGCAAACAGTGCTGGACAAGCTGCCGGGGCAGCATTGAGGAGTTGCTGTACGGCAGCGACAAAATCGCCAACCTGCGGGCCTATTACCGCATGATCAAACCCGTGCCCCTGGTCAGGCCGGCGTAACGGGGTCCGCCATGGCGACCATACCTTTCCGCTGGCAGCGCTGGCTGGACATCTACATCTTTTTCAATGTCGCCGGGTACTTTCTCTGGCAGGCCTGGCAGGTCTTTTCCGAACACCGGCTGGACTTCATTGAGGGCGTGTTCCTCATCCACAACGTTATCGTCTGCCTGTGCTTTCTGCTGCGCTCCCCGGCCAGGGCCATCCAGACCAGGGTCAGCCATCAGCTTGTGGCGGTCTGCGCCTTTTATTCCGGGGTGTTCTTCATGGGGCCGGTCCTCACGGAAAACCCCGCGCTGCTGCGCCTGTCCTGGTGGACGCTGCTTGCCGGCACGATTATCGGCATCCTGTCCCTGGTACAGCTCGGCAAGAGTTTCGGGGTGCTCATCGCCATACGACAGGTGCGCACCACCGGCCTCTACTCCCTGATCCGGCACCCCATGTACCTTTCGGACATCATCATGCGCCTGGGCTATTTTTTCAGCCACATCTCGGCCTTCAACGCCTGTCTACTCCTGGCCTCCTCGGCCTGCTACGTGCTGCGCGCCCTGCTGGAGGAGCGCTTTCTGGCCGGGCAGGATCCCGCCTATGCCGCGTATATGGAGCGGACCAGGTTCCGATTTATTCCCGGCGTGTTCTGACTCCCTCTTTTTGCCTATAGCTAAAGCAAGTTACCTTTGAAATGTTCCACTGGTGTAGGACAAAAAATGGGGTTTCCAAAGGGGGTCACCCACTTTGGCCGCCGGAGGCAATATAACGCTTGGGCAACTTCAAAATTACTCTGCTCTGGGTATACGCCCTTACGCCTGCTTGCGCGTCTCCGGCCCCCCGCACCCCGTCACATTGTGCGCGCACATGGGCAAAAGCCTGCCGTCCGGTTGCAGGTAGTGGTTGCAGCACTTCATGATCCGGGTCAGGTCAAAGGTGCCCGCGTCCATGAACCCGTGGATGAACACGCTACGCAGCACCGTGCTGCCGACGTCAAAGGCGGCCTTGGCCGAAAAGCGCTTCCCTTCCAGCTCGCGCAGAATGGCCTTGATGCGCGCGAGCACCTGCCGGTTGTCCGCGACCGAATCGGCGGCGGACCAGAAGGAATAGATGCGCTCCCGGATGGCCTCGTGCCCCTCCCGGTCCAGACCGGGCAGGGTACGGTTGGCGATGACGTCCAGAAAGGCCTCGCGTCCCAGGAACTCCTTGAGGGAATAAAACCGGTCCTCGCTGACCTGAAAGTAGTAGGACAGGGCGAAGCACCCCGGATGCGAGCAGGGCAGCGGGTTGAAATCCCCGGCCTTGATGTGGCGGGAGGCGGCAAGCTCCCTGACCACGTCGTCAATGGCCATGCGCTGGGCTTCGCCGAAATTGCCGCGCGCCGCCCCGGTGATGGCCATGGGCTGGAACATCAGGCTCAGGGCTTTGGAGGCGAAGAAAAAGTCTGCTATGGCGGCCACTTCTCCGTCGTTCACGCCTTTGGCGATGGTGGCGGTCAGGGAGTAGCGTACGCCCTCCTCTTCCAGCATCGCTATCAGTTCCCGCTTCAGGCCGGACAGCTCCCGGCCCCTCAGGGTGGTCCAGGTTTCGGGTGAAAATCCGTCAAACTGGAGAGAGGCTACGGTTCCCGTCTCCCGGAACAGCGCCCGCAGCCCCGCGTCCTGATGCAGCCTGAGCCCGTTGGTGGACACGGACACCTGCATCACCCCCTGTTCCCTGCAGATGGCGAGGAACTCCGGAAACTCGGGGTGCAGAGTGGGTTCCCCGCCGGACAGGTTGATCAGGGGCACTTCCTTTTCGTACTCCACAAGCCGGGCCAGGGCCTGGCGGAACTCGGCGGCGGACATGCCGAACTCGCCGTCTTCCGGCTTGAGGCATACCGGGCAGCGCAGATCGCAGCGGCTGGTGATTTCCACCACCGGCAGGCAGGTGTGCTGGCGGTGCTGGGGGCAGAGGCCGCAGGAGTCCGGGCAGCCCGAGAACTCCCGCGAACCAAGGGCAAAGGGAATCTGCCTCGGCTTCACGTACAGACGGCTTGCCTCATACCAGTCCGGGTCCGAGGAAATCAGGCTGCTCATGTTGCCGTGCACCGGGCAGAGCTTCTCCAGCCACACGGCTCCGTCCCGCTGGACGATACGCGCGCTGACCTGCGCCGCACAGGCCTCGCAAAACCCCGTGGTGTAGGAATACAGGCGCGCGCTCATGCGTCCTCCACCCAGAAACGGGGGTCTTTCTGCCGGTACAGCAGGTTGTAGGAACAGGCCGGGGTCATGGCCCCCTTTTCGTCCGGCACCAGATCGCCGCACAGGGCCACGCGGGCCAGATCGAAATTGTCCTCGTCCATGTGGGCATGGATGGTGACGGTCTTGACCATCTCGTGGAAAAAGGCCGGCTCGCGAGCGTCCTTTTCCCCGAAGCGGGCGATGAACTTTTTGAGCAGAGCCAGGTCTTCTTTGGGCGCACCCGCCGCCCAGAATTCGTCAATCCTGTCCCGGAACTGCCGCTCCAACTCCGGGGAGCCGCGCAGCAGAAAGCTCTCTTCCGTGGCTTTGGTGAGCAGGTTCCTGTCCGCCAGGCGTGTAAAGGCGATGCGCCGCTCCCCGTCCGTGATAAAGTAGGCGGTGGAATAGCACAGGGGGTGATAGGAGCCATGCGCGAAAAAGTCCGTCAGGGCGAACCCGGCCCGCTCGGCCAGCGCCTGCTCCACTTCTTCCAGCGTACTGTGGATGCGCGGGGAAAAACGGCTGCCGTAGTGCCCGGTGTAGGCCATGTTCTGAATGGTGATACCGCACACGAACGTTTTGGGCAGGTAGCGGCTGATCAGTTCCGGCACTTCCTGCTCGTTTTCGCCCGGAATCCAGACCAGAAGCAGGGCCGTGGGGATGTCCAGCTCTTCCAGCGCGGCCAGGGCGTCCAGCTTGTCCCGCACGATGTCCCGGCCGTGGATGCGCACGCTCTTTTCGGCATCCAGAGTGTCCAGGGACAGGATTACCTGCACCCCCGAGGCCTTGATTTTTTCCGCAAAGGCCCTGTTCCGGCCCAGCACCAGGCCGTTGGAATTCATGCTCACCCGCCGGAAGGAGCGGCGCGAGCAGCGTTCCAGCAGGTCAAAAAGCCGGGGATGCAGGGTGGGCTCGCCGCCGGTGAGGTTCAGCAAATCCAGATCCCTGGCTTCCGCCTCGATATGATCGAGAATGGCTTCCAGTTCCTCGGGCGACTTGTTGTAGATGCGGTCCGGCCGGTTGTGGGTGAAACAGATGGGACAGGCCAGGTTACAGTTGTTGGTGATGGAAAAAATCGGCAGACGCAGCCGCCCGGCATGGTTGCCGCAGGGGCCGCAGTCAAAGGGACAGCCCTTGCGCACCGGGGCGGGGCCGGGGGTGGTTCTGAGAGGACGCGGCAGGCGGGTGCGTTCCAGAAACCATTCTTTGGTCCGGCTTACGGGCGTGCGTCTGGATCCATGTTTGGGGCAGATGCGTTCCAGAAACACGCCCCGCTCCGTGGCCGTGTACAGAGCGTGTTCCACCCGGCCGCAGTCCGGACACCAGGCGCGCGTGCCGCCGAGGGTCGTATCCCCGAGCGTGACCGCGCCTGTCTGCGGGCCGCAGCAGCGCGCGGGAGCCATGGGCAGTTCGCGCATCATGCGTCTCCTTGTATTGTCGGCGCTCCGTCTGTCCCGATCTTTGGGGCGGAGGAACCGCCTGCAAAACGGGCGTAGAGGTCGGGCCGGGCGAGCTTCCAGCCCAGAATGCCCCACATGAGGAAGCTGAGCCGGGTGTAGCCCTTGCGTTTGAGGTAGTAGGCGATGATGGGCGCATCATACCCCACCTCGCAGGTCACCAGAACAGGCCGGTCTCTGGGGATGTCGTCCAGATGCCTGCCGATGCTGAAGAACGGAAAGCGCCTGCTGCCCGGCAGGGGTTTGAGCGTATAATCGCTCTTGGCCGTCCGGCGCAGGTCGATGATGAACAGCTCCGGGGCAAAGAGCATTTCCGGCGTCAGCTGCGAAGGCTGCACGGCGGTTACGGTGGCCGCCTTGCCGGAAAGCACGCTGCGGAAGGTCGCAATCACGTAGGCCAGATCCCTGTCCGACAGGGAATGAGGGAACGAAATGCGCAAGGTGGAGCGCGCTTCTTCCGGAGTCAGCCCCATGGCCGTCAGCACGTGTGAGGGGCTGTCCTCGCCCGTGTTGCAGGCGGAGCCGGCCGCCACGGAAACCCCGTAGTAGTCGAGCTGGCCCATGATCACCGCGTTGGCCCGGCCCGGCAGGGTGACGCTCAGCGTACCGGGCTGGCACTCGCTGCCGGAAGGAGAATTGAAAACGCAGTCCGGGGCCATTTCCCGCAGGGCCAAGGCAAAAGCGTCGCGTCTGGCCCGCAGCCCTTCCACGCGCGAAAGCAGCAGCGGAACCTCGTCCGCCGCGGCAGCGAACCCGGCGATGTTGTGCAGGCTTTCGGTTCCGGCCCGGTTGCCGTCTTCCTGATGCCCGCCCAGCATAAACGGGGCAAAGGGCGCTCCTTCCCGCACATACAGCGCGCCCACGCCCTTGGGGCCGTGGATTTTATGTGCGGAGAACGAAGCGTAGTCCACGCCGAGCTCCCGCACGTCCACGGGAATTTTGCCGAAAGCCTGCACCATGTCGCAAAAGGACAGCGCCCCCCGCGACCGGGCCAGGGAAGCCATGCCCTTAATATGGTACAGGGTTCCCGTCTCGTTGTTGGCGGCCATGCATACCACCATGCCCACGTCGTCCCGCCAGGCGCGTTCCAGATCTTCCGGCGTGATGCGGCCCTGCCGGTCCGGTTGCAGGGGGATGAGGGAGAAGCCCCGCTTTTCCAGATGGAACAGGGTTTCCAGCATGGAGGGGTGCTCCATGGGATTGCAAATGACGGCCCGCCTGTTCTCAGGCAGGAGCGAAGCGATGCCGCGCAAGGTGTTGTTGGATTCCGTGGCGCAGGAGGTAAAGAGGATGGTCTCCGGCGCGGCGTTGATGGCTCTCGCCACGCTTTGCCGCGCATCGGCCAGAATGGTGGCCGCCTGGTGGGCCATTTTATAGGGCGACGAGGGGTTGGCGTAACAGCGGGCAAGCACCCGGTCCACGGCCTTGCGCGCCTTCCGGCTGACCTCGGTGGTGGCGTTGTTGTCGCAGTATACGATGCGCCTGAACCGGAACATATGCCCTCCAGGGCAACGGTTATTCCTTGGCAGCCCGGCGCTTTGGCAGACGTTCCACGGGAATCCCCTCCAAGCGTCCGGCTTTTTCCTGCTTGCTCCAGCGGCTGCAGAACACCGGCCTGAGCTCTTTGACCTGCTTGAAACAGTTGTCGCACTGCACACAGCCCCGCACCCGCCCTGACAGTTCTCCTGCCGTTTTGCGCAGCCAGTCAGGATCGGCCAGCAGCACGCGCCCGAGCCCGATGGCGTCGGCCATGCCTTCGGCCAGGGCCTGCTCGCAGATTTCCCGCGTTTCCAGCAGCCCGGCGGCGATGACCGGCACGTCCGGCAGGGCGGTCTTCACAGCCGCGGCTTCGGGCAGCATGAAGCCCACAGGCGCTTTCTGCCCGCTCTGGGCCAGCAGGGCAAAACATTCATACATGCCCGCCGAGACGGAAAGGTAGGCCGGGAGCAACTCCCGCGCCAGCACTTTCGCGGCTTCCACTCCCTCTTCCAGGGAAAGCCCGCCCTCCACATATTCCCGCGCCATAAAGCGATAGCCCACGGGAAAATCCCCCACCCTGGCGCGTACGGCGGCGCACACCCGAAGCGGAAAGCGCAGGCGGTTCTCCAGGCTGCCGCCGTAGCCGTCCGTGCGGCGGTTCGTATGCGGCGACAGGAAGGAGGCCAGCAGATATCCGGTGGCCCCGTGCAGCTCCACCCCGTCAAAGCCCGCCTCGGCGACGATCTCGGCGGATTCCGCAAAATTCGCCGCCGCTTCTGCCATATTCGCCTCGGTCATGGCCGTGGGCATCCATTCCGGATTGCCGAACGGCGGCACCGCCGAAGGGGCAAGGCTCCCGGCCCGGAAGGCGAAACGCCCCGGATGGCAAATCTGCAGCACGGCCTTGGCTCCTTCGGCGTGAATTTCCTCCACCACCCGTCGCAGGCCGGGCAGGTGTCCGGACGCGAAGGCGTTGATCGCGTGAGGCGCCTCGCCGCCCCGGATGCGCGCGGCCTCCACCACCACCAGCCCGACGCCGGAGGCGGCCATGCGCCGGTAGTGGCGCAGCAGCGTATCCGTCACCAGCCCCTGGGCATCGGCATAGGCGGTAAAAAACGGGAGAAAGACGACGGGGTTCTTCACAGACAGAGAGCCGAGCGTGCAAGGAGAGAAAAGAGGCTGCATAGGGAACTCCGGGGAGATTACGGGAAACCCGGGACACGGGGTTGGAGGCAGGGCTATTGAGGGCTATTTGCCCAGAAACAGAACAGCCGCTGCAGAGCGGTATATATACAATACCCTGATTCTGGGGAAAACACAAAACGGCTTGCATACGAACCGCGTGGCTATCCCGTACCCCGAGCTACTTCTCCACTCCTGCCTGTGCAGCATCCGCCGCTATTTCCTAATCCGCGTCACATAATCATTCCACGCCAATAGGCAACCAGTGCCCCTCTTTTTGGCGTAGAGCCGGATAATGCCGTGGTAATTACCCGCACAACGAAAACAAGGCACCCATGCCTCAGCATAACTACCTTATTTTATTAATAAATTCTTGGTGGGCCCACCAGGATTCGAACCTGGGACCGGCCGGTTATGAGCCGGCGGCTCTGCCAACTGAGCTATAGGCCCATAGGAAGCATTTTGCCGTGAGAAGGCCGTAGTCGCATTCCGGCTGGAACGCGTGGGCGGCGGAGTTACGGCAGGCGCATTTTGTACAGGGAGCGGGCGCTTTCTGTCAAGCGGGACGGGAGGGGCGTGCCGCCCGTCCGGGCATGCCTTCACGATGCCGGTACGCATTTTCCGGCGGCGCACTCCCGCATGCCGGAGCCCGCCGCGTTTCCGGCGTGCGGGCCGCCGTTTTCCGCCTTGTTACAGGCCCAGGCTTGCGAGCAGGTCATCCACGTCGTTCTGGGAAGTGTCGCGGGTAGGCCCTTTCAGTTCGGAGTTCTTGATTTCCTTTACCCTGAGGCGGCTTTCCTCCGTTATTTCCGCAAGGCTTTTTTCCGGCGATTCTTCCTTCGACTTCATCATCAGGCCGGTGGAGACATAGAGGTCAAAGACCGTTTCCTGGATGGAGGCAATAGCGGTGATGACCTTTTTGAGCCGCTGCCCGGTGAGATCCTGGAAGCTCAGCGAGGTGATGATGTCCGTGAGGGAGGAGGCCAGCTCATTGTTCAGCGTATCCAGCCGGGCCAAGTCTTTTTCCTGTGCGGAAGAACAGGCCAGAGAGGCGATGAGCGCGCCCGCTTCTTCCTGCTGCTGCAACAGGTTTTCCGCTGTTTCCATAATGCGTTCCGTGGCTTCCAGGGTGGTCTGCATGATTTCTTCAATCTGGCTGGCGGCTTCATGGAACAGCTTCTGCGTCTGCCCGGCGTCGGCGCTGTCCCCGTTCTGCCCGGAGGCGCTGTTGATTTCCTGGTAAATGCCCCGAAGGCCGGTGCGCATTTCCTCGTTCAGGTGGCGGTAGAATTCGCTTTCCACCATCGCCTTGGTCATGGCGGATGACAGTTCGCGCTGCACCGCTTCCGTGACCGTGGCCTTGACGGAATCGGCCACCTGGGCCGACACGCGGGACAATACGCGTTCCAGAATGTCTTCCTGTGAAATCATGAAGCCTCCGTGGCGATGCGGGCCAATGGGCGGCGTTACAGGTTCGGCGGCTTCTCCGGGGAAAGCCCGCAGGCGAAACGCCCATGAGTATGCAGATGCCGCGGCTGCGGAAGAACGCCTTCCGTTTTTTGCCGCGGCAGGGTTTCCGGATTTTTGGGAGTTCAGGTGTGTTTTACGCCGCCTACCGCAATTTCCTGTTGTCCGCGTACCTGCGTTTTGACACAGCCCGCGCACAAGGCGCAGGCCAGAACCGCGAGCAGCAGCAACGCGGCGCAACGTGCGCGTGCTGTATTCCTCAATTCTTGCAACGCATGCATTTCAGACTCCTGTCGGTTGCGATCTCCATCTACATTCCAACAGAGCTACCTGATTTTACAGAAAATGACCAGCGGGTTTTTTTCTCGCCGGCTTGTCGGAGAGGGCTTGTTTTCGCTGTATACAGGAGCTGCCCGCTATGATAAAAGCTCCCCGTGAATTCCGGATTTGCCCGCCGCCGGAATGGGGTCGGCGGGCGCGGGCGGCGCGTTACCCTAACGGGGAGCGACCTGCGGTACTCACCAGCCGGGGCTGTGTTTCCGGGGTGTTCCTTTTCGGAGGGGGAACGCCCGCAGGGGGGCGGCCCAAGGCCGGGGGTATCTGTGCCGTAATATTTTTGTTTTTGGAAAAAGAGAGAGTCCACCTTGTTAGGTATTCCGGTACGCTGTGCCGGACTCTGTGTCATATGTTATGAGGCAATTGTCAGGAGGCTCTCATGGAAAAATGGATTCAGGTGTATGATCCGCTGGGCGGCGTTGCCGCGGGGATGCCGCAGTATTTGTTGTCCGCGCTGGTGGCAGGTATTCCTTTGTACCTGCTTTTTTATATGCTGGCGGTAAAACGGACGGCTGGACACAAGGCCGCCTTTGTGGGCACCCTTTCCGCGGTGCTGCTCGCCATTTTGGTGTGGGGCATGCCGGTCACGCAGGCCATGGGCGCCACCGTCATGGGAGCGTGCTTCGGCCTTTTCCCCATTGTCTGGATCGTGATCACCGCCGTGTGGGTGTACAACATGACGGTGGAATCGGGTGAGTTTGAAATCATCAAGAATTCCTTGGCCAGCCTGACGGATGACCGTCGCCTCCAGGCCATCTTCATCGCCTTTGCCTTCGGCTCCTTTATTGAAGGCACCGCCGGGTTCGGCACCCCCGTGGCCATTACCGCCGCCATGCTGGTGGGACTTGGTTTCAACCCGCTGTACGCGGCGGGCATCTGCCTGATCGCCAACACCGCGCCCGTGGCCTTCGGCGCCATCGGCATTCCCATTGTGGTGGCGGCGGACGTCTCCAAGCTGGACGTGATGACCATCAGTAAAATCGTGGGCCGCCAGCTTCCCTTCCTGTCCCTCATCGTGCCTTTCTGGGTGTGCTGCACCATGTGCGGCTTCAAGCGCACCCTGGAAGTGCTGCCCGCCATTCTGGTCGCGGGCATCTGCTTTGCCGGTTCGCAGTTCCTGTCCTCGAACTTCCACGGGCCGCTGCTGCCCGACATTATTTCCGCCATTGTGACCATTGTCGGCATGGTGCTGCTGCTGCGCGTGTGGAAGCCCAAGACCACCTGGCACTTCCCCGATGAAGCCCCCAGCACCTGTGGCGTAACCAAGTGCGACTACTCGCTGGGTGAAGTGCTGCGCGCGTGGTCCTCCTACATCATTCTTGCCGTCATGGTCTTTTTCTGGGGCCTGAAGTGGTTCAAGGATTTTCTGGATTCCTTCTCCTCCTTCAAGGTGGCATGGCCCGGTCTGCACAACATGGTGGTGAAGACCGCCCCCATCGCCGCCCAGAACACCGACTACGCGGCCATGTTCAACGTCAACCCGCTGACCGCCGCCGGCACGGCCATTCTGCTGACCGGCCTTATCGCGTCGCTCATCATGCCCCGCTACGGCCTGGGCAAGGCTCTGCCCTGCCTCGGCCGCACCTGCTACCAGTTGCGCTTCCCCATTCTGACCATCGCCATGATTCTGGGCCTGGCCTACATTATGAACTACTCGGGCATGAGTTCGTCCCTTGGCCTGGCCTTTACCAAGACCGGCTGGCTCTTCCCCTTCTTCGCCCCGATTCTGGGCTGGTTGGGCGTGTTCCTCACCGGTTCGGACACTTCGTCCAACGCCCTGTTCAGCGGCTTGCAGCGCACAACGGCTGAAGCGGTAGGCGTTGACCCCAACCTGACGGTGGCCTCGAACTCTTCCGGCGGCGTTACCGGCAAGATGATTTCGCCCCAGTCCATCTCCGTGGCCACGGCGGCCACGGGCCTGATCGGCAAGGAAGGGAACCTGTTCCGCTTCACCCTGTGGCATTCGCTGGCCATGACTCTGGTAGTGTGCATCATCACGCTGCTGCAGGCCTACTGGTTCAGCTGGATGCTGCCGGGCCGCTAGGCCGTGGAGGTATAGCGCCAACCTGCACCGCCCCGCGCTTAATGAGCGCGGGGCGGTTTTTCATGCAGCAAAAGAGTGCAGGGAGGAGAAGGAAGCGCGCCGCCGCTTTGACCTTGATTTCCGTGCGCCTTTCCCCTATGTATTCGGCCTGAGCTTCCGGCACGGTCTGTTCAAGAAAGGCGGGCCGCCGGGAAGTTCCCCACGTCCTCGTAGCTCAGTTGGATAGAGCGATAGCCTCCTAAGCTGTAGGCCGCAGGTTCGATTCCTGCCGGGGACACCAAAAAAATCAAGGACTTGGATGTAAAATCCGAGTCCTTTTTTCGTGCATTTTGATTTTTTGCTCCAAATTTGCTCCACTTAAGAAAAAATGGTAGGTGGAAAGTGAACAGATTTCAGGCAGTCATAAGGTGAGGTTATATCCGCATCTCCGTGCTCGCCCCCATGCAGGCTAGAGCCACATACTTAGGGATCTCTTTCTCGCCGCTCTCGTAATAGGCGATCATGCGGCGCGAGAGACCCAAAATATGAGCGGCCTGCGTCAGCGACAGTCCAAGCCCTTGCCGCCATTCCTTGAACATGGTTGGCGTCATGATGTTTTTGGCCTGTTCCAAGGCAAGGCGGCGCAAGGTGTCGCTGGAGATATCCGCGCCGCACGGCCATTCGAGGTGCCAGCCCCATTCGCCCACGCGGACCTGACGGAATTCCTCCGGGTTGCGAAGTGGGGCGAGTGCCTTGAATGCGCGAATGTGCGGCTCCAGGTTGATAAGACTTTCCCGGCCCTGTTCCCAGGTCACGCAAACGGAAAAGACTTCCAGGTATTCAACGTGGGTAATTTTCCATTGTTTCATGGCTATTCCCTCTCGCTCAATTCTTGCCAAAGCCTTTCAAGGGCAGCCTGGTTTTTTCTTGCCCAGGCCAGTGCTTCGGCGATATCTTTGGGCCGGGCTTCTCCGCTGATGACTTCAAATGTGCTGATGTCCACCATGACGGCAAAATCTGGCCCGACAACGTGAAAGTGCGGCGGCCTGTGGTCGTCTGCGTACATGCGCAGCACGGAGCGGGCGAAGCGGATGATTTCCGGCATGAGAAAATAGTAGTGCAATGGTTGCACCAAGTCAAGATGGCAACTGAGTGGAGCACGGCGAGTGGGTGGAAAATTCGAAAAAATTTTGCTCCAAATTTGCTCCACTACGGAAAAGAAAATCTGAAAACTCACGAGACGCACGAGTTTTTATCTTTCCGAAATAGTTGACTTTTCCTGACAACTAGTGGATATTCCTGAGCATTAAATCCCCCTCCTAAGCTGTAGGCCGCAGGTTCGATTCCTGCCGGGGACACCAGAATTAATACAGGGGCTTATGCATAAAACTATGCGTGAGTCCTTGTCTTCTTTTTGCCCAAAAACGACCGGTGGTTGCCCATTGGTTGCCCACCTGCACAAGGTTGCCCCAAAAAATATTTTTTGTGCTTCCTTCGTTTTTCGGGGGACATGCCATGGCTGAAGCATTGGCTGCCATACGTGGAGGCAATCGTTGTGGCCATAAAGCACACATGCCTCCATTTCTTATACCCGCCCCGCTTATAATGCCGGCGCATGCCTGTCCTTGAGCCGGAGCATCGCCTCGGTTCCCTGTCCGGGTTCGGAGGCAAGGTGAAGCTCCGCGCCCATTTCATGGGCCAGCTTGCGCGTGGCGAACAGACCGATACCGCTGCCCGCCGCTTTGCTGGTCAGGAACGATGCCGCCGCGTCCGCCATTTCCCGCGGTATGCCGGGCCCGTTGTCCTTGACCGTATACAGAACTGTGACGGAGCCGTCCGGCAGGCGCTCGCGGCTGACGAAAATGCCCAAAAACGGCGGGACTTCCGGTGCGCCGTCGCTGCCCCGCTCTTTTTCCATTTTGTCCTGCAGGGCCTCCATGGCGTTCAGGGCCAGGTTGAGCAGGCATTGGTGCACCGCTTCGGGCGCCATGACAAAAGGCTCGGGGCCGGCCTTGTCCACCAGTTCCAGTTGCAGCCATTCGGGAGCGCGAAGACGGATGGCGTCTGCCACCTCGCAGGCCGCCTCCACGGGCACGGCGGGGCGAAAGTCCAGAGGGAAGGAACGCCCGAGATCCAGGAGGCTGACCGCCAGCTCGCGCAGGCGGGCAACGTCGCCGCGCACCATTTGCCAGCCCTGCTCGAAGTATTCGCGCTTGTTCAGTTCCAGGCCTTTTTCAAGTACGTACATGGTCCCTTCAAGCGCGCCCGCGATGTTCTTTATGGCATGGGCAAGGGTGGCGGCGCTTTCCCCCACGGCGGCAAACCGTTCCGACTGGATCAACTCGGCCGTGCGTCTGGCGACCAGTTCTTCCAGCTCTTCCGTGTGGCGGCGCAGGGCCTCGCGCATGGCGATGCGCCGGCGCGCGCGTTCGAGCGCCACTTCCAGGGCGGCGTCCGAAGCAGGCTTGTTCAGAAAATCGCCCGCCCCATTCCGCAAACCGGCAATGGCAAGCTCCATGTCGCCATGCCCGGTGAGCAGCAGCACCTCGGCATCGGGATCGAACTTTTTGATTTCCTTGAGCAGGACTATGCCGTCCATCCCCGGCATCTTGATATCCGAAATAACGATGGCGGGACGCTGCTCCTTATAAAACGCCAGGGCTTCGTCCCCCTTGGACGCCGCTGTCACCGCGTAGCCCATGTCCCTGAGCAGCAGGGACATGACACGGCGGATGCCTTCCTCGTCATCCACAAGCAGCAGGGAGGGGGGCGGGAGAGTGTCCGTCATGATTGGCCTCCGGCACTAGGAAAACGCAGGGTGAACACCGCGCCGGCTCCATCCGGATCCGTTTCCGGATCCTTGTTCGTCGCCTGGATCGTTCCGCCGAAATCCTTGATCAGCCCATAGCTGATGGAAAGGCCGAGGCCCGTGCCCTTGCCGACGCGCTTGGTGGTAAAAAAGGGCTCGAACAGGCGCGGCATGAGGGCTTTGGGAATGCCCCCGCCCGTGTCGCTTACCCGCACGACAACCAAGGGAGGCTCATGGAAGCTTGTGATGGTGATGCGGCGCGGCGCCTGGGGCTCCTGTTCGACGCGTTCCTCAATGGCATCCCTGGCATTGAGCAGCAGATTGGTAAACACCTGTTCCAGCAGATTCGGAATGGCCATGATGAAGGGGAGGGATTCTTCCAGTTCCCAGATCAGGGCGATTTCGCGCTGCTCGAGCTGTCGGCCGAAAAACTCCGTGGAGTCCCGCAGCACTTCGTTGACCGCCACCGGTTCCAGAACGAGGTCGGTGCGGCGCCCGAAATTGCGCATGTGCGTGATGATTTTTGAGGCGCGATCCACATGGCTGTCGATCTCTTTGGCCAGCGTGGCGAGAATGTCCGGATCCACCGTCGCCTGCTGGGCGATTTTTCGCAGCAGAAACCCGCTGGCCGTTTTGATGACCGTAAGCGGCTGGTTGAGCTCATGGGCGACGCCGGTCGCCATTTCGCCGAGCATGGCCATTTTGCCGGCCTGTACCACTTTTTGCTCCGCCTCAAGACGATCGGTGATGTCGTGGGTGGACAGCAGAAAGACAGGATGCTCCAGATCCTCCGAAGGCGAAAGCATGATGTCCACATAGAAGGGTTTGCCCTGGCTGGTGTGGTGCCGCGCTCTGTTGAGCACGGTGAACACCTTTATCTGCGAGGCATAGCGGTCGCGTTCCTCGGGCAGGAAAAAGTCGAGGAAGGAACGCCCGAGCATCTCGTCACGGCTCCAGCCGTAGATCCGCTGCGCGGTGCTGTTACAGTCGAGAATGGCCAGCGTTTCCTGATCAAGAACAAACACGGAATTGGGAATATTGTTGAAAATGGCCAGGTACTTCAATTCCGACTGGCGCAGGCGTTCCTCCAGTTCCTTGCGCTGTGTGATGTCCAGAGTCATCTCCATGACGGCCACGGCATTGCCGTTTTCATCAAGCAGGGGCGAGGTCTGGACGAGCCAGTGCAGGCGCTTGCCTTCGGCCGTCACGATACTTTCCTCACTCTGCTGGGACTCGCCCGTTTCCAGCGTTTTTTCCACCGCGCAATGGGCGCATTTTTCACTACGCCCCTTGTACGCCGAATAGCAATAATCGCCGGGTTTCGGCCCGAACATATCGCGGAAGCGGCGGTTATACCGCAGCAGGCGGAGATCTTTATTCTGCACGGTGATGGAGCAAGGCACCTGATCGAAAAGCCGCTGGTATTCGTCCCGCTGGCGGTGGGTTTCCGCTTTGCTGGCCTTGATGCGTTTGGCCATGGCGGTGATGGAGTCGGCCAGTTCGCCGATTTCGTCTTCCTGACGGATGCTGGACAGTTCCGGATCGTTGCCCATGGCCACGGCTCGCGTGCCCTGGATCAGCGCGGCCACCGGCCTGGTAAGAAAACGTCTCAGGTAAAGGCGTACCAAAAGGCCGCCCGTGACAAAAATCGCGCCGGCAAAAGCAATGGTGTATATTTGAAAGTTCAGCAGTTCCTCTTCATCGGCGGCGAGGGGAAAGACCACGTCAAGAGCACCCAGTACCTGCGTGTCCGCAGGATGAAAATGGCAGGGCGGTCCGGAGCAGCTTGGCTCGTTCATCACCGGGGTGAGCACGCCGAGCATGTGCGTGCCGTCGGCGGCATAAAAAACCCTGGTGCGCTCCTGCACGGTCAGGGAGGTGAGGGGGGGCTCAGTCCGGTGGCAGGCGTGGCAGGCTTCCGTGCGGATATTGGTGCGCAGGCCCACTTCCTCCGGTCTGCCGGAGAACATGACCTCCCCTTCTTTGTTGTACACGCGGATGGAGACGATATCCTTCTGATCCCCTATGTTTTTGACAATTTCGGCAAGTTCCTCGCGGGCGTTGAGCAGCATGGAGAAGTGCAGCCCGCGGCGGATGGTGTCCCCGAGGCGCGCGCCATTGGCGGTCAGGCTCTCGATCATGTGTTTTTGCTGATACCAGATGCTGGCCGCGGAAAGCGCAAGCATGCCCCCAAGCAGGGTCGCCCCCATGATGATGAGAATTTTTTGCGCCAGGGGCAGGCGCGAGAGTTTTGTCAGCAAAAAAGACACGCTGCGCCCTCCCTTCATGAAGCGGCCTCACCCTCTTCCCTGTCCACGGGGGCGGCGCGCACGGCTTTGGGAAGCCGCCGGGGCAGGGCCATGGTAAAAACCGCGCCCTTCCCGGGCTCCGAGTCCACGGACAGGAAGCCGCCATGCTGTTTCACCACCTGGCCGGCTATGTAGAGACCGATGCCAGTTCCGGATAAACCCTTGGAGGAAAAAAACAGAGTGAACAGCTTTTCCCGCGTTTCCCGGTCCATGCCGGGGCCGTTGTCGGCAACGACGAACCGCACGAATTCCGCGTCTCCTGCCACTTTGAAGGTGACGCACCCCCCTTCCGGCGGCGGATGAGGGGTGGCTGCGCAAGCCTCGACCGCATTCTCCAGAATGTTGACAAGCGCGGACGACACGGCTCCGGCGTCCGCCTCAAAGATGCCCAGGTCTTCGGAGCCGGTTTCGCCCCCCGCGTCGAATGCGCGCACCACGCGCACGCCCTGCTCGGCGGCTTTGCCTTCAATGAGGTCGGCGTTTTCAGCGGCAAAGGCGGCGACGGGCAGCTCCTCCCAGGTAAGCGCCCGGTTTTTGGAGTAATACAGGATATCCAGCACCATTTTGCGCATTCTGCCGACCAGAAGCCGCATGTCCCGGAAACCGTCTTCGACCCGCTCGGCGTTCTTTTGCTTGAGCCCGCTGCCCATGCGGTAAATGCTGCCGTCAAGGGCGGTCAGCAGGCCCTTGATGCCGTGCGCCGTGGAGCCGAGCAGCAGCCCGAGCTGGGACAAATGATCCTGAAGACTTCTGAGTTCGGTGATGTCCGCGGAAAGTTCCATCACGCCCGTGATGTTGCCGTCGGCATCGTGCAAGGGGGCGGTAACGATCAGGACGTTGACGTTGCGGCCGTCCCGGGCGGTGATCACGCTTTCCCACTGGTGGGTCCGGCCGTCCTCAAAGGTACGCCGGGCCGGGCAACCGGAACAGACGGTTTCGCGGTGCATGTAAAGTTCATGGCAGCGGCGGCCTTCGGGCGGCCCGAAATCGGAACGGAAACGCCGGTTGGCCTCGACAACGCGCATGTCCCGGTCAATGACCGCCGCATAGGAGGGGGACTCCTCAAAAAGCCGGCGATAGCGTTCGCGGGTGAGGCGCAGTTCCTCGCGCAGCCGGCGGACCTCGGAGGAATCCACCGCCAGTTCCAGCACCAGTTCGACGTCGCCTTCGTTGTTGTAGATCGGCACGGCATAGATGCTGACCGGGAGGTTCCGGCCCTGTTTGTCCACCAAAATCCCGTCGGCGCGCTGCCCTACCCCCATGTCGAGCACCCGCCCCACGGGACAGTCCTTGGGTTCGGGCGTGGATTCCGGGGCGTAGGCCGCCGCGCTTGATGCGCCCGTCAGATCGCCCAGACGTTCGCGAAACAGGCGGTTGACGGACACGATTTTCCGGTTGCTGTTATGGACGGAAACAAAGCAGGGCAGAAGGTTGAAGAGATCGTCCGCCGGCTGGCCGGGGTCGCCTCCGGAAACTTGCGCGCCCTCCCGGGCCAGGGTGTTGGAAAGCGAAGCGAACCCGGCGGAAAGACCGTCCATGACTTGCAGGGCGGCCAGCTGGCGCTCCGCTTCGACAAGGCGGGCGGACTGGTCGCGCACCATGGCTTCCAGGTTTTCCGAATACTCGCGCAGATTGCGGCGCATCTTGATGCGTTCCCCCGCGCGCTTGAGGGCGTGGCCCAGGACTTCGTCGTTCACGGGTTTGGTGAGAAAATCGGTGGCGTCAAGCTTGAGGCTCTGGATGGCGAGATCCAGATCGCCATGTCCGGTCAGCATGATCACCTCGACGTCGCTGTCCATTCCCTTGACGGTCTTCAGGAGATCTATGCCGGTGCGGCCTGGCATTTTGATGTCGGTGAGAATGATGTCCGGACGTTTTTCCGCAAACCGGGCGAGCGCCTCCTCCACGCCGGCGGCGGTCATGACCATGTATCCGGCGTCCGAGAGGGAGATCCCCAAAACGTTCCGGATACCCTCCTCATCGTCCACCAGAAGAAGCGTTTCGTTCATGGCGTGCTTCCCAAGGCCGTCAAGCGGTTTGCGCCGCTTTCCAGGGCCGGTGTTGTTTTTTTCCTTTGCCGCGCGCGGACGGGCTCAAGGCAAGCCTGACGGATACCCCGCGCGTGTTGAGAGACAGCGGAAGGCACAGCGGCGGACGGCGGCAGCGGATCGGCAAGACGCCACGCCGGCCGGATCCGTCCGTGGGGGCGGCCGCCTTTCCCGCGCCTAATCGGCGTCGGGAGCCTTTTTACCTTCCAGCGTATCCCGAATGGTTTCAAGAAGCTTGTTCGGATCAAAAGGCTTCTTGAAGGAAGCCACTGCGCCGGGAATGGCGAGGTGGATGCCGGAAAGCCCGCTGATCACGATAACGGGGAGCTTTTTCAGCTCCGCGTCCTTGGACATCTTGCGGTAAAAGCGCGGCCCCCATTCGTTGGGCATTTCCAGATCCAGCGTCACCAGATCCGGCTTTTCGCGTTTCACGATGTCCAGCGCTTCGGAACCGTCGGAGGCGTAACAGGTCGCATAGCCGTTGTCGGTAAGAATATCCACCATGTACTTGACAATGTAGGGATCGTCGTCAACGATCATAATCTTATGTGCCATAGTGTCGAGCTCCTATCTCTCATTGCGTCCGGATGTTCCGCCGCCCCGCTCCAGAACGGGGCGGGCCAGTTCCAGCAGGCGTTCGGGCGTCGGCGGCTTTTCGACATACGCATAAGGCTCGGGCAGGGGGGCTCCCGTGGCGCCGCTCATGGCCAGGGCATGGGCGTACGTGTCCGTCTGCACGCCTGAGAGCATGATGACCGGGATATCCCTCCAGGCCTCTTCAGCATTGAGCGCCCTGTACATTTCAAGGCCGCCATGTTCCGGCATCATCACATCCAGGGTGATGAGGTCCGGCTTGCGTTTTTTCAGGTGGGCGATGCCTTCCCTGGCGTTGCGCCCGACCACGACCTCATGGCCCTCGGTTTCAAAAAGAGCCTTGAGGAAGAAGCGGAAGGACAACTCGTCGTCAACAACCAGCACCAGAGCCATGGAACCTCCTGACCGGCCTTTCCGGCACGTCGCCCTCCGGAAAGGCCGAAGCATTACGAAGACCCGGGCCGTATCGCCCGGCGTCTACACCTTGTCGGGCCGGTTGACGCTGGCTACGGGGCAGGCCGAGCGCAAGACGACCTGTTCCACGGTGGAGCCGATTTCGGCCTCCTCGTCGGGCACCTCCTTGGTGTGGTGGGCCATGATGATGAGGTCCGCCTGCTTTTCGCGGGCGAACTTCAGGATTTCGACGTAGGGGGTGCCCTCCCATATTTCTATCTGGTAATTGTCAAAATCGCCCATCTGCGCAATGTAGCGCTTCTGCATCTGTTCCTTGGCCTGCGCGATCCTGCGCTCTATTTCCGCCTGCCCGGAGAACACGCCGGCCAGGGCGTTGGAGATGTCGATGGCGTGGAAGAGATACAGCCTCGCGCCGACTTCTCTGGCTGTCTTGAAGGCAAACTGGAAAGCCGCGTCAGCCTGCTTTGAGAAGTCCGTACAGAAGATAATGTTGGAAAAAAGCTTCCAGCAGGTGGTACAGGGACGGTTGACGATAAGCACGGGACAGCGGGCCCGGCGGGCGACCTCGCGCATGGTGTTGCCGATGATGGCGCGCACCCTGGCGGCAGAGGAGTCTTCATCCTCGCGGTTGTGGGCGCCCATAATGATCATGTCCACGTCCTCCTGCCGGGCCATACGCAGAATTTCCGTCGCCGGAACGCCGACCGCCAACTGCATTGTCACGCTGCCGTCGGGCATGCCTTCCATAAGGCCGGCATAGATGTTCTTCAGCTCTTCCTCCACCCAGGCAACGTAGTCCGCGTCAACTTCCCCGTTTTCGCCGGATTTCAGATCACGCACAATCGGGTTGAAGCCCCGGGGGGGGAGGCCGAACACATGGAAAAGATACATCCGCGCATCGTACTTGAAGGTGATGTCGAAGGCGACCTTGGCCGCGTTGTCGCTGTTAGGCTTGGCAGTAGTTGCGAAGAGGATCTTCTGGAACATCGTTACCTCCCTATGCTGCATTGTTGCGAGCCGCCCCGGAAGCCCAGCTCCCAGGCCAGCCCGTCGACCACTTCAAAAAGCGTAAACCGGGTTTCGCAGAAAAGGCTCCGGTCCACGTCCCCAAGCACCACATGTTTCAGCCCCGCCAGAAAGAGCGGGGTATCCAGCAATATTTCCAAAGGGATAAAGCGAATCTCCCGGTTCGCTCCCATGAGACTGGCAAGGAAGGCCTCCGGCTGTCCGGCACCCGCGCCGGAAAGAGGAGGTTCGGGATTTCCGGAAAGCGCGTTTTCTCCAAAAGGCGCAACGAGCCCCCGCAGCCAAAGGTACACCTCGGCCCTGGGTTTGCCGGGAAATCCAATGAGTTCCATTGTCTTGCCCACGGCAAGCAGAGAGATTTCGTCGTTGAGGCATCCTGATGCGGGACATTTTTCCGCATCCTCCAGGGCCGTCGGCAGAAATCCGGAGAGTTTCGGCAAATCCGGATAGCGGCGGAGCATGTGGAAAAAAGAACGCAGGGTGCAGCCTTCTTCCAGGCTGAGAGCGAGGGAGAGCGCCGGCAAAGGATCCGCCACCGGGGCATCTCCCGGGCCGACAAGCCGCCCGTCTCTGGTCAGTCGCACTGTTTCCATACTTCTTTTCCGCCTTGCTGCTGTTCGGCATTCCGGAGGCGGCGCAGTCTTTCCGCAGTATTAACAGCATACCATGTTTTTGGGTCGCAGTCCACAAAGCATTGCAAAGAGATAACAGGTTGCATGAAAACGATTGCACCGGGTTCCTCCCAAAAGCGCCGGCCCGTCTTTCCCCGCCGGTCCGTCTCACCGGAGAGGGCTCAACGCTTATGGCATCCGCCGCAGTAGGTCGGACCCAGCTTGTTCTCCACATGGCAGCGGATGCATTGCTGGTGATACGCCCTTTGCAGCGGCGTGTCCTCTTTGGCGTCAACGGCGTGGCAGTCGACGCAGGGTATTCCTGCGCTCATGTCCTCTTTGTCCAGCCTGCCGTCGGCATCCTCGCCGTGGTGGCACACGGCGCAGTCTTCAAGTTTCGCTTTTTCGTTATGCTTGTCATGTACAAAGCTTGCGGCCGGGCGGGTAAGCGGCTTGAGCGCCTCCGGCGCGACCGTCTTCATGTCCTCCTGCGGCACGGCGGTGGAAACGCCCAGCACCAGAACTCCCATGAGTGCCGCAAATACGGCGAAGCTGTGTTTTTGTTTTTTCATGCCCGCTCTCCTCCGCCGGCCTACTCGGCGCGGGTTTTTTCCATCAGCTTGTAGATGAGATCCCCGAGGAACTTGGTGTGCATGTCCAGCTTGTAGTAGTTGATGATGTCTTCCAGGCCTCCGTGACAGTTGTGGCAGGGGGCGACCAGGTAGTGCACGCCCGTGGCCGCGAGTTGGTCCGCCTTGGCCTTGTTGCCGGCAATGCGGACGCTTTTGAAGGGCGGGCCGCAATTGATGGCTCCGCCGCCCGCACAACAGCAGATGGTGTGTTCCCGGTTGGGGGACATTTCCACCACGTTTTCGCAGAGCATGTGCACGACCTCGCGCAGCTTGTCCATGAGGCCGTACCCGCGAGAGATGTTGCAGGGATCGTGAATGGTAATAGGATCCTTGAACTTTTCCAAAACCTTGATCTTGCCGCTGGTCAGCAGCTCCCAGAAAAACTCGACCGAGTGCACTACCTGGATGGGCCAGTCCTTGTAGCCGAGCCAGCGGTTGCCCGTGTCGTAGACGGAGCGGAAGGCGTGCCCGCATTCACCCATGACGATACGGCGGACCTTGAGCCGGCGGGCCATGTCAAAGTGGCAGCGCTTCAGGCGCCCCATCATTTCCGTATCGCCGATGAACATGCACATGTCGCTGTTGTCCCAGCCGGGGCTGGAGGGCATGGTCCAGTCCATGCCAGCCTCGTGCATGATGGCGGCGGCCTGGTAAATGAGCTGGGTGCGGAATTTCGGTTCCGGGGCAATGACCGAATAGAGAAGGTCCGCTCCCTCTTTGTCAAGGGGGATGCGCAGGTGAGGAAACTCGCCCCTCGCCTCGTCCTCCTGCCACATGAGGCTGTCGATCCATTCGTCCTCTTTCACCCACATCTGGTTCATCACGGCCGAATGGCTGTGGGCGGTGTCCTGAATATAGGTGGGCACCATGCCGAGCTTGAAACAGAAGCGGCGGACCAGGCTGATGATGTAGCCCGTATCAATGCCCACGGGACAGCTGTGTACGCAACGCTTGCACATGTTACATTCGGTAAAGGCGATTTGCGCGATGCCGTAAATCTCGTCCACGGGAACCTTGCCGTCCGCGCGGATCAGCCTCCACATGGTCTGCTCTTTTTTGGCGACGGGCGTATACGATGGATCATCGGGATGTGAAATGCTGAAATGGCATGCCTTTGCGCACATGCCGCAACGCATGCAACTGTCGTAATAGGCCTTCAGGCGCGCGCCGGCTTCGGCCTTGACCACAGCGTCAAAGGCGGCCTTGATTTTCTGGGGTGTCAGTTTTTCCAATGCCTTTACAAGATTGCTGTCTTCTATGCGACGATCTGCGATACCCATGTCGGTTCTCCCAGGCTGGCAGGTGTAAAAGAAGCGTCCATGTTCCGCTGCCGGGCTACCAGTCCGGAGCATGCCGCACGCCGCCGAACTCCGAGCCCATATACGCCCGCGTGAAAGGGGAGATCAGGGCGTGAGAAAGGCGGGTAAACGGAAGGGCCACGAGCACGGCCTCACCTGAAAGCACGTGGATGAGGCTCATGAGCAGGCCGTCTCCCACTTGCCATTTGGCGAGAAAGCCGGTGACGATGGGCAGCATGACCAGGGCGAGTACGGCCCAGTCGTGAGTGGTCGTGACATAGCGTACCGCCGGAACCCTTACGCGCCTGTAAAAAAAATAGGCGCAGCAGAGGAAGGCCGCGATGGTCAGCGCGTCGGCCATATTTTCCGGAAGGGACCAGATTGCAAGGCCGAAATTGTAGTCCCACATGACGGCATGGCCGGGAGCAAACAGAAGGAGCAAGAGGAGGGAGATGTGGAACAGGAAGGTGGCGACGGTCACATCGGGATTTTTCCGCCAACCGAGGGTGGCAAAGGGGGTGAGCCAGCGCAGAATGGAACGCAGGGAATACCACGCGCTCATGTAAGCTAGCGCACTCATTTCTTTTTTTCTGGCCACGGCTATCATGGAGCCGACGCGCCATATGGAACCCGCGATAAAGACGGCAAAGACCGCCCAGAGCAGGGGGCCCGTGGCTATCGTGTATAAATTCTGCATGATCGTTCTCCCCTGTCTATGCGAAATGGTGAGGGCGAACCGGCATGCGCCGGTTTTCGGGAACAACCCCTTCGGCCTCAAAAAATGTCCTTCAGCGGCAGCACCATGCGGACCAGTTTGTTGTCCTGGATGCCCCGCAGGAGCACGGACGCGCTGTCCGGGCTGAAGAAAGGAGGCCAGGCCCTGGAAAAGGTCTCGCCCACCGGCTTGCCGTCCACCAGGCAGGTGAAGGTGCCGCCGGTCCGCACAAGAGCGGCCACATGCCGGCCATCCGGGCTGAATACGGGCTTCCAGGCCATGTCCCAAAGGCCTTGCCATGCCGCGCCATCCACAACGATGCGGTAGTCCGCGTTAATGTGGCAGGCCAGGGCGGCGGCGCGATCTCCCGCGGGAGAAAGGACGACATCGCTCACGACGGGAAAGGTTTCGCTCCAGGGCTTGTCGTTGCAGGCTACGGTGAATTTGCCGTATTCCGGCGCGACCACGGCCCAGAGGTTTTTGCCGTCACGGCTCCATTGCTGTTCCCAACACTGGTAATAGCGAGGAACCCACTGCAGGGCGGCATCCACAGCCATACCCCAGCGGCCGCCCTGACGGACCGGCGCGGCCAGAGCCCCGGTGGCCGGATCAAAGGCCGGAGCCCACACACAGTTATAGGCGGTGGGCCAGGGCTCGCCGTTCACGGCGATGGTGTATTCAAAAGGATTCAGGCGGGCCTGACAGGCGACGCGCTCGCCGCCGCGCTCGTCGAAGACCGGGGTCCACAGGTTCATGAATTCCGTGTCCCAGGCGCGGCCTCCGTCCACGGCCACCGAAAAAATATTGCTGCGGAATCCTTCCAAATCCGCTTGTTTGAGACTTTTGACCTGCACCACGGCCGCGCTTTTTTTGCCGTCGCCGCGCAGGGAGAACTCATTGGCATTCTCAAACAATTCCTCCCAGGGAACGCCGTCCGCGACCATGCCGTAGCGCATGTCCCGCTGGATCGCGGCATAGAGCTGACCGCCGGCGCCAAACATGGTGCCCCAGATAAAGCCGAAGCGCTCTTCCCAGGCGGTTCCGTCCACCGACATGGTCCACTCGTCGTCGGACATAACCAGACAGGTAAGGCGGCCATCTGGGGCGAAACGGGGAGACCAGGCTTTTTCGTAGCTTTCCTCCCATTCCGAGTCGTTCACGCGCATGGTGAAGCTTTCGTCCTCAAGCCTGACGACCGCCGAAAAGGTCTCTCCGTCCGGTGAGACCAGCGGCTCCTCTTGCCAAAAATAGGCCTCCTTGGGGGCGGTGGATGAGATAATGGTCCGTTTGCCCTTCTCCCAGTCCCATCCTTCCGAAGCAATTCCCAGTACCTTGTCGGGACTGTTCATGCATGCCTCCTTCTTCCGCGTCAGCGGTTGTGACGGTTGAGAAAAACAAATCAAATCTATTATGGTATGTTTTATGGTGAGTAATGCGTGTCTGCATATTGTGAAGATTATATGCGACATGCCGAGCCGGATCGAAATTAGGCTTCTGATGAACGGGGGTTCATCGAATCACGGGTTGTTGCATGAACTGCTGTGAGGCAATCGTCCCACGGTGAGTGTGCCGCAGACGTTTTTCGTTACGATGGAGGGTGCGCTCTTTAAAGACCAATTTTGAAATATTGATATAGCCGTGAGAAGAGGTCTTCTCATAAGTATTTTATAGCAATTGTAGGTTGTCCAATTATTACCAGATTGTCAAGAATAATAATATATTGTAAACGATTACCACGTTAAAAAGATCAAAAGCCCTACAGCCAATCGGATAAAAATATACTATAAATCTTTTATAGCGATTATCGTTGTTGCGTGTCGGCTTGCGACTTTTGAGCACGAAGACGAGTTTGTATGCATTCTCCATAGTCCGTTGCAAATGGATTATATGAACACACTTCGTTTACAACTTATTGAATATACAGACACACTCGCCAATGAAGATATCGAAAATGGCGTTATTGAGCTTATCAGTAAAAAAAACAGCAGATGCATTATCAGCATAAGCGTACATATTTTAAACAATAATTACTTTAATTTAGAATGCAATATCCAGTGATAATAATTATTATATCGATGTAATACTTTATTATATAAATATATCATTCCTTATTTTTATGTTTTACTGCTTGTTATTACCATGAAATATTTTAATTATAATAGTTATGACAACAGCATTTTTAAAATAGTCTTTTCATATTGTAGCTCAGATGCCTTTGTTTCATTTTTGTCATCATGGCAAGAGACAAAGATAAGATTTTCTCGATGTGCGCCATCCATAGCAGTTCAGAGCATGAAACGCTTTCCGGAGAGTATGTACAGAATTTTATTGAATACATTATGGAAACGTATAGCAGATCTTCCCAAGAATTCCGGAAAATCATCTTTCCTTCATACCGTCTGTACGGATTTGCCTGCGGATGCAGGGCTGCGTGCCGCTGAAAGCAACACTGCCCATCGGGATGCGGATGCCGCACACGTCGCGACCCGAGCCTACGGCAACCGGCTTGAAAAGCATACTTCCCCGCCTGACGAAAATACGGCAGCGCCATGGACCGGGCCCGGCTTGTGAAGCCTCCCCGGCAAGCTGCCCCAGCAGGCAGCCCTGGGCGCGCGCCAGGCGCGAAGCATCATGCGGCATAGCCTATTCTCCGGATTCTGTATTGCAAAAATATATTTTCCCCTGTGCTTTGGGAAACCGCAAGAGGGGCAGCATACGTACCGTCCATAACACGCTGTTCTTATTCTCCATAATTACTTGAACACTGCTGCGCAACGCGTTGCATTCTTTTCTTGACATAGAATGAACGTTCATTCTATATATTGTCTGTATCTGTTTCAGAGTAACGAAGGAGCCCTCATGCCCATCCGATATTTTTTTTCCTGCTTTCTCCGCCGCGACTGGCGGAGTATCGGCATTGTCCCGGCACTGTTCTGCCTGCTGCTCGCCGGGTGCGACGCGCCCCCAAAAGGGCAGGAGACGCAGGACAAAGCGCCCCAGGCAGGGGTGATCACCGTCAAGCCGCGGCCCGTCACCATCACCACGGAGTTGCCCGGACGGACGGCGCCCTTTCTGATTGCCGAAGTGCGGCCCCAGGTGGCGGGCATCATCCTGGATCGCCTGTTCCAGGAGGGCGGGGACGTGACCCAGGGCATGCCGCTGTATCAGATCGATCCCGCCCTGTACCGGGCCAGGGTCAACAGCGCGAAAGCCACGCTCCAGAAAGCCAGAGCCAACGTGGATGCGGCTGCCGCCCGGGTCTCCCGCTACAAGCAGATGCTGCCCTCAAAGTCCGTGAGCATCCAGGACTACGACGACGCCGTGGCCGCTTCCCGCCAGACCATCGCTGAAGTTGCCATTGCCGAGGCGGAGCTGGAGCACGCCACTATCGAGCTTGAGCGCACGGTGGTGCGCTCCCCCATCACGGGGCGCATCGGCAAATCCAACGTAACCCAGGGCGCCCTGGTCACGGCCAACCAGGCGGAACCCCTGGCCACCGTGCAGCAGCTTAACCCCATGTACGTGGACGTCACCCAGTCCAGCGTGGACTACATGCTCCTCAAGCGGGATCTGGAAAGCGGGCTTTTCCGGCAGGCGGACAACTCCGAGGGACAGGTGGAGCTGATTCTTGAAGACGGTACCGTCTATAATAAAAAGGGGACGGTGCAGTTCTCCGACATCACGGTGAACCAGAAAACCGGCTCCATCACCCTGCGCATCCGCTTCGACAACCCCGACTATACCCTGCTGCCCAACATTTACGTGCGGGCAAAGTTGCGGACTGCCCAACAGGCCGAGGGCATCACCGTTCCCCAGCAGAGCGTCAGCCGCGATGCGGACGGCAAGGCCTATGTCCTTGTCGTAAAAAACGGCGGAACCGTGGAAAAACGTTTCGTCACCGCGCCGCGGACCCTGGGCAATGCCTGGCTGATAACCGAAGGGCTTGCGCCGGGTGAAAAGGTAGTGGTGGACGGATTCCAGAACATCTTTTTGCAGGAAAACGGCCCGGCCCCCGAGGTCACCCCCGTGGAAGCAAACAGGATCGCCGGATAAGAGATACGCGGGGAAAACGGCTCGCAACCCCGCCGAAACGATAGAGCAATTTCAAAGTGAAATTGCTCGGCATACGCGTAGCGGATGCCCGCGAAGCGTGTCGTTCATATCTTATAATTTCGCTGAATTATGAGAACAATATGATGCAGTTTGCGAAACGATTTATGTATAATTTGAAAGTTAAACGGCTCTGATGCAGCAGAACACCACCAGGAATACTTATGGCTCGATTTTTTATTGAACGCCCCATTTTCGCCTGGGTGATCGCCATTATCATCATGCTGGGCGGGGTGCTGGCTATTTTCACCCTGCCCGTGGCCCAGTACCCCAGCATCGTGCTCCCCGAGGTGCGCATTACCGCCACATACCCCGGCGCGTCGGCGCAAACCGTGGACAGCACGGTGACCCAGATCATCGAGCAGAACATGCACGGCATCGACAACATGCTGTACATGGCTTCCACCAGCGACTCCTCGGGCCAGGCGGAGATCCGGCTGGTGTTCGAGGCGGGCACCAACGACGACATCGCCCAGGTGCAGGCCCAGAACAAACTCCAGCTCGCCACCCCCCAACTGCCGCTTGAAGTGCAGCAGCAGGGCATCTCGGTGAGCAAGTCCACCACCACCTTTCTGATGGTGATAGGCTTTTACTCGGCCGACGGCAGCATGACCGACTCGGACATCTCCGACTATGTGGCGTCAAACCTCAAGGACAGCCTGGCGCGCGTGCCCGGGGTCGGGCAGGTGCAGCTTTTCGGCGCGCCCAAAGCCATGCGCATCTGGGTGGAACCGGACAAGCTCACCAACTACGCCCTGACCATAGGCGACATCGCCGCGTCCCTGCGCGAGCAAAACGTGCAGATTTCCGCCGGACAGCTCGGCGGCATGCCCGCCGTCACCGGGCAGCAGCTTAACGCCGTTGTCAGTGTGCAGGACCGCCTGCGCACGCCGAAAGAATTCAAAAACATTTTGCTGCGGGTCAACCCGGACGGCTCGGAACTGCGCCTCGGCGACGTGGCCCGCGTCGAACTGGGGCAGGAGAGCTACGAGGCCTCGGGCTTCTATAACGGCAAGCCCGCCGCGGGCATGGCCATCAACCTGGCTACCGGGGCCAACGCCATCAAGACCTCGACCGCGGTCAAAGAAAAAATCGACTCCTTCCGGGACTTTTTCCCGCAGGGGCTGGAAGTGGTCTACCCGTACGACACCACGCCCTTCGTCATCCTCTCCATCAAGGACGTGTGCAAAACCCTGGCCGAAGCCATCGCGCTGGTAGTGCTGGTCATGTTCGTGTTCCTGCAGAACTTCCGGGCCACCCTTATCCCGACCATCGCCGTGCCGGTGGTGCTGCTCGGCACCTTCGGGGTTCTGGCCCTGGCCGGGTTTTCCATCAACACCCTGACCATGTTCGGCATGGTGCTGGCCATCGGCCTGCTGGTGGACGACGCCATCGTGGTGGTGGAAAACGTGGAGCGGGTGATGCAGGAAGAGCATCTCTCCCCCAAGGAAGCCACGAAAAAATCCATGGAGCAGATTACGGGCGCGCTGGTCGGCATCGCCATGGTGCTGTCCGCCGTGTTTGTGCCCATGGCCTTCTTCAGCGGATCCACCGGGGCCATTTACCGCCAGTTCTCCATCACCATCGTCGCTTCCATGAGTTTGTCGGTGCTGGTGGCCCTGACCCTCACGCCCGCTTTGTGCGCCACCCTGCTGCGCCCGCACGGGGAGCGCAAGGGCGGCGGGCGGCACGGCACGCCGGGCGGCATCTTCGGTACCTTCAACCGGGGCATGGACAAGACCATGGCGGCCTATGACCGGGGTGTGGGGGCGATACTGCGCCACAAGGGACGTCCCCTGGCGGTATACGCCGTTATCGTCGCCCTGATGGCAGGATTTTTCTTCTATATCCCCAAAGGCTTTCTGCCCGATGAGGATCAAGGGGTGCTCATGATGCAGGTGCAGTTACCCGCCGGGGCCACTCAGGGCCGCACCCTGGAGGTGCTGCACGAGATCGAGCGCTATTTTCTGGAAGAAGAAAAAAATACTGTGGAATCCATTTTCGACGTGGCCGGGTTCAGCTTTGCGGGCATGGGACAGAACATGGGCTTCGGGTTCGTGCAGCTCAAGGACTGGGGGCAGCGCAAGGCGGCTTCCGCCAGGGCTCCGGCAATTGCGGCACGGGCCATGGAACGCTTTGCGGATATCCGCGACGCGAAAGTCTATGTGATGGTGCCCCCGGCGGTGGTGGAAATGGGCAACTCCAGCGGTTTCGACATCCAGCTCCAGGACCGGGCGGGCCTCGGCCATACGGCGCTTATGGACGCGCGTAACCAGTTCCTGGGCATGGCCTCGTCGGAGGAGTACCAGAGCGTGCTGGCTTACGCCCGGCCCAACGGCCAGGAAAACACCACGGAATTCCGCATCGAGGTGGACAAGCCCAAGGCCAGGGCGCTCGGCGTCTCTCTCTCCGACATCAACGAAACCTTGCAGACCGGCTGGGGAAGCTCCTATATCAACGACTTTGTGGACAAGGGCAGGGTCAAGAAGGTCTACCTGCAGGCGGAACCGCATTCGCGCATGGTTCCCGAAGACCTGAGTAAGTGGTACGTGCGCAACGACGCCGGCGGCATGGTGCCCTTTTCCTCTTTTGTCCGGCGCGTGGATCCCTGGCATTCCGCCTCCCCCCGCCTGGAACGTTACAACGGACTGCCCGCGCTGGAACTGGTGGGGGAGCCCGTCCCCGGCAAAAGCACGGGGCAGGCCATGGCCGCGGTGGAAGAAATCGCCGGCAAGCTCCCCAAGGGCATAGGGTTTGAATGGACCGGCATCTCCCTGCAGGAAAAACAGTCCGGCGAACAGGCTCCGGCCCTGTACGCCATATCCCTGCTGGTGGTGTTTCTGTGCCTCGCCGCCTTGTACGAAAGCTGGTCCATCCCCTTTTCCGTCATGCTGGCGGTGCCCCTCGGCATTATCGGCGTGCAGACCGCGGCGTTTATCTTCGGGCAGGCCAACGACGTCTACTTCCAGGTGGGCTTTTTGACCATCATCGGCCTTTCGGCCAAAAACGCCATTCTGATCGTGGAATTCGCCAAAAGCTTGCAGGAACAGGGCCATGGCCTGGTCGAAGCCACCCGCCATGCCTGCGCCCTGCGGCTCAGGCCCATCATCATGACCTCCCTGGCCTTTGGCCTGGGAGTGCTGCCGCTTGCCCTCAGCAGCGGGGCCGGGTCCGGCAGCCAGAACGCCATCGGCCTCGGCATCGTGGGCGGCATGCTCACCACTACGCTGCTCGGCGTGTTTTTCGTGCCGGTCTTCTACGTGCTGATCCGCCAGGTTTTTGCGCGGGGGAAGAAGCAGGAAAACGGATCAAGACATGAGGGTCGAAGCCAAACAGGTTCAGATGCGGGCTCCGCCCACACCCGGCAGGGGAAGTGACTTCGCCTGCACCCCTCAATCAGGGAGGTGTATTGGGGGGCAGGAATAACCCACCTTACGGGGACAGTACGAATGTGAAAGTTTTTTGAAAAATGCCACAGGAGAACGACATGCAGAACATCATGAATCGCACCCGCACGTTGCTTGGGCTCTTGGGACACAACGAAGAACCCTTCGGCGTTCATTACACCGACGTCTGGCCCGAAGGAGGATTCGGCCCCAAAAAGGGCGAACTCCTCACCCGCGAACGCGAGGCGGCCGGTGCCATTGACTGGCAAAAGGCGTTCGAGAACTTTTCCTGTATTATCCGTAACATCTGGCTGGCCCGCAAAAAGAAAAAAGCGGCCTGGATCTCCCACGAAGAATGCGGCTGCATGGGCGGCGGATTTTACTGCGGCCTGTATCAGCCCTACCTTGATTTCAACGTCGCCTACGTCTCCACGGGCGTTCCTGGCACCCCTGTGCAAGGGGAGCACTACCTGCCTTCGCCCGAATCCATGCGCGCCTTTATGGATGACGTCACCCCTCCCCCGGCTCCGGCCAAATACTGCGTGTTCAAGCCCCTGTCGCAATTTGACGAAAGCGGTGAGCCGGAAGTGGTCGCCTTTTTCGTCCGGGGCGAGGCGCTGGTCGGGCTGAACGCCTTGGCCTGCTATGCCGCCGGCAGCCATACAGCCGTTATTTCGCACTTTGGGGCGGCCTGCACCCAGATCATCGGCTGGCCCCGCGTCTACCGCGCCAGGGGCGAGGAACGCGCCGTCATCGGCGGCCTTGACCCTTCCGCCCGCAAGTTCATGAAAACGGACGAGCTGACCTTTGCCGCCCCCTTCTCCTTCTACCGAAAAATGCTCGACGCCATGCGGACCTCCGCCCTCACCCGCCATACCTGGCAGGGAGTGCGCACCAAGGTGCTGAAGAGCAGAAGAACCTGGGGAGAAGAGGGGGACGCGTAATGGCCAAGCCCAAGAAGCATTACGACGAAGATCGCGCGGCCGCCCGGCGCAAGCAAATTCTGGACGCCGCCGAAGAGTGTTTTCTGCGGCAGGGCTTTCATGGAACCAGCATGGCGGAGATTTCACGGGCAGCGGGCATGAGCGTGGGACATATCTACAACTATTTCAACAGCAAGGAAGCTGTTATCGCCGCCATGTGCGAACTGGAGATGGAGCCGCTTCTCAATCGCTTCCGGGCGATGGGAGCCAGCCGGGAGCGCTTTGTGGGGGAACTGAAAGCCCTTTTGCGGGAGCGGATTGCCGAAGACTCCGACTCCTGCCAGTCCGCCCTGATGCGCGACCTGACGGCGGAAATAGGCCGCAATGAAACTATCACCCGCGCCATACAGGACTTCGACCGCCGCATCCGCGATGCGCTGCGCGAAGTCTGCCGCCTGCACAAGTCGGACTTGCCGGAAGTGGCGCTTGACGCCCGCATCGAGGTGCTGCTGGTGCTCCTGCACGGGTATGGCATACGCAGCATCATCAACGCGAAAATAGACACGCAGGCCTACATAGCGGAAATTGAAACCCTGCTGGAGAACCTCTTCAACGGTTGAGAGGAACGCAATCTCGCTTCACATGACCGCCTTTGCCGAGCTTCTGAGAAGTCGCGGCAATGGATTGTCATAGTTTTCGCGTGGTATTCGACATCTTGCATTTTCACCATCAGGTTCGTTACAGCGCCCTTGTATCGCTGCTGCAACCACGCGCGACCCCTATACATGTATTTTTATATTGACTCCCGGAATACGGGCCGGTATCGTATTTTAAATCTACCGCCAACCATTCTGTTGGCAACGCACGCGTTGTAAATCCCGTTCCCTGCCTGCCCCTCCGGGCCTGTTTGCCTCCCTACTGCCGCTGCTCACGGAGGAATCGCCTATGCCGACCGCGCCGCAAAAAACCCTCCGCCAAGGGGGAAGCAGCCCTGTCACCCAGGACAAATTCTGGGGGCGGGAGGCGGATCTCAAGCTGTTGGCCGAGCGGGCGGAAAACAGGGTCCATACCCTGCTGGCAGGCCAGCGCCGCATCGGCAAGACGAGCCTGTTGCAGGAACTGCTGCGCAGGCTGCGGGGCGACTATATCGGCATGTATGTCGATCTGGAAAAGGCCGCGTCGGCGGAAGGCGCCGTTGCCGCCCTGGCCATGGAAATGCTGCCCTACCGCTCGCGCTTTTACCAGATGTTCGACAAAATTTTTGCGTTCCTGCGCGAGCTTGCGCCCGGCGTAAAACTCAAAAAAGGCGAAGCAAGCCTGGAAATCGACAAAAGCCTCACCCCGGGCAACTGGCAGCGCAAGGGAGAACAGCTTTTCGACTTGCTGGCGCAAATGGACAAGCCGGTACTGCTTTGTTTTGACGAAATTCCCGTCTTCATCAACCGTCTGCTCAATGCCGCCGCCAAGGCGAACATGCGCACGCAACGGGCGGCGGTCGAGCCATTTTTGTCCTGGCTGCGCGCCATGAGCATCCGCCATAAGGAAAACATCTGCATCATTTACTGCGGCAGCATCGGGTTTGAGCCTGTTCTGGAACGCGTGGATTGCAGCGCAACCATCAATACCTTCACTCCCTATACGGTCGAGCCCTGGGATGCGGCAACGGCCCTCGAATGCCTGCGCGCCCTGGCCCGGCACGCGAAAGTCACTTACAGGGACAATGCCGACGAACTGCTGGTCCGCAGACTGCGCTGCTGCATTCCCCACCATGTGCAGTTGCTGTTCATGGAACTGTACGAACAGTGCGAGCGCCGGGGCGCCAAATCCATTACGCCGCAGGACGTGGACAAGGCGCTGGGCGCGCTGCTGCACAGCGGCAAGGGCAAAGCCGAGTTCCGCCATTATGTGGAACGCCTGCGGCTGACCTTTGACGAACAGAGCTACGCGCTGGCCTGCCGCATCCTGCAGGAAACCGCCGTTGACGACCACCTTCCCGTCGGGAAGCTGGAAGAACTCCGCCGTGAAGCGGCGCTTGCCGAAGACGATCTGAAAACGCTCATGCAGCACCTGCTGGGCGACGGCTACCTGGAGGCAGTCGAGAACGGCTGGCGCTTTGTCTCTCCCCTGCTGCGGAAATGGTGGAAAAAAGAATACCGCCTGCGGGCGTAACGCGAGGCACTGCCATGCTGGAACGACTGCCCATGAAATACAACCCCGCGCTGCTTTCAGAGCAGGAGCTCGTCGCCGGATTTGTCGCCCGGGAAGCGGATCTACGGCTCATCATGAGCACCCTGCGGGAAAATACCGGCGGCCCGAACCAGCATATGCTGGTCATCGGCCCGCGCGGCAGCGGCAAAACGAGCCTGCTGCTCCGGGCGGCGGCACAGGTGCGCCGCGATCCCGAACTGAACGCGGCCTGGTATCCGCTGCGCTTTCCCGAAGAAAGCTACCTGGTGGCGTCTCCGGGCGAATTCTGGCTGGAGGCTCTGCTGCATCTGGCGGACCAGACGGGGTCTTCGCACTGGAAAGACACCTTTGAAAGCCTGCGGGAAGAATCCGACGAGGAACGGCTGCGGGAGCGCGCCCTGGGGCAGCTTCTCGATTTTGCCGAACAGGAGGGCAAACGCCTGCTCCTGATCGTGGAAAACCTGCACATGCTGCTGGGGGAGCAAATATCTTCCGACGACGCCTGGAAGGTCCGCCACACGCTCATCAACGAGGAGCGCATCATGCTCCTCTGCTCCGCCACCACCCGCTTTGACGAAATAGATAACGCGGACAAGGCCATGTTCGACCTCTTCCGCATTCTCTCCCTGCCCCCCCTTACCCCCGGGGAATGCGACGCCGTCTGGCAAAGCATCACCGGGCAGCCCCTGGGCGAAAAGGGCATACGCCCCATCCATATTCTTACCGGCGGCAACCTCCGCCTGCTGACCATCATTGCCGGATTCGGCGCGCACCGCTCCTTTGCCGACCTGCTGCACAACCTCATCGCCCTGATGGACGAGCACACGGAATACTTCAAGAGCCACCTGGACGGCCTGGCACCCACGGAACGCAAGGTATACCTCGCGCTGGCGGATCTTTGGGACGAATCCCCGGCCAGGGAAGTGGCCCGGGTGGCCCGGCTGGATGTGAACAAAACCAGCGCGCTGTTGCAGCGTCTGGCCTCCCGCGGGGCGGTAACGGTTGTGGAAACAGGCAAACGCGCCAAGCTCTATGCCGTTGCGGAACGCATGTACAACATTTACCACCTGATGCGCAGGCGGGGGAAAGCGGCGGACCGGGTCAATTTTGCCGTGCGATTCATGATGGCCCTGTATGGTCCGGAAGAAGCCGCCCGTCACCTTGCCCTGGAGGCTGAGCACCTTGCCCCGGAGCAGTACGGCGATCATCTGCCGGCCTTCCGCGCCATCATGACGAGCATCCGGGAGCCGGAACAGCGCGACAAACTGCTCGCCATCGCGCCGGAGCACTTCCGCAACGCCCTTGCCAAAGAATACCTGGCCATTCCGCTGCACAAAGCGCTGCCCATCCCCTGGCCGGAGACTCCGGAAGAGCAACTCGCGGCCTGCGCGAACCTCATCACCCTTCTTGGGGGCAGCACCCAGCCTTCCCATATGAACTTCTCGGCCACGGCCCTCCTCTACAAGGGGCTTACCCACGGGCAGCTCGGCAATGTCGCGGAGGCTCTCGACGTCTATGACACCCTCATCGGCCGCTATGGTGAGAGCGACGAGCCGACCCTCATGCAGGCGGCGGCGCGCGCGCTGCTTTACAAAGGCATGGCGCACGGCGCGAAGAACGACAATGAGGAAGAACTCAGAGCCTACGCTACCCTTATCAGCCGCTACGGCGACAGCGACAAACCCTCCCTCATGGCGGTGGTGGCAAACGCGCTGCTTTACCAGGGCATGGCATACGGCAAAACCGGCAACCTCGCGGAAGAGCTCAAGTCATACTACACCCTTGTCAACCGTTACGGCGACAGCGCCGACCCCTCCCTTATGGAAGCAGCGGCAAAGGCGCTGTTCACCAAAGGCATCCGGCTTGACCGCATGGGCAGGCACGAAGAAGCCCTTGCCGCCTATGAGGCCCTTATTTCCCGCTATGGAGAAAGCCGCGAGCCGTCCGTAATGGAGCGGGCGGCAAAGGCCCTCTTTAACACAGCCCTCGCCCACGGGCGCGCCGGGAATACCGGAGAAGAGATCCGCGCCTACGATTCCCTGGTCGCGCGCTATGGCGACCGCGACGAGCCGCCCGTTGTGGAGCGGGTGATGACGGCGCTGTTCAACAAGGGCGTGGCTCTTGGCCGCCTGGGCAGAATACGGGACGAAATCGCAACGTACGACGCCCTGCTTCTGCGGTATGGGGACAGCGGCGATCCGCAGGTCACGGAAGGCGCGGCAAAAGCGCTGTTCAACAAGGGCCTTGCCTGGGCGCAGATCGGGAACATGGAAGAAGAACTCAAGGCCTATGACGACCTCATCAACCGCTATGGCGGCAGTGCTGAACCGCCCGTTATGGAGCAAACGGCAAAAGCGCTGTTCAACAAAGGGGTGGCGGCCGGGCTGCTGGGCAGACCAGCGGAGGCCCTTGAGGCGTATGACTCCCTTATCGACCGTTACCACAGCAGCGACGTTCCGCAATTGCAGGAACGCGTGGCAAAGGCCCTGCTCAACAAGGGCGTGGAACTGGGACGGCAGGGCAAAGCGGAAGAAGCGCTCGCCGTATACGATGTCCTTATCAGCCGGTACGGCGGCAGCGGCGATCGGTTCGGCATGGAACGGGTGGCGAAAGCCCTGCTCAACAAGGGGGTGGAATTCGGACACCAGGGCAAGATGGAGGCGGCGCTTGAGGCGTACGACATCCTCATCGGTCGCTATGGCGACAGCGCTGAGCCCGCCGTGATGGAAGGCGTGGCAAAGGCGCTGCTCAACAAGGCCACTGCCCTCGGGCACCTCGGCAAGGTTGAAGAAGCTCTCAAGGAATACGACTTCCTCATCAGCCGGTATGACCGCAGCGATGCCCCCCCTGTCATGGAAGCCGTGGTCAAGGCGCTTCTCAACAAGGCCACGGCCCTCGGCCATCTGGGCAACACTGAAGAAGCACTCAAGGAATATGATTCCCTCATCAGCCGCTATGGCGAGAGCCGCGCTCTCCCCGTCATGGAAGGCGTGGCAACCGCCCTGTACAGCAAAGGCGCCCTCCTTGAGAAATCGGGGAAGATCGAAGCAGCCCTCTCCATGTACGACGCCCTGATCGACCGCTATGGCAACAGCAACGAGCCCGCTCTCACGGCCTGGGCGGCAAAGGCGCTGCTGTACAAGGGAGTGACCGCCGGACAGTGGGGCAGAAGGGAAGAAGAGCTGGCGGCGTACGATGCCATCATCAGCCGCTACAAAGGCAGTGAACATCCCGCCGTCATGAAGCGGGCGGCAGGAGCGCTGTTCAATAAGGGGATGCGGCTCGGGCAGGCGGGTGACACGGAGGGGGAAGCCGCAGCCTACGATTCCCTGATTGCACGCTACGGCAGCTATGAGGAACCCGCCCTGCGCAAAATGGTGGCCCGCGCGACCGCCGGAATGGCGCTGCTGGCGGCAAAGGATCCATCGGAGCGGAAAGCCGGGCTCCGGGAAGCGCTGCGGCTGTACCCGGCATCAGAGCGCCTGATTGCCGACTGCACAGCGCTCCTGCTGGAAGAAGGCCGGCCGGAAGAACTTGCCGTGCTTGCGGCGGAACTGCTCACCCAAAGCCCCGCAAAGCCGGAACCGCACAATGCCCTGGGCCGGGCCGTCTACAGGCACCGCGTCCGCGCGCTCTACAAACGGGCCGAGGACTGGGCGCGGCGCGCGGTGGAGCTTGCCCCGGCCAATACGGCGTTCCGGCATACCCTGGCCTGCCTCCAGTGCCTCCTCGGCAAGGGAGAAGAAGCGCTTGCCACCGCAGCCGTCTATCTTGAGGATGCCGAACGGGTCTCGGGAAACCTTGAGGATGCCATTGAACTCGTCACCGTGCTGGCCGCCGCGGGCAAAGCCGAACAAGCCCTTGCCCTTCTGGAGGAGAGCGCCGCGGCGCCGCGCCTGGAGCCGCTCATCATCGCGCTGCGCCTGTATCTCGAGCGGCCGGTGACGGCGGCGCGGGAACTGCGCGAAGTCGCGGCGGACGTGGTTCTGCGGATTGAAGAACGCGCACGGGAGTTGCAGACATTGTCCGGTGATTTGCCGAAGCCATCTTGATTCGGATGTGGGCTCCGCCCACACCCGGCAGGGGGCACCAAACCAGGGCTGCAAAGGTCACTCGGCCAATAATGCTCCCGCGATGTGAAAAGCTTGTCTCAGTGCGATGCGGGCCGCACCCCTGACCCGCGTATTTGGGTAGAAACGGATTTGTCATCAGCGTGAGGCCTTTCCCCCACAGAGGGGAAAGGCCTCACGCATCGTAGTCCTTCCACGTCACTCCGCCAGTGGAGCGGCCAGTTCCGCGCCCAGATGCAGGGCGGTTTTATTGGCTTGGTGCAGAGGCGCTGCAAAACGCTTTTCGAGCAGTTGCTCCAAAGCCTGCACGCTCACTGCCCCGCTCAGCACGGCAAGGGCGCCCAGAACGCAGATATTGAAAGCCGTGGCGCTTCCCAAGGCCTCCACCACGGCCCGCCGCATGGGCAGGCCTTTTCTGCGAGCGTCCACGCGCACGCCGGGGTGCACCAGATCGCTGTCGTACAGGCAGAGCCCGCCCGGTCGGATCTGGGGCAGGTACTTGGATGCCGCCTCGTCGGTGAGGGCCACCAGGATGTTGGGCTGGCGCACTTTGGGGTAGTAGATGGGCGAGCCGGAAATGATCACGTCCGCGCGCGTATCCCCGCCCCTGGCCTGGGGACCGTAAGTCTGCGACTGCACCGCGTAGCTGCCTTCGACCAGCGCGGCTGCCTCCGCAAGCAGGATGGACATGGTGATGATCCCCTGTCCCCCTGAGCCTGACAGCAGAAAACGATATTTTTCCATGTTCCCGCCTCTTTCACGCCTTCATGCATCCTGCGCCAATGCCGCTCCCTCACCGCAAAATCCCACTCACTCCGGGAGCAACGCCGAAGCGCACCAAATCAATCCGCCACACCGTCCCACCAAGACCTGAACGGGGTCAAGGGGATGCGTCCCCTTGCGGGGAATCCAAAGGGGCAGCGCCCCTTTGGCCGCCGGAGGCATGCCTTTTCTTCCCCTTACCGTTCCTGCTGCATCGCTTTGGCCACGATTTTGGCGTATTCCTCGCAGTACTCCGGCTGGGCATCCTGCACAAAGATGCCGCGCGGGATGAGGCCGGGGTTTTCGGCCAGCTGCTTTGAGCCGAGGGCGGCGGTGCCGTCGCGCATTTCCTCCAGCATCTGGACCGCTCCGCCCTTTTTGTTGCTGCGCCCGAAATACGTGGGGCACTGGACCAGCACTTCCACCACGGAAAAGCCCTTGTGGGCGATCGCTTTTTTCAGAATCTGCACCATCTCCACGACGTGGAAGGCCGTGGTCCGGGCCACGAAGGTGGCGCCCGCGCCCATGGCCAGGGACACGGTGTCAAAGGCGCGGTCGATGCTCCGGTAGGGCGCGGTGGAAGCCGTGATGCCGGGGCCGGACAGGGGTGAGTACTGGCCCCCGGTCATGCCGTAAATGCGGTTGTTCAGCACGATGGCCACCAGATCGATATTTCTGCGGCAGGCGTGGATGAAGTGGTTACCCCCGATGGCCAGGGCGTCGCCGTCGCCCATGGGGACAAAAACGGTAAGAGCCGGGTTGCCCATCTTGATGCCGGTGGCGCAGGCAAGCGCCCTGCCGTGCATGGTGTGCATGGAGTGAAAATCCACGTACCCGGAAATTCGGGCCGAGCAGCCTATGCCCGAGACCATGCAGAGGGAGCTTTTTTCAAGCCCCAGTTCGTCCACGGTGCGCAGCAGGTTGTTCAACACCGTGCCATGACCGCAGCCGGCACACCAGATATGAGGGAAAAACCGCTCGCGGATATAGTCCTGCACGGCCATGCTATACCCCCCTGCCTTCGATGACGCGCATGATCACGCCGATATCGGTGGGAGTGACCAGGGTGCCGTCCACGCGGTTGACCAGAAAGACCCGGTCCGGGTTGGGCAGGGCTTTCTTCACCTCTTCCGCCACCTGCCCCATGTTCATTTCCACCACGTAGACGTTTTTGGCGTGGGCGGTCTTTTCCCGGATCAACTGGGCCGGGAAGGGCCAGAGTGTCTGCAGTTCCAGAAAGCCGATCTTGTGCCCCTTGCCCCGGCGGGTTTCCACAATGTGCCGGGCGCTCCGGGCGGAAGAGCCGTAGGAGATGAGAATCTGCTCCGCATCGTCGAGGTAGTATTCGTTCCAGCGGGCAAGCTGGTGGGCGCGGTTTTCGATCTTGTCCACCAGGTGGTGGACGAGCCGATTCACCTGTTCCGGATCCTCGGTGGGAAAACCCCAGATGTCATGATACAGCCCGGTGACGTTGTAGCGGTGCACGCCGCCGAAATCCGACATGGGCAGCCGCCCGTCCTCGCGCGGCAGATAGGGGTGGTAATTGACCCCCTGCTTGACCTCGGTGTGCAGGCGCTCGACAACGGGCAGTTCGCCGGGAGGGGGAATTTCCAGACGCTCGCGCATGTGCCCGACCACTTCGTCAAAGAGCAGGATGACGGGCGTGCGGTAGGTTTCCGCGATGTTGAAGGCTTCCACGGTTACCGCGAAGACGTCCTGGATGGAGGAGGCGGTCAGGGTCACCATGGAATGCTCGCCGTGGGTGCCCCAGCGGCTCTGGTTCACGTCGCCCTGGGCGACCTTGGTGGCAAGCCCCGTGGACGGCCCGGCCCGCTGGATGTTGACGATGACGCAGGGAATTTCCGCCATGGCCGCATAGCCTATGGCCTCCTGCTTCAGGGAAAACCCCGGCCCGCTGGTGGCGGTCATGGATTTTTTGCCCGTAAGGGAAGCCCCGCACACCGCGCACATGGAGGCGATTTCGTCTTCCATCTGGATAAAGGCGCCGCCGACTCTGGGCAGTTCCGCCGAAAGGCGCTCGGCTATTTCCGAGGAGGGCGTGATGGGGTACCCGGCAAAAAAGCGCAGGCCGGCGTACAGCGCGCCGAGAACGCAGGCCTCGTTGCCCTGGACAAAGCGGACTTCGCGCCGGTTCATGGCTTTTTCCTCCCTGTGGCGGCAGCCCCTTTGCCTGGCTTCTTGCGGGGCTGCACGGTGATGGCCAGATCCGGACAGTAGCGTTCGCACAGGCCGCAGGCGATGCACAGCCCGGAGACGGGCGCGGATCTGCCTTCGCGCAGTTCGAGAGCCTGCCTGGGACAAAAGGCGATACAGATGCCGCAGCCTTTGCACCATTGCCGGTTGACCGATACCGCATCCATAACGCGCAGTCCTTTGCTGGTTTTCTGTCGTGGTGCGCAGGCGCATCCGCCGCATGCAAGACAGCCGGACAGCAGGCCGCCGGCTCAGAGCAAGGCGCGCCTTTCAGAACCTGTCCGAAAGGCACGTAGTCCCCCCAAATACGGAATATAGGCCATCCACAACGGGCATGCGCCGCATTCTCCGCGGAGCGCGGCAAATCCGGAAAGGCGGCCGGGTTCGTGCTCTTGCGCGGGGAGACGCTATTCCCTTTTCGTCATATACCGGTTCCACAGCCTGACCGCGGCGGCTTCGGAAACCGACCATTGCAGCGGTGCGTGGCCGCAGACGCAGACCACGCGATAGATGTCCTGCCGCCGTCCCTCCGGACGCGAGGACTCAATCTGTTGCGTCGAACCGCCGCAATGGGAGCAGGAATGAATCGGGGGGAGTTCTTCTTTCATAAGATATAGCTCTTCCTGCAATTCCTATAACATCCGGAATGCCTCTTGGACAAGAGAAACTCGCCGGGGAATATTTCATGAAGATAACGTATTGTTTTATAAAATATTCTATGAAACAATATGTAAACATGCATTTCACGCTCACCACTGCACCGCCCGCACGCTGCCGTAAAAAAACGGCGCGCGCGGCATTACGCGGTACGTCCCGGCGGTTGACCTTGACCACAGGCGGATGCTACCGTGCGCCGACTTTTGCAACAGACTGAAACGCACATGACTATACACGAAGAATCCGCCCGCACCCCCCCCTCCATTACTGTTACGTTGCAGCCGGAGGAAACAGTGCTTACCCTGCCCCGCCCCAAAACGGCGCTCCAGCTTTTGCGCGCGCTGCACATACGCGTGGGCACGGCCCTGGTCATCCGGGACGGCGGGCTGTTGACTCCGGACCAAGCCATTCTTCCCGGCGATTCCATTATCGTCCGCATCGTCACCTCCAGCGGGTGAGCGGCGCAGCCTCCTGTCGCCTTCCCCGGCAGGCCCCGCCTGCCGCATCGCTCTTCCTAACGCTTTACTTTCCAGGCCGTTTTTATGAAATGTACCCGTTGCAAAGCCACTGCCGTGGTCGCTCTGCCCAGTCATCATGCCGGATTCTGCGAGGAATGCTACCTCGATTTCTTCTCCCGGCAGGTGGAAAAAGGCATCCGCAAACAGAATCTGTTCACCCATGACGACCGCATCCTGGTGGCGGTATCGGGGGGCAAGGATTCGCTGGCCCTCATGCTGGAACTCTCCCTTCAGGGATACAACGTCACCGGTCTGCATGTCGATCTGGCAATTCCGAGATCGTCATCCGCCGCGCGCGGGGTGGTGGAACGTTTCTGCCACAAGCACAACCTGCCCCTGAGCGTGAAGGAGATGGAAAAGGAAGGCCTGGCCATTCCCCTGGTCAAAGCCCGCCTGAACCGCCCCATCTGCTCGGCCTGCGGCAAGATAAAGCGGCATTTCTTCAACCGCGCGGCCCTGGAGGAAGGCTTTACCGTCCTTGCCACCGGGCACAACCTGGACGACGAGATCGCCCGCCTGTTCAGCAACACCCTGCGCTGGGACACCGCCTACCTTGGCGACCAGGGCCCCGCCCTGGAGGCGGAACCCGACGAAGACGGCGGCGGCTTTGCGCGCAAGGTCAAGCCGCTGTGGCGGCTCAGCGAATTTGAAACGGCCAACTACGCCTTTTTGCGCGGCATCGAGCACCACTACGCGCCCTGCCCGTACAGCAAGGGGGCCAGCTTCACCTTTCACAAAAAGATTTGGGCCGACATCGAAGAACACATGCCCGGCCGCAAGCTCGATTTTTATCTGGGTTTTCTGGAACGCGGCCGCCCCGTGTTTGCGGCCGCCGCGGAAAAGGAAGAAATTGCTCTCTCGCCCTGCCCCCTCTGCGGCTGCCCCACCTCCGCCGAGGTCTGCGGCGTGTGCCGCATCCGCGAGGCAGTGCGGGAAATGCGTGAGGATACGGAATAGGAGTTGTCATACAAGCGAGGATACTGCGTATGTTCTGGATTCGCTGTCTCTCCCTTCTGCTGATGATGTTACTCGCCGGCTGCGCCGCCACCCCAAAGCAGCCGGAAGTGGTTGTGACCGTTTGCTCCCGGCTCACCCCCCCGGCCAAACCGCGGCCCCTGCGCTGCGTCATCCTGCCGGGCTCGCCCGCCCTTGATCCCAGCGATATTATCTATGGCGAATTTGAGCAGGCCCTGGAGAAATGGCTGCGGGAAGAAGGGCATACGGTCGTGGCCTCGCCCGAGAAAGCCGATACCGCCGTTTTCCTGTTCTACGACCACCGGCCCGTTGGCGCTGATGAACGCCCGAAAGCCTCCGGCAGCTCCGCTCAATTGCCGCTTGCCCCGGTAAAAAAACAAGCACGCTCCCTGAAGTACTGGAAACCGTTGCGCGGCACGCCGGGCTATGTTTCCAACAAGCAATGGAGTTCGCATTTACTGGTGCAGGCAGCGCCTCTTATCAAAGGAAAGAGGGGACTTATGGTCGGGGAGCCCCTGTGGACTATCCGCGCGAGCGACGGCACGTTGAACCTGTCCGAGCTGCGCCCGGCTATCCCCTATTTTTTCGAGTCCCTGCGAAATTTGCCGGGCCGTAATGCACCCTTTCCTTTTCCTGCCGGACAGATTCCTCCCCGAAAAGAAACCGGAGGTCAGATATGAGGGTTTCCCACTTTCGCCTGCTGCTTCTCTGCCTGTTGCTCCCGATCGTATGCGGATGCTTCAGGGCAGGACCGGATGCCTCGCCTCCTCCGAGCCTCCACGCAACCCTGTCCGGGCATGTGGAAGGCAAGAACAAAAAATACTGGCCGGTCCTCATTGGTCCCCAGAATGTCAACGAACAGTTGCTGCGGGCGGAGCATATGGCCCAGATCACGGCAGCCCTGGAACAACAGGGCTTTCGCCCGGCAAAAAACATACGTGAAGCGGAGCTGGCGATATTTATCGACCACGGCCCGTATTACAACCTGCCACAATCGGTACTGCGCGACCCCACTTCCGCCCCTTCGAAAACCCTGTCCAAGCTGCTCGCCGCACCGCCGCCCGTCTGGCAGCCCCGCCCCCTGAACGCGTACTGGCCGGACCCCGCGCTGCTGTCGATTTACTCCTTTGAGGGCGGGTACTATGTTATTTTACGCTGCACGGCGATAAAACCGGGCAGCCCTCCGGCCGCGGGAGCCACCTTGTGGCAAGCCGGCGCCGTATACGACATAGCGGGTCATATATACCCGCGCTACGACTTCGCCCGCTTTCTCCTGGCACTTATGAAGGTATTGGAGAACGGCCAGGGATACACCAGCGACACCCTTCCCGCGTTCGCGGAGACCGCTCCCTTATGGAGTGAAGCCATATGGTAACCGCCCGCCTGAAACGCTGTATTCGCCTGCTGCCGCTGCTGCTCTGCCTTGTACCATGCGGATGCGCCCAGCCCCGATTGGACAGAGAGGTCTGTTTCTCGACAGTCCGTTCCGACAGCTTCCCCCCGGCGGGAACAACGTTTGCGGTCGTCGCGGCGGATGCCAAAAGCATGCCGGACAAGCAGCAGTTTACCAGGCACGCCGACGCCCTGAGTTCCGTCTTCGAACAGCGTCACGGCTGGCGGCGGCTCACGGATCCCACCAAGGCGCAGTGTATCGTGATTGTACAGTACGCTCTGGGGCCCGCCCAAACCGATTCCTATACTGTTCCCACCCCGGTATACAAAACCGTACAGTACAGCAAACTGGACGCGGCGGGCAACTGGGTCACCGACACCAGGGAAGTGCTCAGTCACTGGGAAAACTCCACGGAATACCATACCTATTACGTCACCTGGTATTCCGTCGAGGCGATCATGGCCAGTCCGCTTCCGGGCGCGAGAGCGGGCAGGCAGGTCTGGAAGGGAGAAGCTGACGTGTCCACACCCGAGCCGGATTTGGACGCAAGCGCCGCCCTGCTCGGCGCGACTCTTCTCCCCCACGTGGGCGTGGACGCCGGTATATCACGCAAGGAAATCGTCTCTGCCAGCAGCCAGGAAGTGCGCGCCCTTCGCAGGTGAGCGCGGAGCGTAGCGGAACTTCTCAGCGCCGCTTCGTTTTTACGGCGCGGAAGCGGAACGTGTGCGGGATAGGGGCGGGAACGCCAGGGGCTGTTTCTCAAGCGCCCTGGGCAGTATCGTCCCGAGATGGTTTTTTGTTCTCCGGCAAGGAAGACGAGCCTTTTAAGACAGGGAGCGTACTCTGACGGTACTCGACCGGAATACAAGGCGCAATCTGACGCAGCCGGGGGCAAAAAAGCGCTCGTGACACTACCGCCTAGGCAAAAACCCCGTGCTCGGCCAGTATGCTCACCCCGATGCCGATGAGCACAAGCCCTCCGAACACGTTGGCCTTGTTGCCGAGATTGCCCAGAAAGGGGAGGGTGCAGACCAGTCTGCCGAGATGCATGCCCGCCGCGGTGATGGCAAAGCAGACCACCCCGATGACCAGAGCGGGATACAGCACGTTTATGCCCAGCAGGGCCAGGGAAAGCCCCACGGCCAGTGCGTCGATGCTGGTGGCGATGCCCAGCATGATAATCGACCCGCCGATGGTGGGATCCGCACAGCAACAGTCTTCGTCGGCCTTGCCCCGGTGGCTCCAGGCTTCCCAGAGCATTTTGCCGCCCACAAACCCCAGCAGGGCGAAGGCCAGCCAGTGATCGTAGTTTTCAATGTACTGCTTCGCACCGACGCCTAAAAGCCAGCCCGCCAGAGGCATGGCGAACTGAAACCCCCCGAAGGTTCCGGCCATGCGCACGGTCTGGGCCACGCTCACGCAACGCAGACGGATACCGGAGGTCAGGGCTACGGCAAAGGCATCCATGGCAAGGGCCACGGCGATGGCGAGAAGCGCGGCGAAACTCATGTCTGTCTGCTCCAGAAAAACGGCTGCATGGAATCCGGTATCATATACCCCGCTCCGGAAGGGGGCAAGGGAAAACCCCGAGGCCGCGCGAAACGGGAGCATCCTGGATCAACCCCGCGAGGCCTGGGAACGGGACAGAAAAGGACAAAAGGCCAGCGCCTCTTCCGTAAGGCGCGAGCTACCGCCCTTTTCCGCGAACAGCACCAGCGGGGATTCCGTCACCAGAGCCGCCGCCTCTCCTTTGACGGCCTCCACCAGCACAAGACGGACGGGGGCGCTCTGCTTGGTCCGCACCGGCCGTATCCGAACCGGGGAAAGACCGCCGCCCTCAAGGACGCGGAGCAGTTCCTCCAGCCGGGCAGTGGGGAAAATAAGGGCAAAGCGGCCTTCCTCCCGCAGGGCATGGGCTGCCGCGGCGCAAAAGGCCTCCAGTGTCCCCTCCTGCCCGAACAGGGCAATCTGCCGGGACAGGCTTACCGGCAGCCTGCCCTTGCCCAGTTGCCTGTAAGGCGGGTTTGCCAGCGCCAGATCACAGCTTCCGGCAGGGATGGGCGGCGGATCTTGCAGCAAATCCGCTACGCGCACCGTCAGCCTGTCGGCAAACCCGAGCCGGGCGGCGTTGTGCCGCGCCGCCTCCGCCAGATCCGGCTGTACGTCCACGCCCACGCCCTCCCCGGCGGCGGCGAGACGCGGGTAGCGGCACAGCAGAGCGAGGGCCGCCACCCCGCAGCCCGTCCCCAGATCCACAAAACGCGTTACCGCGCCGGGTTCGGGAAAGCAGGCCAGCAGCAGCGCGTCCGCGGAAAAACGGAAACTTCCGGCGGGCTGCGCAAGTCCGCGCGGAAAACAGGCACGGGCGGCCTGTTCCGCTATGGTGCAATTTTGTTCCATGCAGCGCCTTTTGACGTCAAAGAAGATACGCTATAAACTTTTTCTTGCCCGCAATGCCATAAACACGTATAAGAGTGCACCATGAGAGAAGCGCCCCCATGCCAGTGCCCACCCGAGGCCGTACAGCAGACGCAGAAGATCCCGGCTGAACGGGTGACCGCTGTCCGGTACAGCGCGGAGGAAGTCCTCCGCAACTTTCTCGCACTGTTCGAGTCGCTGGACTTTTCCAGCGAAGTAGCCGGGTTCGGCATCGGCCGCTTGCAGATACAAAAGCGGAAAAAAGCCGTGCTGGAACTCAAGGCGGTTGTCGTCGCCCTCTGGAGGCTGGCCCTGCAGCGGTCCCTTCCCAAGGATGCGAGCATGTTCTTTACGGAACTGCTGCTCACCGCGCCTTTTCTGGCCGATGGCGCCAAAGACGGCCCGTTTCTGCAACAGCGCATCAGCACCTATGCCGGACTGCTCGCCCCCAAACGGGAGACCGACTTCATGCCCCTTGCCGCCTATCTCGTCAAAGAACTGGGCTTGACCGCCGAAGATTCCCGCAGCCTCTACCTGAAAATATCCTTGTATCTGCGCTCTCTGTACCAGCTTATCTTCACCAGACTGCTGTAACGCCGGGGCCGGATGCCCGCAAACAGCCCGAACGCGAACGCCTCGCGCCGGGCTCCTGTTGCGCGGCAGCGTTTTCAGTGCAGCGGCGTTTTCAGCGCGGCAGCAGGGTATGATTCTCTTCACCCATGGCCGCGTACAAACGCGAAAGGGCAATATTATAGTCGGCTCGTGCCCCCGCCAGGGAGGCTTCGGCGAAGGAGAGCTTCGCCTGCGCGTCCAGCACGTCGGTCATGGTGCCCACCTGCGACTTGTAGCGGGCGTCGGCCATGCGGTAGGCTTCGCGCGCCTGCTCCACCGCCTTTTGCGCCACCTTGATGCGTTTGGCGGCCTCCGTGCTGTCCAAAAGCCGCGCCTTTACCGTAAAGGATATTTCCTGGCGCAGGTTGTCGGCTTCCGCCCGCACCCTGGCTTCGATCTGCTGCGACTGCCGGGTGGCATAGTACGTCCGGCCCCATTCAAAAATCGCCCATTCCCCGAAGATGCCCACGGACCACGCGCTGTAGTTGGTAGGGTATATACTGCTGCCTGCGGCGCGGAAATCGTCCCCCCGGGTGGACCACATGCCGAGCGCCGTTATCTGCGGATAAAAGGCGCTCTTCGCCGTCACGGTATCCTTGGCGGCGATCTGTACGGATTTTTCCGCCATGATCAGATCCGGGCGCTGCCTGTAAGCAAGCTCCAGGCAGGTTCCTAAGGGCAGGGTAAAGGGAATGTAGTCAAGGCTGCCCGTATACTCCACCTCGTCGGTCATGGGCAGCACCAGCAAGGTGTTCAGCCGGGCGCGTTCGGTCGCCACGGTATTTTCAGCAATCAGCAGAGCGCTTTCCGCCGTGGACACGTCCACTTCCGCCTGCAGCACGTCAATGCGCGGCGATACGCCCACCTCATAAAAGGCCCGGCTGGACGCCAGTTGCGATTGCAGGCGCTCCAGAGAGTCGCGCGCGCTCACCACATCCTGCTTCGCCTTCAGATAGGTAAAAAAATGCTCCTGCACCATGTTCACCAGGTCTATGCGCGCCTTGATCTTGCCGGCGGCCGCGCTTTCCTGCGCCAGGGCGGCCCGCTGGTACGCGGCCAGGGTGGCAAATCCGGAGAACACGTTCTGGCTGAGCGTGGTCCGCCAGGTGTACAGGTTCTTTTCCTGCTCCTTGCCGGAAATATCAAACCGGTGCTGGCGGCGCTCGTAGTCATAGCCCGTGCCGATCACCGGACCGAACGCGCTGCGGGCGGACTTGGTGCCCTCTTCCGCGGCCCTGTGCGCCGCCTTGGAGGCGGAGATGGTAAAATTGCGCTCAAGGGCCGTTGTAACGGCCTTTTCCAGGGTATAGCTTTCCGCCGCGAATACCGGCGGCGGCACAAGACAGAACAACAGCAGCACCGCCGGCAGAAACAGACGCGGAAGCAGGCCGGCAACCGCCCTTTCGTCGGGGAAAAAAGGCACGCTTTGCCTCCCTGAAAAAACGGGCGGCTCTGCAGGGACGAAACTGCAAACGGTTAAAAAGCGGGTCATGTGCGCTGCTCCTTGCGCCGGGGAAAGGCGCAGTGGTTTGTGTACCAGCAGGAGTCGCGGTTTGTCCATCACCGCCGTAAGCTGAAAATACCCTCTATCCCTGCGGGAGAGGCCTGAACACAGGAAACGTACGAAGTGCCGTGCAGGCCGCAACCAGAGATTGACGAAGTTATATTTTTCTCTATACTTTCTTGAGAAAAAATCTTGACCATGCATTTTTTACTGGTACAAAACGGTATATTGGGGTATCGGGCTGAAGAACCCACGGCCGGCGGCGTGTTGTCGCATTCCGCCGGCCCGCCCCGCCGCTCTTTGCCGACAGTGCCGCCACGGCGGGCCGGAACGTGTGGGCATGAACATGTTGCCTGTAGGAAGGGAGACGCAACCACTATGGATATCGGTTTTTTAAATATTCTGTTCAACGCCACCCTGGTGGCCCAGTTGGTGCTCCTGCTGCTCCTGCTCATGTCGATCAGCAGTTGGGCGCTCATTATCCACAAGTACTTCGCCCTGAACCGGGCCAGAAAGAAGGCCGCCGCCGGGCTTGTCCGCTTCACCGACGCCCGGGATCTGCGCGAGGCCGTGCAGTCCATGGGCAGTGACGCGTCCTCTCCCCTGTACCATGTGGCCCAGCAAGGCGTTGCGGAATTCAACCGTCTGAAGGAAGCGGGCAATACCGGGGACGTCGTCGCGGACAACGTCCGCCGCTCCCTGCGCCAGGGGGTGAGCGAGTCCATGTCCGTCCTCGGCTCGTCCCTCTCCTTTCTGGCTACCGCGGCCAACACGGCGCCCTTTATCGGGCTGTTCGGCACGGTGTGGGGCATCATGTATGCCTTTCACCAGATTGGCCTGCAAAAGACCGCTTCCATCGCCGCAGTGGCTCCCGGCATCTCCGAGGCCCTTATCGCCACGGCCGTGGGCCTGTTCGTGGCCATTCCGGCCACTGTGGGCTACAACATGTTTCTCGGCATGATGCAGAATATTGAAGCCGAGCTGGTGAACTTTGCCGGGGTCTTCCTGAACCGGGTCCAGCGCGAACTGAATGCCCACTCCGGCCAGGGCGCCCAGTCCGGCAAGGGCAAGTAGGTACCGCCATGGGTGCGTCTGTCGGCAACAAAGGCTATGTTTCGGAAATCAACGTCACTCCCTTTGTGGACGTGATGCTGGTTCTGCTGATCATTTTCATGGTCACCGCCCCCATGATGACCGAGGGTCTGGACGTGGATCTGCCCCAGACCCAGGCCGTGGAGTCTCTGCCCACGGATGCGGATCATGTGGTGCTGACCATCAAAAAGGACGGCAGCGTTTTTCTTAACGAATATAACACGCCCTTGCAGAATCTGGCCCAACAGCTTGTCGCCACGGTCAAAAACCAGAACCGCCAGCTCTTTCTGCAGGCGGACAAGGAAGTGCCCTACGGCTTTGTGGTGGACGTCATGGGCCGCGTCAAGGCGGCAGGCATAGACAATATGGGGCTGGTGGCGGAACGCATCGACGATCCCACAACCCTGGTGCCCCCCGCGCCTCCCGCATCGGGAGCCCCGGCGCAAAACGCGCCCACAACCAGGAGACGGTAGCCCGTGGATCAGGAGCGCCTGCCCAGTTTTCTCGTCTCCCTTTGCCTGCACCTCGCCTTGTTCGCTCTGGTGCTCTTTTGGCCTGGGCCTTCCATTCCGCCCTACGATCCTACGCACACGACAATCCACACCGGCATCATCACCATCGGCAAGGAAGGCAAAAGCGTGGCTTCCGCCCGGAAGAACACCCCGCAGCCCCAGCGCGGTCCGGAAACACCCCAGAACGTGGTGGAAAAACCGAAGGTGGAACAGCAAAAGCCCGAAGTCGCTCCGGTGCCCACCAAGGATCCCGTACAGCAGAAGGCCGAAGTGAAGCCGGTGGAAAAAGCGCCTGACGCCGTGCCCATTCCCAAAGAGCCTGACAAGCCCAAAGTCCAGAATGCGACGGCCAAGGCCCCGGAAACAAAAACACAGAACGCCACGGCCAAGGCCCCCGAGACAAAGCCGCAGAACGCTTCGAAACCAGCCCCCAAGGAAGACTTGAGCAAGGCTCTGGCCGATATGCAGCGTCAGGCCGGGACGCGCGGCGGGGCACGCTCCGGCGCGAGCAGCGGGGATGCTTCCGGCAAAGGGCAGGATTTGTCCAGCGCCCTGGCCGATCTCGGCAAGGACGTGGGCGGCTCCGGCAACGATGCGTATGGTACGGGGCCTGGCGGGCGCGGCGGCGACGGCGTGGGCCTGCTCGGCAGCTATCAGGATTCCATCGTCTCGCGCGTCAAGCCCAACTGGGCCTGGCCCGGCCGTACCGACCGGCGCAATTTCATCGCCATCGTCAACGTGAAAATCGCCGCCGACGGCACCATCAAGGACGTGCGCATCATCTCCTCTTCCGGCAACAGCTATTTCGACTCCACCGTAGTGCGGGCGGTCGTCGCCACCAAACGGCTGGAGGCCCCGCCCAAGCCCGAATATATGGATATGGACATCAGCTTCAACTCGAATGAGCTGACCAAGCGGTAATCCCTATCCCCAACCTCGTAAAAGGTACCCATACGATTATGAAAACAGCCAGCCGTTTTCCTACCATTCTTGCGGTTCTGCCGATTCTCGCGCTCCTCGTGTGCGCCGTGCGGCCCGGCACGGCGGGAGCCGCTGCCGGCATGGCCAGCATTATCGGTCCGGGCGCGCCCATGACCTACGTGGTGCAGGCCACTCCCATCGGCAGCACCAGCAGGGCCGCGCAAATGCAAAAGGCCATCGACTTCAACCTCTCTTTGCTGCCTTTCGTCAACCTGCTCAGCCCTGGATCCATTCCCGGAGGGGCTCAGGTCAGCGCCGCTTCGGGCCAGGGCGTGGACTTCAAGCGCTTTGCCCTGGCGGGGGCCAACCTGCTGATTACCGCCAACTGGATAAGCTCGTCCCAGGTGGAACTGCGTACCTTTGAAGTGGCCGAAGGACGCTTTATGTTCGGCAACCGCTACGAAGTCGCAAGCGGTGACGACGCCCTGCACGACGTGGCCGACAAGTTCTGCGCCGACCTTTTGGATGTGGTCATCGGGCGGGGGGATTTTTTCCGCTCCACCATGGCCTTCATCAAGTCTGACGGGAAGATGAAAAAGGACGTATGGGCCGTACGCCCCAACGGCCGTTACCTGCGCCGCGTCACCAACATGCCGGGAGAGGCCCTTTCCCCCACCTGGTCGCCTGACGGCCGCTTTGTGCTCTTTAGCCACATCGATTCCCGCACCCACGCCCTCGGCGTGTGGGACAGCGTCTCGCGGTCCGTGCAGCGCATCAAGTTCCCCGGCAATACGGTCATCGGTCCCTGCTTCATGCCCGACAACCGGGTGGCCGTCAGCCTCACCGACGGCAGAAATCCGAGCATATTCCTGCTGAACCACGTGTTCCAGAAGGAAAGGAAGCTGGACAACAGCCCGGCCATCGACGTTTCCCCGTCCGTGGACGCCTCGGGCACCAAAATGGCCTTTACCTCCGACCGGCTCGGCAACCCGCATATCTTCCTCAAGGATCTGCGCAGCGGCGCGGTCACCCGCGTCACCACCGAAGGCAAATACAATACCGACCCCTCCATCAGCCCGGACGGAACCCTGGTGGCCTTTGCCAGGCAGCAGGACGGCGGGCACCGCATTTTTGTGCATGACCTCCTCACCGGCGAAGAGCGGCAAATCACCTTTGGGCCCGGCAGGGACGAAGAACCCGCCTTTGCCCCGGACAGCTACTTTATCGCTTTTGCCTCCACACGGAGCGGCCAGAAGCAAATCTACCTGACCACCCGCAACGGCGGGGTCGCCAAGCGCCTGCCCACCGGTTCAGGGGATGCCTTCTTCCCGGCCTGGGGGCCTTCGCCCAAATAGCGGCGGCATCCCGGCGCTCCCTCTGCACGGGCGGCGCTCTCTGCCTTGCAGCGGACCCACATGAAAGAGGAAAGCCCGTCCGCGGAGCTTTCCTCTTCGCTTTCCACGGTAAGGGCTCTCAATCCCCCGGCTTCCCCCTTCGCGCAGTAAGAGATGGAGAAGACTCCCGACAAAAAAGACCATTCAGCGCGGGTTTCTTTTAGAGCGGTGTAACTTTGAAATTACAGATAAGCAGTTTCACAAACGGCATCAGATTATTCACATAATTATGCTAAATTATAAGACATAAACGACACGCTTCGCGGGCATCCGCTACGCGTCTGCCGAGCAATTTCAAAGT
>JAVBTB010000065.1:0-45136 GCA_031556355.1 Desulfovibrio sp. | reverse complement strand
GTCTTTGCCCCCCCCGGGCCCTCGCGAGGCCGGGGGGGGTTTTATTGTGTTTTTTTTTTTTACCCTTGGGGTTCGGGGGGGGTTGGGTGTCCTACTTTTTTAAAATGGTGCCCTCCCCCGCCCCCCGCGCCCCCATCCTCTTCCTCCAAAACTTTTTGCTTTGATAAGCTTGAAAGGGCTTCGCGGTTTGTGGAGGCTCCGGGGGGAGCCTTTGTGTTTTTTCATTGCGGGAGAGAGGGGTTGTCGCGTTTTTTTGTGGCGCTTGCTGCAAACGGCAACGATGAGAGAGAGGTCAGAAGGGGGGCCGAGGGGTCTCCCCTCTTGCCGGCACAAACACCGCCCCTGCTTCTCTTGCCGAGGCCCTTGCCCGACTGGCGGGCCTGCGTCCGCCTGCCGCAGAGAGTGCCGCTCCGGCAGGCGGGTCCGGTATAGGCCCTTCCGGTCTGTCCCGCTCCAGTACCTTGGACGGCTTGCAGCAATCCATGGCCGCGACCGAAGCCGAAGGCACGAAGCGTCTGGCGGAAGGGGGCACATTGGTGGCGGATGCCGGAGGCGCATTGGGCATGTTTTTGCCCCGCGATAAAGCAACCGGCAGAACCGGCCTGGAAGAACCGGCACAAGACATCCTTCACGGCAGCGTTCATGGCGGCATCAAGGGCATCAACGCGCTTATTGAGCTTGGGCGTGACGCGATGGACAAGCTGGAATCTCTGGGTATTATGGATGCCGAGTCCCATTGGGATGTAGCCGATGAAGCGTACGACCACGATTATTACCCCCTGGTAAGAAAGCCCGGCCCTTCACCTTACGGACAAGCGCGTATTCCCAACCTGCCCGACCCGGAAACCCCGGCGGGCAAGCTGGCTTCCGGCATCAGCCAGTTTCTTGTGGGTTTCAAGGGCGTCGACAAAGCCCTCAAGGGAATCAAGGCCGCAAGCCGCGGTGCAAGCGTCGCCAAAACGGCCGGTACATCCTTTGCCGCGGATTTCGCCTTTTTTGACGGGCAGGAGGAGCGTCTTTCCAACGTTATCCAGGCCAACCCGGAACTTGCTAATCCGGTCAACGAGTTTCTGGCTGCCAAACCAGGCGAAGGCAACGCCGAAGGCCGCCTGAAAAACGCCATGGAAGGGCTGGGCGTCGGCATGCTGGCCGAAGGGCTCGTGCACGGCCTGCGCCTCACCAAAGTAGGCCGGGAAGTCACAAATGGCGAAATGCGAACGGCGGAAGAGGGAACCCTAAGAAACAGTGTGACGGAAGAAGCCTCTGTCGATGCAACGGCAACTGCCGCCCGTGCCGCTGCATTCAAAGAACGGCAGCCCGCTGTCACCCTGACAGGCAAGGAGTTTGCGGAAAAAGAGCCTAAATTGCTACGACAGGAAGTCCGCTCGTGGTATAAGCAGAATCTGGCAGGAGCCTCAGGCCAGCACCCGAAATTGGGAGAGTTCAGGTTCAGCAGCGATATCGGAAAACCTCTCAGCAAAAGTGCAGACATACGCAAATTGCAAATTTTCCCAAAACTACGAGAAGTCATTGAGACATCAGAGTATGTTGCTAAAAGTCCATCTATAAAATCCAAGCATCTGTCGTCATCAAGTATGGACTATTACTACGTTCGGAATACCGCAAAAATTGGAGATGAATTGGTTGATGTGGGACTTGTACTGCGGAAAGATAACAACGGGCAGCTTTACTACGACCATCAGCTTCATGACATGAAGGCTATAGAAAACGCCCCGTGGGCATCTCCGGCGGCTATAAATCCCTTAAGTCCGAAGGGTACCGCTAATGGCCCCAAAGGTACGCGGGGTAGTCATCCGGCCCTACACGGGGCGTCTCAAAGTAATCTACTGCCAGGTGGGGGCGAGGTCAATCTGTTCATTCTCGGAGTGCGTTCTTTGCGCGGGTTCTCTCGGGAAAGGGAACAGAACAGCCCGCCGGCACAGTGACGCCGCCGCCCCCTAGTGTATCACGTCCGAAACGCTGGCTGGGTCATGCCTCGGGAGAGGGTGCCCAACGGTGGCCAGATGCACGGCGGCTTGACAGAAGTATAGCGCAACAGGAGGAAAAGGCAAGGTTTTGCGTTGGCGATGCTTTCCAATAGAGCATTGCAGTGTGGAACACTCTCCACAAAGGAACGCGCCCGGTAGCATTATCTATGAAAAGCGCTTCCGCGATGGCACGCTGTATGTGTCGGAGCAGATTCTCAAAGGTAACAATATTGAGCTGCGCAGTATGTACAAGAATAAGGTTGCGGAAAAAATGCGGGCAAGCGTTATTGCAGGGAGTCCGGCGAGGACAAAGGGTGAGCGTATAAATTCAGGTGAATAAGGAAAAGCCGCTGCCCCCTGGGGTATCACGTCCGAAACGCTGGCTGGGTCATGCCTCGGGAGAGGGTGCCCAACGGTGGCCAGATGCACGGCGGCTTGGCAAAAGTATAGCGCAACAGGGGGAAAAGGCAAGGTTTTGCGTTGGCGATGCTTTCCAATAGAGTATCGCAGTGTGGAACTCTCCCCACAAAGGAACGCGGCCCGGCAGCATTATCTATGAAAAGTGCTTCCGCGATGGCACGCTGTATGTGTCGGAGAAGATTCTCAAAGGTAACAATATTGAGCTGCGCAGTATGTACAAGAATAAGGTTGCGGAAAAAATGCGGGCAAGCGTTATTACAGGGAGTCCGACGAGAACAAAGGGTGAGCGTATAAATTCAGGTGAATAAGGAAAAGCCGCCGCCCCCTGGGGTATCACGTCCGAAACGCTGGCTGGGTCATGCCTCGGGAGAGGGTGCCCAACGGTGGCCAGATGCACGGCGGCTTGGCAAAAGTATAGCGCAACAGGGGAAAAAGGCAAGGTTTTGCGTTGGCGATGCTTTCCAAAAGAGTCTCGCAATGTGGAACACTCTCCACGAAGGAACGCGCCCGGTAGCATTATCTATGAAAAGCGCTTCCGCGATGGCACGCTGTATGTGTCGGAGTAGATTCTCAAAGGCAACAATATTGAACTGTTCAGCATGTACAAGAACAGAGTTGCAGAAGAAATGCAGGCAAGCGTTATTGTAGGGAGCCCAGCGAGGACAAAGGGTGAGCGTGTAAATTCGGGCGAATAAGAAGAAGCCGCCGTCCCCTGGGGTATCACGTCCGAAACGCTGGCTGGGCTAGGCCTCTTGCGAGGGTTCCCAACGGTGGCCAGATGCACGGCGGCTTGACAGAAGTATAGCGCAACAGGGGGAAAAGGCAAGAACCTCTCGCCGTTATCACTGTTTGCACGCCCGAGATCCCCACAGGGGAGCTCGGGCGTCAGATTTGATAAACCCTGTACGCATGCGTCATGTACCCAAATACGCGGGTGCAGGGGAGCGTTCTCCCCTGCCGGGTGTGGGCGGAGCCCACATCTGATCAAGATGGCTTCGACAAACCTGCTCGGCTACCAGTCCAGCGTGGCCTTGAAGGCCTGCGTGAGGGCTTCCACCTTCTGGGAGACAACAACAGTCTCGCCGCTGGCGATAACCACTTCGTCGGTGTCCGTTACGTTGCCGATAAGCGCCGCATCTTTGCCCAGGTGTTCCGCGAAGAGCTGCTGGAAGGCGGGTATGCCGTCGCGCGGCACGGTCACCAGCAGGCGGCTGGCGGATTCCGCATAGAGCAGGGTAGCCAGGGTCGCGGGATCGGCTGCCGGGGATTGCGCGGACGCGCCGCGCGGCAGACGGGGAACCCGCTCAAGATTTATCCGGGCTCCCCTGCGGCCGCCGATGGCCATTTCCGCAAGAGCGACGGCAAGGCCGCCGTCGGAAAGGTCGTGGCAGGCGCTGACAAGCTTCTGTTGCATGGCCTGGTACAGCAGGGCATAGCGTTCCCTGGCCGCCAGCAGATCCACCTGGGGCACCGCCCCGCCGGAAAGGCCGAGTTCCGCGGCAAGCTCACTGCCGGCAAGTTCCTCGCCCGTGTAGCCGAGCAGGTAGATGGCTTCGCCGGGATTCTTGAAGTCCGAGGTGACGGCCAGGTTCACGTCGGGCATCACGCCCAGAATGGAGAACAGGACCGTGGGGGGGATGGAGATTTTTTCGCCGCCGCCGGTATAGTCGTTCTTCATGGAATCCTTGCCGGAAACGCAAGGCACGCCGAAGCCCAGGCAGAACTGCTCAAGCGCCTTGCCAGCGCGCACAAGCTGGGCCAGTTTGTATTCACCGTCCGGGGTCTTTTCCGACTGTACAGGGTCGCACCAGCAGAAGTTGTCCACCCCGGCCAGACGGGCCGGGTCGGCTCCTACAGCCACGGCGTTGCGCACCGCCTCGTCAATGGCGTTGGCCATCATCCAGTAGGTGTCGGCGTCGCTGAACTTGGGGCAGATGCCGTGGGAGAGCACAATGCCGCTTTCGCTGTCCAGCAGTGGCCGCAGCACGGCGGCATCGCCGGGGCCGTCGCGCTTTATGCCGACCAGCGGCTTGACCACGCTGCCGCCTTTTACTTCGTGGTCGTACTGGCGGATGAGGTATTCCTTGCTACAGATGTTCAGGCGGCCCAACATGGCGGTGAGCAGGCTGTTCTGGTCCAGCTTTTTCGCGGCCAGGGCCGCGCCGATGTCGCCGGGTTCGCCGTTTTTCGCGGTCAGCGCCGTCCCGTCCACGGGGTAGGCGGCAGGCCGCTTCCAGCGGGCGGAAAGCCGCATCTGCGGCACTCCGTCGTGCAGGAATTCCATGGGCAGAAAGGCCACGGGCCTGTCTTTGTACGTCACGTGGAAGTAGCCGGAATCGGTGTATTCGCCAAGCGGGGTGGCTTCCACGTCCATCTCTTCGGCCAGCTTGAGGAAGGTGGGCAGATGCTGCGGCGGCACGGCCAGGGTCATGCGTTCCTGGGCTTCGGAGAGCAGGATTTCCCAAGGGCGCAGGCCGTCGTACTTGAGGGGGGCTTTGGAGAGGTCGATGCGGCAGCCGCCGGTGTCTTCGGCCATTTCGCCCACGGACGAGGACAGCCCGCCCGCGCCGTTGTCGGTAATGGCCGTGTACAGGCCGAGGTTCCTGGCCCGGATGATGCAGTCGTAGAGCTTGCGCTGGGTAATGGGGTCGCCTATCTGCACGGCGGTGGCCGGAGAGCCTTCATGCAGCTCTTCGGACGAAAAGGTGGCGCCGTGGATGCCGTCCTTGCCGATACGGCCCCCGGCCATGACCACGATGTCGCCCACCTGTGCCTTTTTTTCGTGGCCGGGGCGGCCCGCGATCCGGCGCGGGATCATGCCCACTGTGCCGCAATACACGAGCGGCTTGCCGAGGTAGCGTTCGTCAAAGACGATGGAGCCGTTGACCGTGGGCACCCCTGATTTGTTGCCCCCGTGCTCCACCCCTTCGCGCACGCCTTCCATCACCCGGCGCGGGTGCAGCAGGCGCGGAGGCAGCGCGCCTTCGTGAAAGGGCGAGGCAAAGCAGAACACGTCGGTATTGCAGACCAGTTCCGCCCCGAGGCCGGTGCCCATGGGGTCGCGGTTGACGCCCACGATGCCGGTCAGCGCGCCGCCGTAAGGGTCAAGGGCCGAGGGGCTGTTGTGGGTCTCCACCTTGATGCAGACGTCGTGGGTGTCGGTAAAGGCCACCACGCCGGCGTTGTCCTTGAATACCGAGCGGCAGTAGTCGTCTTTGCCCATGCGCTCGCGCAGGGTTTTTGTGGATCCCTGGATGCAGGTCTTGTACAGGCTGTTGACGGTTTCCCGGCGGCCGGTTTCCTCGTTCACGTAGTCGATGCGCGAGGCGAAAATCTTGTGTTTGCAGTGCTCGGACCAGGTTTGGGCCAGCACTTCCACTTCCGCGTCGGTGGGGTCTGCGGGCAAATCTTGCGCCGCACGGGCGGCGCGCACTTCGAGCAGTTCATAGTGCGCCTTGATGGCGTGCATTTCTTCCAGGGAAAGGGCCAGCGTGTTGGCCCGGCTGAACTCCATGAGTTCGCCGTCGCTCATGCGGGACAGGGGAATGACGGCCACCTCGTCCCCGGCGGCCCCGGTCACCCGCGCCGCATGGGGGGGGAAGCCCGGCTCCTTTTCCCATTCCGCCCGGCTCTTGACGGCGTAGCGCTGGATCAGCTCGTTGGCGAGCAGATCCTTGGCGATACGCTCCACATCTGCGCGCGTAAGGCTGGTGTGCAGGTGATACTGGCTGGCCGTGTAGACGGAAAAATCGCGCGCGCGGCCCAGCACCAGGGCCAGGGTGTCGCGGGCGGTTCTGCCTTCGTTGTCGGTGACGCCGGGGCGAAAGCCCACTTCCAGCACAAAGGTCACCCCGTCGTCCAGTTTTGCAGGGGGGGCAAGAAAGGCCTCGTGCAGCACCGGGTCGTGCAGGGCGGCCGCGTCCACGGCCTTGCGCAGTTCGGCGTCGTCCAGGCCTTCAACGGTAAACACCTTGGCCACGCGCGCCGCATCCACGGAAAGGTGCAGCGCCGCCTGTATTTTTGCGGCAAGGTTTCTGCCCACGCAGTCATCGAGATGGGGGCGGGGGCGGACTTCTATGGTGCGCAGCATGGGATCTCCTGGGGTAGGTTCTGCCGGGGAACGAAAACGCGACCGCTCGGGCCGTCCGGGCGAAATATCATACGGAGGAACGGCGGCTTTGCCAAGCGGTGGGCAAGGACGGCAGTCACGCGGAGAAATAACGGCCCCCGATCCGGCATGCGCCGGATCGGGGGCCGTCTCTCGTGCATTGTACGTATGGCGGTGATCCCTGTTTTCTCTTACCGCGCCCAGTAAAACTTTTCCTGCGCATCGCGTGCGCTTTTGCAGGCCTGCGCAGCAAGCTGCACGCGCGGGGCGGGCGGCTCGCCGGGGCGCACCAGGGTAAGGCCGATACTCACGGTAACCGCGCCGTGGCAGCTTTCCTGAACGTGGCGCAGGGCGGCCTGGGCGATGGTTTCCATCACGGCTGTATCGGCCTCGGTCACGATAAGCGTGAAATTGTCGCCGCCGTAATAGAATGTGCTGTCCAGCCCTTTTCTGCACGCCCCTTCAAGGCAGCCCGCCACCCGGCGCAGGATGGCGTCGCCGGTTTGATAGCCGTACATGGCGTTTATCCGGTGGAAGTCGTCAATGTCGCAGTAGATGAGGCCGGTGCCCTTCTCCTGCCTGCGGGCGCGCTCCGCCTCGCGCGCAAGGTGTATGTGGAATTGGGAATGGGTGAGCAGGCCGGTTATCGGATCATGGGTCGGGGCGAGTTTTGCCGCCTGCATGGGCTGTGCCGGAGGGGTTTCGTGCGCCACAAGCAGGTATTGCTGGCCGGAATTGTTCAACAACGGAGAGAACGCCAGGGCAAAGGGCACCGCGTTTCTGATCTCGTCGTCCATGAGCACCCGCATGTGGGCGGTTTGGTTCAGCAGGGTGAGAAAGCTCGGGTTCCAGGCGCCTTCCGGCCCGGACTCCGGCTTGGATATGCTGAAAATGTTCTTGCCGTTCATGCCCTGCCTGTTGGGCGGGGCCCAGAACACGGTGCCTCTGTTGTCCAGCAGGTAGACGTGCTCCGTAAGGGAGCCGAACAGGGCTTCAAGGTAGCTTGGGTGTGAAAGGGCGATGGCTTGCATGGAAGATATCTGCGTTAAGTCGCCGATAAACAGATAGACACCTCCCACGTATTCCGGATCAGCGGAAAGCCCTATATAGGTGGGGGTTCCGGGATAATGCCCTTCCGGGGCCATGCTGAACCAGCCCTGGGCATCCGCCGCGTTGGAGGAAACAGCGTCCCAGTGGGGCAGGGAAATACCGAGGCGGGCGTCCAGCAGGCCTTTTGCCGTAATGCCGACAGGAATCTGGGACAGGCCGAACATGTCCAGAAAATAGCGGGAGGCGTCCCTGATGTGTCCGGCGGCATCCAGCTTCGCCACGGCAAAGGGCAGGGCTCGGATGTTCACCTCTTCCTCCTCGGATTGCGGCAGGGGAGGCTGGGCGGAACCGAGGTGCAGGCCAAGCACATGCATGAAGGAGGGCAGCGAGGAAAACTCGGGTGTCTCCCTTGCGGGGCGCGGCAGACTTAGAAATCCGAACTGCTGGTTATTGGCGGCAATGTGGAGGCATGCCCAGCCTGGCCGGGCAGCGGCCTTTTGCGCGGGGATTTTTTCTTCAGGCAGCAGTTTGCCGTTGCTGCAGCGGAAAAATGTTCCCTGGGTCGCGCCGGGCATGGCGAGGAACAGTTCAAAGGTGGAGATGCCCCAGAAGGTACGCAACTGCCGTTGCAGCGCGGCGGCAAAAGCCTGCGGCGCAAAGGCGGTTATTCTGCCCACCGCTTCCAGGGCCAAAAAGTGGTAGTTCTGGATAAGGGCCAGCGACTGGTTATGCAGCTGGGTGTCGGCACCGCCCTGGCGAACGCCGAGCTGGGCGAGCAGCAGGTTGAAACTTTCCGCGCAGTCTGCGCGGAATTTGGACATGGTCTCCGCTGCAAAGCCGAGTGTGACGGCAAGGTTAATTTCAAACGCGACCAACTCGCCCGTATCCGGGGCGGGGGCGTGCAGCAGTTCGGACCAGCGGGTGGCATAGATGATGCTCTGGGCCAAGGGCGGGTGTTCGTGGACATGCCCGTACTCGTGATGTACGCGGACCGCTTCCGCCGTTTCCAGAGGAAAATCCCAGTGCAGAAAAATATCGTAGGCCAGTTCGGGATGGCTGTGCCCCCAGAACGCGCGCTCACCGGTAAACTGCCGGGGCACGGGCAGTACGGCCATGTCGGAGGCGTTGAGAAAGGGCGGAATTTCCTCCCGGCAGAAGGCAAGGAACAGGGGCAGGTCTTTCAGCAGCGCGGCCAGATATGCCTCAAGCCTGCGCTCGGGCGCCAGCCTGCCGGCGATGCGTTCCGCGGCCAGGGCCGACCACAGGGTGACGCGCCAGTCGCCAAAGACGCTTTCAGGCTTGCGTTTGCAGACAGGGTGCAGTTTTTTTTGCAGGGTCAGCGAGGCGACCAGTTTGAAAAGGTCGCTGATGCCTATGGCTACCGCCGCCCGTTCGATGTCGGTCACCTTTTCGCGAAAGCCGTAATTGCTGGAATTGGCGATATGCAGAATTTTGCTGGTGAGCATGGGATCCATGCTCAGAAAGCCGGCGATGGCGGAGAAGGAAGGGTTGGGCGCCAGCAGAGCTTGCAGCAACTGGACCAGCACAGGAGGAAACACCAGTTGCAGGTTTTGGTTGAACGCTGTGTCCAGTAAATTTTCTGTGCTTGAAGGCATGGGCTGTCCTACTTCCTGAGCGTTGTCAAAAGGAACGGGCCCCGGGGCTTTTTTCAGGAAGCGTCTTGAGGGAGCTTTGCCGCCCGGGGCTTCCACGGCAATATGTAAACGCGTTCCGGAATCCGCCGGCTCTCCCCCGCTACGCGTCTTTGAGGAGAGGTTCCCTTACGGTTTCGGTTCATCCTGCTCCATCATCTACGATCTCTTGTCATTATTATGATATTATTTTTTCTATATTATTTTTATTTAGTATCCTCTTTGTGGTTTTAGTGCTCTCTTTGGCGGATATACAGGGCCATCTGGCGCAGCATTGCACACTCGGGGCCCTCGGGCAGAAGCGAAAGAGCCGCCGCAGCCTTTTGCAGGTGGGCGTCGGCCAGATCTCGGGTGGCCTTCGCATACCCCTGCTCGTAAATGCAGGCGCTTATGGCGGCGATATCGTCCGGGGTGAGGGAACCGTCGCAAAAACGCTTTCGCAGCATGTCCCCCTGTTCTCCGGGGAGGTGGGCGGACAGATTTGCGAAGTACATGAGGAGGGGAGGCGTGACCTTGCCTTCTTTGACGTCACCCCCGGTAGGCTTACCGGTTTTTTGCTCCGGTGAAAAATCCAGCGCGTCGTCCACCATTTGAAAAGCGATGCCGAGCTCCATACCGAACCGCGCCGCGGCTTCCACCACGTTCGTATCGGCTCCCGCCTTCAGCGCGCCGAGTTCGCACGAGGCGCGCAGCATCCAGGCGGTTTTTCCGGAAATGATGCCCAGGTAGACAGCATGGGGCATGGCGATGTTGCGCAGGTTGGCAAATTCCGCCATCTCTCCTTCCGCCGTGCGCATGACCGCTTCCGATATACAGCTTGTCAGTCGCGCGTCGCCAAGGGAGGAAACCATCAGCAGCGCTTTTGCCAAAAGGGCGTCCCCGGCAAGGATGACCGGGGTCACGCCGAACAGCGTGTGGGCGGCGGGTTTGCCCCGGCGCACAGGGGCGTCGTCGAGAATGTCGTCATGCAGCAGGGTGGCCGCGTGCAGCATTTCTACCGCGGCGCCGAGGGTATACAGATCGTCATGGGTACAGCCGAGGGCACGTCCCGTCAGCAGGGTAAGCAGGGGGCGCAGGCGCTTTCCCCCGGCTTCCAGCACGTGCGCGGCAACAGGCCGGGCCAGGGGGGGCAGTTCCGCAAGACATTTTTCGAGCAACGCGTTAATGTGCGGCTGTTCCCTGGCAATGGTGTGTTTGAGTTCCTGCATGCGAGACCTGTCTGCACTGGTAGAAAGGTGCCGGGCCTGATGATGGCCCCATGTCCCTGTAACTGCAGGGCCAAGGGGGCTCAGCCCCGCTCGTGTATAAATGGCTCCGACAAAAGGGTCTTTACCGGCATTTTGTCAGGGCCGTCCCTGCCGGTTCCGGAGCAGCGGCCGGAAGAGCTGCTGTGCGGCTTCGCCCATGACGGCCAGGGCGGTCTTGCTGTCCCAGCGCTCCGGCGGGCGGAAGCCCACCTCGTTGGAAACGGCGCGCACCTCCGCAAAGGGCAGACCCGCGCGGGCCGCTCCGAGCGCCAGGGCAAAGCCTTCCATGTTTTCCGTAAGGCCCCGGGTGTGTGCGGCCATGGCCGCCGCCAGCGCCGGGGAGCCGCTCACGCCGGCCACAGTGACGCTGGCGCCCTGTATTGTAAAATTATGACAGTTCAGCCCCATGTTGCCAAGCGCATTTTGCGGCGCAAGGGGCAGTGTTCCGAAAACCGGCACGCCGTCCAACTCCGTCTGGGCAAAGCCTATTCCCTGCGGGTCAACGCCTTTTTCCGTGGCAAGGCCATACTCCGGCCAGATTTCCTCCGTCGCCAGCACGACGCTCCCGAGAGGCGCCCGCGCGGCGTCATAGGTGCCGGCAAGGCCGAAGTTGAGGACGCCGCGGATTGTGGGGGAAGGAGGAAAACCTCCTTTGAAAAGGAGGTTTTCCTCCTTCCCCCACACCCCCATCCTCCTTTCCCCTAAACTTTTTAGTTCGGGGGAGGGGAGAAGGGGGTGCGTTTGCTCGTCGGAAGGCTGGGAGGCGTCCTGCTCTACGGGGGTGGGAGCGGGCTCAGCAAAGACAGGTCCGCAAAGACGGCCCAGAGCGAAGCCGAGGGAAAGGCCCGCCGCCACCGGGCCGATGCCGCAGATCAACAGGCGTAAGGAACCGCCGGGCAGGAAAAGGGGGACGGTTTCTCCGGCCGGGGCCTTTTCCAGCACGGCCAGAAGCGGTTCCGCCTCCGGCGGGGGACAAAGCCCCGCAAGAACGGCCCGCATTTCGAGCAGAGTGGCCGTGACGAGCAGTATTTCCATAAACTACGAAAGCTGGGTAGTGACAAGTTGGGGTTTCCAAAGGGGATCATCCCCTTTGGCCGCCGGAGGCAATTCGATATCTTGGACAACTTCAAAAAGAATTTGCTTTAGAGCCGCCAGTAGGAAAAGCCCGCGTCGTTCGCCGCCGCGGGCGTCCAGACTCCCTTGACGTCCAGAAGCACCGGCGTTTCCTGGCCGGAGAAGCGCGAACGCAGGTCCGTCAGGCTAAGATCAGCAAACTCCTTGTGCGCCACGGCCAGAATAAGGGCGTCCAGATCCCGCATGGCTCCGAGGGGGGCAAGGTCCATGCCGTATTCCCTTTCGGCCTCGGCGGGGTCGGCCAGCGGGTCGGCCACAAGCATGGTGACGCCGTATTCGTGCAGTTCCCGGCAGATATCCACCACGCGGGTATTGCGCAGATCAGGCACGTTTTCCTTGAAGGTCAGCCCCAGAATGCCCACGCGCGCTTTTTTGACCGGCCGGTCGGCCGCAATAAGCATTTTTACGGCCTTTTCCGCCACGTGCTTGCCCATGGTGTCGTTGATGCGGCGCCCGGCCAGGATGACTTCGGGCCGGTAGCCCGCTTCCTGCGCCTTGAAGGTCAGGTAGTAGGGGTCCACCCCGATGCAGTGGCCGCCCACCAGGCCGGGGCGGAAGGGCAGAAAGTTCCATTTGGTCCCGGCGGCTTCCAGCACTTCCAGGGTGTCGATGCCCAGTCGGTCGAAGATAAGGGCCAGCTCGTTCATGAGGGCGATGTTCAGGTCGCGCTGGGTGTTTTCGATAACCTTGGCCGCCTCGGCCACACGGATGGAAGAGGCGGTGTGGATACCCGCGGGGACGACCGCGCCGTACATTTGCGCCAGCAGGGCACAGGCCTCCGGCGTGCTGCCGGACACCACCTTGACGATTCTGTCCACAGTGTGCACCTTGTCGCCGGGATTGATGCGCTCCGGCGAATAGCCCACGGCAAAGTCCCTGCCGCATGCAAGGCCCGATTCCCGTTCCAGAATGGGCACGCATATTTCTTCCGTCACGCCGGGGTACACGGTGGACTCGTACACCACCACCGTTCCCTTGGCCATGTGGCGGCCAACGGTTTCCGAAGCCCGCCGCAGCGGGGACAGATCGGGGTTTCTGTGGGAGTCCACAGGCGTGGGCACGGTCACGATGACTACCCCGGCTCCGGCCAGATCTTCCGCCCGGTCGGAAAAGGTCATGGCGGCGGAGGCCAGATCCGCTCCGGAGATCTCTCCGGTACGGTCCCGGCCCGCCCGTAGTTCGGCTATCCTGGCCCCGGCGATATCAAAGCCGAGCACGGAAAAATGCCGGGCAAAGGCAACGGCCAGAGGCAGGCCCACATAGCCAAGGCCCACAACCGCGATGCGGGTGCGGTGTTCGCGCAGATCTGCAAAGGTAGTCATGGCGGTGTGCGGTTCCTTCGGCTGAGTTTTAGGAGCCGGTATGCGTTGCCGCCCGTACCGGCCTGACGCCGGTATGCAGGCAGACGATGCCGGCGGTGTACGGGGTGTGGCGCACCTCGGCGAACCCGGCCCGGCGCATTTCCTCTTCGAGCTCCAGTGCGGAAGGGAAGGCGGCCACTGTATCGGCAAGGTACCGGTAAGCGCCTTTGTCCTTGGATATCAGGGCCCCCACGGCGGGGAGCACGCGGGCCAGGTAAAAATTATACACGCCGAACAGGATGCGGTCGCGGGCGCTGCCGAATTCCAGCACGCAGAGCCTGCCGCCGGGCACCAGCACGCGCAGGGCTTCCGCGTAGGCCGCCTCGCGCGGTTGTATGTTGCGCAAGCCGAAAGCCAGGGTAATGGCGTCAACGGAGGCGTCGGCCAGGGGCAGGCGCGTGCCGTCGCCCGCCAGGGGCAGGATGCGCGCGTTGGGAAAGCGGGCCAGCTTGGGCAGCCCCTTGGCCAGCATGGGCAGGCAAAAGTCCATGGCCAGCAGGGCGTGGTCCGGGTAGCGCTTTGCGAGCGCCACGGTCACTTCCATGGTCCCGGCGGCAAGATCGAGAATGCGGCCGGAGTTTTTTTCAGGAAACGGCGCCGCCGCCTCGGCCAGGATTTTGCGCCAGCGGGCGTCGAATCCGAGGCTGAGCACGCTGTTCAGCAGATCGTACACCCCGGCGATGCGTTTGAAGATGCCGGTAACGCGGCGGGCATGTTCCTGCGGAGCGGAATTGTCCATGCCTATTCCGGGGCTCCGTCTGATGCTCCCGCGCCAACGGCCTTGCCGCCGGGAGCGGGCGGCCGGGTGATGGTCTCCAGCACAACACGGTATACGGCGGGGAAAATTTCGTTGAAGTTGGCGGGGGAGGCGCGGCCGGTCTCAATAAACTTGACCACAATCTCCTTGGTGACCTGCAAGGCTTCTTTGGCGTCTTTTTCCATGTCGGCGTCCTGTATATGCAAAACCCGCCCTGGGGAATGGTCTTGGCCACAACGGTTGCAACCGGGCGGGAAAGGAAAGAAACGGTCGGCCCCTCTCCTTTTTCAGGGGGTATAGCACCAAGAACGCGGCCTCGTCGAGGGGGGAGGCGGCCGCCCCTTGCGGAGCGGCCCAGACTGCTAACAAAGATGTATTCGTCGAAGCCATCTGAATCGGATGTGGGCTTTGCCCACATATGCCCAAGTGGCTTCGGCAAATATTTATATAGATAATCTATTATTTAGAGGCAGACCAGTATACTGTGAGGCCAATCTTCCCCCTGTGACGCCGCCAGCCGGGGAAAGGCCACTTCGCAGCAGGCCGGGTAATGAGAGCTTATCTTCACTTGCTCGTTATTCTTTTGTTGACCGGACGGGCAACCCTCTGTATCATTATTATTGGAAATGCGCTGATAACGTGGAATTCCCCGGATATTCAGGAGTTTTGCGTATTCATCGTCGCTACAACAGGGAATCCACCTCTTGGAACGGAGTTTTTGCAGTGCACTACAGTAGCTTTTCCCTTCCCCCTGCAGAGCGGTATTTTGAAGATTATGCTGCGGGCAGCACATATCTGTTCGGCCCTGTCGCCGTTTCGGAAAAGGATATTGTGGACTTCGCCAGGCAGTTCGATCCGCAGCCGTTCCATACCGATCCGGCAAAGGCTGCGAAAGGGCCCTTCAAAGGGCTGATTGCCAGTGGCTGGCACACCCTGGGCCTGGTCATGCGCCTGTACGTGGAGCACTATTTGCCCGACGGAGCGAGCCTGGGTTCACCCGGCGTTGACGAAGTGCGCTGGTCCAAGCCGGTGCGTCCAGGCGACGAGCTTCGCCTGCGCATCACCATTCAAGAAACGAAGCCTTCGCGTTCAAAGCCCGACCGCGGCATGGTCGTGGCCCTGCTTGAGACTCTGAATCAGACCGACGAAGTGGTGGCAAGCGTCAAGGTGATGAGCCTGATGCTCGCCCGCACGCCCAGAGTGTAAGCTCCTCCCGAGCCTTCCGCCCCGCCCGGCGATAGCGCGTCTGTTCCTCCGCCGGTGCGGATGGCACTCATTTTGCTTATCCCCGACCTGTCGATTTTGTGACCTATACCTAATAACGTGGGAGAAGACATGAAGACCATTCTCGTTCTTGGTGCAGGAGCAATGGGAGCCGGTATTGCGCAAGTAGCCGCCCAGAGCGGCTTCAACGTGTTTTTGCGCGATATCAAGGAAGAGTTTGTGGCCAAGGGTACGGCCGGCATCGGCAAGTCTCTGGCCCGCATGGTGGAAAAGGGCAAGCTCTCTGCCGCTGACCAGGAAGCCATTATGGGGCGGATTACCGGTATCGTGGATCCCGCCGCAGCCAAAGACGCGGATCTCGTCATTGAAGCGGCTGTTGAAAACATGGAGCTCAAGAAGACCATCTTCAAGGAGCTGGACGGCATCCTGAAGCCTTCCGCCCTGTTCGCCACCAACACCTCGAGCCTGAGCATCACGGAAATCGGCTCGGCCACCTCGCGCCCCGACAAGTTTATCGGCATGCACTTCTTCAACCCCGCGCCGGTCATGGCGCTGATAGAAGTCATCCGCGGCTCTCTCACCTCGGACGAAACCTATAACGCGGTGATGGAAGTCTCCAAAAAGATGGGCAAAACGCCGGTCACCGTGCATGAAGCGCCGGGCTTTGTGGTCAACCGGGTTCTTTTGCCCATGATCAACGAGGCCGTCTTTCTGCTGATGGAAGGCGTGGCCAGCGCCGACGATATCGACACCGCCATGAAGCTCGGGGCCAACCATCCCATGGGGCCTCTGGCGCTTGGCGATCTGATCGGCCTTGACGTCTGCCTCGCCATCATGGACGTGCTGTACAAGGAAACCGCCGACAGCAAGTACCGCGCCGCTCCCCTGCTGCGGAAAATGGTGCGTGCCAACCTGTTGGGCCGCAAGACCAAACGGGGCTTCTTCGCGTACTAGGCAGCGTCGTCACGACCGCTTTTTTGCCCCCGGCTGCGTCAGATTTCGCCTTTTATTCCGGTCGAGTACCGTCAGAGTACACTCCCTGCATAAAAGGCTCATCTTCCTTGCCGGAGAACAAAAAATCATCTCGTGACGTCACTGCCCAGGAACGGCTGCGGAGGGGCAGAAAATACCGCTGCAAAGGACGGTTCTTTCGCATACGCAATACCCCGCCCCATCTTGCAACGGGGCGGGGCACCGGGAAACCGTTCCGGGCGCGGCAATTGGGTGTTTGGCGCTGCAAGCCTAGCGGGCCATGCGCCGCTTTTCCCAAAGTTCCAGAACCGATGTAAGGCGCAGGCGGCAGACCTCGGCCTCAACCTGCAAAGAGGGAGTCTTGACGGAATCAAGCGCTTGCAACGCCGCTGCGCTGTAGCTCTTTACAAAAGCCTCCTCCGGTTCGATAAAGGGAAGAGAGCAGACGTTTTTCAGAGACATTGTGCCGCCCTCCAAATCGAGGACCGCTTCCGGATTCTTCGGCAGGGCAGTGGCGAGAGCGATGACCAGGCCTTCCCCGGTTCCGGCATCCGTGCCGGGACGCAGTTCCAGTGCCAGTTCTATCCAGTTGGCATCGCCGTTGGCGATATGCTGCTCAACTTCCAGCCATGCCTTTCCGTCGCCTTTCGCCAGTTGGTCGACGACCTTTTTAGGGCCATGTTTCTGAATATCGCGGCGAATGTCTTCTAATTTTAACGGTTGGTATGGCGCTTGGGCCATAGCCGGCTGCAGGCAGAAAAAGCCGCCCAGGACAAAGAGCATTACGAGAGTTTTTTGCATGGCGCCTCCTGCATTGCCGGACTGTAAGCGCAGTGTCCCATAATCGCGGCAGCCGAATACGCGGCTGCGGGGGGCCGAGGGCACAGGCCCTGTGCGTTACCCCCTGCCGGGTGTGGGCGGAGCCCACATCTGGCTCAAGATGGCTTCGACGATACGCCTTCGCCAACTTTTTCGGCTACTGCGGCTGTTGCGCAGGCTCCTGCGCGGGAGCGGAAACGGGAGGTGTCGCGGCAGGCGTTTGCGGGGCTTCCTGCAGCAACGGCCCGATATGCTTCGCATATTGAGGCATCCTCTGGGCGATGAAGCCCACCCCGCCCAGGCAGGCAAGGCCTATGCACAGCCACAGCATAAAGCCTCTCATGCGGGTTTTATGCGCAAAAAACAGCGCGGTGCGGCTGGTAAACAGACTGGCGATGCACATGATGCACGCCAGCAAAAAAATAAAGCTGCATACGGCGATTATTGTTTGCATGGGGTCTCCGGCGCGGTGTTGGCGCATGGGTATTCTTTTCGCCGTGCATAGAACAGTGGGGTAGGACTGTCAATGCGCCGGGGCATTCCCCCGCCGCGCGGGGCCGCCGGCCCCCTCTCCCCGGCACGGCGCCCGGGTGCGCCGCCTTTCCGCGCAGGTTTGCGCTGCAAACGGCACTGTACCTCTTGGAAAGCGCGGGTCCTCGTGGTACATTTTCCGCCAGTGCAATTGCAACAGGCCGGGAGACTGTGATGGCGGGCAAAAAGTCTTTTCTTGATGGCGGGTTGAGTGACATCAAAATGGCTCACAGGTGGGCCATTGAGACGCTTTTTGAAACCGTGGAGGAATTGAGCGAGGGGACGGTCATTGTTGACGCGGACGCGCGGGTGGTCTGGATAAACGACCGCTATGCGGAACGCTTCGGGTTCAGCGATGCCGCCGCCGCTATCGGCCTGCCGGTGGAAGAGGTCATCCCCGGCAGCCTCATGCGCGAGATTGTGCACAGCGGCAGGCCCATGCTGCTGGACATCATGAAGACCAAAAAGGAGCCGCTGGTGGTCATGCGCCTGCCCATCAGGGGCGAGAACGGCGAGGTCATCGGGGCCATAGGGTTTGCGCTGTACGAGGAGTTGAAGTCGCTTTCGCCTCTGGTGTCGGCCTTTTCCCAGATGCAGCGGGAACTGTGCAGCGTGCGCAAAGCCCTGGCGAAAGAACGCAAGGCCCGCTACTCCTTCTCGCATCTGCTGGGCGAATGCGACGCGGTGCTGGACATGAAAGCCCACGCCCGCAGGGCCGCCGTTCTTGATTCGCCGATTCTGCTCCTGGGCGAAACCGGCACCGGCAAGGAACTGCTCGCCCATGCCATCCACGGGGCGTCCCCGCGCGCGCACATGCCTCTGGTCAGCGTCAATATGGGCGCCATACCGGAATCCCTGCTTGAGGCGGAATTTTTCGGCGCCGCCCCGGGAGCGTATACGGGAGCGGATCGCAACGGCAGAGAGGGCAAGCTCCAGCTCGCCGACGGCGGCACGTTGTTTCTGGATGAGATAGGCGACCTGCCCCTGCCGTTGCAGGGCAAGCTGCTCCGAGTGCTTCAGGAAAAGGAATTTGAACCCCTGGGCTCCAATCAGGTGCGGCGGGTGGATATTCGGATCATTGCGGCCACGGCGGCGGATCTGCCCGCCCTTGTGGCGGAAAGGCGTTTTCGCGCGGACCTGTACTATCGCCTGAATGTGCTGCCCATAGTGCTTCCGCCGTTGCGGGAGCGGGTAGAGGACATTCCCGTGCTGTGCTCCAAGTTCATTGAGCAGATTGGCGCGCAGATGAAGATCCGCTGCCGGGGCGTGAACAAGGGGGCTCTGGCCCTCCTGCAGCGGTACCCATGGCCCGGCAATGTGCGGGAACTGCGTAATCTGCTTGAGCGGGCCTTGATCATGTGCGAGTCTCCGGTGCTGCAGGCGCAGGATATCGCCCCCCTGCTCCCGGCGGCGACTCCGCCCGCGCCGACCTCGTATGCGGACGCCATGGCCGCCTTTGACGCGGAACTGCTGCGCTCGGCCCTCGCCGCCACCGGCAACAGCGTTGCCAGGGCCGCTGCCCGTCTGGGCATAGGACGCTCTACATTTTACAAGAAACTTGTTCAGTACAATATGGTGTCTCGATAAAGAGACGGATGTCTCAAAAACAAGACGCCGCCAAGGAGCATATTTCCCCGCTCTCCACAAGGCAAAATCAAATTCGTCTCAAATTTGAGACAAATTCGCCCGAAGCCGTCCGGCAAAGGCGTGCCCTGTGGATTTTCTCCTGCCGCCGGAAGCCGTTCGCCGGGGTGCGGCAGGGCCGACTGCCCGGCAAGGTGGTGTGTACGTTTTTTTTTCTGTTATGATAACAAGGCTGCGGAATTCTGGCAGGTTATTTGCACAATCGCCCCCAAACGCGCGTGCCCGGTCATAGCGGCGGAGCACGCAACAGCAACCGTTTTGGTGGTGATGGTCCCTTTTTCTGCCCTGCATGCCTTTGTTATACGCGCCCCGCAACGCGGGGCCGGAGCATGGCGCCGTTCCCGGCGGCCGCGCGCCCGGCAAAGCTGACTGCACAGCCGTGCCGCCGCAAAGCCGCGGGTGGGTTTCGCCCCTTTTGCGGGGTGGTGTTGTGCAATGTCTCTGGTGTGCTTTTATCATTTCAGAATTCAGGAGAAAATACACATGGTACAAATTATGACTGCCCTGGAAGCCGCAGCTCTCATAAAAGACAATGATACCGTTGCGGTGGAGGGGTTTCTTTGTAACGCTCAACCCGATGTCCTGTGCGCCGCCGTTGAAGAACGGTTTTTGAGCACAGGCTCTCCCAAAAACCTGACCCTGTTCTATGCGGCGGGCCAGGGCGACGGCAAAGACGCCGCCGTGAACCATTTCGGGCATGAAACGTTGCTCAAGCGCGTCATCGGCGGCCACTGGAACCTTGCCCCCAAACTGGGCAAGCTGGCTGTGGAAAACAAGATCGAAGCCTACAACCTGCCCCAGGGCACCCTGGCCCAGTTGTACCGCGATATGGCGGGGGGCAAGATTGGCGCCATCACCCACGTGGGCCTGAAAACCTTTGTGGACCCGCGCAACGGCGGCGGCAAGCTGAACTCCAAAACCACCGAAGATCTGGTGGAACTGCTCAACATCGGCGGCAAGGAACTGTTGCTCTATAAGAGCCAGCGCCTCAACTGCTGCCTGCTGCGCGGTTCCGTCGCCGATGAAAAAGGCAACGTCAGCCTGGAGATGGAAGGCGTGACCCTCGGTGTCACGGCCATTGCCCAGGCGGTTAAAAACGCGGGCGGCACGGTCATCGTGCAGGTGAACAAGGTCGTCAAGGCCGGCACGCTGGATCCCAAGCTGGTAAAAATCCCGCATATCTATGTGGACGTCATCGTCCCTGTGCCGCTGCCGCAGCATATGGCGGAAGTTTCTCTGGACATGATTCCCGTGTATTGCGGCGACCAGCGCATCCCGTCCGACGCCATTCCGCCCATTCCCCTGGACGAGCGCAAGATTATCGCCCGCCGGGCGGCCATGGAGCTTTTCCCCAACGCTGCTGTCAACCTGGGCATCGGCCTGCCGGAAGCCATCGCCAATGTGGCCAATGAGGAAGGCATCGGCGACTACATGACCCTTACCGTGGAAGCCGGCCCCGTGGGCGGCATCCCCGCTTCCGGCCTGCTGTTCGGCATTTCCGTCAACCCGGAATGCATTCTCGACCAGGCCACGCAGTTCGACTTCTATGACGGAGGCGGTCTGGATCTGGCCTTCCTCGGCCTTGCGGAGTGCGACGCCTCCGGCAACATCAACGTGAGCAAGATGGGCCCCCGCGTCACCGGCTGCGGCGGCTTCATCAACATCACCCAGAACGCCAAGAAGGTCTTTTTCTGCGGCAGCTTTACGGCCAAGGGGCTGAAGATCGCCGCAGGCGACGGCAAGCTGATCATCCAGCAGGAAGGCTCCATCCACAAGTTCCTGCAACAGGTCGGGCACATCACCTTCAGCGGCGAGTACGCGCGGGAGGTCAAACAGCCGGTGCTCTACATCACGGAGCGGGCCGTCTTTGAACTGCAACCGGACGGGCTGCACTTGACGGAAGTGGCCCCCGGCGTTGATATTGAAAAAGACATCCTCGCCCACATGGACTTCAAGCCTGTCGTCAAGGGCACGCCCAAGCTCATGGACAAGCGCATCTTCATGGATGCTCCCATGGGGCTCAAGAAATAAGCCTCTCCGACAGCGCCGTTCCCGCCGGGCACTCCGGCGGGCGCGGCCTTGCACGCATTACAGAGGTCCGCTCCGTATCATCCCGGCCGGGCTCGCCGCCCGGCTCCCTACCCAAAAGGAGAACCGTATGGCCTGGACATTCAACACCCTGAAAGTCGGCGACAAGGACAGCGTGAGCAAAAAAATCACCGCTGCCGTGGTGGAAGCCTTTGCCGACATCAGCACCGATAACAATCCCCTGCACCTGGATGAAGCCTTTGCCAAGACCACCCCGTTCGGCAGGCGCATCGCCCACGGCATGATCAGCGCCGGGCTCATAAGCGCCGTGGTGGGCACGAAAATCCCCGGCTTCGGCGCGGTTTACATGAGCCAGAGCCTGAAATTCCGCCGCCCGGTGTTTCTGGACGACACCCTCACCGCCTGGGCCGAAGTGGCGGAAAAAATCGAAGAAAAAAAGCGCGTCGTCATGAAAACCTGGGTGGAAAACCAGAACGGCGAAGTGGTCGTCGAGGGCGAAGGGCTGTTGCTGTTCAATGTGTAGACGATAACGCGGAGTATCTTTGCTCGGTACCCGCGCGGCTTCATGCCGCGCGGGTAAAGGCGTCCTCCCCGGAGGGCGGAATATATTCCCTGGACACTGTAACACATGGAGAAGCACGATGAGCATGCAGTTGACTGAAGACCAGAAACTTATCCAAAGCATGGTTCGGGAATTTGCGGAAAACGAGGTACGCCCCATTGCCTCCGAGATCGACAAAAACCATCGTTTTCCCGCCGAAACGGTGAAACGCATGGCGGAACTCGGCCTGTTCGGCATGAACGTGCCGGAAGAGTACGAAGGGACCGGCAGTGACGGCATCAGCTACAGCATTGCGGTGGAAGAGCTCTCCCGCGTGTGCGCCACCCACGGCGTTATCATCTCCGCCCACGTGTCTTTGTGCGTGCATCCGATCCTGTTCGCCGGCACCGACGCACAGAAGAAAAAGTATGTGCCTGACCTGGCGTCGGGCCGCAAACTGGGCGCGTTTTGCCTTACCGAACCTGGCGCCGGCACAGATGCCGCCGCGCAGCAGACCGAAGCGGTGCTGAAAGGCGACAAGTACATCCTGAACGGCTCCAAGGTGTTCATCACCAACGGCGGCGTGGCGGAAACCTTTGTTGTGTTCGCCATGACCGACAAATCCAAGGGCCTTAAGGGCATCACCGCCTTTATCGTGGAGAAAGGTTTCCCCGGTTTCGTGGTGGGCCAGGCTGAAGACAAGCTGGGCATTTGCGCGTCTTCCACGCACGAAATCATCTTCAAGAACTGCGAAGTTCCCAAGGAAAACATGCTCGGCTCCGAAGGCGAAGGCTTCAAGATCGCCATGAAGACTCTGGACGGCGGCCGCGTCGGTATTGCCTCGCAGGCCCTTGGCATCGCCCAGGGCGCCCTGGAGGCGGCCATCACGTACGCCAAGGAGCGCGTCCAGTTCGGCAAGCCCATTTCGGCCAACCAGGGCATCCAGTGGATGCTGGCCGACATGGCCGTGCAGGTTGAGGCTGCCCGCCTGCTGACCCGCAATGCCGCCCGCCTGAAGGATTCCGGCCAGCGTTTCAGCAAAGAGGCCGCCATGGCCAAGCTCTTTGCTTCTGAAACCGCCATGGCCGTCACCACCAAAGCCGTGCAGGTGCACGGCGGCATCGGCTACACCCGCTCCTATCCGGTTGAGCGCTTCATGCGCGACGCCAAGATTACGGAAATCTACGAAGGCACCAGCGAAGTGCAACGCATGGTTATCGCCGGGAACATCCTGGCCTAACCGCCTTCCGATGGTTTGCCGGGGAGTGCGGACGCTTCGGCTCTCTCCGACAATCCTTGTCCTCCGTTGCCGTGGCGCGTCTACGGCAACGGGAACAGGGAGGCGGCGGCCGGGAATCGGCGCATGCACTGTCTTTCCGGCTTGCGGCCTCTTTCGGGAAAAGAGCGCCCCTTCCCTCGCCTGCTGTTGTGTCCTTTGAGGGCCGGGGCCGTCATGCCCACACTGGTGTAGCATCTGCCGCGTTGCGTAGCGCCGCGCAACGGCGAACGCCCTGTCCACCGGCCTTGAACTGGAAGCTCAGGCTTTTGGCACGTGCTTTGCTTCAGCGGATCAAAAGACCGCTATGCGCAAGTTCCTGGATAAGAGCAAAAAGTAACAAGAGGACTTCATGAAAAAGATCGCTGTCTGCTACAAATGGGTGCTTTCCGATGCGGATATCCGCGTCAATGAAAAATCCCGCGAACTGGACATGGAAAAGTGCAAGCCCCAGGTCAATGAATACGACCGCAACGGTTTGGAGACGGGCGTGCAGATGAAGGCCGCCACCAACGCGGAACTGGTCGGCATCACCTGCGGCACGGCCTGCGAACCTTCAGCCAAGGACGCCCTCTCGCGCGGTCCTGACTCGGTCTACTACCTGGACGACCCGGTCATGGCCTCCGCCGACAGCACCACATCTTCCAAGGTGCTTGCGGGAATGGTCAAACATCTCGGTGACGTGGACGTCGTCATCTGCTCCGAGGGTTCCAGCGACCAGTACGCCCAGCAAACCGGACCGCGTCTGGCCGCTCTGCTCGGCTATACCTCGGTCAGTTATGTCTCCAAGGTGACGGTCAACGGCGATACGCTTGCCCTGGAACGCAAAATGGAAGAAGGCACGGAGTGCCTCACCGTCAAGACGCCGGTCGTCATCTCCATTGTGCCGGACATCTGCGAAGCGCCCATTCCCAGCGTAAAGCAGATCCTGGGCGCCAAGAAAAAGCCCGCTACAGCCCTTACGTTGGGGGGGATCGGCCTTTCCGCCGAGGCGGTCAAGCCCCTGTTCACCATCAACAGCGTCAAGGCCCCGGTGGCCACCCGCAAGGCCGTGTGCCTGAACGCCGACGGGGTGAGTATTGAGGAAGCGGCGACCAAGCTGGTCAAGCAGCTTTCCACCGACGGCATCCTGTAGGCAGGATTCCGACTGTCGTTTTTCGCCATATGCGGCATGCGCAGAGTCGGAAAAATATGACACGCGGGCGTGCATATGCCTGCCTGTACCGGCACCATGAAAGCATTTGGGAGCGAGGATAGAACGCCGCGTTTCCCACAAGGAGATAGAGAATGCGTGATATATGGATAGTTGCTGAAAATCTTCCCTGGGCGGCAGCGCTCATCGCCGGGGCGAAAGCCCTGGGCCCTGACGCCGCAGGCGCGAAAATAGTCGCCTTTGTCAACGGCGATGAAGCCGCGGCCAAAGGGGCCATCGCCCACGGCGCTACCAGCGCCTTTGCCCTGCCTTTGCCCGCTAGCACCCTGTGGGAGGGCTACACCCCGGCTCTGGTGGAAAAAGCCAAGGCCGAAAAACCGGCCTTCATCATCCTGAGCGCCAGCAAACGCTGCCGCGACATGGCGGCGCAACTGGCCGCGCAACTGGATGCCCCCTGCTTCTCGGACGGCAAGAATCTCACCCTTTCCGGTTCGAGCGTCACGGGCGATACCCTGGTCTTTGGCGGCCTGGCCGTGAAAAACGCCACCTGCACGGCGGAAACCGTGCTGACCACCATGGGAGCCAAAGACTTTGATCCCACCCCGGCCGACGCCTCGCGTAGCGGCGAAGTGGGAACGCTGCAAGCGACCGCCGGCACTGCCGCCATTACCGAGCGCAAACCCCGCCCGCCTCAGACGGTGAACCTTGGCGAAGCCGCCAAGGTCGTGGGCGTGGGCCGCGGTTTTGCAGAGCAGTCCGACCTTGCCGCGGCCGAAGGGCTGGCCAAGGCCATCGGCGCGGAAATCGCCTGCTCGCGTCCCATTGCGGAATTCTTCAAGTGGCTGCCGGAAGAGCGCTATATCGGCATCTCCGGCCAGCAGATCAAACCGCAGCTGTATCTGGCCATCGGCATTTCCGGCCAGGCCCAGCACTACTACGGGATACGCGACGCCAAAACCATTGTGAGCGTCAACAAGGACGCGGAGTGCCTCATGAACCTGAACGCCGACTACTACATTGTGGGCGACTGGAAAGAGGTCATACCGGCTCTTGTGAAGGCCGTTCAGGGTTAGGCGGATCTGGCGTAAAGGAAATACGGCTGCCTGGGGCTTTCGTTTGCCGGGGAGATTTCTCCGGCGGAAAGCCCCGGAAGCCGGGCCAACAGGCATGAGGCGGTCGGGCCTTTGCACGCCGCAAAGCGCCCGCCGCCTGTTTGAATACCACTATACGTTGCCGGCGTAGCCCTGTACGTATGAAGACAGCGAAAGTAGGCCCGAATCCGGAAAACGCGGGAGACGGCGCGGCCATGCAGCGTTGCGGCCTGCCCCGCCTGCCGGAGGCACTTTCAAGCAAGGAGAAGCATCATGGCTGATTATGATGCCATAGTCGTGGGCGCGGGCCTGGCAGGCAGCACAGCGGCTTATTGCATGGCCAAAGAAGGGTTGAGCGTTCTGGTTGTTGAACGCGGCGATACGGCGGGCTCCAAGAACGTGACCGGGGGCAGGCTCTATGGACACAGCCTGGAAAAAATCATCCCCGGTTTCGCGGATGAAGCGCCGGTTGAACGCAAGGTTGTGCGCGAGCGCATTTCGATGGTGACCGGCGAAAGCTGCTTTACGACCGATTTTTTGTCCTCGCGCTTTACGGACCCGGCTTCCGCCTCCTACACCGTGCTGCGGGCGGAGTTTGACGCCTGGCTCGCGGGCAAGGCCGAAGAGGCGGGCTGCGATGTAGTCTGTCCGGCCGTCGTCGATGAACTGCTCACGGAAAACGGCAAGGTGACGGGCGTGCGGGCCGGGGAAGACGAACTGACCTCCGAAGTCGTCCTGCTCGCCGACGGGGTAAACAGCCTTCTGGCGCAAAAGGCGGGGCTTAAAAAAGAACTTGCCCCCAACTTTGTTGCCGTGGGCTGCAAGGAAATCGTGGGGCTTCCCAAAGAAGTCATCAACGACCGCTTCGGCCTGAACGACGGAGAAGGCGCGGCGCACCTGTTTGCCGGCAGCCCCTCCAATGGGCTTGTGGGCGGTGGTTTTCTGTATACCAATAAGGAAAGCCTCTGCGTGGGGCTGGTGATCTCTGTGGGCGATATGATGAAGTCTTCCGTCCGCCTGCCGGACATGATGGAAGCCTTCCGCGAGAGCGCCGCCCTCAAACCGCTTCTGGCCGGCGGCAAGCTGCTGGAATATTCCGCGCACCTGGTTCCTGAAGGGGGCATCCACATGGTGCCCACCTTGAGCGCCGACAACCTGCTGCTGCTCGGCGACGCCGCGGGCTTTTGCCTGAACATGGGATTTACAGTGCGTGGCATGGATTATGCAATAGCATCAGGGCAACTGGCCGCGCAAACTGTGGCAGAGGCCAAGAAAAAGGGCGACTACAGCAACGCGACGCTGTCCGGGTACAAAACCCGCCTGGAAAACAGCTTTGTGCTCAAGGATATGCGGACGTACAAAAACGCCCCGGGCTTCATCGAGCACACCTCGCGCATGTATAAGGAATACCCGGAACTGGTGGAGAATATTTTTACCGACATGTTCAAGGTCACCGGCGAGCCGTCGCAGTTGATGATAAAAAAGGCGTTGCCGCACGTGAAGAAAGTCGGTTTCTTCAATCTGCTCAAGGACGGTTTTAACGGATCGAGGGCACTCTAATGAATGTTGAACAAAAACTCTCCGTCAACAAGTTTGTAGTGGACGAAGGTAACCCGCATATCGTCATCCATCCGGAAAAGATGGATGCCGCCACCCTGAAGGCCCTGACCGTGGTGTGTCCCGCGGGGCTCTATACCATGAGCGAAAACGGCCAGATGGCCTTTGAAGTCGCCGGTTGCCTCGAATGCGGCACCTGCCGGGTTGCCACCGCGCATATTCCCGGCGCAATGGAATGGAATCACCCCCGGCCTTCTTTCGGGGTGATGTACAGATACGGCTAGCGGCATACTCCGGGCCGCGTGCAGGGGAGCATGAACGCGGCCCGGTTTGCAGAGACCGGGGAACTCCTACTCCGCCGGGGTGTGTACAAAGGGCCGGACCGCCTATGGAGCTTGGAGCATTGCGAGCGGATACGCCGCGTATCAGCAACGTGCTGTAAGAGACGGTCCAGCCTTGTGAGATAAAGGAACAGAAGCTTTTAATGTACACCATTTAGCCTGTGGAGGACGTTTATGGAAGTTCTTGGGATTCTCCTTTCCCTCGTATTGCTAACCTATATTGCTTACAGGGGGTTTTCCGTCATTCTGTTCGCGCCTGTGTGCGCCCTGGTGGCTATCGCTGTGGCGGGCATGCCCATCATGCCCAGCTATACCGAAGTGTTCATGGTGAAAGCCGCCGGGTATGTGAAGAGCTTTTTCCCCATCTTTCTGCTGGGCGCCGTGTTCGGCAAAGTTATGGAAGAAAGCGGCGCGGCGCAGTCCATCGCCCGGGCCATTTCCTTGAAGCTCGGGGCCGACAAGGCCATTTACGCCGTCGTTCTTTCCTGCCTTATTCTGACTTACGGCGGGGTCAGCCTGTTCGTTGTGGGCTTTGCCGTGTATCCCTTTGCCACGGCTCTGTTCCGTGAAGCCAACATGCCCAAGCGCCTCATCCCCGGCTGCATCACCACCGGGGCCTTCGGCTGCACCATGACGGCCATTCCAGGCACCCCGCAGATCCAGAACATGATCCCGACCAAGTACTTCGGCACCGACCTGTACGCCGCGCCTTTCATCGGCCTTCTGGCTGCCGCGCTGATGCTGCTCATGTCCTTCGCGTGGCTGAACTATCGCAAGAACAAGATGGCCGCCGCAGGCGAAGGCTACGGCACCGGGCACTCCAACGAGCCGCATATTGATCCCAACGCCGTTCTGCCCAACCCCTTCCTTTCCATGCTGCCCCTGGTGTCGGTGCTGGTGCTCAACTACGTGTTCACCAAGTGGATTCCCACATGGGATCCTGAAATGCTGAAAAACTTCGGCCTTGCCAACTTCCAAGGGGTGACCGCCAACTGGGCGCTGATCCTTGCGTTGATCGTCGGTGTTATTCTCGCCATTGTGGTGGGCTGGGGACAGTGGAAGGCGCCGGCCAAGCTGCAGGGCGCGCTGAACGCGGGCGCTATCGGCTCTCTGCTGGCCATTCTGAACACGGCTTCGGAAGTGGGTTACGGCAACTGCATCAGCTCCCTGCCCGGCTTCAAGCAGGTGGCCAATTTCCTGATGAGTATCGACCCTGCCGGCACCCCGCTGGTGTCGGAAGCCATTTCCGTCAACATCCTGGCCGGTATTACCGGCTCCGCCTCGGGCGGCATGTCCATCGCCCTTGAAACCATGGGCGCGCACTATCTGCAGTGGGCGCAGCAGGTCGGAGTAAGCCCCGAGTTCCTGCACCGCGTGGCCTCTTTGTCTTCCGGCGGTTTCGACACCCTGCCCCACAACGGCGCGGTCATTACCCTGCTGGCCATCTGCGGCCTTACCCACAAGCAGTCCTATCCGGATATCGGCATGACCGCCACGATCATCCCCTTTGTATCCACCTTTATCGTCATCATTGTCGGTACCCTGTTCGGCATGTAGCTGACGGCGCTGATTGACGGCCATGTAGCATCCCGTCCCCCGGCGAGGGGGGCGGGATGCTGGTTTGGCGTGCGGGAGGGCGGGGGAGGCGCTTCGCTTTGCCGAGTGGTACCCGCAGCCCATGATCCGTCTTGCAGAGGCAAGCTGTGAAAACAGGCGGGGCCGCCGTGCGCCCGCTTCGCCAAGCGCACAGCGTCCTCGCGGTTTGCGGCAACGCCGCGGTTACTGCTGTTGCAGGCGGTTCAGCAATACGCGCAACTGCTGCGCCATGGCGGAAACCTCCTGTACGGCAGAGGAGGACTGGACCATGCCTTCGGACGTTTCCGAGGCAATGCGGTTGATTTCCTCAATGGAGCTGTTGATTTCCTCGGAAGTGGCGGACTGTTCCTCGGCCGCTGTGGCAATGCCGGCAATGAGAGCCGAGTTGTTATTGGCCAGATCCAGGATCACGTGCAGCGCCTCGCCGGAGGTTCCGGCAAGCTGGTTGGCTTCGTTGACGCTCTTGACGGCTTCTTCCACCCGGCGCAGGTTGCTGGCGGTGGCCTGCTGGATGCCCTGGATGTTGGCCCCGACCTCTGTGGTGGCGCTCATGGTCTTTTCCGCCAGCTTGCGCACTTCGTCCGCCACAACGGCGAACCCGCGCCCCGCCTCGCCCGCCCGCGCGGCTTCAATGGCCGCGTTGAGGGCGAGCAGATTGGTCTGGTCGGCGATGTCGGAAATGACGTTCATCACCCCGCCTATGGCCTCGGCCTGCTTGCCGAGTTCCTGCATGGCGTTTTGCATTTCAGAGGCGACGGAATGTACCCTGCTGATGGCGTTTGTTACCTGATCCACCAGGTCGGTGCCGGCCTGGGCCTTCCGCTGGGTTTCTTCCGCCTGTGTGCTGGCCTGCCCCGCGTTGCGGGCCACTTCCAGCACGGTGGCGTTCATTGCCTCCAGGGAGGTGGCGGTGGTGGCGACCCTGTCCCGCTGCAACTCGGAGCCTCTGCTGACTTCTTCCACCTGACTGGAGAGTTCTTCGGAGGCGGCCGCCATGCGGCTGGAAATTTCCGTCGCCTCGTTGGCCACTTCGATAATGGTGCGCTGCGTGCTCTTGATGGCGGTCAGGTCGGTCAACAGTTGCAGAATGGCGGCCATTTTTCCCTGGGAGTCATTCAGGGGCAGGCTGGTGTAGCTGATATCCAGGATTTTTCCGCGCGGGTGAGCCCGGGTTTCCGCGCTGGCGGGCCGGTTGGTTTCGACGGCGCGGCGCAGGGCAGACTGGGGTGAATCATAGTCCTCCCTGTGGAACAGATCCTTGCAGGTTTGGCCCTCGTAGTCCGTACCGGCCAGATCCTGGGCCACGGTGTTCAGGTAGGTGGCCTTCAGGTTGCTGTCCAGAACGATCACAGGCGAGGGAATACTGTCCAGCACCGTCTGGAACCTGTCCACCACATTGTTTGTGCCTTCCACCAGCCGGGAGAAATCGCCGGAAAATTTATTTTTGTCGCCCCGCGCCTTGAAATGGCCTGTTTCAATACTTTTGCCCAGCACGTCATACTCGGTGATTATCTCTTGCAGCGATTTGGGTATGGCCCGCAGGGCGTCCGCGAGCTTTCCTATTTCGTCCCCCCGCTGCACGTCAAGCTGGCCGTCCAGTTTGCCTCCGGCCACGCCCACGGCAAAGTGGACGCCCTGGGCAAGGGCCTTGACCACGCTGTTGACCATGAAGAAGACCACCAGGGCGGTGAGTATGCTGCCGATTGCCGCAAACAGGATGTTGTCTTTGGCGATCGCGGACAGATCTTTATACAGGTCCGAAACCTCGCCGCGTACCGCGACCGCCCAGCCGGTCACCGGGTCGCGCACAAAACTGTATACGATGTCCACACCGTTAAAGGACGCCTCGAAATGGCTTCGCTCCCCCGCGGTGTTCGTGATTCGTTTGGGACCGGGGGCGGCAGCGATATCAGGATCCATGATCTTTTCCGGCTTGGCATACCCCACGACCTGTCCTTTGGAGTCGAGCAGAAAGGCGTAGCCGGCGGTGCCGATATTTACCTGGGAAAGATAGAGTTCGCTGAGCTTGGCCAGGTCCACCGCCACATAGGCAACACCGACGGTTTTGCCGGCGGCGTCATGTATCGGCGCGGAGGTGGCCACAAAATAGCGGTTGGCAATGCGGCTCATATACGGCTGTGAAATGATGGATTTGCCGTCCATGGCCGCCTTGAAAAAGTCCCGGTCGGAGAAATCGGCGCCTTTGGCCCTGGGCTCACTGCAGTAGAGCATTTTCCCCTGGGCATTGAAAATGCCCACGGTCTGGTAGAGAGGTTGGTTTTTTACCAAATCGGCCAGAAGATGCTCCAGTTCGCTTCCCTCCTGGGCGGAAAAGTCGCTTCTGGTGAGTGAGGCTATCACGGTAGTGCGCATGGCGACAGAGGCGGCATCCACTTTCGCGTTGGAAAAAATGACCCCCATCAGGTTCGCCAGGCCTTCCGCCGAACCTTCCGCGTCGTTCAGGATGGATTTTTCCAGAGCGGCGTAGCTTCCGGTGTAGCTCATATAGCTTATGGCGCCAAAGCTGAGGATAACGATGGCCAGGATAGGAATGAGCAGTTTGCTTCTGAGGCTGAGAGTCATGTGTTCCTCCAGGGACAGCGCTCCTGTCCGTTTTGTTGCAGTCAATGCATATACATGAAATTCGATTGTATTTGCGTATTATGCATATAATACGATAGCAGCTTCTCTAGTATTATAATTTGCAGATATGAGTGAAGTAACGGAAAATTATAATTGATTGGCTCCGGGCAGCTCCGTTTTTTCGTTGTGCTGGAATAATGTTTCCCTATATCATTGCTTCATGATATAGGGCATATATATGACATCATGTGCGCAACTTTACCGTTGCAACGTTATTTCAGGTCCGCCGGTTTTTTCCCGTACAAATGCGAAAGGGCGGTCTCTCCATTGCGGGAGAAACCGCCCTTAACTGCAGGCGTAGAGAACGCGGCAGAGCTGTTGCGGGAGGAGGCCGTGGGGGAAGGCGGCGGCCGGGCGTAAGGGCACCTGCGGGCCTTCAGGCTGAAGCCTGGCAAGGCCGCAGTGGCACGGCCTACGTTGTAAAGCAGCCCGCGAGGCGCGGGTCTGTATCAAGCATCCTGCCGACTTCCGGCAGGCAGTCCCGCAACGAGAGGACAGTAAAAAAGCCTTGCTTTATCCCCGGCGCCATACGCACGGCTTCCAGCCATTCCCTCTTTGAGAAGGGATCGCTACGTACCGCATCCCAGAATCCGGTGGCGGTGAAAAGCGCGTCGATCACATCCGCCTGGTTGCGTTGCAGCGCACTGACCACATAGGTGGCCAGGCCCACCTGCAGGCCGTGCAGGCGGGGGCGGGCGGAACCGGCGTCCAGGGCGTGTGAAATCAGGTGCTCTCCGCCGCTTGTGGGGCGGGACGAACCGCAGATTTCCATGGCGATGCCGTTCAGCATCAGGGCTGTGCCGAGCAGGGCCATGCCTTCGGCGTCAAAGGTCGGTCTTGCCAGAAACTGCCGCACGGTGGCGTCAGAGAGCAGGGCGGCCAGATCGTTGACCGGCTCGCCGGTGTTGTGAAAGGCCAGCTTCCAGTCCGCCACGGCGGTCATTTTGGACACAAGATCGCCTACGCCGGAAAGCCACAGTATTTTAGGCGCGCCGAGGCACACCTGCACATCCAGGATGATTCCCCGGGGCAGGGCGGCAGGCAGGGAGCGCCGCTTGCCGTTCATGGTCAGGCTGGCCTGCGGGCTGCAAAAGCCGTCGTTGGACAGGGAGGTGGGGGCGGCAAAATAGGGCAGACCCGCCAGAAAGGCGAGGTACTTGGCGCAGTCCAGGGCCTTGCCGCCGCCGACGCCGACAACGGCGTCCACTTTGCCGGGCATCTCCGCGAAGATGCGCACCACGTCCTCAAAGCGGTTGCCGTCTATTTCGTGCCAGGCGGTCGTTTCGATGTCTGCGGAAGCGAGGGCGTCGCGCACGGTCCCGGTGAGGGCCGCAGGCAGGGGGCTGGCCAGGATGACGGCCCGGCGGAAGTTTTCGCGCGCAAGGTAGATGCCGAGGCGCGCAAGAGCGCCGGGTTTGATGCGCACCAGGCTGGGAACGCGGATGCGTAGGGGAGTATTCATGGGGTTTCTTCTCCTGCGAGCAACGCCCGGGCAACGTCGGACCAGGCCGAAAAGGGCCGGAACGGCTCTCCGCGTTCGCGCAGGACATCGGCAAGATCCGCGCGCGCAAAGCGTCGTTCCGGCGCGACCAGGAGCGCGGCAGGCGCGTCGGTGAAGCCGTCTCCGGCATAGGCGGTCACGGCGCCGCGTTCCTGATGAAAGCGTACGATGGCAGCCTTGTCCACGCCTGTGGCAGGGCTGTAGAAAGGCGAATCGGCGGGGGCTTCCATGCGCAGGGAACCGAGCCGCGAGCCTGGTTCCGGCGCAAAGGCTCCGGGGTTGGCGTGCACTTCCAGCGAGACATGCAGGTCCGCCAGAATGCGGCGGATATACCAGTCGCACCCGGCAGAGGCGACCACAACGTCCCAGCGCGCGGCCCGCAACGCGGCGAGGGAGGCCGCCAGATACGGGTCTGGTTCCATGCCGCGCACGATGGCGAGCAGTTTTTCTTCCGGCGCGCGGATGCTGCCGAATATGCGCTGCAGCGCCGTAAAATGGGAGATCTTTCCGGCCCGGTAGTCTTGCCAGTGGACAAGATCGCCGGGAGTGAGCAGCCGTTCGACCACCAGCGAGTAAAAATCGTTGCGGGTGATGGTGCCGTCGAAATCGGAAACCAAAATATACGGAGCAAGGGTCATGGCCGCTCCTTAGCGGTCGTCCACCGGGTTGCACGCTGCCTGTGCCTGGAGTAAATTTTTTTGAAGTTGCCCAAGAGATCGAATTGCCTCCGGCGGCCAAAGGGACTCCGTCCCCTTGGAAACCCCCACGCGGGGGCCGCTGCCCTCTTTGGTATAACTTTCGGGCAACCTCAAAATTGCTCTGCTTTAAAACTGCACGTAGGCTACCTGGGTTTGCAGGTATTCCATGAGCCCGTGCTTGCCGTCGGCCCCGCCGATGCCGGACTTGCGCCAGCCCGCGTGAAAGCCCTGCATGGCCTCGAAATTTTCGCGGTTCACGTAGGTTTCCCCGAACTTCAGGAACTTCAGGGCGTGCATGGCCGTGCTGATGTTGGTGGTGTAGATGGACGAGGTCAGCCCGTATTCGCAGTCGTTGGCCAGGGCGATGGCTTCGTCCACATCGCTGAAGGACAGCACCGGCAGGACGGGACCGAACACTTCCTTGCGCACCACTTCCATATTCTGGGTGCAGCCGCCGAGTACCGTGGGCTCAAAGAAGCAGCCAGTCCTGGTTTTGGGTATGGAGCCGCCGGTGAGCACCTGCGCTCCTTCCTTTTTGGCCCGCGCCACCATTTCCGCTATCTTCTGCTGCTGTTCCACGCTCACCTGGCAGGCCATGTCCGGGACGGTTTTAGCCATGGGGTCGCCGTAGGTCACGGCCTTCATGGCCTTGACCAGCATGGCGGTGAACTTGCCCTCAATTTTTTTGTCCACATAGACGCGCTCGGCGCAGTTGCAGACCTGTCCGCTGAAGATGACCCGCGAGGCCACCACGCTTTTTACCGCAAGCTCCAGGTCGGCGTCGGCGCAGACAATGGCCGGGGCCTTGCCGCCGAGTTCGAGGGACACTTTGGCCACGTTTTCCGCGCTGCCCGCGATGACCCGCTGGCCCGCCTCCACACTGCCGGTAAGGGAGATCATGCCGGTCAGCGGGCTGCGCACCAGGGCCTCCCCGAGGCTTGAGCCGCTGCCGGTAATGATGTTGAGCACGCCCTTCGGCAGATCGAGCTTGGCGGCTATTTCCGCAAAGGCCATGATAGTATTGGGGGCCACGCTGCTGGGTTTGATCACGATGGTGCTGCCCGTGAGCAGCGAGGGGGCCACCTTGCGGGCCATGACAAAGAAGGGGAAGTTCCAGGGGCAGATGCCCACCACGACGCCCACCGGTCGCCGGAACAGGAAGATGTTTTCGTTGGGCCGGTCGCTCTGGATGATTTCGCCTTCGTAAATACGCGCCCACCCGGCATAGTAGTCGAAGTAGTCGGCGGTAAAGTCTATTTCCACCTGGGCCAGGGGAAACACTTTTGCCTGTTCTTCCACAAGAATTTTGGCAAGCTCGACGCGGTTTTTGCGGATGGCCTCGGCTATTTTTTTCAGGTACCCGGCCCGGTCGGCGGCGGAACGCGCGGCCCAGGCGGCCTGCGCTCCGTGGGCCGCCTCCAGGGCGGCCTTTGCGTCGGCGGTGCCGCCGTTGGGGACCGTGGAGACGATTTTGCCGGTGTAGGGGTTTTCGACCCTGATCACGTCTTTGGATTTGGAAGCCTTGAGAGAGCCGTTGATGAACTGCCTGTACTCGCGCATACCGTTCTCCTTAGTTGGGGCCTCCGCTCCCGGAATACGGGAGGAGCACCTGTGTTAGGCAGTGTTGTACGAGATGATTTTTTGTTCTCCGGCAAGGAAGATGAGCCTTTTATGAAGGGAGTGTACTCTGACGGTACTCGACCGGAATACAAGGCTCCTCTGACGCAGTCGGGGGCAAAAAAGCGCTCGTGCCGACACTGCCTACCGGACCTGCTTCATATTCTCCAGTACCCAGGGGGTCACATCGGCCAAAGCCTGGCCAAGAACGTTCTCAAAGGCCTGCATGAGCGCGGGGGTCTCCCTGTCCGCGGCCTGCGAGGTCACTTGCGCCGTTTTGCCGGCCACGACGCTGCCATTGCTGAGATCCACGAGCCGGAACGAAGCCTCGAATTCGGCCGTGGGCACGCTGTCCTCTTTGTCGTAGCGCAGACTGAACTGTTTGATGTCGCACAGCAGCTTGGCGTTGGCGGCAATGCCCGCGCCTTCGTCGGCCACCCCGCGCAGACCTCCGGAATACTCCAGCGCCTCAAGCAAATTGCGCTGCACAAGAGAGGGCACGGTGCCCGTCCAGCGCATGCCGGAAAGATAACGCACTTCGCGGCCATGGAAGAGAAGCGCGATGCCGTCGGTGTCGATATCGCGCCCGGCCATGGGCAGGGCCACCACAAGCTGCTTCTTGTGGGGCTGCCCGGTAAATTTCGCGGGCATGGCCGGGGACAGCTGCACCCGCGTGGGCGCGGGGCCGGGGTCAAGGATTGTCGAGCAGCCGACCATGGACAACAGCGAGGCGCACAGGCCGAAAAGCAGGAAGGCCAGGGTAAAGGCCCGCATGCGGTGTTCCATGAGCCATTGCCATAGGGCGTGCAGACGTTGTGTGTTCATCGGCTGCGGTACTCCTGTACGGGTTCGCCGAAGAGGAAGCGGCGGGGGTCGCTTTCCAGCTTCTGGCCTATGCGGGTGTAGATATGGACCAGGTTGCGCGATTCCACCAGGAGCATGCGCAGTTCGGTCAGCCCTTCCTTGGAGAACTGCCGCAGGCCCGGCTCCATGATGCTCAGGGTGGTGTCCATGCGCTGGGCGATCCGGCTCAGGGAGCCTGTGGTGGCCTGCAGGTTTTCCCCGGCAACGCGGGTGAGGGCATCAATCTGGCCGCTGGTTTTTTCCGTGTTACGCAGAATGGCTTCAAGGGAATCCGCCCTGGAGGCGAGAGCCGAGGACACTTTGGCCAGCGATTCCAGAGTAGTGGTGAGTGCCTGCTGGTTCTGGTCGGAAAGCATCGAGTCCATGCGGTGCAGCACCTCGTTGGCGGCTCCGATGGTATCGGGAATGTGCTGCATGACCGACGCCAGGGGTGAGGGCTGGTAGGCGATAACGCCTACGTGCCCTTCTTCTACATGAACTAGGGGGCTGGCCGCGGTGCCGCCGGAAATGGAAATGATGCTGGTTCCTGTGAGGCCCTGCAGTTCCAGGCGCGCTTTGGAATCATCGCGAACCGGGGTGTCGGCCGCGATGGCGACGCGTACGGTGACGACCCCCGGCTTTGTATCGCTGATCTTGATCTGCTTGACGTTGCCCACCCGGATGCCGGTAAACACCACGTCGCTGTTGGTGGACAGGCCGCGCACGCTTTCATTGAAGGAGATGTCGTACTCCACCATGGCGGTCTTGGTGCTCTGTTTGGCCACCCACAGGGTGAACACAAAGCCGCCCAGAAGGACCGCCAGGGTAAACACCCCTACTATAATATAGTTAGCGCGTATTTCCATACAAAGCTCCTTTCAAGATGACGCTCGGCCCCACTTCCTGTGGGGCACTTGCTATCGCGGGCCGGATTCCGCCGGAAGTGAATTCCGGCTCCGCCCGAAATACGCCCGCTCCGCTACGCGGCTGCCCGCCTTCCTGGCGGGCAATGCGGCCTTTCAGGCCGCCGCCTGCGGCGGTTAAGGTAAAAATCTCTATAAATCACGCATCGTCGCCCAGTCCCCAAATTGAGGGGGTCTGGGGGAAGTCACTTCCCCCTGCGGGGGCCGGGGCGGAGCCCCGGTTTCTTCTCCCGCTTATCCGCCGATGCCGGCGGCGCGGCCGCGCGGCCCGGTGAAATATTCCTGAATCCAGGGATGGTCCACGTGCAGCAGGTTGGCAATGGTATCAACCGCATAAATGCGTTTTTCCGCCAGCACGGCCACGCGGTCGCAGATGGCGTGCAGCGAGTCGAGATCGTGCGTGACCATACACACCGTCAGCCCGAGGTTGGCGCGCAGGGTCAGCACCAGCTGGTCAAAGGCGGCCGCGCCCAGGGGATCGAGCCCGGCGGTGGGTTCGTCCAGCAGCACCAGGGCCGGGTCCATGGCCAGGGCGCGGGCGAGTCCGGCCCGTTTCTTCATGCCGCCGGACAGCTCGCCGGGATACTTGCCGAAGGCCGAAGGCGGCAGACCCACCATGGCCACTTTCATGCGGGCGATGGCGTCCATGAGCCCCTTTGACAGGGAGGTGAATTCCCGCAGGGGGAACTGGATGTTCTCCCCCACGGAGAGCGAGGAAAACAGCGCCCCCTCCTGAAACAGCACCCCCCACTGGCGGCGGACGTTGGCCTTTTCTTCCGGCGTGGCGGTGCTCATGTTGGTGCCCATGATGGTGACCGTGCCCGATACCTGCTGGATAAGCCCCATGATCGTGCGCAGGAGCACGGATTTGCCCGTGCCGGAACCGCCGATGAGGCCGAGGATCTCCCCTTGCCGGATATCCAGATCAAGATTTTCATGCACCGGCGGCTGGCTGCCGAAGCGGTTGGTGATGCCACGCAGGGACACGATGGCCGGAGCCTCGGCGGAGAGCGCCGCGCCCGCAGGCGAAGGGACAGAGGTTTGCCCGTTGCCGGGCACAGGCTTCCCTGCCTTGTCAGGCTGCGGATGTGCCCCCTGGGGGGCGTTCTGGAGGGCGTCCCGCGTACTCATATGCCGATGGTGGTAAAAAAGATGGCAAAAAGGGCATCAAGCACGATGACGATAAAGATGGCCTCCACCACGGCAATGGTGGTCAAAAAACCCACGGATTCCGCGCTGGTGGTGGCCCTGAAGCCCTGGAAGCATCCCACAACGCCGATAACCAGGGCGAAGAACGGCGTTTTGACGATGCCCACCATAAAGTTTTTCAATTGCGCCACATTGTAGAACTGCCCCACAAAGGCGCTGAAGCTGAGGTCCATGGAATACCACACCGCCGTCGCGCCGCCGAGCAGGGCCGCCATATCGGCCAGAAACACGAGCATGGGCAGCGTCAGTATCAGTCCGAGCACCCGGGGCACCACCAGCAGGGCCATGGGGTCCAGGCCCATGGAGCGCAAGGCCGCCACTTCTTCGTTGGCCACCATGGCTCCGATTTGCGCGGTGAACGACGAACTGGACCGTCCGGCCACCACAATGGCCGTAATCAGCACGCCCATTTCTCGCATGATGGTCACTTCCAGCAAATTGACGGCAAAGACCTGGGCGCCGAATTTCGCCAGTTCCTCCGAGCCCATGTAGGCCACAACCATGCCGATCAGAAAAGTGAGCAGGGCGACGATGGGCACGGCCCGCAGGCCCGTCTGCTCCATATGAAAGATCAGGGAGGTCCAGCGCATGCGCGAAGGACGCAAGAGCTGCCCGGACGCGCTGACCAGAAAATGCCCCAGAAAGCCGATGAGCTGGCCGGCCATCCAGAGATCCTCACACACGGTTTTGCCTATGGAGGCAATGCTCCGTAGCGGGGAAAATCCCTTGCGGCCCTGTTTTTCCGCCGCATCCGGGGGCGGGAGCACGGATTTTTCCAACAATTCTTTGTGGCGGTCAGTGGCGTTCTGCAGGGTGGTTTGCAGCCCCCGGCCCTTGAGAGCGGCCCGGGCCTCATTGAGAACAAGGGCTCCGGCGGTGTCAATGCGGGAGATGCCTTTGAAATCGAAGGAACATGCGCCTTCCGCGTGCCGGACGGCGGCGCGCAGGGCCGGTTCGACCTGTTGCAGGGTATGCACTGTCCACTCGCCGGAGAGCAGAAAATCCCCGCCTGTCCCTTTGCCGGAAACGGTCAGGGACGCCTTTGCCCCTGAGGATGCGGAGGGAGAAAGAGGCGTGGCCGGGAGAGCGTGATCAGGCATTTTCTTCATACTCGCAATAGGACTTCAGCATCCTGTACCATATCGGCGTATGCACAGTGCACAGCCGGGCATGCCGTTTTCTCAGGGCAGGCGTCCGCACATTGCCGGTATGCAGCCCGGCTTGCGGATGGATGCACGTGTCGCCTGTATAGGATATCCGTTTTCAACGGCTGTAGACCGCCCGTCGTCACATTGGAATTATAAAAAGCGGTCTTCGTCAGAGACAACAAAGCCGCCTGCCCGCAACCGGACACGCGGCCGCCGGAGAATAACGGAACACCGCCGTTGCGTCGCAATACGCGGAAAGGCCTGAAACGGCGTATGTCCACGTCATTCCCGCACGGCGTCGGGGCAAGCCCGAAAAGGCCCAGGCTAGCTCACCGCATCATCATACCAGGGGTCGTCATACCCGTCGGTAAGCCGGTAACTGCGCACCTGCAGCAAAAAGCCGGGGGGCTGTTCACCTTCCCGCATCAGGGGCGACACTGTTCCGGTGACTTCCACATTGGCGCTGATATTGCCGGCAAGGCCCGCCCCCGCGCCTTTGTGGAGAACGTGGTACTCGGTGCCGTCTTCGGTTACCACGGCGACTCTGCTGCTTTCTTCTTTCCCCGTCGTGCGGGGCACTGCCAGGATATATCCCTGGATGGTCTGCAAATCCTGAGTGCTCATACAGGTACTACAGTAAGAGTGGATGGTGGGTGAAGCTGCCCTGCACAACGCTGAAAGCAATTTTCCTCTTATCCCTATGGCATGAACCGTCATAATACGCAAGCAGGAGATAGCGCAAACTTTCCGCCGGGCGGGGCGGAAGCGTCTACTTCCAGGCCGCGGCAAAATTCTTTCGGAATTCTGCCTCGTTAAGAGGCGAAAACCCTTTTTCCGAAGGGGTGAACAGGAACATGGCCTGGGAGACCTCTCCCGCGGGGCTCCAGCGCAGGGGGGCCATGCTCCAGGAGATGGACGTGCGCTGCAGGGCCGAATTGACGTCACCCGCGCTCCATCCGGAAGAAATGCTCATGCCCGCCGAGAGACGGGCGAAGTCGTAGCCGAGCCCTGTCCAAAAGTCCGCCTGGCCCTTGCCCGCCGCCAGCAGACCGGATTGCAGCTTTTCAGCCGCGGGCGAGGGCTGCGCCCCGTTCCACGCGCCGGGGAAAACGGCCAGGGAATAGTACTGCGGGCTGACAAAGGTTTTGCTGTTCAACCCCTGTTCCCAGAGGCTGGTGCCCAGGAGCATCTGGCGGGTTTCGTTGTAGTAGAAGATGTTGGGAACGATGATATCCATATGGCGCCAACTGTCCGGCAGGAAAATAGCCCGGAAGGTCGCCCCTCCGGCATGTTCCGGGTTCTTGTTGGCGGCCAGCAGCGTGCCCACCGCATGCAGCCAGGCGGTGGGGGCGTTCGGGGCATAGGAGGCTTTGTGTACGGATTTTGCCCCGAAGTTGTAGGCTTTGCTTTCAAACAGCGTGGCCATGCGGTTCCCGTACTCCTCATCCGGGTAAAAAGCGGCGTAGCCGCTGATGCCGAGGCTGCTGGTGAAGGCCAGCAGCGCGTCCACCTGGTCCGAGGCGCTGGAGAAGAACCGCCAGGCCTTGCGGCCTTCATCGCCCGGGTCAAGGCTCGGCAGAAAGGTGAGAAAAGCCCTGCGCGAGAGCAGATCCTGAGTTTTCAGGGTGGCGTAGTCCTCACGGCGTAGCGGGCCGCCCACGACGGCGGCATTTTTGGGCAGCCCCTCGAGGCGGTTTATCCAGTCGGGCTGGTCGGTATTGATGACCACCAGGGAAACGGCGTTGCCCGAGGCGGACATTTGCTTGCAGGCTACCTCCGCCCCGGCGGCGATTTTGGCGGCAATGTTGCCGTATTTGCCGGAAAGGGGCAGGGCCAGCACCACCGGATGGCCGTTGATGGGGCCGCTTTCGACAGGCGCGTACGAGATAAGGGTGGGCGGAGCGCTGACCAGGGAGCGGTCGGCGAGATCCACGTTCTTTTCAAGGTTGGCAAGCTGGGCCACGGCCTCTTCGCGGTTTGCCGGGCTTAAGGCCTGCCGCCGGAGTTGGGCGATCAGCACCAGGTTGTAGGGGAAGACACGCTGGTTTTCGGGAGTGACCTGCCCCATGGCCAGATTGATCGCCGCGGGATTGGCCTGATGCAACTGCGCGGCGAGGCGGCCTTCCAGCAGGGCTTTGGTCTGGTAGTTTTGGGCGGCCGCGTACATGTGCTCAAGGGCGGGCAGGCTCTCGCCCAGTTCGCCGCTTTCCCACTGCCGCACCGCAAGATAGATGCCGGCCACGCTCCGCACGGTGAATGAGCGGTCGGCGTCTTTGTAGAGCGCGTCCGCGCGGGTACGGCCCTCGCGCGGGGGCAGTTGATTGACTGCCGCACACCACGTATCATGCCATTCTTTCTCGTTGTCCACACCGGGAGCGGCCTGCCGCCACTGTTCGAGAGCGGTCAGCGACAGGTGCGGATGCTTGTTGCGCGAGGCGGCGACCGCCAGAATGCGCGCCGCTTCCGCGGTATCGCGGGGGGTGTCCTTGTTTTCCTTGAGAAGCCGCTGGGTCAGGGCCTCCGCGCGGCCATACTGGCCCGCGGCAAGAGCGTTTTTCGCTTCGTCAAGGGGAGAAAGCTGGACAGGTTGCCCGCTGCTTCCTGCTCCCCGGCCGAGAAGGTCGCCAAGCTGGAGGCCGCCGCAGCCGGTAAGCGAAAGGGCGGCAAGGAGCGTGAAGATCGCAAACAGCGGAAGGCGGACGGGGACGCGGGACAAGGTTCGGGGTACGATCATACGGGTTCACCAGGGATAAACGGTTACGGCAACAACAGCGGCATCCCCTAGAGCATTTCACACTTGAAATGCTCGCAAGGATTTGTCGGCAAATCCTTGCCGCCAAATAGGCGTAGGCGGGCTTTGCCCGCCGTTAAGCGACTATTTGAAGCGTAAACTGCTCTAGCAGCCCATCCGGTCCTGTCCTGAATATGGGCTAAGGTATGGCATCGCGCACCGGCCTGCATGCCGGGGTATCCTTTATAGCGCAAACACAGCTTTTTACCCCGCTTCACCCGCTATTGCAACCATCCGTGGGAGGAAGAAGCCCGCGGTCCGCCCGTCGGTCGGGCTAAAAAAGAGGGTAAGAGAATAGGACGGTAAAAGCGTTTTCATATAATGAATATGTAACTATTTTACCCTGTAACAGATTTTTGGATCTTGACAAACTCTGTGGAATAATAATAACTACTGTTAAGAAAAAACTGATTTGGAGACAGGGGGAACCATGTCACAAACACGCATGACCAAACAACGAGCTATCATTCTTGAAGCGTTGCGTAGCGTCAAGACCCACCCTACTGCGGACGAGATCTACGGCATGGTCCGCAAAAAACTTCCGCGCATCAGTCTTGGCACGGTGTACCGCAATCTGGAGCTGCTTTCTTCCTCGGGAGAGATCGGCCGTCTGGATCGCGCCGGCGTGCAGAAGCGTTTTGACGGCGATACCACGCCCCACCAGCATGTACGCTGCGAAGTGTGCGGCAGGATCGGCGATGTGTATGTGTCCTCTCCGGTGCATGCCATTGATGCGGATGCTGTTTCCGGTTTTTACATCCATGGGGTGGAAGTGGAATTCATCGGCGTATGCGACGCATGCCGTAGTGGCCAGCACTAGGCTCAGCCCTCATTAATCTGCTTCGCTGCAAGAACCGAAACGCGCCTGACCATCTTTTGCCGCACCGGATGCGGCCGACGGACCGGGTTCCCTGACGGCAGGGGCCCGGTCCGCTTTCCTCTTTTCCCGTTTTGGGATACACCTGCACCACGTTTTGTGTATGCCAACCGGCTTTCCGAAGCCGTTTACCGAGGACGCCATGGGTTTTTTCTCCTCCATCCGCAAGATTTTCCGGAGCGATGCGCCCCCCGACGCGCAAGAGGCCACTCCTTCCATAGAGGCAATTGAGGAGGCCCCGGAATCCATTCCGGCAGTCCCCCCGGCAACCGCAGAGGCAGTTGCGCCGGAAGCTCCCTCCGTCGCGAGCCCGGCTGCGGCGGAACCCATGGCGGCAGTGACGCCGGAACCCTCCCCTGCCGCCGCTCCGGCGGCTGCCCCGACGGTTGCTCCGACCGTCGCTCCCTTGGGCTCCGTTGAGTCCCCCCTGCCCGCGCAGCCCCGATCCCCGGAAGAAATCTCCCTCACGCTGGCCCTGCGTCAGGCGGAACCCAAACTCTCCGCCTGGCTTGCCGTTGCCCTGCAAGGGGTGACCCGTTCGGGAGATCTGCTGTGGCAACGCCTTTTCTTTCTGCTCTCCGCTCTGGAAGCGCCGGAGGAGGAGGCCCGCGCCTTTGTTGCGGGGTTCAGGCGCTGGCTGGAAGACATGGAGTATGAAGATCTGGAGGACTTTCGCTCGGAGTTGCAGTTCCGGCTGGCTCTGGCCCTTGATCTGGAGGACGAGGAGGATGAACGCAGCCGTCTGATGCAGAAGCTGTCGGATGGTCTGGCCAAAACCAGGGAACAGATCGCCAGAAACCTGAACTCGCTGTTCCTGGCCGGACGCGCGGTGGACGAGGCTTTTTGGGAGGAACTGGAAGAAATTCTCATCATGGCCGACGTGGGGTTTGAAACCGCCCACGGGCTGACGGAACGCCTGCGCCGCCGGGCCGCCGCAGAAGGCATTACCGACGCCGCCGCCCTGCGCGACGGCATGCGCCAGGAACTGCTCGCCGTGTTCAGACCGGTGCGCCGCATCAGCGCCGTGAACCCGCCCGAGGTTATTCTGGTGGTGGGGGTGAACGGAGTGGGCAAAACCACCACCATTGCCAAGCTGTGCCACCGCAAGGTCATGCAGGGCAAAAAAGTGCTGGTGGTGGCGGGCGACACCTTCCGCGCCGCCGCGACGGAGCAGCTTGAAATATGGGCAAAGCGCACCGGGGCGGGGTTTTACGCCAAAGGGCACGGCGCGGATCCCGCGGCAGTGGCCTTTGAAGCCATCGACAAGGCCGTGGCGGAAGGCTACGACACCGTGTTCGTGGACACCGCGGGGCGGCTGCACACCAAGATCAACCTCATGGAAGAGCTGGTCAAGGTCCGCCGGGTGCTCGGCAAGCGCCATCCGGGGGCGCCTCACCGCACCATTCTGGTGCTGGACGCCACCACCGGGCAGAACGGCCTTTCTCAGGTCAAGCTGTTCAACCAGTCCTGCGCTGTTGACGATCTTGTCCTCACCAAGCTCGACGGCACCGCCAAAGGCGGCATTGCCGTGGCCGTCGCCATGCAGTACGGCATTCCCATCTCCTTCGTGGGCCTGGGAGAAAAGCTGGAAGACCTGCGACCCTTTGATCCGGAAGGCTATGTCACGGCCCTTCTGGGGCTTGAGGAACAGGGCTAGGGCCTGTTAACGCTAATTGCAAAAATATGTATTATGGGTTACATTTAACCCATGAAGATTTCCAAAGAACAATATGAGCGCATTGCGGACAGCTTTCCGCGACAGCGAGGCAATGTTACTCAGGACAACCTTCAAATTATCAATGCCATCTTGTACGTTGCCGAAAATGGCTGCAAGTGGCGAAGCCTGCCGAAAGAATTTGGAAACTGGCATTCTATATATACTCGCATGAGTCGATGGAGCAAAAATGGCGTACTCGACAGGATTTTTGAACGCCTCCAGCGAGAACGCTTGATCTCCATCAAAATAGAAGCCCTCTCTCTCGACAGCACTACTGTTAAAGTTCACCCCGATGGAACAGGGGCCTTAAAAAAACAGGTCCGCAATCCATCGGAAAATCCCGAGGTGGATGGACAACCAAAATTCATATGGTTGCCGCGTCAGCCGAATGCGCGCTGATATTCAGCCTCTCCCCCGGCAATGCCGGGGATGCGCCTCAGGGGCGAAGCCTCTTGGAGCGCCTTGGTCCTGTGCCGAAGCCCTATAGCCTTCTCATGGATAGGGCTTATGAAGGTAACGAAACCCTGCGCTTGAGCCGCAGCTTGGGCTATGAACCTGTGGTTCCGCCGAATCCCAATCGGTTGAAGCCGTGGGAGTATGACAAAGAGCTATACAAAAAACGCAACGAAGTTGAGAGGTTGTTCAGACGACTCAAAGG
>JAVBTB010000023.1:0-9894 GCA_031556355.1 Desulfovibrio sp. | reverse complement strand
ACATGTTAAGGCTTCGAGTTCGACGCGTTCAGATTCCATCAATGTAACTCTATATCGGGGAGCCACAGCAACCTCCTTTGGTTGCCATGACTATAGCTCATTTTTAAAAAATACGAAATTTTAAATGTTACACGATACTAGTTCGGGCAGGCGATCCATCGGCGGAATGCAGGTGGGGCAAGAGCTTCCGTGCTGGCAACCTCCCGCGCGCGTCGCTCACGGTACCAAAAACTAGTCTCGAGGAAAGAACCTGTGAATTGGATAAAGCTGGATTGAGCGGAAAAAGTTGGACAGGAGTTGGACGAAAACGCCAACCAAAAGAAAAAGGGTTTTCGGTGTTATCCGAAAGCCCTTGACTTTTTTGGCTCCCCAGGACGGACCCTCTTGCGAAAATTCTCTCAGAGAATGAGAGAGAATTCGGCATTTAACAGGAGAGAGAATGCAATATATTTCGCACATAAGAGACACTTTCCCGATAGCATAGTGTCTGAGTATTTAAATCGCATGGCTTTGAAAAAGCATAATTCACCATAAAGATTCAAACTTTTCAACAAAAGTAGAGCAAAATTGGAGCAAGGAGTCGCGAAGGAGCAAAGAATTTTCAGCAAAATCCTTCACAGTATAGCCATACCCGAAATTATCGGCTATGGTGGCAGCTTGGATCCCCCGTTTGGACTGCCGCCGGCTTTTATACGAGGAGCGACCCCGCCCGTACCGCCCAGAGTGTAACTAAAGAGGTGGCTATTATGGGTTGTACATTTGCTTTACGCGTCGTTTTATGCGCTTTAATCTTGTGCTGCAATCTTTCTCTATCAGCAGCGGCCGCACGGGAACTACCCCCTTCCGGCCAGTCCGCAGTGCCAAAAGCGTCTTCCTCCGCCCCTGCCCCGTTGACGGCGCGGCATTCCCTCTCTTCCGCCTCCGCAGATACAACGGCGCCCGAGGCGTCCCGTGAGGGGGCCGTGGCTCAGGCCCGCAAGGGAAACTATACGGAAGCCCTGGCGGTCTTGAAGCGGCTGCATGAAGCGCATCCGGAAGATCCCGCCATCCTTTACGACTATCTGGTGGTTACCGGCTGGGCCGGGCGCTATGCCGATGCCGCGGCCTTGAGTTCCGGCCTGACGCCGGAACGGGTGCCGGAATATGTCGTACAGGCGGTCGCCGCCGCCTTGCGCAAAAGCGGCAATCCTGCAAAAGCCCGGCACTGGTACGATGTGGGAGTCGCGCGCTTTCCCGGCAATGCGGACATAGCCCTGGGACGGGCGCTTACTCTGGGCGATTTGGGATACGCCGCGAAGGGGCTTGCGGAACTGGAGGTCTATTCCCGCAAATTCCCTGCTGCCGACGCCAAAGCCATAGCCTTGGGAAAGGCCTACTTGCGCCGCCGGATCGCGCCCGCCCAACCCCGTGCCTCACCGTCCAGACCTGCATCATCCTACCGCGCCGAGCAGGACGCCGCCGTGGCCGAAGCCCGGGACGGCGACGTGCCCAAGGGGCTGGCCGTCATAGCGAAATTGTATCGGCGGCATCCTGACGACCAGTATCTGCTGGGCGATTATCTCTTTTTGCTGCAATGGAATAAGGAAGACGACAAAGCCGTCGAATACGCCCGCCGCTTACGCCTTGCAATAGCGCCGCCCTATGCCATTGAGGCGGGGGCAAGAGCCCTGGCCACGGCGGGCAAGTTCTACGACTGCAAAAAGCTGCTTGCAAAAGCGCTGGCAGCCCAGGGGCGCAACCCGGAACTGCTTGTGACTGCCGCTTTTGTTCTTGCCGACATCGGCGATGCATACAAGGCCGCTGCTCTTATCGACGAGGCGGAACGCAGCCGCACGCCGGGACTGGGAAAAAGAATTGCGGCCGTCCGAGAAGGTATGGGCTATACACGCATCATGGCGATGGAAGGCCTCCTCGGTGCCACCGGGGGTGACGCGCATGACGGCGGCGGCCCGGATGCGCGCAGAGGCGAGATCCTGGGGCTGAGCGCTGCGGGCGGCGCACGGGAAGCGCACAGCATCGCCGGCGAACCGGACGGCAGAGAGCCTCCTCCCGTTTCTTCTGAACGCGTTGACGCCATCTCCCGGGCTGCGGCACAGGAAAGCGCCTTTTGGGGCGAACTGTCCGCAATTCCACGCAATCTGGTTGAGCGGGAACGCAGATTGCGCGCCTCACTTTCCCTTCTGGACAGTCTGGACGCCGACCCGGAATGCCCGCCTCAGTCGGACTGTCTGCTGCAAAGAGACATCGCCAGAATACAGCCCCTGTCGGACCTGGGTCTGGCCCGGGAGGCGGCGGCCCAGTACGAGGCGGTAAAACCCCGTGTCCCCATTCTCCCCCCGTCGGCGCAACTGGCGGCGGCCGGAGCGTATATGCGCCTGCAAAAACCGGACAAGGCCCGGGAAATATACGCGGCTATTATCGCCGCCAAAGACACTTACAGCCCCCGCCTTAAGCGGGACGATCTGTACAGGGCGCAAAACGGCCTCTTTTGGGCGTACCTGGAAAACGAACAACTGGCTGAAGCGCTGCAGCAGGCGGAATCCACATGGGAGTCCGTCCTGCGCCCCACAGGGGGGCAGCCGCCCCTGGAGGATACTGACTGGAAAAAACTGGATGCGGACGTTACCCTCGGCTACGCCTATCTGTATACCAACTCGTTAGGGAAAGCGGAACAGCACTTCAAGGAACTGGCCGATAAAGCTCCGGCCGCTGGCGACGCGCAAAGCGGCCTGGCGGGCACGTACCTGATGCGCGGCCTGCCGAGAACGGCCCTGGAAACCATTAACAGAGCGCGGATCTTTTCACCGGACGACATCAACCTGGCGGCGCACAAAGCCGATGCTTTCATGGACGCCAAAGACTGGCGCAAGGCAAAGAACATTACCGACGGTCTGAGAGACTACGCTTCCTATTCCGAGGACGTCAGGCGGCTTCTGCGGCGCTGGGAAACCCATTCCCTGTATGAATTCCAGATGGAAGGCAACTGGGCCTCCTCCATCGGCGGTACGCTTCCCGGCACCGCCGGCCGCGAGCAGACTCCTTCTTTCGAGTGGCGGCTGTACAGCCCCCCGATACATTATGACTGGCGCTTATACGCGGGCACGGCCTTTGCCAGGGCCCGCTACGACGAGGGACTCGCCCGGCAGTTCCTTTCCATCATGGGGGTCGAATACCGCGTTCCCTGGGTGACGGCCAGCCTTGAAGCCAGATACGACGACGCGGGCTCGGACGATATGGGAGCCGCATTGTACGGCTCGCTGACGCCGGGCGATCACTGGTCTTTTCCCTTCTCCTTCGAGATAGGCAGCCGCGATACGCCCCTGCGCGCCCGCGGCGAGGGGATCACCGCCGACAGCTACAGCGTGGGGGCCAACTATTACTGGAACGAGAGCAGGTCGGCCAGGATAAACGCCCAAGGCATGAGCTTTTCCGACGGCAACCAGCGCCTGGGCCTGGACGCCAGCCTTACCCAGCGGCTGTGGCAGGAATTCACCCACTACGTGGACGGCACGGCCAGCGTTAGCGTGGGCGGCAACAGCAAAGACGAGGATCGCCCCTATTTCAACCCCAAGACCGAAGCGGAGTTCGGCGGCTCCCTGACTTACGGCGCTGTGCTGTGGCGCCGCTACGACAGGTCGCTCAGCCACGCCCTGACCGCCGGAATAGGCGGCTATGCGCAACAGGACTATGGCACGCTGCCTGTATTTTCACTTCAGTATGGCCAAAATTTGGACTGGACCGACAGGTTTTCCATCGCCTATGGTGCCACCATCGAGCGCAGACCATACGATGGCGAGTTGGAGAACGACACCAACGTTTTTTTCAACCTCATCTGGAAGTTTTGATATGCTGCATCGTATCACATCATTTTTGCGCACAGTCAGCGCCGGCGTCTGCCTTTGTGTGCTGCTTGGCTCCTCTCCCGGACACGCGGAAATGAAGGGAAAACAGCCCACGTTCGTAACCTTGTGCTACCACAACGTGCTGCCGTCCGGCAGCCCCCTTGCTCCGCCGGATACCATTTCCATCACCTTGGAAGAATTGGCCAACCATTTTGACTGGCTGCGGGACAACGGGTACACAGCCATCAGTGTCGAAGATGTCCTGCAGGCGGAAAAAGGCGTCAAAGAGCTGCCTCCGAGGGCCGTGCTGCTTTCCTTCGACGATGGATACGCAAGTTTCTATCATCTGATCTATCCGCTGCTGCGCGCCTACCGGTATCCCGCCATGCTGGCCCTTGAAACGGCCTGGCTGGAAACGCCCGCGGACAAGCCGGTGAATTACGGCGGGATGACCCAACTGCCGCGTTCCTATTTCCTGACCTGGGCTCAAATCAAAGAGATGGCCGATTCAGGCCTGGTTGAGCTTGCCGGGCACACCCACAACCTGCATCTGGGACACAGCAGCAACCCCCAGGGGGTGCCGCAGCCCGCCGGCGGAACCCTCGCCTACGATCCTGCTCGCAAGACCTATGAAAGCGCGGAGGATTTTTACCAGCGGGTCAAAAGTGACGTCGCCCGCAATGCCGACATCATCGCCAGGCGCACCGGGTACCGTCCCCGCGTGCTGGTCTGGCCTTACGGCTGGTATAAAGAGCCGGGAGTCAAAGCCGCATTGGAGGCCGGGTACAGCCTGACCGCCTCTCTGGGGCTTAAAGACGACTGGCCGACGTTCAATCGCTACATGGCTTATCCGAAGATGAATTTCAACGATGTCATGAATAACCTCGCCGCCGGCAATTACCGGCAAACGCCTCCCGCCAGCCTATCCGACGGTCTGTGGGGGGGACAAACCGGCAACGGCGCGGCCTACTCCCGCTATCGCGACGGTGAGGCCCTGCGCGCCCGGTATCCGGTACAGCACGTCATGCACGTCGATCTGGACATGGTCTACGACGCCGACCCGCAGCAGCAATACAAGAATATATCCGCGCTGTTCGATCGCATCAAAGCCCTCGCCCCCAGCGCGGTCTATCTGCAGGCCTTTGCGGATCCGGACGGCGACGGCATTGCCGATGCCCTGTATTTTCCCAACCGGCACCTGCCGATGCGTGCTGACCTGTTCAACTATGTTTCCTGGCAGATCTACACCCGCCTTGGCGTCAGGGTATATGCCTGGATGCCCGTATTGGGCTTCAGGCTGCCTGGAGAGCATACGCTGGTGCAGGCCAATCCGCCGGACAAAACGGGCAGTACATACCGGCGCCTCAGCCCGTTTGATCTCGACAACCGTAAAATCATTGGAGAAATATATGCAGATCTGGCCATGCATTCCTGTGTTTTTGGGCTGCTTTTTCATGATGACGCCGTGCTCGGCGATTATGAGGATGCCAGCCCCGCCGGACTGGCCTGGCTGCGCAGCCAGGGCTTTCCGGAAAGCATACAGGCCATCCGCCAGGATCCGGAGCTGCTGCGCCGGTATACGCGCGCCAAAACGCGGGCGCTTGTAGATTTTACCAGGGAGCTGCAAGCGGCCTTCAGAACATGGAGCCCGGTTATCAAAACCGCACGCAACCTCTATGCCCAGGTGGTGATGGATCCCGCTTCCGAAGAATGGTTTGCCCAGCGGGTAGAGGACTTTCTTGACGCCTATGATTACACCGTCATCATGGCCATGCCCTTTATGGAAGAAACACAGGAGCCCTCCGCCTGGCTGGAAACAATGGCGCAGAGGATAAAAAGCTACCCCCTGGGGACGGAAAAAACCGTGTTTGAACTGCAGGCCAGGGACTGGCGTCCGGGGCACGCCGGCCCCGTCTCCAGCAAAACGCTCGCAGGGCAGATGAACCTGCTGGAGCAAAACGGCATCGGCAATATAGGCTATTACCCGGAAGATCCTATTGCCGCACATCCTGACATTTCTGTCATCCGCCCATTCTTTTCAACCCAGGAGAACCCTTTCCTGAAATAGCGAACGAGCTCATCCGCGAGGAAAAGATATGGCCATGGTCAGCCCATTGATGGGATACGCATTTGTTTTTGCCTTTTTTTACCCTCTTCTGATGGCGTACATCTGGCTTGCCGGGGGGCTGCTGTACTATTTCCGTTTTGAATGCCGCAAGCCCGGCTGTAACGAACCGCCGCAGCTTCCGTCCTACCCTCAGGTATCCATAGTGGTGCCCTGCTATAATGAGCGGCTCAACGTGGCCCGAACCTTCGAATCGCTGGCCGGCATACATTACCCCAACTACGAAATCATAGCGGTCAACGACGGCAGCACTGACGATACCGGCCACCTGCTGAACGAACTGGCCGAGAATTCCCCCCGCATGCGGGTGGTGCATCTGGCCTCAAACCAGGGCAAGGCCCTGGCGCTCAAAAGCGGAGCCTTGGTCGCCCAGAGCGAGTTTTTGGTCTGCATTGATGGGGACGCCATTTTGGACAACCATGCCGTTACCTGGATCATGCGGCATTTTCTGGAAAGCCCCCGGGTGGGCGCGGTGACCGGCAACCCCCGCGTGCGCACCCGTTCCACCCTGCTCGGCTGCCTCCAGGTGGGCGAGTATTCCGCCATTATCGGTCTGCTGAAACGAGCGCAGCGCATTTATGGCCGGATTTACACAATTTCAGGCGTCATCGGCGCATTCAGGAAGCGCGCTTTGCACAATGTTGGCTACTGGAACGAAGACACCATGACCGAGGACATAGACGTCAGTTGGCGGCTGCAATTGGCGCACTGGGATATACGGTTCGAGCCCCGGGCCTTGTGCTGGATTCTCATGCCCGAAACACTGCGCGGCTTTCTGAAGCAGCGCCTGCGCTGGGCCGTGGGTGGCGGTGAAGCTATAAAGAAATACTCCTGGCAGATATTCTCCTGGAAGTCCCGAAGGATGTGGGGAATATACGGAGAGTATCTCGCCAGCGTCGCCTGGAGTTACACCATGGCAATTCTGGTGGGCATATGGTTCGCCGGGCTATTCTTTCACCTTCCTCCTGGTCAGACCTCCATATCCTGGATACCCCACTGGCCGGGGCTGGTGCTGGGGCTGACCTGTCTTTTGCAGATCGCCGTCAGCCTGCTGCTTGACCGGCGCTATGACCAGGGATTGCTGCGTATCTACCTGTACACAATATGGTTTCCTCTGTTTTATTGGACGGTCAACTGGCTGGTTTCCATCGTCGCTTTTCCCATAGCCATGTTCTTCAGGCACCCGGGCAAACGGGGGCTTTGGGTCACCACGGACAGAGGAATACGCTAAATAACACCGCGAGCCCCAGGAGGAGCCACGGAAAAAGCAAGGATGGCAAGAGATATGAGTATCGACCCGAAGAAGCTTATTATCCACAGGCCCGGCGCACACACCGCCGAAGGAAAAATTATCGCCTGGCTGCTGTCCCTGGGTTTATGGTGGCGGTTCGCCCGCTTGATCCGGATTTTTTTGGCCGCTATCGGATGGGGGACGGCCTGGGGCGTTTCTTCCGCCATTGCCGGCCAAATGCGCGCCAGCACTGTGGTGCATGCCGCCATGCTTATATACATGCCGGAGGTTCTGGGGCTCGCTGTGTTGCTATGGGGATGGGCTCTGTATAACTGGCTGCGCTTCCACGGCAAGCGGAACAGACGCCATGAACCGGCTCCGCCCCTGTCTTTGGAGGAGGTAAGCAACGCCTTCTCGCTGCCGCAGCCCCTTTTACAGCAAGCGCGGGAAGCAAAGTTCGGCATTTGCCATTTTGACGACAAAGGAAACATACAGAGGATTGATTGCTGCGATTCCGTAAGCGAGACGGAAAAGATGATGTATCCTCTGCCCTTGCCGCATACTCGGAACTGAGTTCAGCAATGGTCTTTTCGCCGGAAAGGGCGGCCAGGGCCACTCGGCCTTAGAGTATTTTACTCTTGAAATAGTCTATATCAACAGCATTTGAACCACCCTTGGGCATCGCTTGCGCAGACCGAGTCAAGCGCGTCGGCAATGCCCTTTTCCAGGGCGTCATAAGTTCGCATTTCCATGCCGCGCAGCAACTGCTTGACCTTGCTCCACATATTCTCAATAGGGTTTAAATCTGGACTCTACGGAGGCAAATACAAAAGTTCAACGCCACATCTTTTGATATGTTCAGCCACATCGGGGTTTTTATGGGCCGACAAATTGTCCATGATCACGATATCGTTCGGACGTAGGCTTGGGCACAGCATTTGAACTATATATTCCACAAACATAGCCTTATCCATCGCTCCATCAACCACGACGCACTCTGTGCTGCCGTCAAGCCGCTCTTTCTCCTCATTGGAAAAAGCCTTGGCCATATGGCCGCGAACTCGTGGTTCGAGCTTTCCTTCTTCTCTGTATTCACGAACCCATCGAACAATAGCCGTCCTATGAAATCCCAAAATATCAGCAAGTTGTTGCTGCGTTGCTTTGGCGGACAAATACGCCTCTACCGCTATTCTGCGAATCTCAGGGCTTGCTATACTCATGGGCAAACCATAGAACTTTATCTAGACTATTTCAAGAATAAAATACTCTAGCAAATCGCTATTGAAAATGGTATACGTTTCGTATTCCTGTCTGATAGTTCCTATAGTTTACTTACAGTATTGAAATTGCGTTCCGCGTAATGCGGAATTTCTTATGCAGTGGACTCTTCCACAAAGCATCCTTCCTGAAAGCTGAGGGGCTCCCCATGCTGTTCAACGCGCTTGCCGCCAACCGTACCTGGTTCGACTTTTCCGTAAGCTCCGAACTGCCCGATTTCTCCGGGCTGTCGGTCTATTCCTTTTCCGGCACGGAGACCGTGAGTCTGCCATACGAATTTTCCATAGAACTGGTCAGCCGGGACAGCAACCTGGACCTGACAGAATTTTTGGGCAAAGAGGCCCTGCTTACCATAGCGGATCGCAGCGGCAAGACCCGCCCCGTGCACGGCATCATCCGTCAAATGGAGCAACTGCACACGGCCAACGCTTTTACTCACTATCGCTGTGAGTTGGTGCCCCGGTTCTGGTTTCTGGGCCAGACCCAGGATCACCGCATTTACCAGCACCGGACCGTGCCGAAAATTATCGAAACAGTGCTGCGCAAGCACAATTTTTTGGCGGAAACGTATGCCTTCAAGCTCCGTGAAACCTACCCGGAGCGGGAATACTGCGTACAGTACGGCGAGTCGGACCTCCATTTTCTGTCCAGGCTTTGCGAGGAAGAAGGAATCTTCTTCTACTTCGAGCATAGCGAGGAACGGCATTGCCTGTGCTTCTGCGATGCTGAGGGCGGGCCGGACATCAAGGGGGAAAGCTCCCTCCGCTTCTATCCCGGTTCCGGCCTCCCGGCAGACACCGCCGTGGTCTCGCGCCTGAATCTCAAACACCGCGTCAACAGCGACAGCAGCACCTACCGGGAATGGAATTTCACACTCCCCAGCCTGGATTTGACCGGAAAACAGCGGGAAACGGAATGGGAAAAAGCGCCTGTGCCCCCGGCCCTGCACCTGGAGACCTATCAGTTCCCGCATCTGTACCAGGAGAGGGGCGAGGGGGACCGCTACACGCGCATTCAGTTGCAACGCCAGTTGACCTTCCGGCAATGGGTTGAATGCGAGTCCGACATATCGCGCCATACACCCGGTTTTGTGTTCAGCCTGTATGAGCATCCACGCAACGACGTCAATCGGGACTGGTGGACAGTGTCCGTGCGCCACGCGGGTGAGCAGCCCGGTGTACTGGAGCATGAAGCGCCTGACGGACGCAGCCTGCTGCACACCGTTGACATTCTCCATGCGCACCAGACACTCTTCGCCGGATTTTTCATGGATGAGGTCATTGCTGTCCGGCTAAGCCGCCAAGCCTAACAAGCTGAGGTAGTAGGGATTTTCATTTTTTCGTCGTCGCGGATTGAGGAGTTCTTCCAGAGAAGCGGCCCCGAGCAGATTGACCTGGATGAGTTGGAAAAGCTGCTGC
>JAVBTB010000072.1:0-34545 GCA_031556355.1 Desulfovibrio sp. | reverse complement strand
TTATCGGCGCTCGTTCTGCCGGGGTCTTCAATCTTGCCCGGCAAGGCATCCTTTATTCGTTCCCACTGGTCGTCGCGTAAGGCGTGTCGGCGGTGCATGGCAATCCTCCTGCCATGAGTCTAGCTCAATCATGATTGAATGTCGACACACCCTAATTGATGAATTTGGCGAAAATATCGCTCGGGCCTATCGTGATGGAGTGGTACGATTTTGGCGAGGTTATCAACCACAGCTACTCTCAGAAGGTGCGCTCGATAATTCGACACCATTTGAGGTGGCTTTTGGGTTGACCAGCCTCGAAATCGAGGCAAGCGAATCGTCAACTTGGCCGCATGGGCTTAGCTCAGAAGAAGTAGAGACAGCATGCCGCTATGCTTTCCGGGAACTTAATGAATTTCCGGGGTGGCTCTCTGCATTGTTTGCCGAATAACCGGGGTGGCAAGCGCCTTTGAGTCCGTGTGGCTCCTGGCGGGCAACTGTTTTTAACAGTTCTCCTCAGGACAGAGAAGAAGTGAAAGTCATGCTGTAAATGCATGCCTTTGTAGCTGCTGTTGCAGCCACTAATTCTCACGCGGACGCAGAAATTCGGGAGTCCATAAAGCATGGCCCGTGTGGTAAGTGCATAATTGGAGCCCTGTTGCGTTCGCAGCAGGGCTTTTTTGCGTTGTTTGTCCATGCCACACAGTGAGGTTAGGCCAAAATGAATACAGACATTCCAGAGTCAATTTTACAGCTCCCCGCGCCATTCATTGAAATGTACAGAGTTGCGCCGCCGTTTCTTACACGGCAAGAGCTTTCCCATATCAGCGGGGGCGCGGTTGCTTGGCGAACAATCGCCAACAGAGACGCCAAAAATCGTGGGCCGCAAGGTGCGCAGAGACTTGGCAAACACATTGTTTATCCAAAAGAACCCGCAGTTCTTTGGCTTTACAGCTTATTGAGCCCTGTTAAGCCCTACCGTGGCAAGTTTTAGGTACGTTTCTATGCCTTATGAGCCGAACGATATCTTGAGCCTCGATGAAGTCGCCGAATATTTACGGCTTGACCATCGAACCGTCAAACAGCTAGCCTCCCCGTTAGGTGGCAGGCGTTTTGGACGACGTTGGAGATTTCGCTTCGGTAATTTGACGGAGTACTTCAATGCCAACGAAACGCAAGGATCGGAACGAGGAATGGCTGGCGCGGGTGACGGTGAACGGGAGGCAGGTGGCTTCTCAGACGTTTCCGCCCGGTCGGAAGAAAGGGCCGGAATGGACGGCTGCAAGAGCATGGGAGGTGAAGACAAAACAAGACATCGAGGAGCTTATGGCCAAGGGGCATACGCTTCTGGCTGCGCTGGAGGTACTGGGGATAAAGCCAAGTCAGCAGATTCTGGCGGAGAACCAGCAGGAAAAGACACAGATCCCCACGGGCTTAAAAAGGCTTTGGGCCTGGGGTGATGGTTATCTTGACCATGCGCAGCGTACCATGGGTGCTACGACCTATAAGGAAAAGCAGTTGCACCTGAAGGCCTTTTTCGCATTCTGCAAGCTGGAGGGCATCCAGTCTTTGGAGGCCATTACCAAGCCCAAGGCAAACCAATTCTTGGTCAGCATCTACAAGGCCAAGGAAAAGGAGGCCGAGGAACGTCTTGCTGCCCGGTTGGACGAAAATGCAGATCCGGAAAAGCCCAAAAAAGGTGGTAAAATCGGCAATCCGGCCAGTGTGGCCAACAAGTACCGGAAAAACATCCTGGCCGCTTGGAATTGGGGTACGGACACTGTGGAAAATTTTCCGCAGGGAAAATCCCCGTTCGCCATGGTCAAGGAGTTCCCGGTCGACGCGACTGATCGCTATGTGCCGCCTGAAGATGACGTGATCAAGGTTTTGGAGCTCGCCGAAGGTCAAGATCTGGTCATGCTGCTGGTGTTTTACTATACCGGCGCAAGGGCTGGAGAAGTATTCAAGCTCTCTTGGCAGCGTGATATTCGCCTGGAAGAGGGTGCGATACGCCTTGAGGATTACAAGACCAGGGACGGCAAAAAACGCATTCGATGGAAGGATATGCATCCTGAATTGGTCAAGGCTCTTGCTTGGTGGCGTGACGCCCGGCCTTGCGCCGTTGATAACGTGTTCATGCGGACGCATTGTCACTCGGCCATGGGCAAGCCCTTCCGGCACCGCAGCAAATTCTGCGAGCGCCTGTGCAAGAGGGCTGGAGTGAAACCCTTTGTGTTTTACTCCATCCGTCATGTGAGCGCCCACATTTCCTTCCGCGAGGGTGGAATGAGCGCGGCCAAGGAGCAGCTTGGGCATTACCATGCCACGACCACGGATAAATACCTGCGTAAGGTTGGTTTATTCACTGACCAGGGAGCTATTCAGGATGCCCTGAGCAGAAGTGAGATTGGCCGTGCCGCGCTCAGCCTGCTGGAGAAAGCGCTTTCACCGGACGTACACAGTCCGGTACGCAGCGACGGTGACGGCGAGAGCGGAATCGGACAGTTGGAACAGGCCGTAAGCGGCCTGCTGGAAAAGGCAATGCCCCGGAAGCTGGTATCTTCCGAGGCATTTTGTAACCAGAACCATGTAACCAACATGGTTCAATAAGAGTTAGTGCATCTAACCCGTTGAAATCTCTGGCGTCCCCAAGGGGATTTGAACCCCTGTCGACGGCGTGAAAGACTGGAACCCCTAGCGCGTTATTATTGAGTTCCAAGGACTTCACGCTTTACCTTCCTTCAAATTTCCCCGCTTTCCTCGCCTGTTTGGCACACGGATTGGCACACGGACCCATTCGTTTCGCGCCACTACTTCGGCACCTGATACGCTACCTCATAGGCCTGTATGTCAGCCACGGTCCCCAGCGCGGATACTTCCGCGTACCTGCGCTGTTGCTGGCCGGTGATGTAGGCATACACCAACGGCCAATGCGCCGCATTCTGCAAGACCTTTTCCGCGAGTTCCGACACAGTCTCCCCCTTGCCGCGCCGGCTTACCAGCATGGAAAGTGCCGGGGTTTCCGCCTGTGGGTTGTTTCGGAGTGCAAGGGCTTCCTCTTTCTGGATGGGCCACCCCTCGCGCTCTTCGGACGGGTATACAATTTCTATCTCAGCAAAGGCGGCCTTGTATTTGCCCATGACCTCGGCCAGCTTCGCCGACCGCGCCTCTTCAAGCGTCATCAGTTCACCGAGTTCATACCCGTAGAACAATATTGTCCTGCGCAGGTAGTCAATCCCAGCGGGCGTCCCATCGGAATAGAGAGGGGCAACAATTTCCCCCTCAGGTACGGCATCAACAAAAGCAGCCGCTTCAGCGCTCCATATCCGCCCATCGTTTATTTTCCAGTAGTACATGCTAGTCCTCCACTATAAGTATTGCCCGCCGCTAGTGGGCGGACCGCCTGCGATAGATCCGGGGAAATAGTTTTCTCCGCCGCCGTTGCTTCTTATGATTGCGTTCGCGGAAACAGACCATCTTTTGCCGGTCACGGTTCCGGTAATAACAGGCAGGTTCGCCCCTCTTTGGATAATTGAAACGTTTGTTGCGCTTGCTGTAGTATTGAGGGTTCCATTAATAGAGAGATCGCGCTCTACGTTTATGGTCCCCCGGTTGTTCGAGAATAGCGCATACAAATTTGACCCTGACGACAGACCGTTTGCTATCATCTCGACATTTTGTCCGATAGAGACACTTCCCCCATTTGATCGCACAATAGCCTGCGATGCGATAGATGCGTTTGGTTCATTTTGTATGCATTTTAGATCCGACAATATTATAGAAACACCGCTCTCTGAATATACGCATCCGTATATTGAGGACTGGCTTAGTGTTGTTGTTTCTTCAAGGGTGAATCCAGATATATCATATGTTCCGCTGTTATTTTCTGAATTTATGCACCTGCTGTTGCTCACTGTTATAAATGATATATCTTTTCCAGAACCAGCTATCCGTATTATTCCACCTGAAGAATTATATTTTCTTGTTGTAATGATGGAATACGTTCCTGCAGAAACGCTTATCGTAGCGTTATAGCCGCTGAGATTAATATTATCACATATATACGATATGGCTTTTTGTATGGTCTTAAACGCAGTCGCTGGCGTAAGTCCGCTATTATTGTCACTGCCGGTTGCAGCATTAACGTACCATGTTGTGTTTTTCGAAAGCCAAAAAGGCACCCGGATCTGCGACATAATCTTTGCGGTGAGTTCTTCGCTCCACGCCGAGGGATCAATAGTCAGCTCCCCCTTGTCATTAAGCGAGATGCCCGACCCTGCGGCATAGGCCACAGAGAGCAGCCCGGCAACAGTAATGTTGAGGCCGTCGCCTATCTGCACGACGCCGAGACGGCTCTTGGTGGCCGTGCGCCAGTATGTTTTGACGAGCTTGCGGATCGTGTCTGTGTCAACGCCGCCGAGCTTGACTGTTTCCGTCTCGGTGCCGTTTACCCACTTGTCTATCTTGGCAAGGTTGATCTCAAGCAGCTCAAGCTCTTCTTCAAGCTGGATATCATTGCAGGTCAGTATATCGGTAGCCATGATTCAGTCTCCTATGAGGGCCAAACGTCCGCCGGAATGTTCGTTATGCCGGGCATTACCGTTGTGGTCATTTTCTCGAAAAATTTGCTGTAGTATCTCAGTTCACGGGGGGAGTAGTGCAGCATGACCTCTGCGTACTGCGGGCAGAGCAGTTTGCGCTTGGAGATATCAAGGGACAGGATATAGCGCGTATGGCACGCTATCTTCTCGCCTTCCTTGGGCCGCTCCCGCATGCGCACAGTGTGGTAGTTGATCTGCCCGGCAATCCACAGGGGCATTTCAAACCATGTGCTGCCCTGTTTCAGCACGCCCTGGTCGAAGGCCTCAAACCATGCGGCTGCGTCGGAATCCAGAATCAGCTCGCACTGGCATTGCGATTCATCCGTGTCGAACTCGACGCGGTATACGCCGCCTATATCCATGGAAGTCTTTGCGCGCCGGTCAACGGGTTCGGCTCCGTAGCCTATTACCCGCGGAACCGGCATCCAGCACGGCCAGCGAATCATGCTGCCTCTCCTCCTTGCCAGACGGACCAGGACGACTGATCGTAGCCGCGTACCGTCGCAACGCGGACCCATGTCGTGTCATCAGAAACGGGGAACTGCACCGAGGGCGCATTGACCTGGCCGTACCGGACCCAGTCTATGCCGTCGGTGCTTGATTGCACCTCGTACCCGGTGGCCCCGGCTACCTCGCTCCAGGACGCGGACAGGAGCATTTCAACTTCCGTATCCGTCAGGGAGGCCTGCAGGTTCGGCGGTTCAGGCAAGGTGTTCAGGTCGGGCAGGTTGCCGCGGTATCCTCGTGGAGGCGTGGGCATCCCGTCGTAGCTGTCCACCATGTCGGAATCGTTGATGCAGGTAATGCGGTAGCGGTACAAGGTCTGCGCGATAATGCCGGTTATGATGTAACGTTCAGCGAACTCGCGCCCCTGCTGGAACGTCCAGACCGTGGGCATGCGGTCTTCTCCGGCCGTCAGCCAGGAAAAGGGCGACTCGAAGCCTTGCAGGATCAGCGCGGTATAGTCCTCGGGATCGAACCGGACCCGGGTGCCGTCAACCCAAAGGAGCTTCACCGGCCCCCACGGCGTGCCATCCGGCCGCGTGAGGCTCATGTAGGGCACAATGCCGCCATCAACGGTAGCGCTTGAGGATAGACGCAGGGTCAGGGTTGCTTCGTCCCAGGCTATGAGTGTGCCGGACGCGGTGCCCCGGAAACGCGGATGGGTGATGCTGATCACGTCGCCCAGGTTCAGTGTCCTGCCGACGCCTTCCGTCTCGAACTCGCACCCGAGGCGGCGCCAGCGGTTGCAGGCGGCCATGAACAGGCCGATTTTATGCGCATGGTCCCGGTTCGTGATGCCCAGGAAGTTCTGCGATGCCGTTTTGCGCGACTCGGATTCGGGCAGCTTGGCGCGCACGTCCTGCCGCTGGTAGTTAAGCTCCTCATCCAGGTAGGACACGAGCACATCGTCCGGGGTGTTCTCCTTGAACGTGTTCCAGGTGGGGACGAAGGAGCCGCGCACGATGTCGCGCGGGGTAAAGACGTGCCGCACGGGGCGCCCGGACTTGTCCACGATAAAGGACAGCACGGGCCCGGGGCGCGGGACAACCCGCATTGCGGTGCACATCTCGATAAGCAGTCCCCACACTTTATACGGCCCGTCTATCCAGGCGTCATAGTGCCAGTTCTTTGCCTCCAGTTCCTCGTCAATCCGCCACAGCGTATCAAGATCGATCTGTCGGTCAACGAGGCCGCCGCCGTACTTGTCCTTGCACACATACGATACGGCCGCTGCAAACGAGCGTGTCGGCTGCGGGGCGCTCCAGGTCTTGGTGACCCGGTCGTACAGCGGCAGCTTGGCCGTCTGCATAACGGTGAAGTTATCCGCCGCGTTCTGGCTGAGTACGTTCGTAGCTTTGATTTTGACGGCAATGACGGTCTGGCCGTACGTGAGTGAGCCGGGGATCATGGCCGTCATGGCTTCCCACTGGATCGTCTCGACCGCCTTATTGTCAGTGCGTTTGTTCGACGTGCGCCGGACGCGGGCTTGGTAGCGGCCCGCAGCAACGGTACAGGACTCGGTCTTGCGCTGTGCAGTGAGCGTGCCGGCCGTGTATGTAACGGCGCGCAGAGTGCTCCAGTCCGACAGGGGGTTGTCGTTGTCGTCCACTTCCCGGTACTGGATTTCGAGCGAGACGGAATAGCTTTTCAGCCGGCCCTTGTCGTCGTACCGCCCGAGGCCTTGCGGGAAGACGAAGTTGAACAGCAGGTTGTCCGTCTTGGTGCCGGGCGCGTTGGTTACAAACGGGCCGATCCAGTCGTGCCCCTCCGCGTTGGGAGCAAGCAGCTCCTGTGAGGCCACGTTGGGGCTCGTCTCGACATTGTCCGGGAACAGCGTCACTGTGCCGCCGGGCTCCACTATCTGCACATTTATCGACGGTCCTGTGCTCGATGCGTTGTTGAGCACGGCTTTTTTGCGCGTGTTGGTCGTGTAGGTCTGGCTGGTGTCCGGGTCGTAGTAGGATACAGTGTCCGGAATGACAGAAGTGTTCCGGACGCGGATTTCGTATTCCCCGTACTCCTCAGCCTTGCCGGAGAGGAGCAGGGAGAATGCTTGCGTCGTGGCCTTTGTAACTTTTTGTGATGCCAGGGGCAGCCAGTCCGTACTGCCCTTTTCCCGGTATTCCGCAGTCAGTGACGCCGTCGCGCTTCCGGGCGACCACAAGGGCTGCCCTGTCTCAGGGTCAACGCCAGTAAAGATATACGTGCAGAGGCCATCCGGGAAATCAACTGTGGCGTTGAGGGTGAGCGAAATATCGCCGGTAGCGGAGTAGGGACCGTACCAGCCCCCGCCGTCGGCCACAGCCACGAGCTGCGCGTTGATTTTGTTGACGTACTGGTCGCCGGATTCGGACGTGTAGGCGGACTCGATAATCTTGCCGTCACGCCAGAATGTCACGCCGCCAAAAGCAAGCTCCTCTTGCAGGTACGTCTCGCGCCCGCACCCGAAGGCCTGGTACAGGTACATCTCGTTGCCGATGTACTGTGCCCATTTCTTCGCCACCAGATCAGGGACGATACGCATGCGCCCGAAACCCTTGGGGACGGGTTCATACAGCCGGGCCTGATTGCTGGAGCCGTTGATGCCATAGGTAGGGGAGGCCTGGGCGGCGTCAAACGCGCCGAGTTGGCCCGAGGGGCGGTTGGCGAAAATGAGGCTGGACGCGATGGATCCAGCAATAGCTATGGCAGCTCCGGCAGCGGCCCCGTATCCGGCAAGCGCGCCAGTGGTAAACGGGGCCGAGTATGGGACAAGGATGCTCGCCACAATAACAGCCGCCATAAATACGATCTGCATGGGGTTGCTGCCCCCACCCCCGCCACCCATAGGCAACTCCGCGAACACGGCAACGTCATCACCGCGCAGGAGGATTCTTTTCCAGTCCTCGCGCAAGACGGGCTGCCCGCCAAAAATGCAGATGGTCGGCACGGGCCAGTTTCCCGTTTCCGGGTTGCGCCTTTTCATGACGTTGTGCAGGGAGGTGCCGTTTGCAACCTCAAAAACTTCTCGCGTCTGTTGGCCGCACATAAGCACTATACGGGGCATGATTCACCTCCAAGCAAATGATGCCTGCACCAGTCAATGCGGCGAAACCCCACACCAAGCAATTCCGCCGGGCTGTTCAGGACCACGCCCGCGCCCTGGACGCAATGCAGGATCAAGAGGCCGTCCGGGCTGTCCACGGCCAGGCCAACATGGTTTTGCCGCGTGGCCTGCACCATGTAGGCAACATCGAACTCTTGCGGGGACGCGCCCGCGGGCAAAGGGGCAAGACCGTAGCGGGCCGGGGTTGCGATATCCGCAATGCACTCCCGCAGCACCCCGGCATTTGCCAGGATGGCGGGCATATCAATCCCGAGCCGCTCGCGGAACAGGTGCCGCACCAACTCGCCGCAGGAGAACGAGCGCGGCGGATCGGGGACGGGCGCCCACGGTTTGCCTATGTATGCGTCGCACCACATATGATCACCCTCCCGAGACAAGCGCCGGGCTGTTCTCCGGCGTATACAGGTAGCTGACGACGCGCTGCATCCAGTCCAGCACAGCGCCGGTTATGACGATGGTGTCGACCTCCATCTTGGGGCTGTCGATATTGATATGCCACGGAACAGCGCGCGGGCCGTAGGTGCCCTCGCTGCCCTTGATGAACTCCCGGTAAATGGCCGTGATTTGTCCGCCGGACAGCGCCGCCCCTTTCAGGTGCTCATCCAGTGCATCGCCGACGCTGCTGATCTTGATCTGGAACTGGCCGGGGTTTTCCGTAGACTTTTCCGGCGTGACAATATCGAGCGGAAATCCGAGGAACTTCACGACCTGGCCGGGGTTGTAGGGCGCGTCCTCTTCCAGCAGACAGTTGAATACCGTTGGCTCGTTGTCCGTGACGGGCCAGCGAACCACGCGGGCAGGCTCCGTAAAGGATTTATGATTAATTTCGAGCGTGTGCAGGATAATCGTATCCTGCGGCGCGCTGACGTAGGCCTCTGCTATGCATTCATCAAGAAGCGACATCGTTTTCCCCCTAGCTGTACAGGGAGCCCGCGCTGTTGAGCCCGCGCGTTTTGTCCAGGGCGGCAGCGGTACGGGATTGCCCGCCCGCGACCATCTGCGCCAAGCCGTTGTCCAGTTCGGCAAGAAGCAGGCGAATATCGAAGTTGCCTGCGCCGTCCTGGGAATATCCATTCTGCCGCACGGAAACGGGCGTTGAGGTCGTGTTCTGGACAGAAAAGCTGAACGTGGGCTGAAAGGGTGCGCTCCCGCCCCCGGCGTTGTTCCGGTGGCGCGGGTCGGACGTGGTAAGAACTTCCTCCCCCCTGCGCAGCACGGACGGGATTTCATCAGGCCTGAGCCCGGCAATGCCCCCGGTATGGTAGCGGGGGGCTGCGGCAAAGGCCGAAGGGGAGAGGGCGCGGCGCGGGCCGGAGTCGATGCCGACAATGCCGCCGTTGTGGTTGGAGGGGGCATAGAATTCCCCCAAATTCATATTAGGCAGAGTGTACCCGTTGAAACTGGAAAAGGAAGGGGAGCCGAACAAGCCCCTAATGGCGCTGAAGGCTATCCCGAACAGCCCGCCCATCTGCCCGCCGCTTTGGGATGCCTGACCGAACAAAGCCATTTTGAGATAGAGCGAGGTGAGGTCGGCCAGCATTTTTGTGATGCTGCTGCTCAGGGACTTGCCCAGCTCTGCCCAGGCGCTGCCGATGCTCTTGGTGCCGGTGGCTATGTCAGAGGTGAAAGTGCCGAAGGAGTCCGCAGCGCTTGCGAACGCGCCGGGTACGCCCTTTTCGAAAAAGTCTATGTACCCCTGCTGTGCCTGCTTGGATTGGTCCATCCAACCAGTAGAGAGCAGTTCGGGAACGTCCACATCCCGCCGGGCGGTGGCAATGCGGATGCGTTCCGCATAGGCGCGCCTCTCAGCTTCCGATGTGCCTATCTGCTGGAGTTGGAGCAGCTTGACCTCTTCGGCGTAATACGCCTTCAGGTCGCCCACCAGCCCGGCATAGTCCATGTTGGCCCTGAAGGTGCGAGCCGCTTCAGTACGGACGATCAATAGATCATTGCCGACTTTGATAGCCCAGTGTAGCCCCCGTTCCTGGTCGAGGGCTTTTTGCTGCTCGTCCAGGTACCCGGATACCTCGGAAGTGAGCTTGCCCTCTTTGCCCCACGTCGCCCGGTTCTTTGTGATCTCGCGTTCTTTTTTGGCAATGGCGTCAAGTTGCGTCTCCAGATCGCGCTGCGATTTCTCCAGGGCCGCGCCCAGGCTGTTGCCGGTAATCTGCGAGACGAGTTCGGAATACCGCAGTTGCAGATTCTTCAGGGAGTCGGCAGCGGCGCGGGCGGCTTCATTGGCCTGATAGGCAGTGCGGTCGGCTGCTTTGGCGGCAGATGCTCCGCTTTTATTGAGGCTGGCGAGTTCTGCCGAAAAAGCCTTGTCCATTGCCTGCGCTTCGGCGGGCGTGTACTTCCCGGCGGTCGCCAGTGCCTTTGTAAGTTCGCGCTGTTCCTTGATTACCGCTGTTTTCTGCTGCTTAACCCTTGTTGCCGTTTTCGCATACGCTGCTTCCAGCTTGGCGGATTCGCTTTCAATCTCTCTTGCGCCGTCCCCGAACCTGAAATACCTCGCGGGGTCATTTTCTGCGGCCTGCGTGAACTGAGCGCGAACAATAGCCCCAAGGCTTCCAAGGGATTTGCGGAAAATATCTACAGCCTGCGGGCCTTCACGCAATTTGCTCATCAACGTTTCAAGCCGCGCAACCATATGGCTTGTGTCTATGCCGTGGGCCTCAAGCAGGGCGATATTTTCCTGTAGCCTGTATACTTCCTCCCGCGTCCCGAAAAAGTCTTTCTTGGTCTTCTCAAGCTCCGCGGAAATAACGGTAACATCGATCCCTTTGCTGCCGAGGGTCTGCAACTGTGCCTCAAGCGTGGCAACCTCTTCGCGGGCCGACTCGAAGCCCTCGACCAGTTCGCGCATACCCTGCACACCGCCGGTCAAGGCGGATGTTTTGAGTTCCCCCATGCTGACACCAGCCAGCTTGCCACGGGCGGCAAGGGCAACAGCATTCCACCCTTCAAGCGCGTTGGTATATGTTGTCACTCCTCCGCTGGCCTTAGCGACTTCGAGGAGCATCTTGCCCGCATCTGTCAGGAAGTCCTGCTGAATGCGGGTAAGGCTGCTCATCTGCTTGCCGAGCGTTGTCATGGACGCTTCATAAGACCCGGAAATGCGCTCCCCGGCCTCCATGACTGCGTTGACCCTGGCCTGCACCTTCTCCTGTTCCGTCAGTTCTGAAGTCGTTTTGCCAAGGCTCGCGGCCATCTTGGCATAGGACTGCTCGAAATTGACATTGATGCCGATGGTCCGCAGCACTTCGGTTTGCGCGCTCTGGATGCCGTGCACCATTTTTTCAAAGGCGTCGGAGCTGTTGGTGCCGCCGATGACCGCGGCGTCCTGAGCAATGCGGGCCAGGGCAGGGGATTTGCCGATATCGACCTGTGCCTGAATAAGCTGCGTCATGGTCTTGCGGGCTTCAAGTCCGGCAATGCCCATGCGGCGCAGAGCGTTGACGTTTTTGTCGATCTCGACGTTGGCGTGCCCGGCCACCTTGCCGACCTGCTGCACTACAACGCCAAGCGTTTCATAGCGCGCGGCCAGATCAAACGATCCCTTGAACCCGTCCCATATGGCCTTGAGCGCGGCGACCTTGGCTGCTTCAAGGTACAGCGTGGTCATGTTCAGGCAGAGTTCCCGCGTGGAGCGGGAGGCCTTGTTGAACTCCGTGCCTGTCCCGCCCAGCGACTTCGCCAGAGCGTTCATCTCCTCATTGGTCAATCCGGTGAGGCGCTGGAGGTTGCGCACCTCGCCTGCAAAGGTTTTTTCGGCCTGGAGCTTCAGGGCTTTGGTCTGGATAGCGACGTAGTGATCAAGTTCTTTTCCGGCAATGCCGACCATCTGCCCCCATTCACGAATGGCCTTTTCCTGGCTGGAGAAGTCCACAGCAAGAGCTTTGCCCGCGGCCTGGGCTTTCATCAGCGTTTGTGTCAAACCATTGATGGAGGAGGCTGCGCGCCTGGGGTCTATGGCGCCTTCAAGCGCTTTAGAGATGTTGGTGCCGGCGGTCCTGGAAAGGTCGGTCACGGCACGGAGATCGCGTTGCAACTGCGTATAGTCGCCGCTGATCTCAATGTAGATGCCACCGCTTTGTGATACTTTGACTGCCATATCCTTTCCTCAGATCTACAACGGTTGCCCGCTGTTCTATTCCCTGATATCGGGTGAGAATCGAATGAGGATTGAGAGGAAAGGAGAAAGGTATGCGGAAAGTTCTTGTGGCTTTGGTTGTGCTGGCGTGTGTGGGGTTGGTGGGGTGTGCAAAAATGCCGACCAGGGCAGACTACGTCTACGAAAAGTCCCCGCGACCTGTGGCAGCGGACGCTGAAACGGGATTGATTTATTTTCTGCGCGAGGACGCCTTTACCGGGGGCGGCATAAGCTATTTCATTTTTGAGGACGATACAAAGATCGGCCTGTTAAAGTCAGGAACGTACTTCGTCCACAAGTCCACGCCCGGAAAACATACCTATCTGGCCGAGACAGAAGCCCGGTCCCTCGTTACTCTGGAGATACAGCCTGGACAGACATACTACATCGAGGGGGGTGTGGCCCTTGGCATGTGGGCAGGGCGTCCGCAACTGACAGAGGTAACGCACCCGGTAGCTGAGAAACTACTGCCGGGGCTGAAGTATATCCGCCTGAGCACGGAAGAAGAGGCGGAGCAGATGCGGGAAAAAGAGCGGAAGAAAAACAGGGACATGTAAAGGAGCGGTTATGCAAAAGGCTTTATTGGCGCTCGCTTCTCTTGTGCTTCTTGGGATAGCCGGATGCGGCGCGAGCAACCTCAAAGAACTCAAGGGGTCGCCCGAGATTCACGATTCCTATACTGTGGACGCTCCCTATATGACCGTGTACCAGCGCATTGATGCCATGCTGTCAAACGATGGATACTTGCCGCTAAGAAGGTCTATGGTCTATGCAGACTCAGGAGAAGCCGTTATAGAGCAAAGCACCCTGTATGGAATGAGTATTCATATATCAGTTAAGTCTATTGCTGCCGAAGAAACACGAGTTGATGTTTACTCAGCGCATAAAATGCGTGTGTGGAGAGACGTTGTTGATGCGGTAAAGTCTGCTGCTTATGGAAAGAAAGAGTAATTTTATTGTTTATGAGGAAACATGGATATGGACTTTTACGCAATTGACGTTGAAACGGCCGAATGCGATCCTGCTTCTATCTGCCAGATAGGCATTGCCGGGTATCAAAACGGTGATCTTGCCTATGAATGGGAGTCGCTGATTAAACCGGACGCCTATTTTCACTTTGACTCGTTCAACACAGAAATTCACGGGATAACCGAGGATATGGTTGCCGACGCTCCATCACTCTGTGATGTGTACCAGGAAATAAAAAAGGCGCTTGGCGGCAACGTTGTTGTTTGTCACACCCACTTTGACAGAACCTCAATATCAAGAGCGTTGATATTTTATGGTTTGGAGCCGATAAGCTGCACCTGGCTTGACTCCGCGCGTGTTGCGCGGCGCGCATGGAAACAGTTTGCCCAAAAGGGGTATGGGCTCAAAAATATTTGCACGTTTCTGAATTATGAGTTTGGGCACCATAACGCCCTTGAGGACGCAAAAGCTGCTGCCCATATCGTTATTAGCGCTTGTGCAGACCACAATATCAACGTTTCCGAATGGCTGACGCGGGTGGAGCAACGAATAGCGCCAGACTCACATACGCGCGTGAAACAGAACGGCGATCCTAATGGCCCCCTCGCCGGTGAGTGTATCGTTTTTACCGGTTCGCTTTCCTGCCACCGCGAGGATGCCGCGAAAAAAGCCGCTGCTACCGGCTGCTCAGTTATCGACAACATGAACTCAAAAGTCACAATTCTAGTTGTTGGAGACATGGATGCACGCAGGCTCGCCGGGTATCAGAAAAGCTCGAAGCACAGAAAGGCGGAGCGGATTATTTTGGATGGCGGCAACCTACGGATCATAAATGAAGAGGCGTTTTGGGATATGATTACCATGGCAAGCCAAAGGGAGCGGCTTGTTACCCTCATGAAAGATAGGGCGACGAACAACCCCGAATAGGCCATTGACATTTTCTTGTTTTTATGGCGTGGTCAATGCACGGTGCTTCGAAAACACCCCTTGGCGGCCACGCCACCCGACAGATATGGCCTTTTCTTTTGCCCAAATTCCGGGCATAATTGCCATTGATTTGCCGGGTGTGCCCGATATGTCCAAGCGTAAGCTAAAGGCGGGCAGCAGCTCCAAGGGCTGTTTCGAACACCCGGCATTTTGCATTTTGCGGTGCCATTCGAAAAAACCTTGGAGTTCACCATGACCAGCCTCATCCCCGCCGTTCAACTTGTCGACGGCCATCCCCGCGTTTCGTCTCTGTCCATTTCTGAGCATTTTGAAAAGCGGCATGCCCATGTCGTGGAATCTGTGCGGAAAATAGCCTTTGAATGCGCACAGGAGTTCAGCGAACCGAATTTTTGGCTGGCTGAATACGCTGACGAACAAGGCAAGATGCGCCCGTTTTATCTCCTCTCCCGCGACGGCTTCACTCTGGTCGCCATGGGCTTTACCGGCAAGAAGGCTCTGGCCTGGAAAATTCGCTATATCGAAGCCTTCAACAAGATGGAGCAGGCCCTCCTTGCCGGACGCCACGGGGAGCCGGTAGCACCCTCCCTCCCCATCTCCACAGCCGACGACCGCGCGCCGCTGCGTGCCCTGGTCGCCGCCTGGGCGCAGGCCTCGGGGCAACCGCATCAGGTCTTGTGGCCGCAGGTTCGGGCGCACTTCCAGCTTTCGCGCATTGACGACCTGCCTGTGGAGTGGATTCCGGACGCTCTGGCTTTCGTGCAGGGCAAGATTGACGCTTTGGTTATTCCGGCCGCACCCGTTCGCAAAGCCCTGCCCGCACCCCGCAAGGAACAATCCAACGTGGTCCTGTACGGCACGCCCAAGTTCTTTGCCATGGAACTGGAGAAGAAGCTGGAGATGCTGCGAGAGCGCGAGAACGACACATACCACTGGCTTGGCGCTTTTGAGCGGGAACTTGCCGGTCTTACCGGGCCGCTGTTCAAACTGGTGCTGGACGCTCTGCCCGCACCGCGCGGTCTGTCCCGTGACCAGGGCGTAAACGCCTTGCACTTCTCACGGTATGCCGGGACGGAACAGATCCGAAACGGCTTTGACGATCTGCTCGACGCAGTGCGTCAGGCGCTTTATTTCGCCAAGGCCTTGCAAAAGTAATAATCAGGGGCCGGGCCATGCCGGGAAGCCGGACAGCCCGGCCCCTTCCTTTCCTCTCAAACCCTATTCGATTGTCAAAGAGCAAAAAACCTGTTTGTATTCCGCGCCGGTCGGCGCTATACTGAACGCAGGAGAACCGTAATGTGCTGCTCAATTCTGGAACTGGCCGGGGGAGTCATCCGTAGCGTATTCCACCTGTACTTCCTCGCGGCGCTCTTTCTGGCCGGGCTGATCGGCCTGGCCTTGATCCTGGGCCGCTGACCTCGGAGGCGTACCGTATGGAGCTTGTCCTTTTCCTTCTTCTCTGCGCTCTGGTCGCCGGAAAGATATCTTTCCGGTAGAGCCGTCCTTTACTGCCCCGTTCTTCCCGCCCCTCTCCGGAGGGGTTTTTCGCGGGCGGCTTTCGCCGTATGCCGCTGCTGGTAGGCCTGGAACGAGCGGAGAATGTCGCCGCCAAGGCGTTTCTGTTCGTTCTTTGTCGCGCCGTACTGCTTCTGCTGTGGCGGCGCTCCTACTGCCGGTGGAGCAGCGTCCGCATCTTCCTTGCGCAGTTCCTCGCGGATCCTGAAAAACGCTATCCACTCGTTGAACTGCATGGCCGTCATATCCTGCAGCATCGCGTCCACGTTGTGCTGCCCGAGTTCAAGCGCCAGGGAGTACGCGGCGTAACGCCAGGTTACGCCGCCCCCCGGCTCTCTCAGTTTTTTTCGGCTTCCCCGGAATCGCCTTCGGCTATCTTCATGCCGTTCAGTTCAAGGACGGCCTTGGTCAGTGCGCTGAAGTCGTTGATGGGGAGGGTGAGCACCCGGCCCGCGTCGTCGTCGCCCGAGAAAAAGGGCTCGCCGTTTTCGTCGCACAGGCTGCGGTGGATAAGCTCTTCCGTTTTCATCCCGCCGCCGACAACGTCACTGGCGGGCAGGGGCCGAATGTGCACGGCGTCGCCGCCGGAGAGCTCGACCCTTTTGACGACGACGCGGCCGAAGAGAGTATCTTTGTTGAGTATTGCCATGGTGTGCCTACACAAAGTTGATGGTGATCTGCCGCCCGGTGGAACCGGCAATGTCCGCCGCGGGCAGGGTGGTGAAAGCGGCATCGCCGAAGACAACGCCGACCGCCGCCTTGGTTCCGGCGTCGCTTACGGTGGCCGCGCCGCTGAAACTGATGGTGACGGTGTTGTGCGAAATGCGGGTTGCCACGGCAGTCAGACCGTCAGGGACGCCAGTAAAGGTCACGCCCGCCAGCGGGGTCTTGAAGGTGTCGCTCTCAAGCACAACGGACACTACACCGGCCACGGTGCCGTCGTTTTCGGCGGACTCCGCAAGGATGGTCGGCGTGTAGACAAGGCGCGGGCCTTGCGTCTGCGGCCACTGGATGTCCACGTCCCCCGTAATGCGCAGGGACAGGGCGGACATAACCAGTTGGCCCATGGCGCCGGAGATGGGGAAGTTCTGTACCCAGGCGTTGAACAGGATGGGGACCGGGCCGTTGCCGTAGCCGTCGTCCGGGATGGTCAGGCGGTACCTGCGCAGATCCTGCGGCCTGTAGGAGTCCAGCCCCTTCCACAAAAGCCGTTGGCCGGGGTTGCCAAGCCGCGTTTGCATGTTGCTGGTGAAGGTGCCGTTGTCCTTCAGGTCCATGACGTACTCTTTGGCGGTGCTGCACAAAGTCGTGGCGTCAATTTCTCCCCGTGTGGTCTGCGGCCCGTTGAAGTCCGTAATGCCGCCCACGTACATCCAGTCCCCGGTATCGGGGGACAGCACTTCAAGGCAGGTGCCGTAAGAAAGTACGGCGCTGCCGTCGCAGTTGCCTGTGCATGTCTGGCTCATTTGCAAAAACCTCCGTATTGCTGACAGGTAAATTTCGCGCTGACACAGTAAGCGTCCGCGTCGTCCTCGTGTAAATCTTGTTCACCGTTAAAGACGGCGCTGAGTGGAGCCGCGGCCATGGCCCCGCGCACGGCCAGGGCCAGATCCTTCGCCTCCTGAAACGTCATGGCAAAGCTGTTGATTGTTATGGTCACGCCCTCGCTCGTGTACCCGGAGAGGGTGTAGTGCGGGGCGGTGCCGGTGCGCTGGTACACGACCGCGGGCAGCACGGTCCCCTGCGGGATATTCAGCGGGTACACCTGCCCGGCGCATATGGCGGACACGTCCGGGGACGCCTTGAGCGCAGCCGCGATTTCTTTCTCTATGTAGACAGGGGTGGCCATTACTTTTTGACCTCGATTGTGGGGATGCCCACCACGTTGTTGATAATCTCCGGCAGGCGGGCGCGTATGGCTTCCTCCGCCTGGCCCATGAACTGGCGCGCGGCGGCATGCCCCACGACCTCGCCGCCTTTTTTCACTCGCACGTCGTGGCCGCTTTCAATCAGGTGCGCCTTGGGGTCGGTCGCCTTGACCAGAATAGTGTTGTCCCCGTGGCGGCTCTTGGCCTTTTTGATGCTCTTGTAGAGGCGGTTCGTGCGGCTGGTGAACGCCGTCTGCGCATTCTTCCTCGCCTCCCGTAACGCTTCGTCCGCCGCAGCCTCAACAATCTCTTCAGCCCAGGCCGCGTACTCTTCCATAATGGCGCCGATGGGTATGGAGACGGATGCGCTAGACATTGACCTTGCTCCCGTCGGGTTGCTGCACTGCGGACGCCCTGACAAACAACTGCGTTTGCCCGCGCTCCCGGTCGTCAAGCGGGTACAGAAGGTCATAAATCACACCGTCATAGACTATCCTATGGATGGCAGGGTTCAGGCCCTTACGCCGCCTGATACGAATGCGGCTGTCAGCCTGGGCAATCTTCTGCGGCAGGCCGCCAGACCGGAACAACTCGCGCCCCACGAGAGGCTCAACGGATGCATTGAGCGGGGTCACGTCCTGCCAGGACTCGACCGCTTCGCCAAAGGCGTTCTCTGTCAGCACCCGCTCTTGCAGGGTGATGCGTTGACGCATAGTGGAGCTTGAAGAGCTAGCCATTGGGTTCGCTCCTCACTGTCCAGCGGTCCAGCAGTCCGCGCGAATGGTCGCGGGGCATTGCCGCCGCCGCTGTTGTTTTTCCTGTGGCGATGTCTTCCCGGTAGTCGTACAGCGTTGCGATGCGGTTAAGCGTCCAACTGCGAATGCTTTGCGGCAGCTTGTCCGCTGCCCATCCGGCCGTGCAGGTGACGGAAAAGGTCAGGGCCTGCTCCGGCCAGGAACCCGCCGGCCGCAGTTCGGCCCACGGCCGCCCGAAGTCGATACCGGACGGGATCAGGGTGTAGGCGCTGGAATCGACGATTACAGGCGCGCCGGAACTGTCCGCGCCCCTTACCTCTGTCACGGCCAGCACCGGGGCCAGGGGAAGGATAAAACCCGCACCGGGCCACGCAGGGTACAGCCCGTCTATACGGTACGACGCCGCGGCCCATACGATCCCCGTAATCTGCTGACCCTGCTCAATGGCCGCCTGGAGCAGGACCGGAAGAACCCGATCCTGCGCGGCGTCAACGTCCGGGTCCAGGCCGATGAACTCCTTTATGAGGTCCAGGCCAAGGATTTCCGCAGGGGTATCCAGCAGGGTGATTATAGGGCGCGGCGCGTACATTACTTTTTCCTCTTCGCCTTTTTGACTTCAGGGGGGAGTTGCGGGCTACCGTCAGGGAGGGGCGTCAGTACGCCTTCGCCTGTTCCGGCCAAAGGATCAGAGATGGTTTTCCCTTTAGCCTTTGTGCCGCCTTCAAGAAGCACAACCAGCTTGCTGCGGGCCAATGCGCGCAGGTGATCGTCGTCGCCTTCGATCACGTCCCCGATGTTCACCAGCACAGTGCCGGGATCATTGAGGCGGAGCTTGGTGCGGAATACGCTCAAAGACTTTGCTTTCATGGTCGTATCCTTTCCCGCCGCCGGTCTGGCCGTGGTCAGACCGGCGGCGGTGTTGTTTCCGGCTACCCGCTTACGAGAAGCTGCCCTTGACAAAGGACTGCGGCCGGTACAGGGCCAGGGCAAGGCGCTCTTCAGCCCGGACGGTGACGGCGTTCTTGATGAAGTTGTCGCGGTCTTCGTAGGAGACAGCGATGTTTGCCTGCTCCCGGTCGAAGAGTTGCGCGCCAAGCATGAACGCCCCGACAAGGAACTGGCCTTGCGGCATGGACATGGACGGCACGACCGGCAGACTCCACAGCATTTGCGATACCGTGCTCTGCGGGTTGGCAATCAGGTAGTTGCCGTTGGCGTCCTTGGTAAGCGTGATGCTGGCCCAATCGGTCGGATGCAGGACGATGCCGGAGGGCGGGTACAGGGCAAGCTGAACCTGCAGCATGGCGACACGCAGCACGTCCATCTTGTTCTTGTTCTGAATGGCAAGCTGCGCCTCCAGAGCGGCGTCGTAGGCCGTAGCCTGGGGCATGATGCCCAGCAGGTTCTGACCGGTGCCGTCGCCCAGCAGGATCTGCTGCTCCTCGGTCAGCTTCAGGCCATAAATGAGGCGGCCGTTGATGTAGCTGGCAAGCTGGCGCGCATCCGCAAGAATCTGTTTGGAGGCGTACATCCAGTGGGCCAGCGTCTTGACGGTGGTGCTCACCATTTCAAAGGTGATGTCGGACTGCGGCTTTTGGGTAAGTTCCGCGACAGGCGCGGCGTTGTTGGTGAACAGCTTTTCCCGCGGGTATTCCAGGGCGTCGGATTCCGCGACGCCAGGCATAAGCAGCCCCCGCACAAGCAAGGGCTGATCAGGCGGAGAGATCAGGCCGAGACGCTGAGGCTGTACCAGGGCTCCCGCGCTGGCCGCGTCGCTGGTGATGTCCTTGGTTTCGAGGCTCTTGAGGTTGACAGTCGCGCGGGCGCTTTTGCCTTCCATCATGGCCTTGACGGCTTCGTCCTCGATTACCAGCTGTCCGAGGCTCTTGGTCTGGGGCATGCCGCCGCCCATGGGCCGGGCAAGTTTCTGCTCCAGGGCCAGCATTTGCGTGGCGATTTCCTGTGCCTTGGCGCCGAGTTCGTCCAGCTTGCGGACGTGCTGTTCATAGTCGGCCCTATCGCCCTTGGCCTTGACTTCGTCGGCCATGGTTTTCAGGGCGGTCTTGATCTCTTCGTCCCGTGCGTCCAGTGCCCTTTTCAGGTCCATGAGCTGCTTTGCGGCGCTGGCCTTGTCTTCGGCTTCGGCAATGCGGGATTTTTCTTCGTCAGTCAGAAAGGACATGGTGCGTTCTCCTAGAGGTATTTCTGTGTAATCTGTTCGACGATGGCGCTCAGTTCCTCACCGGGGACAGACGCATCCCGCGTCTTGAATCCGTGCGAAGCGATGCGCTTTGCCTCTTCTCTGGAGAAGCCCAAAGCGTCCCGCAGTGCGGCTTCAAATTCTCGTATTGTTTTGATGTCCGCGGCCTTTATTCCTGTGACCCTGGCTTCTTCGTTGGCCGGAAAGGTCACAAGGGAGGCCTCGAAAATATCCACGCGCTTCAGGGTGCGGACGTAGTTTTTCTCGTCTATGGAGAAATCCCGCGAGAGATAACCGATACTCATGCCGGAGAGCGCCCCGGCCTGGAGCAGGGCATATGCCTCAGCCCCTTTCTGCACGTCGGCGCGCAGGAGCCGTCCCTTCACAAAAAGCCCGTGGCCGTCTTCCTGCATGCTTTCCCACACGCCGATCGGTTGGCGGGGATCGTGTTGCCACAGCAGAGCGGGCATCGTCTTTTTGCTCTTGTGCTCCTTCAGGGAAGCCTTGAACGCGCCGGGGAGGATTATGTCGTTCCAGGCGTCCACGTTCCCGAACACGGCGGCATACCCTTCAAAGGTTCCGCTCTCGTCAATGGCCTTGACCTCAAGCGGCAGACTTTTGCGTTCCAGTTCCATCTTTCTGTTCCTTCGGCTGCTGGCGTCCCACCTGTTCAAGCGGGACAAGGTTTGCCTGCACGGTGTAGATGTTCCCGCCGGGAATCTTGCCCATGTTCTCTTTGGCGCGGATCTCGTCGCGGTTCATGACGCCGTTCTGCGAGTATGTGCTGTACAGGGCGGCGCGGCCTGCGGAGTCGGCGCGCAGGAGGCCGTCAATATTGAACTCCGCCAGGTACAGCTTGCGGTCCTTCAGGGGGATCAGCTTTTTACGGATGGCGCTTTCGATGCGGGCCAGATAGGGGCGCAGGGTATACGTGGCAAAGCCCTGGCCCTGCTGTTCGAGGCCGGATCCCCAGGACGTGCTTTTCTCGGTGTGGCCCACCATGAACGGCGGAACGCGGAACCAGCGGCAAATGTCCTCGACGTTGAAAGAGCGGTTTTCCAACATCTGTGCGTCGGCCGGGTTCATGGAAAGCTGCTGGTATTTGTAGCCCGCCTCCAGAACCAACAGGCCGCCGGAATTACGCAGGCCGCCCACGGCTTTCTGCACCCAGCCGCGTTCCTGCTCACGCTGCTCAGGGGAGAGGACTTTTTCCGTCCCCAGCACTCCTGTGGGCCTCATGCCGTTCTTGTAGGTATTGGCCGCCACCGCATCGGAGCTTGCGGCGATATCCAGGGAAACGCGGGCGCAGGATATGGGGGAGAGGCCCAACAGATCATCGTTGGTTTTGCCGAAGCCCCGGACGTGGAACATGTCGTCTTCCGGGATCTCCCTCCAGCCCCGGTAGGGATCGGCGTACACATACTGGACGCCGCCCATAGTGGTGCGGCCCGCACAGACCAGGGAGGGATCAAGGCCGGTCAGGGACACGATGCCGCCCCCCACGCCGCGGGAGATTTCGGAGAAGTGATTGCCCCACAGGCAGAGGTCGGCGGTCATGCGCTCGAAATATTCAACGTTGGTAAAGTCCGCGTTGGGGGAATCGTGGAGCAGGTAATAGAGCGGATAATCGGGATCGGCCTGCTTGCCCTGATCGCTTTCGCGCCGGTACACCACACAAGGGAGCGTCCCCACCGTTTCGGAAATGAGGCGCACGCAGGCGAACACTGTGGAAAGCTGCATGGCCTTTTCTTTGTCCATCTCAAGGATCGCGCCCGTGGCGCTATATTCCGCGGCGATGCGCGGGGTTTCCGAGAGTTTGAACACGCGTCGTATGCTCTGCCAGAATCCCATAGGCTCACCAGTTTATGACGATGGGGTCGGAAGTGTAGAGATCTTCAATGCTGCCCTGGCCGTCATCCTCAACCTCCTGTGTCCAGTTGAGGGCCATACCGAGAGCCACCAGACCGTCAATGCGGCCGGTGCTTTTCATCTTGTCGAACTTGCGGTTTCCTGCGGGGTCTTTGATCACGCGGGTATTCGCGGCGCACATGGTCAGCACGGGGTGTTCGCCATGAAAGATGCGCGCTTCAAGCAGGAGGTCTTCGAGGCGGTCGACGGCAGGCGCGAAGTCCTTGAAACCCTGGCCGTGGGGAATGAGGCGGAGCCCGCCGGGGACAGGATCGTCCTTGCCCTCTATCCAGCAGGGGACACTGGCCTTGACCAGCTCCTGCTTGAGGTAGTCGATACGCCAGCGGTCGAAGCGCACAGCCTGGATGTTGAAGCGGGCATGACGGTCGCCCAGGAAGCGGGCCACATACTCATAGTCAATGACCGGGCCGGGCACGTCGGAGATAAAGCCCTGGCTGGCCCACAGGTCATAGGGAACCCGGTCGCGCTGGCTGCGCTCCTTGATGCCGTCCTTGGGAGTCCAGAAGTAGGGCAGCACATGCCACTTGCGGTCGTCATCCATGGCAACGAACACAAGCGCCGTCAGGTCGTTTTTCGAGGAGAGATCCAGGCCCGCCCAGCAGGGGCAGTTGGATTCAAAGAGGTCGGCGTCCGGCGCCGTCCCGTTGCGTTTCCACACATCAGCCGCAATGAAGGCGGCATCGGCAGAGACGCGCTGATTGAGGTGCAGGTTGCGGAATGCAGCCTCAGCGCCGGGCATAGTCCTGGCCCTGTGAGCGTCGCGCCGCATGACCTCAAGGTTCTTGAAGATGCCGAGGAACGGGTTGGCGAGGTGCCAGTTTTTCTCGTCCCAAGGGTCGGCCTCGGGCGGCACTTCGTAAATGAAGGCCACGAAGGAGGGATCGTCGATCTCGCCGGAATTGACCTTCTTCCCGTAGTCCACAAGTTCGGAGAACAGAGCAGCGTCGTTTTCCGCCTGGGTGGAGATGTAGAAGATCAGCGGGGCATCGTGCGCGCCTGTAGAGGTGGTCATAACGTCATAGAGGCGGCGGTCCTGGCCGAACTGCGCCAGCTCGTCAAAAATGACGACGACGCTGGACTTGCCGTGTTTGGTTCGGCTCTCAGCGGAGAGGGCGGTATAGCGGCTGCCGGAGCCGGGATCGGAAATCTGCTTTTTCGTCTCGACCACATTCAGGCGGCGGGAGAGGAAGTCGGAAGCGTACACCATGGCGGAGGCGTACTTGAACACCTGGGCCGCCTGCTCACGGTCAAAGGCCACGCTGTAGATCTCGCCGTTGCGTATTGCCTCCGGGCCGCACAGGTGCACCAGCACCAGCATGGCTATGAGGGCTGTCTTGGCGTTCTTGCGGGCCATGGTCAGCAAGGCCTGACTGACGATGCGGGCGCCTTCCGGGGTGCGCGGCCCGTATACCGCGTTGATGAAACGTTTCTGCTCCGGCTGGAGCACAACGCGCTGGCCGACAAGCATCCCGTCCGGGACCGTCAGCATTTCGCAAAAGCGGATGATGCGCTCGACGCGGTCGCAATAGAGCCAGTTCATACAGCATTCCATGAATGCCGCGGGTCGCGGGGCATTCCGTTTTCATCGCAGCCGTGCAGCACTTCGCCGCGGGCCGTCTTCTGTGAGTGGCACGTCTTGCAGGCGCTGCGCAGGTTCGCCATGTCGAAGGGGTCGCCGCCGTCTTCAATGGCCTTGAAGTGGTCGACTTCCGTGGCGGTCTTGCGCCGGTTGGGCGGGCAGTATTCGCACAGGGGGGCAGTCCGCAGCTTCACCACGCGGAGCCTCTGCCAGCGGGCGGAATTGTATATGTCCTTGTGCTTGCCCATGCTCACTGCCTCGGTTGTCCGTCGCTGAACAACAGATCCCCGAACTGTTCGCCTGTTCCTGCGGCTTCGGCGGCATCGTGGGCCGCGCGACCGGCAGCTTTCGGGGAGATCATTGCCGTCTTGGTTATGCGCAGTTTGGTTGCCAGCATGGCGCAATCACAACGCGCCTGGTGTTGATCGCTTACCGCCGGATGGTTGCGTTTCACGCCATTCTTGTCCGTGTACCGTCGGCCTTCCTTGCGGAGGGTTGCCGTGGCGTTCCGGTGCAGTGCCGCGGCCTCGCAGTATTGCTCCAGCAGTACGCAGTCGGCGTTGGTGAAGTACCCGGCCGGAAAAGCTGCAATGATGCTCCGCCAGTATTCTTTGGCGAGCGTGCTCAGGTAATCGGGCGGCGGAAACGAGCCCAGGGACACGGCTGTTTGTGTCCCGGTCGTCCTTTTTGCTCCTTCGCCAACTGGCCCGCGCTTTCCCATTGCTGAAAAATCCTTTATTTCCCGGCCATTTCTTGCCGAAACAATCTTTCGTTGCCACCGCACGGTCTTGCAGATCGGCCGACCGTACTTTTACCCCCCCCTCCCCCTCCCGTGCCGGTCAGGGGTTGGCGTCGCCGTCGTGTGCTGTTGCGCGCCGCTCTTCGCCGTTCCAGGACTCACCAGCCGGGGGACTACCGAACACGCGCCGGAGCAGTAAGCCGATGAAGTCCCCGCCCATGAGTGCCGCCAAGATGCACACGGCCTGCTCTGACTCCACCGTCGTGCCCATCCCCCATATGGGAAGAACCAACAGGGCCAAATAACCGGCAGTGAAGGCGGCCCCGATCTTTGACAGGTAGAACGCGCCGATGCCCCACACAGACCGGAAGCGTCTCTGCTGGGCCTCTCGGATGAAAGCGACAGTCCCACCGATCACACCAGCGATAAGGGAAATGACTCCTACGCGCATAAGCACCTCCCCGTGGTCCATCAGGCTGTTGCCAGCCCGTACCGCGTTTGCGGCGTCACTCGGATCTACCGGCGTCATCCCCTGCCCCCTTCGTCTTGCGTATCCAATCTGCAATGCCTTGGCGGTCGAGTGCCATCTCACCGCCCCAGACCAACAGTGCCCTTGCCCACTGTGCGAGCTGCCGCGGCGTCATTGCCTGCCCTTTGCGCACTGGGGGAACTGGCATGGGCCGAGGCTGATACAGAGCCGTTGGGGGAGCCATAAGCACCGGCTGCGGCACGTAGACCGTCTGATATTTGGGAGTGCAGGCCGACAAGGCCGTCAGACACAGGCAGAGGCAAAGGAGTATCCAGCGCGTCATGGGCTGCCCCCTGGATGGCGATGGCGGTATCGGTGGATGCGGAGTTGAGGGCGTCACGCCACAGGTCGCGTCCAGCCATGACGGAATCCGTTGCGTTTCCTGCCCGTGAGAGGCTTTGCAGTGTGGCGTGTTGAGCCGATATGACGAGGTCTTTCCCCTGCACCTCGCCACGCAAGGCGGCGTTGTCGGAGCGCAGACCCTGGACGTAGGACCATGCAAGGACGGCAAGAACGGCGCTGACCGCGAATATGGCGATGCGGCCACTCACGGCGCGACCTTCTCAAGCAGAGCCGCTTCAGCCCGGCGCCGGGCCATGTACTTGCCTCCCCACCGGGCGGAGTCGCGCAGTTCGGCAATGGCTCCGCGATAGTCCCCCGCAACGATCAGGCTCCAGGTCCGGGGGAACCCGCCGAACCCGAGTTGATACCGCAGGGAAACCACGGCGGCCTGCACCTCCTGGGGACGGTCGGCAAAGCGCCAGCCGGGGAAGGTAGCAACACGTCCGGCGTCCCGGTCGAAGCGGCCCTGCACCTCGCGGATATAGGAGCCGATCACGGACGCATCGATTGCGTCCGCGTCGGCTGTGGATATGACCAGGGGGAACTTGGCGAGCTTGACGACAGCGGACTCTCTGCGAAGTCCACAGTAGGGAATGAGGCGGGAGGCGAGGATCTGGGGTATGCCCATCTGCAGCAGTCCAGGCGGGGTCTGCTGGCCCAGGTCGCAGCCGGTGGCGATGGTTACGCCGGACTGGCCGATGGGGGTTCCATTATCGCTGGGGACATAGCCCCGCAATATAGGCAGGAAGTGCGGCGGCCGGTTTTCGTGTCGGCGCAGAAAGTCGACGATGAAGGCGGTACTGATGGGCATGCAATACTTCCCCGTTTATTTCGGGGAAGCATAGCACCGGATTTTGCCCTATTTTGCGGAATGCGCGCTGGTGAGCGCTGGTGGTAGGCTGGTGAGCTCTGGTGGTAGCATTTTTTTCTTGACGTGTTTTTCGACCCAATCCGTGAGCGCGTCGAGGGTTGTCGTCGGCTTGCCTGCAATATAGGCGATCGGTAGTCCATCGTTCCGCGATAGACTTCTGGCCGTGTTGATACTGACGCCGCCCAACGCCTCACAAATATCTTTCCAGCCCCGAAGAATCATTGCATACCTCCTGCCCGGAACCGTTCAAATTGCCATTCTCCCCGCCCCCACTGCACGGCCACAAAGCAGAGTTCGGGGAACTGCTCTGCTGTGGCCTTGATTTTAACCCTTGCATCATCCTCCCAATGGCCCTTTGTCTCGTGGATCTCGATCGAGCCGTCCGGGCGCATGATGTAGAAGTCCGGCGTGTACCAAGTGCGGTCAGCCAGCCTGAACTTGACCGACTCGTACCGCCAGAGGATGATCTTGCCCACCCGGCGCTGTGTCTCAAGGTGCGCGGCATACTTAGCCTCCAGCTTGTTCATGCGGTCGGCGTCGTACCCGACCAGCCTGTTTTGCGGTTTACGGCCCCGCGCAGCCGGGGTGCTGCGATGGCTGGAGGGCTTTGATTCTGGCTTGAGGCAGGGCTTTACAGGCGGCATACTTGCATTATTAGCCTTCCACTTCTCCAGCCCGCCGGCCGCCTGAATCTCCCGCACTGGTATGGCCTGTGTCATGCCCCCCTGACCTCCCTCTGCCGCCAGCTCTCCCAATCGAAGGCCAGGACGCCCCCGCCGTTTTCGCGCAGCCGGTCATACACGCGCTCGTCGAGGTACTTCTTGGCGTCGTCAACGGGCAGGTTGCTTATGGCGATGGTCGGCTTCATGGCCTCGTACCGGCCGTTCAGGATCGAGAACAGGATAATCCGCTCGGAATCCGTGCCGTACTGCACGCCTATTTCGTCCAGCACCAGCAGATCGGGCTGGATGAAGGCGTCCAGGGCCTGCAACTCGGAGATTTCCCTGGAGCGGTAACTTTCCCGCACTTCCTGCACAGCTCGGTACACGGTGGTATACTTGCCATGGATGCCCTGCTCATGGGCCAAGCTGCGCAACACGGCGCAGGCCAGGAGTGTTTTGCCAGTCCCCGGGCCGCCGCACAGAATCAGCGACCGGCCCGCGGCGCTGTGCTCTGAGAACCCGGCAACATACCCGCGCGTAACGTCCAGGTTCGCCCGTGCGGCAGGTGTGGGTGGCGAGAATTTGTCAAACGATGCATCCTGGAACCGGAGCGGAACCCCTGAAGACTCCCGGAAGTGGCGCGCAGCATGCCGAATGAGGGCGCTCTTTTTCGCCTCGCTTTGCCTGTCCTGTACGCACACAGGGCATTCCACGCCAAGGGTGTCGGCCTGTATGATATCCCCGCGGGTGTAGTCGCCATGGGTCGGGCACTTCCCGATGACCTCCCGGCTGAAAGTGATGGAGGCATCCCGTGCCTTGCCCACAAAATCGTCAAACACCGTGCCTGCCTGTGTCATGTCGCGCCCTCTCTTTTCCCTGGAACGCCGAACGCTCCGAAGTCAGACTGTCCGTAGTTTTTCCCGCCGCCCGAATACTGCCCGAAGCCGATGCGCCCAGGCGGAGAGGCGCGGGCCTGAGTCTCCGGCGGCTCGTCGTTCCACCGGCCCTGATTGAGCCAGGTCGCCGGGTTCGGGATGTACTGGCCGCCGTCGCGTTGCCACTGCGGCCACGTCTTCTGTTTTTCCAGCGCGGCCAGGAGTACGGGCAGATCCGGCTTGCCTTTGGCGTTCTTCCAGGCCTTGAGCGCGGCAGTTTTACCTGTTTTCTTCGGGTAGGCCCGCCAGAATTGGTCGAATGCAGGGGGAACGTCCCCGTCTGTCCCCCTCGGGGGGGCTATAGGGGGGATCTTATTCTCTTCTGGTTTAGGATCAGGAATAGGAGTAGGAGAAGGGGCATTGCGTGTAGCATGCTCCGGGCATGCTTGCGGCATGCTCTGAGCATCAGAGGTTGTACCCCATCGCTTTTGAGCGGCCTTCCTGGCCTTCTCCTTGCGAACATCGGCATGCACGACATAGCCCTGGTGGTCTTCCCAATCATGGAGGCAATAATCCCCGCTCTCAGTTTTGTCGAGAAAGCCGCATTCTAACAGGGCGGAAACGAACTTTTGCGAGTCGCCTTCCCATCCCGCTTCAAGGGAAATGTCCAGTTCATCCATGCCGGATAAAACGCCGGACGGGTGGTTCATGGCCGTAGAAAGCCAGAGGTCAATGAGGTAGTCGGTTGACCCGGGGCCAAGCAGCAGGTGCAGACGCTTGCGCTTGCGATGGGATCTGAATGATACAGAAATGCGGATGTCGGTATTCATACAGCCCCCACCAGCACACGCCTATTTAGGGCCATGTATGCCCTTATGAACGCTTCCGCCTGCGCGGCATTGATTGCATTGCCGTAACCGCGCAAACGTCCCACTCTTGCGGCAGCGCCATGAGCCAGCGGGAATGCGCCGGGTTCAACTGGCCGCCACTTTCCATCCCGGCACAGGAGCCAGTCAGTAGAACCCCAGAAGCCGTTAGTCGGGCCGGAGCGGTGTTCTGAAAGCCGATGTACGCCTGGGATGCGAGGCCCATTATGGTGGTTTCCGAGTGCGGGCGTTTTCCCCCCTCCGCATCGCCCACACATGGGGTATTCCATCCGGCAAGATGAACAGCCTGATTGTTTAGTTGTTCCCCCTTGTTCCCGCCTCCTCGTTCCTTCCAGGGAACATTGTTCGCAAAACGGTAATCCCGATGAGCGGGAGTCGCCCACCCCGTTAGCTTCACCTGATGGCAAAGCTGAACTTGCCCCTGGCCATTTCTCGACCCCAGCTTCGCATCCACTGTGTTCGGGGTTGCCCGTCCTGATAACGCCGCCGCGCCCGGCAAACGGTCTATCCCCTGGCGCGGCCCACCGTTCGGCCCGTCCTGCTGGCAGGGCGTCGGCCAGCCCGCAAGCTGGGCGCTGTTCACCAGACATGCACATCCGTGCTTCGTTCCGTGCTTTGCTTTCTGGTTTTTCGACCGTCCCGTGGTGTCGTGGGCCTGCGGCGTCGGCCACCCAGTATAATCGTTGTCTGATGTGTGGCGCGCCGACGCCACATGCTGCAAAAGAGACACGCCCGACGGCGTAGCCTTCAATCTCCAACGTTGCTTGTACAATGTCACCCCAAGCTTGGCCGTCACTTCCTGCAACCTGTTCGCCAGCAATGACGCCAGGGCGGCACTCTCGGATGAGCCGGTAAAGTTCGGGCCAGAGGTGGCGCCCATCCGCATACCAGTCGTGGCCACAAGCTGTGCATCGGAATACCCCTGTTCTGAAAGCATGCGGTAAAGGCTTTGGGCTACCGCATTCGGGGCAGGGCTTTTTTTTGCCCGCAACGTTGAACGGGGGGCAGGGGCAACTTCCAGTCCATACGGGGCGATCATCAGGCCATCCGGCGCAGCGTAAGGCGTAGCTCCAAACGCCGATACCGGCGAAGAAGTGGCACTGTGTAAACCCGGCAAGGTCAGTTGGTACGACATCCTCTATGTTCCTTTCGTCAACTTCGCCGGGCGCGATGTGACCGGCCTTGATCAGTTCGCGCAGCCAAGCCGCCGCAAAGGGGTCTATCTCGTTGTAGTAGGCCCTGGCGGTCATCTCACACCCCGCCCATACTTTCGGACCAGCCTGCGCCGCTTCTGAATGTGCCGCTTCGGATTGTGCCGTCGCAGCCTGTACGCCGTGACGACCATCCCGCCTGTGAGCAGCACGACACGCATACGGCCACGGGCAAACACGGCCTTTTCCTCACCGTCGGCAATGCGGTTGCCCAGGCGCACCGTGTCCTCAACGTGCCGTTCAGTAATGCCGCGTTCCAGGCAACGCTTGGCGGCGTGGAATGAGTAGGACAGCACTTCGTCAGGCATGGAGCACCCCCGGCAGAGCGGCTTGTCGCGGCTTTGGCTGTTCGCATAGGTCGAGCAACCCGCGCTTGTGGACGGCTTCCTCAATGCGGCGGCAGGATGTGTCGAAGTGGGCTAGATCTTTCTCGATGCCTATGAAAATACGGCCGAGACCCACGGCAGCCACACCGGTCGTGCCGCTACCCATGAAGGGGTCGAGTGTGACGCCACCGGGCGCAGTGTGTTTGCGGATGAACTGCTGTACCAGAGGCAGCGGCTTTTCGTTGGGGTGCTTGCGCTCACGTGGCGGCATCATTTTGAAAATGTTAGGGACGGCACTCTCGCCATCGCTCCATGCCAGTTTGCCGCCCGCAAGATGTGAGACCATGACCATTTCGTACTGTCGGCGGTAGCGCCAGCCCAGGCCAGGATTGCTCTTGTCCCAAATCACAGCATGGAAAAATTCGAGCCCTTTGGAGTCCATCCGATCGGCAACCCAGGCGAAGGTCGGGGAAGGGCCGCCGCCGCCGCAGCAGCAGCAGCAGCAGGAGAAGCCCGGCTTCAGGAGGCGGACGGCCTCGATCAGAGCTGCGTCGACCACATCCCGCATTTCATCGGCGCCGTCGTTGGCAATGGGTTTGTTTTCCAGTCCGCGGTGATCGTTGAGCCTGGCGTTGGGATCGCCGTCGTGGTTATTGTGGCCGTATGGGGGGTCGGTCCAGAGCAGATCCACGCTCCCGGACGGCAACGTGGGCAGCACCTCCCGGCAATCCCCGCAATAAAGCGTGGCGTCTCCGATCTGCTCAACCCTCATTTCCGCATCCCCCTCTTTCTGCCATTCCCTGGCCGACGCACAATCGTCCCATCGTAAAATTCCATCATCCGGGCGTACTGGCTGCGCACGTTTTCCTCAGCTTCTGCCGTGGCTTTTTTCGCTTTGGCGCGTTCCGCCTTGCACAGGTCGTGGACAGCCACAAAGAGAGCGTACAGGCCCCGGAATTCCCGCGCCTCTACAGTAATCGTCTGCTGAGGGGGCGGCGGGGCGTCGTAGTCCGAAGGCGGCACCATGGAAGGGAAGGCGTTTGTGTAGACCCGTGTCATTGCTTCGCCCATGACACAGCCCCTGCCGGATGTTCTGCAATTGCGAGCGATTCAAGCGCGTCGGCCGCTCTGAGGCTGGACTCGCCCATCGCCCGGAACTGAGCCTGAAGAACCCGCGCCTCTTCCGGCGTCACAATCCCGTCCGCGACGGCGTCCATCGCCTTGCGGTTAAGCTCGCCGTTTCGCTCCGTGGCCCGCATGACGGTCAGGGTCAGATCCTGCGCGTTGCGGATGCTCTCCGTCGGCCGCATACCCTCGGCCTGCGCCTGGACCCAATCGGCAAGGATCGTATTGCCCATGGCGCGGCACAGCGGTTTGATCAGCGCGGGCGACGGCGCATAGGCGTCGTGCTCCTGAAAATACCGGGCGACCTGGGCCAGGCTGATGCCGGATACTTCGGAAATTTCCTCATTGATCATGCCGGAAACCAGCTTGGCGTGCACAAGGGCCTGTTTGAATGTGGCATGAGCCAGATTGAAAGCGTCTCGGTCAGGGGGCATGGTGTAAATCTCCTTGAAAACAGCAGATTGTTTGGAGTGCTGGCGTTGCTATAATGCGGTCATGGGGTCGGGGAACTTGGGGCCTGTCCCTCAACAGGGGGAAGGGCCGGGGATTGCGCGGACTGGAAAAGGTCCGGGCGCAGATCTTCCAGCGGAACTCCAAGCGCCTGCGAGTAGCGGATAGCTGCTTCAGCAGGCGGCCGGTCATCATGGCAGTGCTTCCACGCCACATGCCGCCGATACCCCGCTAGTTCTCCGAGGGCTTCATAGGTTAGGGCGCGTTCACTTCTGATTTTTTCGAGAGTGTTCATAGACATATGTTCTAATATTAGAACCAAAAAAGCAAGCCCTATTTTTTCTATTAATGGAACAAAATTGTTTGATATGTAGGACAAATGAAAAAAGCGCCACCATCCCCCATAAAAGCAACTACTCAGGGCAAAGCCTGGGCGGTTATGCTCAAAAATATCAGCGAGCGGGTTGCCTCCGGGCAGAAAAAGACGGAGATCGCCAAGCTGCTAGGTATCCCTCGTTCCAAGATTACAGAATGGCTTTCTCCCAATGGGAGGCTGACCGGAGAAAGGACACCCATAGATAAAATGCGGCATTACTTTTCCATGCTTGGCTTGGACTATGGGCTGTATTTTGGAGAGGATTCCGGCGACTATATGCAAATTCCCTGGCTTGAGGCTACCGCCTCAATGGGGGGAGGGTCGCTAGAGGTCAGCAAAGAAGTTATTTCCCACCTGTCTTTCCGTACCGACTGGCTTCTTGGCAAAGGCTCACCCTCAAAAATGGCCGTCATCAACGCTTCCGGCTCCAGTATGGAGCCGACTATTGTGGATGGTTCCGTGGTGCTTATCGATGAATCAAAGACCACGGACTTGGTGAACGGGAAAATTTATTTCGTCTGCTATGGCGAGGAAGTTTTTTTGAAGCGGCTGAAAGTTCTAGGCGGCCGCGCCGTGGCCCTTATTTCCGATGCGGACAACTCAGAACGCATGATAGACCCGGATGTCTACTTCCGAATACTTGGCCGGGCCATCTGGACAGGGAGAGAATTATAATGCCCCATACTATCTACCAGGCCGGGCCGTTGTTCTCGCAGGCAGAAAAGGAGTTCCACTACAAACTTTCCGCGGCACTGCGCTCCGCCGGGCATGAGGTTGTCTGGCCCGGCGACCTGCTCACCGAGGCGGAAATTGCCGCCGCAGGACCGGGCGCCATAGGCCGGATCTTCTCCTCCTGCAAAGAAGCTATAGACCGATCGACGATCGTGGTCGCTCTGCTAGATGGTCCACAAATTGATGACGGCACAGCCTGGGAGATAGGGTACGCCTACGCCAAGGGACTGCCGATCTATGGTCTGCGTACTGACTTTCGCCAGGCCGGAGACACCAAGTTTAATCGCATGAACAGCATGATTGAGAGCTGTTTGACGGGGCTAGCGGGTAGTGTTGAGGAAGTGGTGGCTTTGGCAGGGGAGTGATATGCAAACTATAAGAGAACGCATTAGGAGGTGGGGCGAAAGAAAGGCGAATGAATTTGAAAAAAACTTAGACGAGAAAGGCTATAGCGAGGAGAAAAAGGAGCATATCCGTTGGGCTTATGGCTACTTTTGGGATAGGATTTTCTTATTTATAGGCGCGTTAACATGCTCTTCTATATTAAATGGCACAGAGGGCTTGATTTTTGGGATTGCTGGCTGTGTCGTTATGTTATTGGCTGGCCTGCTTACACGGGGGAAATCGGATAGTTATATAATCGCAGCGGCCTTCTTCTTCCTGGCGGTGGCATCTCTGAATTGGTTCTTTGATGATTGGAAGAAAACCCTAGCATTCCCGCTTGCCTACTTATTCTATAGGATAGGAAAGCATCTTTCTCCGGATTTGTTGCAGCGCGTGTTTACAAGAGTGGAGTCGCATTTTTTATGGATGCGAAAGGCAGGAGATATTTTACGGGAGGCCGCAGAGGAAATAAATCCCAACAAGGAAAAGGGCAAAGGGCCAATCTCGGGACTTCGAAAAAAAGTAGGTAAACATGATCCCGAGAGTCGTCGGCGCCCACTCTGGGGAAGGAAACGCCCATTTGAAAAAGGTAAAGTACACATAGGAAAAAGCAAAAAACGCCACAGCAGGCCAAGCTAGCCTCCAAATTTTCGCCTTCATCGAGTTTGCCCCCAGCCCTCTCCAGAGGGCTTTCTTTTCGCCCGCGTCCTGCGGGTTTTTCTTTTTTAGCAAATTTGTTCTAAAATTAAAACAATCCTCGTTGACTTATTTGTTCGAATATTAGAACATGTCTTCACCAACACCGCAGAACCCGCGAACAGCCCCGGCATAGCGCCGGACAAGTAGCACCAGGGAGGAGTGGAGGAGGTACCCCGCCGGGCGGCAGGGAGGGACGAAAGCGGAGCGAACCCCAGAGCTAAGCGAAGTGAATAG
>JAVBTB010000071.1:0-69043 GCA_031556355.1 Desulfovibrio sp. | reverse complement strand
CTGGCCAGGTCAAACGCAACCGCCTGCCCCAGATGCTTCCGCCGTGGGGGGCTTGGGGCCACGCGCCCCCTGGGTTGAGTTGGGGGGGAAGGAGATAAACCCCTTTTGAGAATGGGGTTTCTCTCCTGCCCCCGCACCCCCATCCTCTCTTCCCCAAAACTTTCTGGTGTGTCCGTCATGGAGCGTGTCGCTTTATGTGATGCCGATCGACAATATTTGCTGTTGTTGTGCTATATAAGGCGATTTTGCCGGAGTTTGGAGGATTTCGCAAGGTAAGAGGGCAGCAAGGATTTCGGCAGGCAGTTCCAACCCCGCACGGGAAAGTGAATCTCCTGGGAATCCGCAGCCCGGCACGCCCTCGCTTCGGTCGGAGCACGCCTGCCGGGTTCGCCTGTCCCTCGGCTCGAAGTGAGGGCGGGCCGGAAACGAGGGGGTCTGGGGGACAATTTTGCAGGACGGCAAAATTGGACGCCGGAGGGCAACGACGGCGCCCCGAAGGGGTGAGGGCCAGGACGGCCCGAATCCAACCATTTCCCCCAGCAGGGTCCGGGGCGGAGCCCCGGTCTGGTCAGTATGCTTCCTTCCTCTCATTCACTCCCAGCCGCCGCCGAGGGCTTGGAACAGGCTGATGGTCTGGGTGTAGCGGTCCATGATGGCCTGCACTTCGGCAAGGCGCATCTGCTGGTATTTGCGTTCCGCGTCCAGGCTGTCCAGCAGGCTTACGCCTCCGGCCCGGTACTGTTGCCGCACGGTGCTCCGCACGGCTTCGGCCTCGACGGAGGCCGCGCTCGTGGCGGCGAGGGTGCGGGAACCCGACTCCAGGGCGGCCAGGGCGTCGGCCACATCGGCGTACCCTTGCAGCACCCGCTCCTTCCAGGCGGCGGCCGCTTCGTCGTAGGCGGCTTCCGCCGCCTTTTTGCGGGCGCGCAGTTCGCCGCCCCGGAACAGGGGCTGCAACAGGTTGGCGCCCACGCTCCACACGCTGGAGCTGTCGAGGAACAGATCCGCGCTGTGGGCGGCCATGTAGCCCGCGCTGCCCGTGATGGTCAGGCGCGGGTATAGGTTGGCCGTGGCAACGCCTACCTCGGCGGAGGCTTTGTGCAGCAGGGCTTCCGTTGCCTGAATGTCGGGGCGTTGGCGTACCAGATTACCCGGCAGGCTGAGGGGGAGGCGTTCCGGCAGGGTGAAGTCGGCCAGGGAAAATTCCGGCAGGGCGGCTTCAGATGGAGCATAGCCCAGCAGAATGGCCAGGGAGTGGCGGTTGGCGGCCAAGGCGCGCTCCAGGGGCGGCAGGGTGGCTTCCAGTTCGGCCAACTCGCGTTTGCGGGTGGCGACCTCCAGCCGGGAGGTGCCGCCCGCCCGGAGCCGGGCCTCGGAAGTGGCTACCTGCCGCTTGCGGTCGGCAATCATGCTCCGGGTCAGGGCGATAAGCTCGCGCGTGCCGGCGTCGCGCACGGCAGCGGCCATCACGTTGGCGGCCAGGGATAGGCGGGCCGCTCGGAGTTCGTAGTCCCGGTAAGAAATCGAAGCTGCCAGGGCCTCCAGGGACCGTCGGCCTCCCCCGAACAGATCCAGGGTGTAGCTGACGTTGATCCCCGCGTTGTACAGGGTGAAAGGCGACGGATCGGGCATGCCCGCGGGTGAACCAAGGGAGGCGGTACGGATCTGCTGGGGCGTGGCGGAAACCGAAGCATCCACGGCGGGCGACCAGACGGCCCCGGCCTCGGCGCGCCACAGGGCCTTGGCCTTTTCCAGCGCGGCCGTGGCCTGTGTGATGCCGGGGTTGGCGAACAGCGACCGGTGGACCAGGGCTTCCGCTTTGGGGGAACGAAAGAGCCGCCACCACTCGGCCGGGAGGGAGCCCTGCTCGAACGTCTGGGCTGCGCCGCCCTGCTGCGCCAGGGAGGAGGAGGCGGTGGCGGGGGGAAGTTCCGCTTCCGTGTAGCGTTCGGCCCTTGGCGGCTGCGGCGGCACAAAGTCAGGCCCCACGGCGCAACCGCTGATGCAGAGAAGGAGAGTAAAAAGAGCGAAACGCGGGAGAAGGCGTCGAGGCGGGTCTATGCAGGGCATATCCGCGCCCGCCCGGGCAGGCCTATGGGAAGTATGTGCAAAAGGTGCCGTTTGCATACCTAGTCCAGCGTCTTCTTGTAGCATTTGACGGCAATGCCCATGACCACAACGATAAAGACCAGAATGGGCCAGATATGGGGCCACAGCTCCCACAGGGGAGCCCCTTTGAGCAGAATGGCCCGGATCAGGCGGATGAAATACGTGATGGGCAGCAGGTTGCCGAGAAACTGCGCCCAGCCGGGCATGCCCGTAAAGGGGAACATGAAGCCCGACATCATGACCCCCGGCAGAAAATAGGAAAAGGTCAGCTGCATGGCCTGCAACTGGTTGCTTGCCAGGGAAGACAGCGTGATGCCCATAGTCAGGGAGGCGCCGATGAACAGCATGACCGCCGTGTAGACGGCTCCGAGGCTGCCGGCAAAGGGTACGGAGAATGCGAAATATGCCGCCAGCAGAATCAGCGTCGCCTGCAGGAGGCCGATAAATACATAGGGGATGATCTTGCCGCTCACCACTTCCAGGGGCAGCGCCGGGGTGGAGAGCAGGTTTTCCATGGTGCCGCGTTCCCGTTCGCGGGTCATGGCAAGACCGGTGAGCATGACCATGGTCATGTTGAGCACCACTCCCATCAGGCCGGGGATGATGTTATAATGGGTGATGCCTTCGGGGTTGTACAGGTTGTGCACGCGCACTTCGAAGGCCTCTTTGACGTGGTGCAGAAAGGAGAGCGGCCCGGTAAGATCTTTTTGCGCCACCGAACGCACCAGGGTATGCACTGCGGACACGGCCTTGCCGGAAGCCGCGGGATCGGAGGCGTCCGCCTCCAGCAGCAGGGCGGGCCGTTCGCCCCGCACCAGCTTGCGGGAAAAGTCCGTGGGAATGCTGAGAACAAACTGCACCCGGCCTTGCTCCAGGGCAAGGCGGCCCGCCGCCTCGTTTGGCAGTTCTCCGGTAAAGGCGAAATAGTCCGAGGAACGCATGGCGGCGATGAAGGAGCGCGAAAACTCGCTCTGTTCCCCGCAGATTACCGCTGTGGGCAGATGTTTGGGGTCCAGGTTGATGGCGTAGCCGAACAGCAGAAGCTGGATAATAGGCAGGCCGATGATCATGCCGAAGGTGACCCGGTCGCGCCGCAACTGTAAAAATTCCTTGCTCACGATCCCCCACCAGCGCATCAGGGAAAAAGCCCTTTCTCGCCTGCGCGCCGGCTGCGGCCCGGCCTTGCTTTCCGGGCTGGAGCCGGGTGTTGCCGCGTCCCTTGAGCCGGGCTCTGTTCCGTCCCCCGCTTCGGGAAGCTCGCCGGAAGGCGCCTCTTTCGGCGCGGAGAGGTCCGGACCGGATGCAGCCTCCTGCCCCGGACCGGAAGTTGGTACGGGAAGCCCCGGCGGGCCTTCCTTCATCATGTGGATAAAGACATCCTCAAGGCCGGTGGGCTGCTCTTCCATACTGAAGGGCGTTCCGCCGCGCTCCACTCGGACGGCCTGGGCTGCATCCAGAGCGGCGCGCAGGGCGGTGGCGTTTTTACCGGTCACGTGCAGGGAAGAGCCGAAGGCCACGGTCTGATCCACGCCGGGCAGAGCTTTCAGATCGCGGGACAGGGCGGCCAGATCGTCGCCCCGCAGAATAAAGGTGGTCAGACTGCGGGCGGCTACCACTTCCGCCGCCGTGCCGCGCGTGAGCAGCGCCCCTTCCGCAATGTAGGCCAGCTTGTGGCAGCGCTCCGCCTCGTCCATGTAGTGGGTGCTTACCAGTACGGAAATGCCGCGCGAAGCGAGCTGGTGCAGTTCTTCCCAAAAGTCGCGCCGGGCTTTGGGGTCGACCCCGGCCGTGGGTTCGTCCAGCAGAAGGAGCCTGGGCTTGTGCAGAAGAGCGGCGGCCAGGGCCAGCCGCTGCTTCCAGCCGCCGGAAAGGGAGCCCGCAAGCTGCGCGGCCCGTTCCGCAAGGCCGAGATCCCCAAGGGTCTGTTCCACGGCGGCCGCCCGGTCCGCCACCTCGTAGATCCGGGCGATGAAATCCAGGTTTTCCCGCAGGCTGAGATCCTCCCAGTAGGAAAACCGCTGGGTCATATAGCCCACGTGGCGTTTGATGGCGTTGCTTTCGCGCACGATGTCGAAGCCGAGGCAGGTGCCGGAGCCGGAATCCGGGGTCAGCAACCCGCAGAGCATGCGGATGGACGTGGTTTTGCCGCTGCCGTTGGGGCCGAGAAAGCCGTAAATCTCCCCGGGCCGCACCTGCAGGGAAAGATTCTTCACCACGTGGCGGCGGCCGAAGAACTTGTTCAGTCCCCGCACGTCAATGGCAAAGGGGGAAGGCGCGGGCGCGTTCACGGCAGCCGCACCTCCACGGGTTGTCCGGGATGCAGCCCGAAGGCGGGGGACGCGGCGGACGGCACAGGGGAAACGGCTCCGGAAGCGGCAGGGGCGGCGGGACCGGATGCCGGCGTTGCCGGAGGAGAGCCCGGCGAGGCGCCGGAACCGGCTGTGGTATCCGTCGGGCGGGCCTCGACCATAAAGACCAGCTTGGCCCGCGTTTCATTGCTGTAGATGACTGGCGGGGTGTATTCCGCCTCTGCGTTGATGTAGGAGATGACGCCCGGAACCGGCTCCGTCCTCCCGTCAATCCGGATCTGCACCGCCTGCCCGACGAAAACCTGTGACAGGGCTGCTTCCGGCACGAAAAAGCGCACCTTCACCAGTGCCGGGTCCAGCAGCTTCACTACCGGGGAGCCCGGCGATACCCATTCCCCCTGCCGGTACAGGGTGTCCACCACCAGAACATGCTGGGGCCACGCCCTTGCCGTGGGGGACGGAAGCGCGGAAGGCGGCTCTAAGGGCGTGGGGGACGAGCCCGTGGGGACAGCGCCTTGGGGCACCGGGAGCTGCGCGGGTGCAAACGGAGCGGAGGAGGACGGCGCGGGGGAGGCGGAGGAAACGGAAGGTGCGGGCGCGGAACCGGCGGGAGGAAGAACGCCGACGCTCGTCACAGGGACGATTCCGGTTTGCTGGGCCAGCTTCCAGCGCGCTTCGCGCACGGCGGCTCTGCCGCCCGCGACCACGGCCGTCTGGGCCGCGATTTGCTCCGGCCTGGCAGGCAGATGCCCCACGGCCAGTTGGGCGGTAAGTTCGTCCACCAGCGCGCGGTCGCGGGTGTGCGTGGTGCGGCTCTCGTCCAACTGAGCCCGGGAAATTCCCCCGGCCTTGAACTGGGCTTCATCGCGCAGGCGCTGGCGGCCGGAACGTTTTTCCGCCGCCTGGGCCTGCGCGAGCTGCGCGCGCAACACGTCCAGTTCATCCGGGCGCTTGCCGGTGCCCATATCCGCAAGGGTGGCTTCGTTCGCGGCAAGCTGTTGTTCCGCGCGAGCCAGGGCGGCCTCTTCCTCCTCGCTTTCCAGGCGGAACAGCAGGTCGCCTGGGCGCAGCACCTGCCCGCGCGCGGCATGCAGGCTCTGCAGTCTGCCACCATAAGGCGGGGCCACGTATATGAACTCTCCCTCCACATAGCCCTGAAAGCGGTCGGGAACCTCCTGCCCGCAGGCGGCCAGAAGAAGCGCGGCAAGCACCGCAACTGCCGGAACGAAAAGACGGGGGCGGGCGTTCATGGCGCGTTCCTCTTTGCCGGGGGCTGTACTGTTGCGGGGGCGGCGTCCCCATGCCGGGGGGCAGGCCTTCCGGAGAAATGCCGAGGACACGGCCGATAAAGCGCATGATCCGTTCGTCGGCCACGGCGTCGAGCAACTGCTCCCGGCTTTTGGAGTAGTAGCGCACCATGGCCGGAGTGACGCCGTCGGTCTGCGCGATGCGCGCCATGGAAGTGGCGGCCACTCCTTTGGCGGCAAAAAGCGTGACGGCGGAATCCAGGAGCTGCTCGCGCATCTCCGGGTGCATGGAAGCGGCAGGGCGGCCGCGGGGTTTGGGGCGCCTTGGGTTCATGAATAGTTCATTCATTAATGAGTTAATTAATGTCAAGAAAAATGTACGCAGAAAGGATTCGCTGCACGTATACGGCAAAAGGGCTATGCGGTTACAAATTGGGGTTTCCAAAGGGGGGCCACCCCCACGCGGGGGCCGCTGCCCCTCTGGCCGCCGGAGGCAATTCGCGCTCTTAAAATAACTTCAAAAAGAATTTGCTCTTAACAGGGCCTGAGCTTGGCTTGTGGCCGGGAAAAGTATTTTTATCCTTGCCAAAGCGGCCTGCCGGGCCTATGTATTCCGGTGAACCAGTAAAGGAGTTTACAGCTATGAGCGATACCAAAAAAACGTCTCTGACCCCTCTGACGCACCCTCACCCCACGGGAACCCGTTGCTGTGGCAGGCCTCTTGAGGAGAAGTGCTCTCCCGAGGAAGAAGCCGGCAAGCTCGATCCCAAGACCGGCAAGAAGTGCTGCTGCAAGGGCAAGCATCACTAGAGCATTTCACACTTGAAATGCTCGCAAGGATTTGTCGGAAAATCCTTGCCGCCAAATAGGCGTAGGCGGGCTTTGCCCGCCGTTAAGCGACTATTTGAAGCGTAAACTGCTCTAAACCGGAGTCTTGCGCGGAGCGTTCCGCCGGGGGGCGGGCGTGATTTTTGCCGGAGTTTTTATCCGGAGCGCATGCGTCAAACGCCGCATACTGTTCAGGTACGCGGCGTTTGACGTTTTTGTTACCGAAAGCGGCGGCCTTTCCCCCACTTGCAGCGTGGGAAAGGCCGCCAGAATGAATGTGCGCCGGGTGGAGCGTTGGCTGCGTTATGGCGCTCCGGATGCGCTATTTTGCGGTTTTCTTGGGCGCGGCCTTTGCGGCGTCAGTCTTTTTGGGAGCCGCCTTTGGGGAGGCACGTTTCGTGGCGGGCTTTGGGGTTTTTGCCGCACCCTTCGTTTGAGAGTCCGGGCTTTTGGGCGCGGATTCGGATTTTTTGGCGGCCTTGCCGGATGTGTCGGCGGGCTTGTCGACAACCGAAGCCACCACGTCGATGACCTTGCCGGCTTCGCCTTTCTTTTTCGTTTTTTTCGTGGCGCGTTTTTCCGAGCGTTCCGCAGACATGCGCGCGGCATCGCCGGCGATGTCCTTTGCGGTTTCGCGGGCGATGTGCGCGGCTTCCTTCACAGCCTTGACCGCCTTGTCCGAGGCCTTCTTGGCCACGTCCGTCGCCGTCTTCGCCTTATCTTCCATAACCAAAAGGGCAGCCTTTGCAGTTTTTTCGACAGCATTTTTTGCGCTGAGGGCCGCTTCTTTCGCCGCTTCCGCCGCCTGCTTCACCGATTTTTTCGCCTTGGCGGCGGAACGCCGCTTTTTTCCGGCGGCGTCTTCCTCTTCGTCGGCATCCGGGGTATCGGGAATTTCCGCGCGGTTGGTGCGCCAGGAAACTTCGATCTCAAACTTGGCCCGCTCGTGGCTGAGCTTGGCTTCTATTTCGAGATCCACCACCCGGGGCACTTCCAGTTCAAGGCTCTCGCCGCTTTTTTGCACCTTGATGTGTCCTTCCTTCAGCCCGTTGACCAGTTCTTCTATAAGACCGGCCACATCCTCGCGGGTAAGGCGGGTGGTAAACTCCAGCTCCTTGTTAGCCATGGATGCCTCCTTTACGGATAACGCGCCGCCATGTGTTCGGCGGTCTCGATACATTCACAAAAACGCCCGGTTATGATCCTTAGCGAGAACAATAAGCTGTGCTTACGGGAGGCGCAAGCCTTTCTCCGTTTTTTTTCGCGTTTGCGAGGTGGAAAGAAGACAATTTTTTTCAGGTGGGAAGGCGGCGGCGCTCCGGAAGCGGGATCGTGCCGCTACAGGCCGTGTTCCCGGGGCGTACCGACAAACAGGCGGGGCTGGATTTCCAAAAAACGCCACAGGCGATCAATGGCCGGTTTTTCCGCGGGAAAATCGCGCTCCGTCTGCACAAGCCGGCCGCGCGCTTTTTCCCCCTGCCCCTGGGCCAGGAATGCGCGGGCGGCGTAAACCCCGCTCTGCCAGCCGAGACAGTCCGCCCTGTGTTCCATATACTCCCCTGCTTCCTGAAAACGTTGCAGTCCGTACAGGGCGGCCCAGGTATAAATGCTGCGTTGCGGCAGGCAGGAAGGATCTCGCTCGCGCCACTCCCGGCAGATGAGCATGAGAGAGGCGTATTCTTCCTGTTCCTGCAAAAGTTCGCACAGCAGAGCATAGTGAGCGGCCTGGTAAGGGCTGTCGCAGACATAGCGGGCAAGCAGATCGGCGGCCCGCTTTTTTTCCCCTAGGGACATCCGGGCATACGCCTCGAACAGGCGGGCCTTGGGTTGGCTGTCGGCAAACCCGGTCAGATCGTCGGCAAGGCTGCGCAACACAAAAATTTTGTCCGGATGGTGCAGCAGGCTTTCCGTGGCGTCGCCGCGGATGTTGCGGGAGGGAAACTCCTGGGATTCAAGGGCTGCCGGTCCGCCCATCTGTTGCAGCACATACACGGCCCTGTAGTAGGACAGATCGGGAGAGGCGGGCGGGGCGCCCCGCAGGGCGAAAAAAATGCTCGCGCCCACGCCTGCCGAGAGCAGGAGCAGTGCGGCACAGATACCAAATAAACGGTACGGGGCGGGCGTTCGTTGCATTGTTGTATTCTATCTAGTAAATAGGATTGCGTCTACGTTTCTTGTCTATCCCGGCCAAGTCGGCTATGCTGCGGAGGACTCCAGTCCCTGCCCCGTATCCCCAACCCACTTTGGTATGCAAGGAGAAGCCATGCCCCGCAAAAAACAGCCTTCCGCACCTGTATACTTTACGGGACTTCGCGCGCGCGGCGCCAAGGAAAGCAAGATACGGAACATCCAGAAGCTTTTTGACGCCGCCGGATTTGCGGATCTGGTGGAAAAGAACAGTCTGACCGCCGTCAAGGTCCATGTTGGAGAACGGGGCAACGATACATACATCAACCCCGTATTTGTCCGCACGGTTGTGGACAAACTCCTGGCTGCCGGCGCAAAACCCTTTATCACCGACACGAACACTCTGTACAGAGGCAGCCGCCACAATGCGGTGGACCACCTGCAGACGGCCCTGGAGCACGGCTACGGCTTTGCCACGGTGAACGCCCCCCTGATTATCGCGGACGGCCTGCGCGGCGCGAGTTTTACCACGGTCCCCATCCGCAAGAAGCATTTTTCCAAGGTGATGATTGCCGAGGCCATCAGCAACGCCCATTCTCTCATCGCGCTTTCCCACTTCAAGGGGCATGAACTGGCGGGATTCGGCGGGGCGATCAAGAACCTGGCCATGGGCTGCGCGCCGGGACGCGGCAAATGCGAGCAACACGCTTCGCGCTTTGCCGTGGAAGCCAAAAAATGTATCGCCTGCGGCATGTGTATTGCCAACTGTCCTGAAAACGCCATTGCCTGGCACAAGGAAGGCAAAAAGAAACACGCCCTCATCAACAAGGAAAAATGCGTGGGCTGCGGCGAATGTCTGACCGTGTGCGAGCCCAAGGCTGTGTATATCGACTGGGGCAAGGAGATCGGGCCCTTCAACGAGCGTATGGTCGAGTACGCCTTCGGTGCGGTGAAGGAAAAGGCCGGGCGTGCGGGGTACATCAACTTTCTGCTGAACATCACCCCTGACTGTGACTGCGTGCCCTGGAGCGACACCCCGCTGGTGCCCGACATCGGCATTCTGGCTTCCCGCGATCCGGTGGCTCTGGACAAGGCCTGTTTTGATCTGGTGAACCAGCAGGCGGGCTTTGCCCATTCCTGCCTGAAAAAGAACCATGAGGCCGGCGCGGACAAGTTCAAGGGGGCGTGGTCCTATACCGACGGCGAGGTGCAGCTTGCCTATGCCGAGCACATCGGCCTTGGCAGCACGCGGTATGAACTCATCAACCTCTAGAGCAAATCAATTTTGAAGTTGCCCAAGAGTCGTATTGCCTCCGGCGGCCAGGGGCAGCGGCCCCCGCGTGGGGGATGATCCCCTTTGGAAACCTCATTTTGTAAGGCAGACTCAAGTGAACCATCTCAAAGTTAAGTTGCTGTAGGGCTGTAAGGACGGTTGCATGGCAGATTTTTCACGCGCACGACGTGGCGCTTTGTTTCTGGCCGCGCTTTTTCTGGCGGGAAGCCTTCTGCCCGCGGCGGCCCGCGCCGCGGGTCTGGCGGAAGACCACACGGTCCTCTACTATCTCATCGAACTGCAGCGGCGCTACAAAAAAACCTGCGACGGCGTGGCCGTGCCGGAAGCGCCCTCCCTCGTCCCTTCGGAAACGCTGCGCGGTCTGGCCAGGCAAATGGCGACCACCCCCCATCCTTTAGGCGAGTTTGCCGAGGCCAACGGTCTTGCGGGCGTCCCCCTGTTTTACGCCGGGGTGGCCGGCGGAACGCCGCAGCAGGCGGTGGATGAGCTGGTCAGCAAATACTGCCCGTCCATCATGGGGGGAGCCTACCGCTATATCGGCGCGGTGCGGGAACAGGGCACCTGGTGCGTTCTACTGGCCGGGGCGGAACCGGGCGCGGCCTCTCCTCCGTTGGTCGGGGCCGCTGAACCGTATTCTCCCGCCACTCCCTCCACCCCTGCCGGGGCCGTGCCGAGCGGCGCTCCGGGCGCGGCACCGGGGTATCCGCCGGACGCGCCCCGCGTGCCGGAAGCGCGCCCCGGGGTAACCCCGCTGCTTGAAGATACCTCTCCCCGCAACGTGGTTCCCTATGCAACGGATCCTGAAGATCCGGTCGGCGCTCTGGTTGCGCCCGTTGAGGGCACGGGCGCCGAGCCGGCGGCGCAGAGTCCCGTTCACGAAGTGCCGGACATCGGGCACAAGGGCCCGAGCACGTCGGAGCCTGCCCCGGCCTCTTCCGGCAAACCCGCGCGGGCGGGACAGTTCGTGCCCGTGCCTCCCGTGCCCGGCGCGACCGAGGAGCAGACCCTGTTCGCCCAGGTGAACCAGGTGCGGGCCATGGGGTATATGTGCGGCGGTACCGCCATGCCGCCTGTCCCTCCCCTGCGGGAGAACCGACTGCTGACCGATGTGGCCCTTCGGCACGCCGCCGATATGTACGCGCGCGGCTATTTTGCCAGCACGACTCCCGAAGGCATCCGCCTGGGCAAGCGCCTGACAGACGCCGGATACGTCTGGCTCGCCACGGCGGAAAATCTGGCCGCGATCACGCCGCCCCCGGGCCGCGCTCTTGAAAGCTGGCTGGCCAATGAAGCGCAGTGTAAAAACGTGCTGTCTCCGGAGTATCGTGAGGCAGGCGTCGGATACAACTCGGCCAAGCATTACTGGGTGCTGATCCTTGCCTCGCCGATGGAAGAGGGGGCGCTACGCCTCGAAAAGTAACGGCGGTTCCGGCTGAGACCGCAACCGGGCGGCATGGCTGTGCCGGATGCGGGAAGCAGGTGCGCCGGAGTGCGTGTCCTTTGCAGATGTGTGCGGCGGGGGCGGCGGAAAAACCGCCCCCGCGCCTTTTCGGGCTAACTGTCCGGCGATGTTTCCCTGCGCGGGCAGGGCGTTGGGAGGTTTTCCCTTCGGAGGGAGCACGCTGCGGAATTATCGTTTGTTTATGCATAAGGGCTTTGCTTTTCTACAGATAGCATGGTATGTGGTACGCACTAAATATGTTCTGTTCAGTATTGCGTAGCGGAAGTTCCTCTACGGCTGCCTTAAGCATTTTCCTTTATTATTCTGTGCTGTTGTATCATCCGCACTGTGACGCGGCAGGAGGCGGCCGGAACGTGCAGCGCAGCCCGAAACGGGCGGGGTGCTGGTCCGGGGCATGACGCGACGTACACCGGAGAACTTTTGTCGTTTTTGAGGATCGCGCCACGCTTGCATGCGGTCCCACTGGAGGCATTTTTTTCACATGAGCCAGGCTGTCTTTTTTGCCCTTTCCGGAGCGCTTGCGGCGTTGTGTATCCTTTTCCGCGTCCGCCGGGCCCGGGCGGACCAGAGCCCGGTGCTTCTCCCCGGCGGCGCGCCTGAAAAAGCGTCTGATGGGGACGCCGGAAGGGTGGCCTGTAGCGGGGCCTCGTGTCAGGACTCCTTTGCCGAGGATACGGCGCTTTTTGCCGCGCCCTTGCCGGTTATGGCGCTTGATGCCCGGACCCTGCGCCTGTTTTCCGCCAATACCGCCTGCCAGCAGAAGCTGGGGGTTGCCTGTACGCCGGGAGCCTCCCTCTCGCGTTTTTTTGTCCTGTCCGATGCGGTCAAACACCTGCTCGACACCGCGGTGGCGGCGATTCCCGCGGGCGACGAGCAGGGTACCGGGGGCGGGCGGTTTCCCCTGAAAGCGGACATTCCCTGCATCTGGAACGCCCCTTCGGGCCGCCAGTCTCCGGCCGTGTTGTCGCTCTTTTTCGCGGAACGCCTCCCGGAGGGGCGGCTGCTTCTGTTCCTGAGCGTCGATACCAACGCTTCTGTGGAAACCGCGAGCCTGAGCCGATGCTTTGACGCCCTGCCCGACATACTGTTTTTCAAGGACCGGGAGGGGCGGTTCCTGCTTTGCAATACCGCTTTTGAGCGTATGTGCGGCAAGTCCCTGGCTGAAGTGCAGGGCAAGACGGTGGAAGAACTGCGCCTGCCCCAGCCGCTGGATGCGCTGCTTCGCCTGCACGACGCCGATGTGCTGGATTCGGGCATGCCGTTCTTTTCCGAAATGAGCATGGTCACGCCGGAAGGGCAACCGCTCAGCTTTGAAAGCCAGAGCCACCCCAATATTGCCCCGGACGGTTCCATCCAGGGAATTTTCGGGGTGTGCCGGGACATCTCCATCGGCAAAGCGACGGCGGAAGCCTTGCAGCAGCAAAGCAACCTGCTGCAGGCGGCCAATGACGCCGCTCTGATGCTTTTTTCGGATGAAGAGGATCTTGACGATGTGGCCGGGAAAGTCCTCGCCGCCATAGGGGCGGTGACGGGAGCGGAACGCGTGGACGTCTGGCGCAACCACGGCAGCAGCGGGGAAGGGCTTTTGTGCACCCAGGTCTACGGCTGGACCAGCGCGCCCACCAGCTATTTCAGCCCGTATTCCAATACCGCCATCTACAGCGCGCACCTGCCGGGATGGGAGGAGACCCTTTCTTCCGGCAGATGCGTCAACTCCCTTATCCGGCGCCTTACCCGGCAGGAACGGGAACATCTGGACAACCAGGGCCTCGGGGCGGTGCTGGCGGCTCCCATCCTGTTCCGTTCCACCTTCTGGGGATTCATCCGCCTGGGGGTGCACAAGCCGGAACATCTGTGGAGCAGCGGCGAAGAGGCCATTTTGCGCTCCGTGGGGCTTCTGCTCGCGGCCACCATCCAGCGCAGGCAGATCCAGCAGGCCCTGGCCGAATCGGAGCAGCGCTTCCGCGACGTGACCATGGCAGCCGGGGAAATTGTCTGGGAACTGGACGCTCAGGGGTATTTTTCCTATGTGTCGGAGCGTATTTCCGCCCTTACCGGGCACCTGCCCGGAGAAATTCGCGGCACCCGCTGGGAGGATCTCGCCGTTGACGACCACGGCCAGGAGATGACCGGACGCATGTTCCAGGCCAGCGTGCCCACGGGCTCGTTCCGGGCGCTGGAGCACCGGGTAAGGGACAAGGAGGGCCGGACCATCTGGCTGTATACCTCGGGCAAACTGCTTACCGGGCCGGAGGGTATAGCGGGCCTCAGGGGCACCAGCCTCGACATCACCCGCGACAAACAGACCGCCGAGAACCTGAACGCCACCCTGAAAGCCCTTGAAAACGCCAACAGGGAACTTGAGGTTTCTGCCCGGCGCGCTCATGAACTGGCCCGCGAGGCCAAGGAGGCCAGCAAGGCCAAAAGCGAATTCATGGCCAACATGAGCCATGAAATACGCACCCCCCTGAACGCCATCATCGGCATGGCCTATTTGTGCAGAAAAACGGCCCTTACCCCGCGCCAATACGACTATATCGCCAAAATCCACGCCGCCGGGGTGACCCTGCTCGGGGTCGTCAACGATATCCTCGATTTTTCCAAAATCGAATCGGGCAAGATGGAAATCGAACGTGTGCCCTTCAATCTGGAAGAACTGTTCGAAAACCTGGCCTCGTTCACCGGAACCAAGGCGGACGAGCAGAACCTTGGAGTGGTCTTTCACATTGATCGCAATGTCCCGCGCCAACTGGTGGGCGACTCGCTGCGCCTCGGCCAGGTGCTCACCAATCTGGTGAGCAATGCGGCCAAGTTTACGGAAGAGGGCGGCATTCTTATCCGTTGCCGTCTGGAGCGCCTGGTGGGCAAAAAGGCCCACCTTGCCATTACCGTGCAGGACAGCGGTATCGGCATTACCCCGGAACAGCAGGAAAAGCTTTTCCGGTCCTTTTCACAGGTCGATTCCTCCATTACCCGCAAATACGGCGGTACCGGCCTCGGGCTTGTCATAGCCAAGAATCTTCTGGAACTCTCGGGAGGGAGCCTTTCTCTGGACAGCACCCCCGGCGTGGGCACCAGAGTGACTGTGCGCATCGCCCTGAACGTGGATGCCTCCGCTCCGGAGTTCTCCGGAATCCGCCCCCGCAATCCCCTTGTCGGCGTGCCGGTGGTGCTGGCGGTTCCCCACCCGCTTATGCGTTCCATGCTGCGGGACATGCTTCTGGACTTCGAGTGCCGGGTCACGGACTTTGCCGACACAAGCCAGGCCTTTGCGGCCATAGCCAGTGCGGACAGGACGGAGAGCCCGGTCAGGTTCCTGATCCTGCCCAAACCGTTGCTGGACGAAGGGGGCGGAGACCACCTGCGGCACCTGCGGGAAACGATGCATTTACACGCCGTCCCCTACGTGGTGGCCATTACCCCGTTTGCTTCGGTGGAACCCCGGACGCCCGACGCCGGACAGCAGCCTTCCGCTCTGGTGGGCAGCCCCGTGCTGTCGTCTTCCCTGTTCTCCGTCATGGTCAGCCTGCACACCGGGGTAGAACTGCCCCCCCAGCCGCAGGAAGCGGACAAACGCGCCCACATTCCCTATTTTCCCGGCACACGGGTGCTGCTGGTGGAGGACAATGCGGTCAACCAGCAACTGGCGGCGGAATTGCTGCGCGAGGTGGGCATCAGCGTTTCCCTGGCGGATAACGGCCGTATGGCGGTCTCCATGTTGGAAGAGAACGGGGACGCTCCTTTTGATCTGGTGCTCATGGATCTGCAAATGCCCGAAATGGACGGGTTCACCGCTACGGAGCGCATACGCGCCAACCCACGCATGGTGTTTCTGCCCATTATCGCCATGACGGCCCACGCCACGGTGGAGGAGCGCAACCGCTGCCTCGCCGCCGGGATGAACGAGCATATTGCCAAGCCCATAGACGTGCAGGCCCTGTACGCCACGCTGGCCCGCTGGCTGTTCTCGGCCGAAAAGAACCGGCAGCAGCAAATGAGCGCGCTGCTGGACGATGACTCCCTGCCTGATCTGCCCGGATTTGACCTGGAAACGGCCCTGAAGCCCCTCGACAATGACCGGAACCTGTATAAGACGCTGTTGTTGCAGTTCGTCATGCACCATGCGGATGCGCAAAAGCTCCTGGCGGCCGCCTGGGGCTCTTTTGACCGTTCCGGGCTGGGCCGTATGGCCCGTACGATCAAGGGGCAGGCGGCCGTTATCGGCGCGGCTCGCCTCGAGCATCTGGCAGGGGCTTTTGAAGAGAGCCTGCACGGCTCTGACGCCGCGCCGGATCAGACTCTTTACCAAGCCTTTTCCGGTGAACTGGACGCCGTGCTTAAAACCCTGCAGACCGCCTTTCCCGAACCGCCCGAAGGGTCTCTTGCGAAGACCGGGAGCTCGGATACCGAGGATATGTGCACCCGGCTGGCCCGCATCAATGCCCTTTTGCGCGATGACGACGCGGCGGCCTGCACTCTTTTTGCCGAACTGGAGCCGGCACTGGCCCGGCTGGATGCCTCCGCCGCCGCCGCCGCCAAAAAGGCCGTCGGTATTTTTGACTTTGCCGCCGCTCTTGCCATTCTCGAACCCATAGAAAAAGAACTTGCCTCCGCACGGGAGGAACCGATAACATCGTAGGCGGCATATGCCTGCGTGTTGCAGGCCGCCGCAATGCCCGAGGCTTTTGCGGGGCGCGGAAGGATGTTCCGCGCCGGGAGAAGGCGCGACATGCGCGCCTTGCCACTGTTATCGCGCATATTGCTCTGAGCGGCACCGCCATGTCCAAAAAGAACCGCCGGTTTTCCCATCGTGTTTTCCGCCTCACTCTCGCGGGAGAGGGAGTCACGGATTTTCTTGCGGCGCTTGGCGGCAAGGACCGCCTGCACCTTACCGCCCTGTGGGAGCACTGGCCCGTTGTCATGGGCGAGGAATTGTCATCTCTCGGGCGTCCGATGGGACACAAGGACGACATCCTCATCATCGGCGCGGACGACAGCATGGCCATGCAGGAGTTGTCCCTGCAGTCCGGGGAGATTCTGGAACGCGTCAACGCCTTTATGGACAGGGAGTTTTTCCGGCGTATCAAGGTAATGCTCGTCCAGGGGCAGCCTACCCTGGATCAGAAACGGCCGGTCCGGCCTTCATTCCGGGTTCGCCCCCCTCTGCCGCCCCGGCCCGCGCGCCTCGGTTCCTTGCGCGGCACGCTCAATCCCGAATCGCCGGTGACCCTCTGCTACGAGGCATACCTTGCCATGTATTCGCTGTAAGGGCGGGATTCAGCCATGACCGCGTCCCCAGAACCGTCTCTCTCCATGGAAGCGGTCCTTCCGGGCGCCGCCGGAGAGCGCCCGCGGGCATGGCCGGCGCATGGGGCAAGGGAACTCTTGGCCCAGGGGATAGCCTGTCCCGCAGGAGACACATTCTTTTTAACCTCTCGCGCGCCGTATGGCGGGGCTTTGCCGGGGGTTGCATTCTTTCAGTGAGAAGATTACCTTGCTGAAGCGCGAGCTTGTAGGCACTTCCTGAAAATTCTTCCCATTTTCCCGCCCGCTGCCCGCTGTTTTTGCGGACCTCAAGACGCGCCCGGCCTGGCCGGGCGCGGTGAACCATCGCCTGAGAGCACCAAGGAGCATTCATGATCGGCATTTCAAAACTGTACTGCGGCCAGGTTGAACCCTCGGACGCCCTGCGTTACGGGCGGCATTCCGGACAGTTGCCTTCGCACCTGCTGCAGTTTTCCCAGGATAAAAAGCCTGTGGTGGTCTGGAACATGACCCGCCGCTGCAATCTCAAATGTGTGCACTGCTACGCCAAGGCCCTGGAAGAGGAAGGCACGGACGCCATTTCCACCGCCCAGGGCAAGGCCCTTATCGACGATCTGGCGGCCTTCGGCGCGCCGGCCATGCTCTGTTCCGGCGGCGAGCCGCTGGTGCGCAAGGATTTGGTGGAGCTTGCCCGCTACGCCACCGGCAAGGGCATGCGCGCGGTCATTTCCACCAACGGCACCCTGATCACCCAGGAAAAGGCCAAGGAACTTAAAGAAGTGGGCCTGTCCTACGTGGGTATTTCTCTGGACGGCGGCGAGGAAGTGCACGACCATTTTCGGGGCGTGTCCGGTTCCTTCAAAAAGGCTCTCAAGGGCATTGAAAACTGTCAGGCAGAAGGGCTGAAAGTGGGCCTGCGCTTTACCATCAACAAGCGCAACGCCGGCGAAGTGCCCAAGCTTTTCGACCTGGTGCGCGACCTGGAAGTGCCGCGTATCTGCTTCTACCACCTGGTCTATTCCGGCCGGGGAAGCGATCTGATCAAGGAAGACCTGGATCATGCGGAAACCCGCGCCATGGTGGACCTGATCATGGACCGCACCCGCGAGCTTTTTGACCAGGGCAAGCCCAAGGAAGTGCTCACCGTGGACAACCACGCCGACGGCCCCTACGTATGGATGCGCCTGCTGCGCGAAGATCCCAAGCGGGCCGAGGAAGTGATGGAGCTCTTGCAGTTCAACGACGGCAACAACTCCGGCCGGGGCATCGGCTGTATTTCCTGGGACGGGCAGGTGCACGCCGACCAGTTCTGGCGCAACCATACCTTCGGCAACGTGCTGGAGCGCCCCTTCTCGGAAATCTGGGTGGATCCGCAGATTGAGCTGCTGTCCAGGCTCAAGGACAAAAAGGCCCACGTGGGCGGCCGCTGCGCCAAGTGCAAGTTCCTGCCCATCTGCGGCGGCAACTTCCGGGCTCGGGCAGAGGCCTGGCACGGCGACATCTGGGCCGAAGACCCGGCCTGCTACCTGACCGACGAAGAAATCGGCATCAAGTAAGCGGGGAGAACGCCCATGAACAACCTGCCCGACTATTCTTTCTTTCGCGGCCGCAGGCTGCGGCGCAGTGCGCCGCTACGGGCCATGCTGCGCGAGACGCACCTGCGCCCCGCGGACCTGATTATGCCCTATTTTGTGGTGGAAGGAGCCAAGGCCGACTTCCGCCGCCCCATCGCCTCCATGCCGGGGCAGTTCCAGCTTTCCCTGGAAGAGCTGGCGCGGGAAGTGGAAAAAGGGGTGAAGGCGGGCCTTTGCTCCTGTCTGCTGTTCGGCCTGCCCGAGAGCAAAGATGCCGTCGGAAGCGGGGCCTATGCCGAAAACGGCATTGTCCAGCAGGCCGTGCGACGGCTGAAGGGGCTGTTTCCCCATCTGCAGGTCATCACGGACGTGTGCCTGTGCGAGTATACCTCGCACGGGCATTGCGGCATGGTGACCCCGGCGGGCGAAGTGCAGAATGACCCCTCCCTGCGGCTGCTGGCCAAAACCGCGTTGTCCCATGCCGAGGCCGGTGCTGACATGGTGGCCCCCTCCGACATGATGGACGGGCGCGTGGCCGCCATCCGGGACATCCTGGACGGCAACGGCTTTGAGTCCCTCCCGGTTATGTCCTATGCGGTCAAGTACGCTTCCGCCTTTTACGGCCCCTTCCGCGAGGCTGCGGAGTCGGCTCCCCAGTTCGGGGACCGCAAGACCTACCAGATGGACCCGGCCAACGGGCGCGAAGCCCTGCGCGAAGCCGCCGCCGACGAGGCCGAAGGCGCGGACATCCTCATGGTCAAACCGGCAGGCCCGTACCTCGACATTATCCGTCAGGTGCGCGACTCCTTTGATTTGCCCGTGGCCGCCTACCAGGTCAGCGGCGAGTATTCGCTGATCAAGGCCGCCGGGCAGAACGGCTGGGTGGACGAAAACGCCGTGATTCTGGAGTCGCTTATCGGCATCAAGCGGGCCGGGGCGGAGCTTATTCTCACGTATTTCGCTCAAGATGTTCTTGAGAAAGGACTGCTTTCGTGAACGATTGTAAAGAGCCGGACAAGACCGGCATAGCGGCGCATCCCGGCGGGCACCCGCACGGAAAAGGGCATGCCGCGCATCCGGGCGGCGGCCATCCCGGCGGACACCCCCATGGAGCCATGCGGGGCGACGGGCTTTCCGGCAACCCCCACGCGGTAAAAACCCTGCCCAACGGCGCCCCTCCCCTGCGGCTTATCGCCTGGGAAGTGACCCGCTCCTGCAACCTGGTCTGCAAGCACTGCCGGGCCGAGGCGCATCTGGAGCCCTATCCCGGCGAATTTTCCACCGCCGAAGCCAAGGCGCTTATCGATACCTTTCCGGAAACCGGCGACCCCATCATCATCTTTACCGGGGGCGAACCCTTGATGCGACCGGATATCTTCGAACTGGTCGCCCACGCTCACGGCAAGGGCCTGCGCTGCGTCATGGCTCCCAACGGCACCCTGATCACGCCGGAAAACGCCCGCAAGATGAAGGAAACGGGTATTGCCCGCTGTTCCATTTCCATCGACGGGCATGAAGCCCTGAGCCACGATACCTTCCGGGGCGTCCCCGGCGCCTTTGCGGACGCCATGCGGGGCATCGGCTACCTGAAGGAGCAGGGCATCGAGTTCCAGATCAACACCACCGTGACCAAGGGCAACCTGCACCGCTTCAAGGAGATTTTCCACCTGGCCGAAGGGTTGGGGGCGGCGGCCTGGCACATCTTTCTGCTGGTGCCCATGGGCCGGGCCGCGGAACTGGCGGGCGAGGTCATCAGCGCCGCGGAATACGAAGAAGTGCTCAACTGGTTCTACGACTTCCGCAAGACCACTTCCATGCACCTGAAGGCTACCTGCGCGCCGCACTACTACCGCATCATGCGGCAGCGGGCCAAGGAAGAAGGCCTGCCCGTCACGCCGGAAACCTTCGGTATGGACGCCCTGACCAGGGGCTGTCTCGGGGGTACCGGGTTCTGTTTCATCAGTCATACCGGACAGGTGCAGCCCTGCGGCTACCTTGAGCTGGACTGCGGCAACGTGCGCGAGACGCCTTTTCCGGAAATCTGGCGTGCGGCCAAGCCCTTTGTCCAGTTCCGCACCCCGGCGGAGTACGAGGGCAAGTGCGGCCCCTGCGAATACCACCGCGTCTGCGGCGGCTGCCGTGCGCGGGCCCACAGCCTCAAGGACAATTACATGGCCGAAGAGCCGCTCTGCACGTATATTCCCGCGAAAATGCGCAAGGGGTGACCAATGACGCTAGCCACAAGCGCCGAACTTGACGGCGGCGCCATCGACTCCCTGCCCGACGAAGGGCTCGACAGCGCGGACCGGCGCATTCTGAGTATTATTCAGTCCGGCTTTCCCCTGGAAAAGCGCCCGTACGCGGTCATCGGCCGCGAGGCGGGGCTGTCCGAGCAGGAAGTCTTTGAGCGGGTGCAGGCCCTGAAGGCGCGCCGGATCATCCGCCGTCTGGGTGCCAATTTCCAGTCCGCAAAGCTGGGGTTCCGCAGCACGCTCTGCGCGGCCAAGGTACCGGACGACAAGATGGAACTCTTTGTGGCCGAGGTAAACCGCCACACCGGCGTTACCCACAACTACCTGCGTGACCACTCCTACAACGTGTGGTTCACCTGCATCGGCCCTTCCTGGGACGCGGTGTGCGAGCTGCTGGATGAGATTACCCGCAAGACCGGCATTCCCATCCTGAACCTGCCCGCCAAGCAGATGTACAAGATCAAGGTCGATTTCCAGATGGAATAGGCCTGCGCGAGTAAGCCGTTGGCGTTTCCAAAGGGACTCAGTCCCCACGCGGGGGACGCTGCCCCTTTGGCCGCCGGAGGCAACGCGGCTTTGGGCAACTTCAAAATTACTCTGCTCTGGTATCACGCGGCCTGTCCGGCCGAAAGGCTGTGGGGCACTGCAACGGCGCCAGCCGCGACATCCCCGTAAGGGGCTTTCCACTTGAGCAGCCGTGCGGAGTTCAGCACGATGAACAGCGCCCCTGCGTTGTGCGCCAGGGCGCCGACCACCGGCCCCATGAGGCCCATGGCCGCAAGAACCACGGTGACAATATTCAGCAGCATGGACATGGTGATGTTGGCCTTGATGGTCAGGGCGGTCCTCCGCGCCAGCAGGATAAGCTGGGGCAGACGCTTGATGTCGTCCTGAACCAGCACGGCATCAGCGGCGTCCACGGCAATGTCGCTGCCCACGCCGCCCATGGCCAGGCCTACGTAGGCCGCTTTGAGCGCGGGGGCATCGTTGATGCCGTCGCCAACCATGCAGACCTTGTCAAAGCTCATCTGCTGCAACTCGTTGGTAATGATGTTCACCTTGTCTTCCGGCAGCAGTTCGGCCTTGACCTGGCTGATGCCGGCGGCTTTGGCGATAGCCTGCGCGGCCTGGGCGTTGTCGCCGGTCAGCAGGGTCGTCCATACCCGTTCATGGTGCAACTGGCGCACCGTTTCCCCGGCATCCGGGCGCAGGGTATCGGCCAGGACGAGGACGCCCGCGATTGCCCCTGCGACGCCTATGTAAATAACCGTACTGCCCGATTCCCGGTACTGCTGGACGGCGGCGCTCATCTCCTCCGAGGGGGTGAGGCCGTTGTCCAGCATCAGTTGCAGGGTGCCGCCGAAGGCCTGTTTGCCCCCTGTGGTCACCGCGATGCCCCGTCCGGGAACGGTGGTGGACTGCTCAAGACTCCGCAGCGGGACGCCCTGCCGCTCCGCATGGCGCACGATGGCCCGCCCGAGCGGATGCTCGGAACGCTGCTCAATGGTCGCCGCCAGGCAGAGCAGTTCCGTCTCGCTCAGTTCCGGGGTAAACGAACGCACGGCGACCACTTCCGGCTTGCCGTGGGTCAGGGTGCCTGTTTTGTCGAAGGCGACACGGGTGACTTTCGCCAGCCGTTCCAGGGCGTCCCCGGAGGAGATCAGCACGCCGAAGCGGGTGGCGTTGCCTATGCCGGCCATGATCGCCGTGGGCGTGGCAAGAACCAGCGCGCAAGGGCAGAATACCACCAGTATGGTGACGGCCCGTATTATTTCTCCGGTATAGGCCCAGGTTCCGAGGGCGGTCAGCAGCGCGGCGGCTACAATCCAGGTAGCCCATCGGTCCATTATGCGCACAATGGGCGTTTTGGAGGCGTCCGCGGACTCCACAAGCCGGATCATGCGCTGCAGCGAGCTGTCCCCGCCGACCTTGACGGCCCGCATGTCAAACGCGCCCAGCTGGTTGACGGTGCCGCTGAACACCTCGTCGTGGATCTCCTTGTCCACCGGCAGGGATTCCCCGGTCATCAGCGACTGATCAATGGCCGTGCGGCCGAAGGTGATCACGCCGTCCACGGGAATGGTTTCGCCGGGCAGGACGCGCACCAGATCGCCGATCTGCACTTCTTCCGCCGGGACGACGGCTTCCGAGCCTTCCCGCAGCAGGCGGGCCGTCCGGGGCGTCAGGTTCACCAGTTTTTCAATGCCTTCGCGCGCCTTGCGCACCGTGCGCTCTTCCAGCAGGGAGCCGAGGGACATGATGAAGGCCACCTCGCCCGCCGCAAAGATTTCCCCAATATATACGGAGGCGATCAGGGCCATGGCGACCAGGACGTCGGCCTTCACGTCAAAGCTGGCCACAAGACCGACCACCGCGCCTTTGAGGATGGGCAGGCCGCACAGCGCCACGGCTATCCAGGCCGGGTCAAAAGGCAGTGGCCCGCGCAGACCGAAAAAGCTGAACGCCAGGCTTACGCCGCCGACCACGGCGGACGCGATATGCCGTTTTTCCTCATCCGCCAGGAATTCTTTCAACATGTCCATTGGGCGTCTCCTGGGCTCAGTCCTCATTAACCCGCCTGCTGCAAAGCTGCCTTTTTCCGGCTGGCTGCGTCACAAGGAAAAAATTCAGCTTTCCGCAGACGGCAAATTAATAAGGGCTGAGCCTAGCTCATGCGTGAGAATTGTTCTATGGCATCGGCCAGCTTCTTCAGCGTGTCGCCGGCATTGCCCTCGGCAATGCCGGTGCGTACGCAATGATGCAGGTGCCCCTCAAGAATGACCTGTCCGGTTTTGTGCAGCGCGGATTTGGCCGCCCCGATCTGGATCAGGATATTCTCGCAGGGCACGTCTTTCTGCACCATCGCCATGATGCCGCGCACCTGTCCCTCAATCCGCTTCAGCCGTGCGACCACCGCATCCACGTCCATACATTCGCGCATTGTCCGCTCCTTGTATACTATATACCCCTATAGGGTATAGTAGTTGAAAAGAAGTGTCAACGCTTTCAGGAAAAACCGGTCTCATATGCTGTTATAGCTACCCGTCGTGAGCTCTGTATGGGCCTGGAGGGGCGGCTGCCGGAAAATACGGAATCCCCTGCGGAACCGCTTGCCGGTTCCGCAGGGGATTCCGTAGGTAACGAGACGTGAATTACTTGCCGATGCAGAAGGAAGAAAAGATCCGGTCCAGCAACTCGTCCGTGGAGGTGGTGCCGGTCACCTCGTCCAGGTGGCGCACGGCTGTATCAAGGCGCACGGCAAGGATGTCGGGCGGCAGGGGAACGCGCAGATCGTCGGCAAAGGCGGCCAGTTCCGCATCCGCCTGGCGCAGCAGATCCGACTGCCGGAGGTTGGGGGCGATATCGCTTTCCATGTTGTGGGAAGAAGGCGCAGAGGCGTTGTTTGCCTCGTCCCCGCTGTCTTCCGCAGCTTTGCCGCCGTTACGCGCCGGGAGGCAGCCCATGGTGCCGCCGCTCACAATATAGGCAATCCCCTGGGCCAGTTCGTCCAGCCCGTCGCCTTGCACCGCGGACACCACAAAGGCCGGGCAACTGTGGAGCTGTTCGCGCGCATCCGGCGGCGCGTACAGGGGGACAGGGCCCGAGTAGCCCGGCACATGGCGGCCCCGCAGCACATCCGCCTGCCCCACCAAAAGGCGGTCGGCCTTGTTGTAGACCAGCAGCAGGCGCCCCTGGGCTCTGAGATCCGCGCTTTTGCCCAAAAAATCCCATTCCGCCTTGCTGAGGTCTCGGGGACCGTCCGCCACCAGCAATACGATATCCGCTCCGGCTATCAGATCCTGCGAGCGGCGCATGCCTTCCGCCTCAATAATATCGCCCCCTTCGCGCAACCCGGCGGTATCGACGAGGCGCAGGGGCATGCCGTGCACCTGCACGGTTTCCTCAATATAGTCGCGGGTGGTGCCGGGCTGATCGGATACAATGGCCCGATCCCGACCCAAAAAGGCGTTCAGCAGGCTGGATTTGCCCGCATTGACCCGCCCGGCGAGCACGGCCACCGCGCCTTCGCGCCAGAGGCGCGCCCGGTCGAAGGCCTGGAGCAGACGGCCGATATCGCGGCGCGCGTGGTCCACTGCCGCAAAGCAGTCCTCGGAAGAGAGCAGTTCGGCTTCTTCGTCGGGAAAATCCACGGCCAGCGTAAGCTGCACGCGCAGGTTGTCCAGTGAGGACCGAATGCCGGATACGGCCCGCGCCAGGTGTCCGTCCAGCTTTGCCCCGGCCAGGCGGACGCCTTCGCGGGTGGAGGCGCTGATCATTTCCGCCACGGCTTCCGCCCGGGTCAGATCGATGCGGCCGTTCAAAAAGGCGCGGCGGGTGAATTCTCCCGGCCCGGCCAGGCGCGCGCCAGCAGCCAGTGCCGCTTCCAGCAGCGAGGTGGTGACCCCGCGCCCGCCGTGGCAGTGAATTTCGCCCACATCTTCCCCGGTTGCCGAGTGGGGGCCGGGCATGAACACGGCCAGCACCTCGTCCAGGCGTTTTCCCGTGGTGTCCAGAGCGTATCCGTGGTGCATATAGCGCGGGCGGAAGGCGAACCGATCCCTGCCTCCAGAGGGGAGAAACAGCCGGCGCAGCACGAAGCGGGCGGAAGAGCCGCTCAAACGCAGCACGGCGATGCCGCCGGCTCCGGGAGGGGTGGCTATGGCGGCAATGGTATCGGGCGAGACGTACGTGTTTCCGCTCATCCGGAGGCCTCCGGCGGACCGCTGTTCAGGGCGTCTCCGGAGCGCTGCCCGGCAATGTCCGGGGATGCGTCATGGGGGACGGCCCCGCGTTCCGGGTCTATGGAGGCGAGATCGCCGGCGGCCTGCCGCGCGGGTGGGGCCGTATCTTCGGCAGGAACGGTGTCCGCCCCGGCAAGGGGACGCTCCGCCCGGCGCAGTTGGATGATAACGCGCCGCTGTGCCCCTTCGCCCTTGCTGTGAGTCTGCACGGCATCATCCCCTTCCAGGGCGAGGTGCACGATGCGCCGCTGATACGCGGTCAGGGGACGGGTAGACTGGGAGCGGCGGGTCTGCTTCACTTTTTCGGCCAGGGCAAGGGCCAGTTCCTTCAGCCTGTCGTCCTGCCGTTCGCGGTAGTTGCCGGCGTCAATCTGCAAGCGGAGCGAGCCGCCGATCTCTCTGGCAATGATGCGGGACGCCAGGTACTGCACCGAGGCCAGGGTTTGGCCCTCACGCCCCACCAGCAGGCCGGAAGCGTCGCCGCAGTCCACGACGGCCCGGACCCGGTTGCCGGTAATGGCCACCGTGCAGGGCACGTCGCCCACTATGGGCATGATCAGGCGGCGGACAACCTTGCCCACAGTGCTGAACAGGCGCTCTTCATCGCAGCCTTCCAGCGTGAATTCCGGCATATCCTCGCGCGCGCCGTCAGGCCCGTGCTCGTCAAAGCCATGAGTGCCGAGGGTATCGCCAAGCGCTTCGGCAGGAAAGGCAGCGCCGCCCGCAGGTGCGTTCTGCCTCGCCCCCGGGCGCGGCTTGCCGCTTTGGGGCGTGTCGCGGCGGCCCCGGCTGTCGCGGCTGCGTTCCCTGCCGGAGGAGGATCTACGCTTTTCGTCCGCGACAGGGGCTTCCCCATCGCTCGTTTCGGCGGAGCGTACGGTACTTTCCGGAAGGGTGCCGGAGCGGGGGGAAGGGCGGCGGCCGGAGCCTTTGGAACGATCCTCGCGCCCGGCGGAACGGGCGTCTTTTTCAGCGGGCTCGCCTCCCCTGGCCGGCTTGCCGCCTTCCGGGGTTTTGGGCCGCGTTTTTCCGCCCTTTTCCGCGGCAGGTTCGCGGGAGGCCTTGCCCGGCTTTTCGGCGACAGGCTCCGCCTGTGCGGCGGATTGCCCGGCAGGGGACGCTTCGGCGGCATCGGGTTCCGCCATCAGGCTCACTACGGAAAGCTGGGCGCGCGCGGCCCGTATGCTGGCCTTTTTGGCCCCCACCAGACCGAAGATGCCTGTCTTGGCGTCACTGAGAATTTCTATTTCCAGCTTTTCCCGCTCGACGCCGTAGTAGTCACATGCCTCACGAATGGCGTCGTCAAGAGTTTTTCCTTGAAAATTCTTATAGTTACTCATGGAAGACCTCTGTTCGGCCAGGAGCGGGGCATCACAGCGAAGTACAAGAGCGCTCCCCGGCAGTTGGAAAAGGGCAGACGGGCCTGCCTGCGGAGACTGCCGGACGGCCGCTGCGGCGTTCCGGCAGGGACAGCGGTCCGGGGAAACGGCGGGGTTCCCCCGGACCTGGCGGAAGACAGCTACGAACGGCGCAGTTGCAGCCACTGCTGGGCGATGGAGATGACGTTGTTCACCAGCCAGTAGACCACAAGGCCGGCAGGGAAGCTGATGAACAGCACCGTAAAGATCAGAGGCATGAACATCATGACCTTGGCCTGGGTGGGATCGCCCGGGGCCGGGGTCATCTTTTGCTGCAAGAACATGGTCGCGCCCATGATGAGCGGGGTGATGCAGTACGGATCTGCGGCGGCAAGATCCGCCAGCCAGAGGTGATCCGTGAAAGGCAGGTGGGTGATGAAGGGCGCGTGGCGTAATTCGATAGCGTTCAAAAGGGCCTGGTACAGGCCGAAGAAGACCGGGATCTGCACGAGGATGGGCAGGCAGCCCCCGGCCGGATTGACCTTGTAAGTCTTGTACAACTGCATGATCTCCCGGTTCATGGTCTCCTTGTCTCCGGCGTGTTTTTCGCGGAGCTTGGTGATCATGGGTTGCAGCTTTTTCATCTGGTTCATGGACTTGTAGCTTTTTTGCGAAAGCGGCCAGAACACGATCTTGATCACAACGGTCATCAGGATGATGGCGATGCCGTAGTTGTGGACAAAGCTGTTGAAGAACTTGAGCAGCCAGACCAGGGGCCGCGCCACGATGGAAAACATGCCGTAGTCCAGCGCCTTGCCCATGCTGTTGGCGGCTGCGTCCAGGCGGTCGGCTTCCTTGGGCCCCAGGTAATAGGAGCTTTGCAGTTCCGCGTCGTGCCCCTGCGAGGCGGTGAGGCCGGTTTTGCCCACCAGCACGGAGTACACGCCGTTCGTCAGCTTGGCTTTGGCGCTGGCGTCTTCTCCGGGCATGCTCACCGCGCCGATAAAGTAGTTGTTCATGACGGCCATCCAGGAGATCTTGCCCTGGATGAGCTTGCCTTCGGTAAGATCGCTGCCGGAACCTTCTTCGGAAAACCTGTTTTCATGCAGCCAGGCCACGCGAGTGGGGTTGTACTGGCTTTCTTCCGCCACCGGCTCTTTGCCGCCGAAAATGGCGTACCGCGCGCGGGAGAGCATGGAGACGCTTTTTTCCGAAGCCAGGGAAGAGGCCGCGAAGGTAAAGGCGAGGTTGAAGGAGCGGGGGGCCTCGCTCTGCACGCGCACCTTTTCGTTGATGGAATAACTGCCGCCGGAAAACACCAGCTCGCGGACCACGTGCAGCCCTTCTATATCCGTGGAAAAACGCAGCACGCCGGTTTTGTCGTCGGCAAGGGTCATGTCGTCCCCTTCCAGAACCCAGTTACGGCCCGTCCAGCTGGGAATGCCGTCCAGCAGCAGCCCCATGGGCGCCTGACCCGCAGCCGTCTGGCTGATCAGGTTTACGTTGGGCGAGTCCGGGGTAAGGCTCTGGCGGTACTGCTTGAGGGAAAACTCGCGCAGAATGCCGCCGCTGCTGTGGAAGACCGCCCTGTAGAGGGGGGTGTCCACCGTGACCAGGCGTCCTTCGGTGGGGGTAAAGGCCGGGGCTTGCACAGGGGGGGGGCCGGCGGCTGCGGAGGGGTCGCCGGGGGCGCCCGGAGCCTGCGCGGGCGAAGCGGGCTGCTCCGCAGGCGCGGTGGCGTTTACTGCGGGCTGCAGGGCAGGGTCGGGCGTCCAGCCCATTTTGACGGCAAGATAGTTCCAGCCGAGAAAAAGGACGCAGGAAAGGACAACGGCAATGGCAAGGCGTTTATTATCCATAGCGGGTGCTCAACGGCTCCTGGGATGACCGGAGGACGAAGCGGGCGGCACGGGGTCGTACCCGCCGTCACTCCAAGGGTGACAACGAAAAAAGCGGCCCAGAAAAAGCCAAGTGCCCTTGAGAAGGCCGTGGGTCATCACGGCATCAAGGGCATAGGCGGAACAGGTCGGATGAAAACGGCAACGCGGTGGGAACAGCGGGGACAGGCAGTACTGGTATACGCGAATGGGGAAGACCGCCAAGGTTCGCAGAAAGGTAAGGCGCATCGGGCGTCCCCTTACTTTTGCCGTCCGGCAAGGCTGCGCAGCAAAGGCAGCAGTTCTCCGGCAACCAGAGGTGCGGCAAGGGAGCGCGGGTCAATACCGCGCTTGGGCACCACCACATAATCGAAGCCGGGCTGTATAGAATGCTGCGCAACGCGGAAACATTCACGGATAAGACGGCGTACCCGGTTGCGCCATACTGCGGAACCGGTCTTTTTGGTCACTGCCGTTCCGAACCGCCAGGGTAAGGACGCATCCGCCCGTTTTGCCGCAAACAGAACAAAATGGGATGAAAAATACCGGTGGCCCGTGTTGTAGCAACGTACAAAGTCAGGCCGTTCCGTCAGACGGTGGATGCGCGCAAAACTCAGACCGATAATTTCTTACGCCCCTTGGCGCGTCTGCGGCGAAGAATCTCGCGCCCCGCGGCAGTGCTCATGCGGGCGCGGAAGCCGTGTACCCGTTTACGCTTGATCCTGCTGGGCTGGTATGTTCTCTTCATGGAAAGTCTCCTTGGCGAAAATATGAACGGAACTCATTACCCCTTTCAGGAGAGAGCGTCAAGGCCTTTCGCCCCTGTCCGCGAAAACCGTCCGCCCGGCAACGGGCGAAGCGTTCCGAAGCCGGGGTGCACGCGGCGGGCGCCGGCGATGGGACAGGCAGGGGCTTCAGACGGTACAGCGGTTCTTTCCCAGCCTTTTGCTGGCGTACATTTGCCGGTCGGCGCGCTCGACCAGGGAGAGGACGGTATCGCCCTGCCGCGGCAGCGTGCCGCCTATGGATATGGTAACAAAAAACGTTGTCTCCGCATGCGTAAGGCGAGTCTCGGCAGCGAGACGGCAGAGTTTTTCCCCAATGCCGGCCAGACTGCCCAGGCTGGTACCGGAGGCGACGATCAAAAATTCGTCGCCGCCCCAGCGTACAAGCAGGTCTGAAGTACGCAGGTTCTGCCGGATAAGATCCGAAATGCAGGCAAGGGCGCAATCCCCGGCGGCATGCCCGAATGTGTCGTTGACGGTCTTGAAGTCGTCCAGATCGATCAGCAGCACCCCAAAGGGGATAGCCAGCGCGGCAAAGGACGCCAGGGCCCGTTCCACCACCGCTTCCCCGTAGTTGCGGCGGGCCGCTTTGGTGAGCGGATCCACGTTGGCGAGATTGTTCAGCTCTTGCAGGAGGTGCGCGATTTCATCCGTTCCGCCCAGCCTGCGGAATACTTCCACCGCTCCGGCTATGCTGCCTTTGTCGTCAAGGAAGGGCAGGGTGCGCACACGGACGGGTATGGAGACGCCATCCTTGCGCGTGAGGGAAACCTGCGCTTCGCGGATCTGGCCGTCGGCGAGGGTCGCCTGCAGCGGGCAGGCCACGGAACACAGGATGGCCGATTCGCAGTGATGCGACAGCAAATCGTTGCCGCATTTCCGTCCGAGAACGCTTGCAGAGGAATAGCCGGTCAGTTCCTCGGCGGACTTGCTCCAGTAAAAAATATTTTTGTCCCTATCGACTATATAGACAGCGTCCCACAGGTTTTCCATAAAGGACTGGACGTCTTTTCTCGCAAACGGATTCTCTCCCATGCCCCTTTCCCGCCGATGTGATAATGTCCGGCTCGCCGCCCCGGAGGAAGGTAAGCATCCATGGTAACAAAGCCATTGGGGGATTATACTATTTTTAAAAAGTCTTTCAATATCCCGGCGCCACAAAGACAGCGTTTTTCCGGGCGGCAAAAAGCGCGGGACAGCATTCGCCGCAACCTGGGCGGAATTGTCGCGAACGCTGTTCCATAGGGCTCGCAAAAAAGCGCAAGGCTGAGCCTAATGCCCGGTAATGCCGTATTTGCGCAGTTTGTACTGGAGCAGGCTTTTGGAAATGCCAAGCAGTTCCGCCGCCTTCACCTGGACAAAGTCCGCCCTGGCCAGGGCCCGGCGGATCAGTGCGGCCTCCAGCTTGTCGAGCGTATCGGCCAGGTTGAGTTCCACGGGCAGCAAATCCAGGGCGTTTTTCAACTGGGTTTCGTCGTCCTTGACTTCCGGCGGCAGGTCGGCAACGTCGATCACCTCGCCCGAGGCCATGACCATGCAGCGCTCCACCACGTTTTCAAGCTGGCGGATGTTGCCCGGCCATTCGTAGCCGGAAAAGAATTCCAGCGCTTCCGGGCTGATGGTTTTACGGGACAGGTTGTTCTCCGCGCGGATTTTGTCCATGAAATGGGCGATGAGCAAAGGGATGTCCTCGCGCCGTTCGCGCAGGGGGGGCAGTTGGATGTGCACCACATTCAGGCGGTAGTAAAGGTCTTCGCGAAAGTTCCCCTTTTCCACTTCCTGTTGCAAGTCCTTGTTGGTGGCCGTGACAACCCGGATATCCACCTCCACTTCCTCGGAGCCGCCCACCCGTTCAAACTTGCGCTCCTGCAGCACGCGCAGCAGCTTTACCTGCATGTCGTGCGAGAGTTCCCCAATTTCGTCCAAAAACAGCGTCCCTCCGTTGGCCAGTTCGAACCGCCCCCGGCGCATGGCCACCGCCCCGGTGAAAGAACCCTTCTCGTGGCCGAAAAGCTCGCTTTCAAGCACTCCGGGGTTGAGGGCCATGCAGTTGACGCTGATGAAAGGGGCGTTTTTGCGCGGCGAGGCAAAGTGGATGGCGCGGGCCACCAGTTCCTTGCCGGTGCCCGATTCGCCGGAAATAAGCACGTTGCTCTTGGTGGGCGCGGCCCGGTCCACCAGCAGGAGCACGTTGCGTATGCCCTTGCTCTTGCCGATGATCTGGTGCAGGCCGTAGCGTTCTTCCAGGTTTTCGTGCAGCAGGCGGTAGCGGCGGTGCACCTTGGCCAGTTCCGTGGCGTTTTGCACGGAAAGGAGCAGTTCGTCATTGGAAAAGGGCTTGGTAATGTAGTCGAAGGCCCCTATTTTCATGACGTCCACCGCGCTTTCGATGGACCCGAAGGCGGTCATGATCAGCACAGGGATATGCGGGTAGTCGCGTTTGGCGTGGGTGAGCACGTCCTTGCCCGAGAGTTTGGGCATCTTCATGTCGGTGATGATGACGTCCACCTCGGACTCGTCCAGGAAGGCCAGGGCCGTTTCCGGATCGTTCAGGGCGGTGACGGTGTACCCGGCATCGAGCAGCAGGGCTTCCAGCACCAGGAGATAGTTTTTTTCATCGTCAATGAGCAAAAGGTGCGCGCTTTCCGTGGTCATGGCTTCTCCCGCCGGCTTGGCCTGTTGCGGTACAGGGGCGCAAGCCGGAATATCGTCTGAACTTCCCGCCCCTCGGTAACATTTGTCGAGGAGGACCGGGGGAAATCATTTCCCCGGAGGGGTCCGGGGCGGAGCCCCGATTTGCCATCTGTGCGAAACTGTCTTGGCAGATCCCACCGGGCAGTCCGCCTTCCTCGCTTACGGCGCGGCAGGCAAGATCACCCGCACGAGCGCGCCGCCGTCCGGCGCGTTTTCCAGGGACAGGGTACCGCCGTGGCTGGTGATGATAGTGTTCACAATGGGCAGGCCAAGCCCGGTGCCGTCATCTTTGGTGGTAAAAAAGGGATCCAGAAGCTGGGCAAGGTTGTCTTTGGGAAAACCGGGTCCGGAATCCTGAAAGACAAGCTCCACCTTCGGTTCCGGGCCTTCCCGCCGGGCAAGCGTGATGGTCAGGATGCCGGCGCCGACCATGGCCTGCATGGCATTGCCCATAATATTGTAAAAAGCCCGGTACAGCAAATCTTTGTCGCCAAACGCCTGCAAGGGGGTATCCAGTATTCCCGCGCGCACCACGCCGATATCACGCGCGCTCAGTTCCGGCCCCAGAAAGGCAAGGGCTTGGGAGATCACGGCGTTTACGTCCACCGCAATCTTGTCGGGCCGCCGGGGTCTGGCGTAGTCCAAAAAATCGCTCACTGTGCGGGAGAGGCGGCGGCCTTCATCATAAATGGCCTGGAGGATGCGGCTGGTCATCGGGTCGGCCCCGGCGGCGGAGCGCTTGAGCAGCAGTTCCGCGCTGGAACAGATGATGCCGAGGGGATTGCGTATTTCGTGGGCGATGCTCGCCACGACCCGGCCCATGCCGGCCAGTTTTTCGTGCTGGTGCAACTCCTGCAACAGGCGCTGTTCCTCGGCCATGCGCGCGGCAAGCGCCCGCTCGGCCCGGCGGACGAAAAAGATCAGAATCGAAAACAGCACCCCGCAACTCCACAGGGTCACGATAAGGATAAGCTGCTGGAAACGGATGGCGTCCAGCACGTCGTCGGTGATATCCTGGGAGAACTCCAGCACGCCCATGACCGGACCTTCCGCTTCGGACGAGCTCAGGCGGTTTTCAATGTGCAGGGGGTAGGTGGTGCGCAGGCGGTAGGTGCCGGGTTCCAGGGAAAAGTGGAAGAAGGCCTGCCAGTACGGCATGGTGGCGTCCAGGTCAAAGACGGGTTCAATGCCGGAACCGGCCTTGTCCACGGAGGGGGAGGCCTGATTGTTGACGCCGAGTTCTTTCTCGTTGGTGGAATAGGTGATGGTGTGGTCGTGGGCGAAGATGCGTAAATCCTGCACATGCAGGCCCGCGATAATGGACTGGATGACCTGGTCGAGCTGCCTGTACTGGGCCGGGTTGCGCAGGGCGATGCGCCCGAAAAGGGCTATGGAGGGCCGGGTGAACCGGCGGTAGATCTGGTCGTTCAGGTTGTCGGCCAGCAGGGAGGCGAAGTTCTGCTGTTTGGTGAGCAGGGTTTCCCGCGCGGCATTGCCGAGGTACACCGAAAGCACCGTGGAAAGGATGAGCAGCAGCACAAGCGTCACCCAGCCAAGATAGCGGGCAACCCCCAAGGACTGCCCGGCCAGGGCCGGGTTTTGCTCCTGGTTCTGCCGCAGAGCGGGAGGCGCCAGCGAACCTGCCGCCGCGCCACGTGCCCCGGCGTTCGCCTCAGGTTTCGGCCTGGCTTCCGCCGGAGCGTCCGCGCGCATCGGCCCGGCGCCCGCCACGGCCTGCCGCCGTGCTTCCGAGCCGCTGTTCAGAGCCTACTCCTTGCAGAGGTCGCCCGCTTCTTTGGCGACCTTGAGCACATTATCCACGGTAAAGCCAAAATATTCGTACACCGCCTTGCCGGGGGCAGATTCCCCGAAGGTGCTCATGCCCACCACCGCGCCGTCGAGGCCCACATACTTGCGCCACCAGTCGGGCGAGGCCGCTTCAATGGCGACGCGAGCGCGGACCTCGTGGGGGAGGACCAGTTCCTTCCAGGCACGGTCTTGCGCCTCGAACACTTCCGCCGAAGGCATGGACACCACGCGCGCGCGTTTGCCCTTTTTTTCCATGGCTTCCGCGGCGGCCACGGCCAGCGCCACTTCCGAGCCGGTGGCGATAAAGATCAGTTCCGGCGCGCCGCCCTTGCATTCCCGCAGAATATAGCCGCCGCGCGCGATGTTGGCCACGGTTTTGGCGTCGCGCGGCTGTACCGGGATGTTCTGGCGGGTGAGGGAGAGGCAGGAGGGGCCGTTCTTGCGGGCGATGGCGGCCTGCCAGGCGACGGCAGTTTCCACCGCGTCGCAGGGGCGCCAGACGTGCATGCCCGGAATAAGCCGCAGCATGGCGAGCTGCTCCACCGGCTGGTGGGTGGGGCCGTCTTCGCCGACCATGATGGAATCGTGGGTGAGCACCCAGACCACCCGCTGCTTCATGAGGGAAGAGAGGCGGATGGCGTTCTTGGCATAGTCGGAAAAGATGAGAAAGGTGCCCCCGTAGGGAATGAAGCCGCCGTGCAGGGCAAGGCCGTTCATCATGGCGCCCATGCAGAACTCGCGCACGCCATAGGAAATATAGCGCCCGGCGAAGTTGTCGCGGCTGACGGGCACGGCTCCTTTCCACAGGGTGCCCACGGAGCCGGTCAGATCAGCGGAACCGCCCAGCAGTTCCGGCAGGTGCGGGGCAAGGGTTTCCAGCGCGACCAGTGAGGAGATGCGGCTGGCCTGGCTGCCCCCGGCCTTCTGGGTAGCGGCCATATGCTCGGCCAGCTGTTTGTCCCATCCGGTCGGCAACTCTCCCCGCATGCGGCGGGTGAACTCGGCGGCCTCTTCCGGATAGGCGGCGGCATAGGCGTCAAACAGCGTTGTCCAGCGTTTTTCCGCCACGCCGCCTTTTTTGCGGGCGTCCCAGGCTTTTTTGATGTCGGCGGGGATTTCAAAGGGAGCGGATTTCCAGCCGAGCAGCCTGCGCGCGGCGGCGATTTCCTCTTCTCCCAGGGGCGCGCCGTGGCATTTGGCGCTGCCGGCCTTGGTGGGCGCGCCTTGTCCGATCACCGTGCGGCAGCAGATGAGGCTGGGCCTGTCCGTGACCTTTCTGGCCTTGGCCAGGGCCTTTTTTACCGCTGCCGGGTCATGTCCGTCCACATCCGGGACAACATGCCAGCCGTAAGCCTTGAAGCGGGCCGGGGTATCATCGTTGAACCAGGGGGTGACCGGGCCGTCGATGGAAATGCCGTTGTCATCCCACAGGGCGATGAGCTTGCCGAGGCCGAGGGCTCCGGCCAGGGAGCAGGCCTCGTGCGAGAGCCCCTCCATCATGCAGCCGTCACCGAGAAAGACATAGGTATGGTGGTCGACTACCGCAAACCCTTCGCGGTTGAATTCCTCCGCCAGCAGGCGCTCCGCCAGGGCCATGCCCACGGCGGTGGCGATGCCCTGTCCCAGGGGGCCGGTGGTGGTTTCCACACCCGGCGTGATGCCGTATTCCGGGTGCCCCGGCGTTTTGGAATGCAATTGGCGGAAAGACTTGATGTCCTCAATGCCGAGGTCATAACCGGAGAGATGCAGCAAAGAATAGAGCAGCATGGAACCGTGCCCGTTGGAGAGCACGAAGCGGTCGCGGTCATGCCATTGGGGATTGGCGGGGTTGTGCTTCAGAAAGTCGTTCCACAGCACTTCCGCCGCGTCCGCCATGCCGAGGGGGGCGCCCGGGTGGCCTGATTTGGCTTTTTCCACGGCATCCATGGAAAGAAAGCGGATGGCGTTTGCAAGTTCCTTGCGTGTGGGCATGAGCTCTCCTTGGGCGAGGGTAACGTGAAGAAGGATGTTGCCGTTTATCGGGTCCGGGCCTGCCAGGTCGCGGCCAGGGCCATCGGCCGGCCGGCAGCGGCCTTTGCCGCCGCCTGCGAGAAGGTCCGCAGCCGCGCGTCGTACGGGGGAAAATTGAAAAAGGCGGAGCCGGACACCAGCACCTGGGCTCCGGCCTCGACGAGCGCTGCGGTATTGTCCGGGGCCACGCCGCCGTCCACCTCAATGAGGGCCGGGCAGCCCCCGGCCTCCAGCAAAGCGGCAAGGCTCCTGATTTTGGGCAGGGAGCGGGGAATGAAGCTCTGCCCGCCAAAGCCGGGGTTCACGCTCATGACCAGGACAAGATCGATGAGGTCCGTGACGTTTTCCAGCACGTTCACGGGAGTGGCCGGGTTCAGGGACACCCCGGCCTTCATGCCCAGGCGGCGGATTTCGCGCAGGGTGCGGTCCAGGTGGCGGGTGGCTTCCGCGTGCACGACGAGCAGATCCGCCCCGGCGTCGGCAAAGTCGGCAAGGAACCGTTCCGGCTCCTGCACCATGAGGTGCACATCGAAAAAGAGCGGGCTGGCTTTGCGCAGCCGCTTGATGACCGGCGGGCCGAAGGTGATGTTGGGCACAAACATGCCGTCCATGACGTCCCAGTGCGCCCATGTAAGACCGGCGTCCTTCAGGGCGCGCAGTTCCGTTTCCAGGTTGCCGAAGTCGGCGGAAAGAAGGGAGGGGGAAAGAATCATTGCAGGGTGTTCCCGGGGGTTTCGCCCCGCAGCAGTGCGATAACGTGTTCCAGTTCCGAGGCGATGCCGCGCCAGAAGGAGTCCTGAGGGCGGGCGGCGGGAGCGGTATACGCCGCCTGGACGGAGCCTTGCCCGCGCGGCATGGCGGAGTCCGCCCCCGAAGCCGTGGAATACAGGCCCGCCCCCGCGTGGGCGATGGAACGAAGCGCGTCCGCCGCCGGGAACGGAAGGGGAGCTTCCGGCTCGCTTTGCGCCGCGCCGCGTCGCGCAGAAGCCGCCGCGGCCGCCTGCGGCGCATCGTCGGCAGGGGGCATGGCAAAGGACAGGGAACCGGCCTTGGCGGAACGCGCGCCATTGACGCCTTCTTCCGCCAGCACCTTGCGCGCGCCTTCAATGGTAAGCCCCCGCTCGTGCAGCAAAAAACGTATGCGGCGCAAAAGGGCGACATGCTCGTCGGTATACAGGCGCTGGCCTTTTTCGGTACGCAAGGGAGCGATCTGGGGAAACTCCGTTTCCCAGAACCGCAGGACATACGTCTTCAGGTTGAGCAGGGCCGCTGCTTCCCCTATTTTGTATGTTGTCGCCATGCCGTGCCTTTTTGTGCTCCCGAACGTGTGTTTTCACCCACTATCACAGAAGGACGCCGAACAAAAGTCTGAAAATTTCCCCTCTCAGGGACGTATAGGGCTCCGGCGGAACGGCCCGCCTGAAGACCCGCCGGAGCGCCGCCGGTTGGATGGCGGGAGCATGGCGCACCCGCTACGGGAGGTTCAGGAGCCTGGCCGCGTTGCCGCCCAGAATGCGCAGGCGGGATTCTTCCGAAAGGCCGATCTGGGAAAACTTGGCGATGCTCTCCTTGATGACCACCTGAGGCCAGTCCGTGCCAAAGATGAATTTGCGCGAAAACCGCTCCATGTCGGGAAAATACTGGGGGAGCTTGCGCACCGGCAGGCCGGTGAGGTCCACGTAAACGTTTCTGTGCAGGCGGACCATGGTCATGGCCTCTTCGTACCAGGGGCCGCGCCCGCCGTGGGCCATGATGATTTTGAGATCGGGGAAGTCCAGAGCCACGTCGTCGAAGAATATGGGGTTGCCGTACTTGAGGCGGGCGTTCTTGAACACCGAGGAGCCGGTGTGGAACAGCGCCGGAACGCCGAGTTCCTGAATGGCCGCGTACAGGGGATACATCTTGGCGTCGTTGGGATAAAAGTGGTTGTAGGTGGGGTAGAATTTGACGCCCTTGAAGCCCTTGTTCAGGATCAGATCCTTCAGGGTATGCACCGGCGAAGGTTCGAGATAGGGGTTGATGGAGCAGAAGGGAATGAGCTCCTTGCGGCCCTGGCAGAACTCGGCCACCATTTCGTGGGTGGCGTACCCGGTGGTCAGGGGCGCATACTCGGACAGGACGACTCCGTAGTCCACGCCGTTTTCCTTCAGCAGGCGCACAAAGGCGCCGGGGTCGGAATACACGGCTTCAAATTCCGCATACGCCTCGGGGGAAGGGAAGTGGGATTCCATAAGATCAGTAAGCGAGGGGGAAGGCTGGGCGTACTTGATCAGGTGAAGATGAAAGTCGATGACGGGAGTGCTCATGAGGGTACTCGTTAGGTTGGGGGACGTGCGGAATGCTTGTCCCGCAGGATGGAAAGGGCGGTTGCCCGCTGTCGGCAGGGTGTGCCGCGCGGCCGCCGGAACCGGTGCGCACTGTTCAGTATAAGCAGGTATGTCCCCTCCCGCAAGGCGGAAGGGGACATACCGTCGCCGAAACTGGGCAGGCTACTTTTTCAACATTTCCGCGTGGGGCACGAAAATCTTGCGGTGGCAGGATTTGGGAACCACGGTGATGCCGGTGGCTTTGCACACGAGGATGGGCTCGGGCAGGAGATCGGCGGCCGAGTCCGCGCCGTCCTTGGCCAGGGAGATAAACTTCCAGGCTTCGAATTCCATGGTGCGGGAAGTGGTGCCGATTTTGGAGTACCATCCGCGCGCTTCAATGAAGTCGCCCGCGTACACGGGAGCAAGAAAGTCAACGTGCTCATAGGTGCGGAACAGGCCTTCGTCGCCGTCGCTCAGGATGGCGAGTTCCGTGGCGATGTCGCCGAACAGATCGAGCATGCGGGAACCATTGACCAGATTGCCGGCATAGTGTGCGTCGGCGGCGCCCATTCTGATGCGGATAGTGGAAATTCTCATGAAAGGCCTCCGTGTTGTGGGGTTACTATAGTTGTCCATGCCTGGAAGGCAGGGGAAACGCAAAGCTGTCGCGCCGTGTCCGGGTCTGCGCGGGAACGTATACTCTCGCGCGGACCCGGGGTTGAGGCAGAGTGCATTCTTTGGAAAAAACCGTCCCGGGGTTCCCTGCGAACCGCCGTTCCAGAGGCGCGGGCGGGGGTTCCGCCCCGTGGTTTCGCGCCGCACGAAAGGTTTTTCTCAGAAGATCGCCTTTGCCTGTTTAAGTTCCTCAATGGCTGCCCGGTCAAGGCCCAGAAAGCTGGCGAGCACCTCTTCCGTGTGCTCGCCCAGCCGCGGCGCGGGCTTTTCGATATTGTCGGACGAGCCTTGCACCTTGATGGGAATGCCGCACAACCGCACCTTGCCCAAAGCCGGGTCGTCCACCTCCTGGATCATGTTACGGGCCTTGATTTGCGGATGCTCCGTAATTTCAGCGATATTCAGCACCGGACCGAAGGGAATGCCCATGTCCACCAGTATGGTTTCTATTTCCGCTATGGTTTTGGTGGTGGTCCACTCCAGCAGCGCGGCCTTCATGTCCGGCAGATAGTTTTTGCAGCGCAGATCGTTTGTGGCGTACCGCGGGTCCGTGCCCAGTTCGGGCCTGCCCATGGCGCGGCAGAGTTCCTGCCACATTTTGTCCGTGCCCACTCCCATCACAAACATGCCGTCCTTGGCGTCAAAGGAGTCAAAGGGGGCGATGGCCGGATCGATGTTGCCGACGCGCCCCGGCACCACGTCTTCCACCGTATAGGTGACCACGGCGTTTTCCATGGCGGAGTATAGCGTGTCCAGCATGGCTACGTCCAGGCGGTGCCCCTGCCCGGTTTTTTCCCGGTTGAACAGGGCCATGGCGATGCCCAGGGCCAGATAGCTGCCCGTGTAGTTGTCGCCGAGGGAGGGGCCTATTTTCGTGGGCGGGGAGTCGGGAAAGCCGGTAATGCTCATCATGCCGCTCATGCCCTGGGCCACTATGTCGTAAGCCGGGCGCGAGGACAACGGGCCCTGCAGCCCGAAACCGGATATGGAAGCGTAAATGATACGGGGGTTGACCTTTTTCAGATCTTCATACCCCAGGCCCAGTTTTTCCATGGTGCCCACGCGGAAGTTCTCGCACACCACGTCCGCCCTGGCGACCATGGCCCGGAAGACGTCTTTGCCTTTGTCCGAGGAAAGATCCAGGGTTACGCCCTTCTTGTTCCGGTTAATCAGTGCGTAATACGCGCTGGCGCCGTTTTTGAACGGCCCCCAGCTTCTGGTCTGGTCGCCTTTGGGCGGGCGCTCAAGCTTGATGACCGTGGCGCCGTGATCCGCAAGGTGCATGGTACAGAACGGCCCGCTGTACGCCTGAGTCAGATCTAAAACGGTAACTCCTTCAAGCAGCTTCATGCGCGAGCTCCTCTGCAATGACAGACTGTTTCTGAACGGTTGCGGCGCATAGCGCCGTATATCGGCCCCTTCGGTATCCCCCAAGGGGCGCCTTGGTAATTCCCGCACCTGCCTGTCTCATCAGAAGTTGCCGTGGGCTCGGCGGGTGCTGCAGCGGTAATGCAGGTGCGGGTTCGCCCTTTCCTGCCGCCTGCATTATTTTCGGCGGCGTTTTTTGAAACTGCATATATTTTTGAAACTGCATATAGGTATTGTGTTTTGTTGTGGCTTTTCCGCCGTTCTGCATGACGCGTGAAGAACGCTACATGAGGCAAATATGACGCACCATGCGGTCATGCATGGTGGCAACGTGTTGTATCTTTACAGAAGAATACTGTTATTCAGTGGAAGAAAAATGTGCACATGCACATCTCCCAATTAAAATATGGTTGCCACAGTTCTGCAAATACGGTGCCATTGCCGATATTATGCGGGAGAGAAGGTTCCTTGAGCGTATGCATTTATAACGCATTTTCATAATATGCTAAAATTATTGTAATCACTAAAGACGGCACGGTCGAGAAAATGCACCATTAATGCTTATGAGCATTAATGCATGTGCTGGTGCATTTTTTCACACACGCATGAAAGCGGTTTCAGCAGCATAAAACCTGCCCGATATACCCAAGGCCATTCAAGAAATAATATTAAATAACACTATGTTATTGAGATTTATTTTAGAAGATGCAGTGGTTTTTCATATATATCCTGTATATTAAGCATGTTATCAAAAAAAATGCAATTGGGAAAATTTTTACGGCAATGCAATGCAAAGTAGCATTGCATTTGTATGGAAAATATATGACGGATATATCATGAAGGTTTTTCTTGCGGACGTCTTTTTTAAAAATAATGCATGCATTTATGCATCACAAGAATGTGAAAATATGCGCATATACGGCATGCATGGCATAAAAATTGCTCGTAGAGATGCAAATATGACTCACTTCTTACCATAACACTCTGGAGGTGCAGATGGGGCTGCTCGCTGACGTCGCATTCATAAACGGACCAATACTCACGGTTAATAAAGGTAACGACATCGCAGAAGCCTTGGCGATTAAAGATAACAAAATTGTCTTTGTCGGTTCAAGCGCCTCCGCGAAGCAGTACATCGACGATGCCGGGGAAATCGTAGATCTGAAAGGCAGAAGCCTGATTCCCGGCTTCACGGACGCTCACGAGCACGTGCTGGTGCGCGGCTCCAACGAACTGGGCGTGGACTGTCGCTCTCCCGGCGTGAAGTCCATTGAGGACATCAAAAAGCTTATTGCGGAACGCGCCAAGGTGACCCCCAAGGGCGGCTGGATCCGCGGATGGGGTTACGATCACTCCAAACTGGCCGAAGGCCGCCATCCGGATCGCTTCGATCTGGACGAGGCCGCGCCGGACCACAAAGTGCTTATCGTGCGGGTGTGCTGCCACATCGGCGCGTTCAACAGTAATGCTCTCAAATTCGCGGATGTTCCCGACAGTGTCACGGAAATCGCGGGCAGTCCCGTGGGCCAGCGTAACGGCATGAACAACGGGGTCATGTTCGAGAAGGCCTATATGGAAGTGGTGGCCAAGGCCCAGCCCTCCCTGGACGAGATGGTGGAGGCGCTGGCCGTCGTCAACGACATGTTCCTGGCCGAGGGCATCACCTGCTGCCACGACGCGGGCGGGCACGGCGCCCCGAGCATGAAGGCCTTCCAGAAAGGCGTCGAAACGGACCGCATCAAGGTGCGTCTGGTGACCATGCTCTTCGCCCTGATGGGCGAGACGGCCGACTTTTCCGATCTGTACATCAATTCCGGCATCTACACCGGTTTCGGCAATGACAGGCTCAAGCTCGGCCCCATCAAAATCATGATCGACGGCAGCAGCAGCGGCCCCACCGCGGCCACGCTGGAAGACTACACCAGCATGCCGGGCAACCGCGGCCTGGTGAGCCTGACCCAGGAATATATCGACGACGTGACCATGCGCGCGCACAAGGCCGGCTACCAGATGACCGCCCACGCCGTGGGCGATCGGGGGATCACCATGATGGTGGATGCTCTGGAAAAGGCCCTCAAGGCCCACCCGCGCAAGGACCACCGCCACCGGATCGAGCACTGCGCCATGACCAGCCCGGCCCTGTTGCAGCGCATCAAGGCGCTGGGCATCGTGCCCGTTTCCCAGCCTATTTTCCTCTACGAGTTCGGGGACGGCTACATTCGCAACTACGGGGATGTGCGCGGCAACCGTATGTTCCCCAACGGTTCCTTCATTCGCGAAGGGGTGCCGGTGGTCGGCAGCTCGGACTGCCCGGTGACCTTTTCCAACCCGCTTCTGAACATGCATGTGGCCGTAAACCGGCAGACCCAGACCGGGCAGCTCATCGGTCCGGACGAGTGCATCTCCGTCGTGGATGCGCTGCGCATGTTCACCTACAGCAGCGCCTGGGTCAGCTTTGACGAACATAAACGCGGCAGCCTGGAGGCCGGGAAGCTCGCGGATCTGGTGGTTCTTTCCGAGTCGCTGCTGGATGCGCCCAAGGAGCGGATCCGGGATATCAAGGTGGATATGACCTTTATTGACGGCGAAAAACTCTACGTCCGAAAATAACGGCGGCTTTGCAGGACAAGGAAGGCTTACGGATTTGCACCGCTCTATGTGGTGCGCCGCCACAAGGCGGAACCGGACGGGAAGGCGTGCAGGCGGCGTCGTCTTCCCTGCTCCGGCAAGGTATTTACTCTCCCAGAGTTTTTATCCCGGATAGTCCCGTGGCGGAATGTCCGGAAACGCCCGCCCGGACGGCGTCGGTCGCGGTCCGGCGGGCGGGGTCTTCGTAAAAGGCCGCGAGAGAGCCCCGAGTGGGAAACCCGCGGCGGGTTCAGACAAAAGCTGGCGCGACGGGAAACCCTGCAACGCCAAGATGGCCCCAGGCAGCGAGGACGCGCGTGTCTTTCGCACACCGGAACTTACCCCTGTATCATAACGACGAGGTATACTCATGAATTCAAGGGTGCCTACTTTCCTCCTGGTGGTCGGTGTTCCGTTCACCATGCTGGTATTGTGTTTCGGCTTTTACAACCGCATCGAGCCCATGATTTTCGGCTTTCCTTTCCTGTATGCCTGGATGTTCGCCTGCTTGGGCATAAGCTCCATTTCCATGTATGTGGGCTGGCGCCTTGACCCCAAGAGCGAGGTCAACCTGCGTAAAAAGCATGCCGAAGAAAGCGCACAGGCGGCAGGGTACAGCAGGTCGGCTTCCGCAGCCGGCCGTCAACCGGTGGAACAAGGGGAGGGCGCATAATGGCTGCGTTAATGCTCGGGCTTATCATAGCCCTGTCCTTAGGTATTGCGGTCGCTTCGCGGCGCGGCGTCGTGCAGAACTCCATGAGCGAGGTCATGGTGGCCAGCCGTTCTTTTGGCGCCATCCTGCTCTTTATTGTGGCGGTGGGTGAAACTTACAGCGTGGGCACCATGATCGGCGTACCCGGCGCGGTATACGCCAAGGGCGCATCCTACGCCGTATGGTTCATGGGCTATATGTGCCTGGGCTTCAGTCTGGGCTACTTCATCAACCCGATGATCTGGCGTCTCGGGCGGCTGTCCCACGCGGTGACCATTGCGGAAACCTTCCGCTGGCGCTTCAACAGCCGGGGCCTGGAATGCCTGATCGCCGTGCTGTGCATCATCTTCCTGATGCCCTGGATCCAGATTCAGTTCGCCGGTCTCGGCATCATCCTCAAGTACATCGGCTTTGACATCAGCTATATGACGGCCGTGCTCATCTCCACCGTTGTCGCCTACCTGTACATCATCATCGCCGGCATCCGCGCCCCGGCCTGGGTGAGCATCCTGAAGGACTTCCTGATGCTCTTCGCCATGGTCATCGGCGGGCTGGTGGTGGCCGCCAAGTATCCCGGCGGCGTGGGCGGCATTTTCAGCGAAGTGGCCAGAGTGGCCCCCGGCAAGCTTATTGTGGAAACCGAGCCCATCACCAAGAACGTCACCTTCATGATTTCCACGATGGTCTTCCAGGCCATGGGGCTGTGCATGTTCCCCCTGACCTTCCAGTTCATCTTCACCGGCAAGTCGGAAGACACGGTGCGCCGTAACCAGATCTTCATGCCCCTGTATATGTACATGTATCCCTTCCTCATTCTCACGGCCTACTTTGTGCTCATCACGGTGACCAACCTCACCAACCCCGATGAAGCCTTCATGGCCTTGATCCAGCGCGAGCTGCCGCCCTGGCTGGTGGGCGTGGTGGCCGGCGGCGCGGTGCTGACCTGCATCCTGGTGGCCGCCCTGTGTTCCCTGAGCATCGGCGGGTTCCTGACCCAGAACATCATCGGCCTCTTCAAGACGGATCTCTCGCCCAAGGCCGCTGTGAGCATTACCCGCGTTACCACCGGCGCGGCGCTTCTGCTCAGTGCCGTCATGGCCATCTATCTGCCGGCGTTGATGCTGGGCATCAACAACTTCGCCTACTTCGGCTTTACCCAGATTTTCCCGCTTACCGTGGCTGCCGCTTTCTGGGGCCGCGCCACCAAGCAGGGCGTCTTTGCCGGTCTTCTGGTGGGACTGGTCATGGTCTTTGTGCAGGTGGGCTTCAACATCAGCATCTGGAACATCAACAAGGGCCTGATTGCCCTTATCTGCAACGCCATTACCATTGTCGTCGTCAGCCTGAACACCCAGCCTGACGGGGAAACACTCAAGAACCACAACGAATTCCAAAGCTACAATCCCGCGATTCAGGCATAACGGCGCGGCGTGCCGGCCGGCCGCGGAATCTCCGCGGCCGGCCCTGAAAAGAGGCGTTCGCAATCGGCAAAAACACGGTACTCTGCACACGGGCGCCTTCCGGGGCATGCCCGAAGGGTGGACTTACGCCCGCGACAACCCCTTGTGTGCCTGAAAAACGGCGCCAGCCCCCGGATTTCGTTCGCAAAAGGCACCTACGAAAAGGAGATCAATTCATGGAGACATGCAGCAAGGAACGCTTGGACAACAAGATCAAGACCTTCAGCAAGTTCGGCGATACCGGCAACGGCGGCATCACGCGGCTTTCTCTTTCTCCCGCGGCCCTGGAGGCCAGAGCGGAGTTCTGCCGCCGGGCCAAAGAACTGGGCCTGGAAGTGGAGACCGATGATCTCTGTAATATCTACGCCACCAAAAAAGGGACGGAAAACCTGCCCCGCATCGTCATGGGCTCCCACCTGGACTCGGTCATCTGCGGCGGCAACTACGACGGCATCCTCGGCGTGCTGACCGCCCTGGAAGTCGTGGAAACCCTCGTCCGCGACAATATCGCCACCCGGCACCCGGTCACGGCCATGGTCTGGACCAACGAAGAAGGCGCACGCTTCCCGCCGGCCATGATGTGTTCCGGGATTCTCGCGGGCAAATTCAAGGAAGAAACCATGCTGGCGGTCACCGACAACAAGGGCACGACCTTCGGTGAAGCTTTGCAGCAGAGCGGCTATAAGGGCGACCGCGCCAACAGGCTGACCCCCTCAAAATACAAGGCCAAGGTCGAGCTGCACATCGAGCAGGGCCCGGTGCTGGAAGACGCGCAGAAGACCATCGGCGTGGTCGAGGGCGTGGTCGGCATGGTCAACTACACCATCCACACCCGGGGCCAGTCCGATCACGCCGGAACCACCCCCATGAAAAAGCGCCAGGACGCCCTGTACGCCGCCTCGCAGCTGATCTGCGATCTGTACGAGAAGCTCGGCAAGATCGACGACGAACTGGTGTTCACCTTCGGCCACATCGACTGCCATCCCAACGTGCACACGGTTATCCCGGACGACGTGCAGTTCTCTCTGGACGCCCGCCACAAGGATCCGGAAGTGATCAAAAAGGTGGTGGAGATCATCAAGGCCCTGCCCAAGGAAGTCGCCAGATGCAAGGTGGACTTCAAGGAGAACTGGGCGCGCAAAACAATCGCGTTTGACCAGGATCTTGTCGGGTTCGTCCAGAAGAACGCCGAAGGCTTCGGCTACTCCTGGCGGCGGATGTACAGCGGCCCCGGCCACGACGCGCAGTATGTGGCCGATATGCTCCCGACCACCATGATCTTTGTGCCCAGCGTCAACGGCCACAGCCACTGCGAAGACGAGAGAACCTCTCTGGACGACTGCTGGAAGGGCACCAACGTCCTGCTGCAGACGATCCTGGACATCGACAAGAAATAAGGGCCAAGGTTCTGCCTCCCCCCCAATAGGGGCGACAGAAAGAGACCGGGAGCCCGTGCGGAAGCGTGCGGGCTCCCTGACGAGAAGTGAGGTTGCGCTCATGACTGTACAGGAACAGGAAACCGTGACGATGCGCTACCGGATGTCCAGCCGCGACGTGTTCTACGGCGGCGGCGTGGTGAACGGGGCGCGGTCCATCACCTATATGGGCGACGTTGCCGAACGCCTGATGGTCAGGCTGTTCGGCAATGCCGGAAAGTGCACGTATATCAAGAAAATACGGCTGTACGAGCCGGTGTTCGCCGGCGACTACCTGGAGTTCATCGCCAGGGTGCGAGAGCGGGACGGGGACAAAGCCGTCATAGAGGTCCGTTCCTTCAAGGTGGCGATGATTCCGGAAAATCCGGTCTTTCCAAGCTCCATCGACGTGCTGGAGGATCCCCCCGTATGCACGGCCGGGGAGTTTGAGTACGAAGCCTTATAGGCTGCGGTCTGTACCGTGGGCCATATGGCGGGCGGATCTCTGACCGGCCTGCGGGGCTTGGTCTTCGTTCCCCTGCAAAGGAGCCTTGCCGTGGATACGCTGGAATGCATCACAACGCGCAGAAGCATTCGTAAATTTGAGCAGCAACGCATTGCGCGCGGCACTGTCGAGCAACTGATCGACTCTGCCCGCTGGTCGCCTTCCTACAATAATTCCAAAGTGGTGCGCTATACGGTTCTGGACGACCCGCAACGCATCCGGGATGAGGCCGTGGACCTGATGGCCAGGGAGAACCGACATATCGTGGCCAATGCGCCGCTTCTGCTGGCGGTATCCGTGGTGACGGGCCGTAGCGGCCGCCGCCGGGACGGCTCCTTTGAAACCGCCAAGGGGGATACCTGGGAAATGTTCGACGCCGGTGCGGCCTGCCAGACCTTGTGCCTTGCGGCAGCATCTTTGGGGCTGGGCACCGTAATCATGGCGACCTTTGATGAAGAGGCGGCCACCCGTTTTTTCAATTTGCCCGATACCGAGCGGATCATCGCCTTGGTGGCGGCAGGTCTGCCCGCCGAAACGCCCGCGGCTCCCCGCAGGAAGGAAGTGCACGAAATTCTTCGGTTCATGGGAGCAGGTAGATGAACCACGGCAGGATGATTGAAAAACCGGAGCGCCGATCAGGGCCCCGCTGGGAGAAATGGTATCCCCCTGGCTCCCTTATATTGGCGGCTGCCGCAAGCGAAGGGTGCAGGGGACAATTTTGCAGGACGGCAAAATTGGACGCCGGAGAGTAACGACGGTGCCCCGAAGGGGTGAGGGCCAGGACGGCCCGAATCCAACCATTCCCCCTGCCAGGGGAGTTCGGGGGGGCAGAGCCCCCTCAAAATAAAGATCAGCAAAGGGAGATTTCTTCATGAAGGCGCTCGCGGGATTGAAAGTTCTTGATCTGACCCATGCCTATAACGGGCCTTTCTGCACCACTCTGCTGGCCGACAACGGGGCGGAGGTGATCAAGTTCGAACCCCCGGAGGGCGACCAGTGCCGCACCTGGGGCCCCATGCATGAGGAGAGCGGGGAGAGCGGCTTTTTTACGTTCCTCAACCGCAACAAGAAGGGCGTGACCCTCAACCTCAAGCACGAGAAGGCGCGCGAGATTTTTTACGGCATGGTCAAAGAGGCCGATGTTGTGGTGGAAAACTTCCGGGCGGGCGTTTCGCAAAAGCTCAAGGTGGATTACGAGTCCTTGAAGGCCGTCAACCCCCGCATCATCTATGCCTCGGGTTCCGGCTTCGGGCAGTATGGTCCCCTTGCCAACCGCCCCTGCTATGACATTGTGGCCCAGTCCATGGGCGGCGTGGTCAACCTGACCGGTTTTCCCGAAACCCCGCCCACCAAGGTCGGGCCGTCCTTTGCCGATAACGTGACCGGCATTTACCTCTGCGTGGGTGTTCTCATGGCCCTGTACCACCGGGAAAAAACCGGGGTGGGGCAGCAGGTGGACGTGGCCATGATGGACACCATCTTCAGCCTGCTGGAAAACGCCATCATCACCACGACCATGACCGGCAAAATTCCCCAGCGGCAGGGCAATATCGACCCCTCCATCGCTCCCTTTGACATCTACGAGGCCGCTGACGGCTATATCGCCATCGGGGTGGGCAACGACAAGCTGTTCAGGATTTTTTGCGGCGTCATCGGACGGCCTGATCTGGTGGATAACCCCCTGTACCGCACCAATGACTTGCGCTGCCGAAACTACCTTCCGGACTTGCAGAACCTGATCCGGGAGTGGGTGCGCCCCCGGAAAAAGGCGGATCTGGAGCGGCTGTTTGCGGTAGCGGGCATCCCCTGCGGGCCGGTGCTGGACATGCAGGAAGCCATCGACCACCCCCACATCCAGGCGCGGGAGATGATGGTGCGCATCAAGCATCCCACGGTGGGCGACATGTATTTTCAGGGCTGCCCCATCAAGCTCTCGGCCACCCCCGGCAGCGTGGATACCCCGGCTCCCCTGCTTGGAGAGCACAACCGGGAAGTCTTCGGGCTGAGCGAGACGGACCTGCACAGGCTGCGGGAAGAAGGCGTCCTGTAGCTGAACGGCCTGCGGGAAATTTTTCTGCAGCGGGCGGCGCAAGGGGCATAGACAAAGAAGGAGGCGCTATGAGACAGACCGCGTTTTTGAGCTACACCATGACCACCGCCGACGCCAATAATCCGCGCGGAGTGGTGCCTGTGGGCCGCCAGTTCGACTTTATAGGCGATGTGGAAACGGAGCTGATGATCCTGAACGACGGGGACGAGTCCCTGTGCCTGGGGTACGATGACGTACGCTTTTTTGACGAGGTGTACGTCGGCGATCATCTGGAGTTTCGCGCCACCATGCTCAAGGTGGGCAATACCTCGCGCGACTGCCTGATCCAGACCTTCAAACTGGCCACCCCTGCCGTGCGACTGGGAGTACAGGGAGCAGGCGCGGCGGACATGATCTGGTTTGACGAGCCCCGGCTGGTGGCCGAGGGCAAGGTTCGGCTGGTGGTGAAAAAAGACCGGCAGCGGGGCGCACAGCCCGACGGCGCGGTCAGGGATCCTTGGCGCGAGCTTCCGTAGCACGTATTTTTTTGCTTGTCGTAGCGGCCTGTTTCCCAATACAATATTCCCTTATGCCGATGCGGTACGCCAGTTCGCGTCGGCGTGACGCTATGGGATGTCGTATGGGGAAAATATGCCGTGTGTTTTCGTTGTGGAATAGTTTGTGCATTATTTAATGCACGGCGATTTTACCAGAAACGCGGCGGCATAGGCTAAGGGTTCCTCCTTCGCAGCGCCGTGGCAATCCTCGCGGACTTCCACGGCAAGGCCTCTTGCCGCCACGTTCACCTGTCAGTGGTTTCCCAGCCGCTTTGTTTCCGATGTTCAGCCGCGGTGTTGCCGTACAGGCGATCTGACGACAGCGTTTTTCATAAGGACGATGCAACAGGGGGAATGTGCGCCCGCAAGCCGGGAGCAGAACCTCCTTCAAAGGAGCCGCTATGATTGACTACAATCAGCTTGTCGAGTTCCTCAGCAGCCCGGACGACTGTCTTTTTTTCGACAACCCGTTTTTGGGCATCACCGTCACGGACAATACCGGCACCGTGCTGCGCGTGAACAAATCGCACGCGCGCATTACCGGCACCGGCGGCTGGGTGGGCAAAAATTTTTACGACATGGTGGACGAGGGCTTTGTTTCCGAGTCTACCTCGGTCAATGTCATTGCCACCCGGAAAGAGGTGTTCCTCGAGCAGCGCCTCAGCAACAACAAGCGCTTTCTGGCTCACGGCTACCCGGTTTTCGACGCGGAGGGCGAATTGCGCCATGTCGTTACCTACATCATGGACGTCTCCGAGCTACAGAGCTTGAAGTCGGAGTTGGAGCGCGTGCATAACAAGATGCACCGGCTGCGGCTCATAGAAGAAAACCGCATCATCTATGAAAGCCACCAGATGCAGGAAATTATAGACTGCGCGCAGACGGTGGCGAACTCCGACGCCACGGTGCTCATCACGGGTGAGTCGGGCGTGGGCAAAGAAGCCATTGCCGCGCTTATTCATGAAGGGAGCGACCGCAAGAACTGCCCCTTTATCAAGATCAACTGCAACGCCATCCCTGACAGCCTGCTGGAGTCGGAACTGTTCGGCTACGAGCCGGGCACCTTTACGGGCGGTTCCAAACAGGGTAAGCAGGGCCTTCTGGAAAAGGCGGACACCGGCACCATCTTTTTTGATGAAATCGGTGACATGCCCCTGGACGTGCAGACCAAACTGTTACGGGTGCTGCAGGAAAAAGAAATTCGCCGTCTGGGCGGGCACAAGACCGTCAAGGTGGACGTGCGGGTCATTGCCGCCACCAACGCCGATCTGCCCGCTCTGGTGCACGGCAAGAAATTTCGGCAGGATCTGTACTACCGGCTCAACGTCATTCCTATCAATGTGCCGAACCTGTACGAACGCAAGGAAGACATCCCGGCCCTGGTCGGCTACTTTGCAGCGGTGTTTAACGACAAGTACCGGAAGTCAAAAGATTTTCTGCCGAGCGCTCTGGAAAAGCTCATGGACACCCGCCTGGAGGGCAATATCCGGCAGTTGCGTAATATCGTCGAGCGGCTGGTCCTGCTTTCTCCCAATGATTCCATCGGCAGCGCGGATATTGAAAAGGTGCTCCCCCGGGAAGTGCCCCAGCCCGTCGCCAAACCGGCCACGCCCATGAAGGACATGCTCAAGGAAAAGGAGGCGGAAATGCTCCGCTCCCTGTACCAGCAGCATCGCAGCAGTTACAAGATAGCCGAGTTGCTGGAGGTGAACCAGTCCACCATCTGGCGCAAACTGAAAAAATACGGGATAACGGACTGAAGGCGTCCCGGATACGGATTTGGAAAGGGCCCGCCTGCACAGGCGGGCCGTTAATACAGGGCCGCCCTGATCTGCGGCGTTGATAACAGTGTACTGTACGGTTGTATGGAAAAATATCCGGAACACGAGGCCCTGGTACAGGCGTTGCTGGACTGGTTTGCGGTCCACATGCGGCCCCTGCCCTGGCGCAGGGACTATGATCCCTACCAGGTCTGGATTTCAGAAATAATGCTCCAACAGACGCAGATGGAACGGGGAGTCGCGTATTTTGAGCGCTGGATGCGGCAGTTCCCCACTGTGGCAGATGTGGCGGCGGCCGAACTGGAAGAGGTGCTGAAGGCCTGGGAAGGCCTCGGTTACTACAGCCGCGTCCGCAACCTGCACGCGGCGGCAAAAAAGATTGTCGCCGTGCACGGCGGGGCGTTCCCCATGGACACGGACGCTATCCGCGCCCTGCCGGGCGTGGGACCGTATACGGCCGGGGCCATCGCCTCCATTGCCTTCAACCGGGCCGTGCCCGCCGTGGACGCCAACGTGGAGCGGGTGTTTTCCCGCCTGTTCGACATTGACGCGCCGGTAAAAAGCACGGCGGCTGCCGATTTCATCGTGCATATGGCGGCCGGCCTCATGCCGGAGGGGCGGGCGCGGGAGTGGAACCAGGCCCTTATGGAACTGGGGGCTTTGGTCTGCGGCAAAAAGCCCCGTTGCGAAATCTGTCCCCTGATCCGCTTCTGCCGGGCCTTTGCGTTGGGCATCGCTCACGAACGCCCTGTACCGGGGCGCAAGGTACACTACTCCGCGTTGCAGATTGCCTGCGGGGTGCTTGTGCACAGGGGGCGGCTGTTTATCCAGAAACGGCTTGATTCCGGCGTGTGGGCGGGGTTTTGGGAGTTTCCCGGCGGGCGGATAGAGGAAGGGGAGAGCCCGGAAGAAGCTGCCGTGCGTGAATATTGCGAGGAAACGGAGTTCGCCGTCCGCGTGATCCGGCCCCTCGGCGTTGTGCGCCATGCGTATACCCGTTACAGAATAGCCATGCACTGCTTTCTTTGCGCTATTGACGGCAAAGGGGCAGAGGGGCTAGCATGGGCGGCATCTTCGGGAAAAAAAACCGGAGGGAACGTTCCGCTGTCCTGCCTTCCGGCTGCGGGAGCGCAGGGCGCGGCCGGTAACGGGCAAACAGGGACGGAGCAGGGCGGCTTTCCCGCGCCCGTGCTGCACGCGGCTACGGAATACCGCTGGGCATGTATGGACGATCTTGCCCGCTACACGTTCCCTGCCGGGCACCGTAAGCTGCTGGAGTCTTTTGGTGCGGAAGTGCGCGCGGCGGTAAAAGAGGCATAAGGGCGAAACCGGCCCAACGGTTGTAAGATGGCGAATCTTCTTCTCCCCTCTTCCAGGCTGCTCCAGGCCGCAGCCAAGGCAGAGATCCGTACCTCCCTTTACAAGAGCAGGGGACTGATTCTGGCCGCCTGTCTGGTTTGGGTGGTGTTCGTTCTGGCGGCCCTCCGCCTTGCGGGCGGCATCCCCGGCAAGTGGGCCGGCAAGGATACGGACATGGCTGTGGCCAGCGCGTTTCTTACTCCGGAAGAAGAATATCCGCAGGGCAGCCTGCCGGACGAGCTGTCCTTTACCTCCCTTGTGCTGGAAAAAAGCAAACGCCGCCTCACGGCGTATGTCAAGGGCAAGCCGGTGCGGGTCTATCTTGTGGCCCTCGGCGAGCAGCCTGTGGGCCGCAAGGAGTTTCAGGGCGACAACAAAACCCCTGAAGGCAAATACACGATCAACGACAAGAATCCCAACAGCGCATACTACAAGAATGTCGGCATCTCCTATCCCAACCGGACGGACCGGGAACGGGCTCAGAAGCTCGGCAAGCCCCCCGGCGGGGACATCAAAATCCACGGCCTTGCCCCCCATTTTGCGGAGATTGGCGCCGCCCACCGCACTACGGACTGGACTTACGGCTGCATTGCCGTGACCAACCCGGAAATGGAAGAGATCTACACCCGCACCCCCCTCGGCACGCCCATTGAAATCCGTCCCTAGCCTTCCTGATCATCCGGACTTTTCCAGGCAAAACATGCATGCGGACGCGGCATATCTGGCCCCGCAGGGCTTTGCAGCGGAGTTGGAGGAAGAACTCCTTCGCAGCGGGCGGGATATCGTCTTCAGACGCGGACGTCTGCTGGGCGCGTCCGGCCCGGCGCTGGAAGCGGTGTGGGCGGAAAACATCTGGTACGAGCCGGCGCTGCTGCCCATCCGTTCCATAGCCGACGGGGCCTCCATCCTGAAAAGCCTGCAACGCAACTGGGCGCTATTTTCCACTGTGGAACACCGGCGGGCCGCTCTTATCCAGGCGGCCCTGCCCAAGGTTTCCGCGCGGCCGCTACGCTTCGGCGATCCGGCTCCTGCAGCGCCTTTGGGGTCGTGGACCCTGTGGGATCGTGACCGTATTCTGGCCTCGGCCCGTTGCCGCAGCCTCTTTCCCCACGGTGCGGTCCACTTTGAAGAAGACAAGGACGGTCCCCCCAACCGCGCCTATCTGAAGCTCTGGGAGGCATTTACCCGCCTTGGCGCATTCCCCCGCCCCGGGGAACTCTGCCTGGATCTGGGCAGTTCACCCGGCGGATGGAGCTGGGTTTTGGCACATTTGGGGGCGCGCGTGTTCAGCGTGGACAAGGCCCCTCTGGCTCCGCACATTGCAGGGCATCCGCTGGTGGAATATTGCCGGGGCAGCGCCTTTGCCGTGGAACCACAACTTGTGGGCAATGCGGACTGGCTTTTGTGCGATGTGGCCTGCTATCCGGAGCGTCTGCTTGGTATGGTGCGCACATGGATACAGCAGAGCGGATGCGTCAACATGATCTGCACCATCAAGTTTGCTGGAAAGACGGATTTTGCCGTGCTGGAAGATTTTTTGCGTATTCCGGACAGTTCCGCCCGCCATCTTTTTGTCAACAAACATGAAGTCACCTGGGTGCGTCTTGCTGGAAAGACTCCTTTCTGGTGAGGGCAGGCATAGCACAACGTATTTGTAAACGATATTCATTCCCAAGTAAATCCTACTGTACCAATACAAATAACAGCGATTGCAAGTTACTTTAATTTTTTAAAAAGTTTTCTTGCAAATATGTGGAAATAAATTTTTATCTGTGATAGTGGTAAGCCAGAGTCGGGATTCCTCTGCATCGGACGGCATCCGTTGCACCTGGCTGTTACTGGAATCACCACACGTTTATCGCAAGGAGCGCTGGTTATGGAAGAGCACATTAAACAAGCTCTTGAGATTGTCAGGGCGCAAGCAGGCTTTCGTACTATGTCGGGCGAAGAGATCAGCTCTATGGTACGTTCGCTTTCCGGAGTCATCCGAAACCTTATGGGCGGGGAAAACACCCTGCAGTTTCCCGCAGTGGATCCGGCCGCCCGTCAGGTGACGGAAAAGTCCATCACCTGCCTTGAGTGCGGCAAGTCATTTAAACTCTTGACGCGCAGGCACCTCTTGTCCCATGGTCTTTCGGTGAATGAATACCGCGAAAAGTGGGGGTACGCCAAGGATGTTCCCCTGGTCTGCAAGGGCCTGCAGCGGGAACGCCGGAAGAAGATGAAGGACATGAAGCTGTGGGAGAAGAGACGGAAAAAGACCGCTGTCTAGACGGACACATGGCACAGACTGCCGCGTGTTCCCGGGCGGTATCCCCTCGTGTGCGTATTGACATCATGGCCCTGGCCGCCTTAGCCGGGGCCATGCTTCTGTGGAGCGGCACCTTCATCGCCATGAAAGTCGCCCTTACGGCCTTTCATCCCATCCCCATGACCTTTTTCCGCATGCTGGCCAGCTTTTGCCTGCTGCTCCCCTTTGCCCTGCGCTGGAAAAATACCGCCGTCTATACCCCCGGCGACTGGCGCATCTTCGCCCTGCTGGTCATTGCCGAACCCTGCATGTACTTCATGTTCGAAGCCCACGCCCTGCGCTATACCACCGCCTCTCAGGCCGGCATGATCACCTCTCTTCTGCCGCTGACCGTCGCGGTGGGGGCGTTTTTCGTCCTCAAGGAACGCCTGGGCCGTGCCGCCTGGATGGGCTTTTTCCTGGCCGTGGGGGGAGTTGTCTGGATGACCCTTGCAGGAGAAAATGCGAAAAGCGCGCCCAGCTCTCTGCTCGGCAATCTTCTGGAGCTGAACCTGGCCAAGGAGACTCCGGAAAGCGCGTCCAACGTCCTGCTCGGCAACTCCCTGGAAGTGGGCGCCATGCTCATGGCTACTATCTATACTTTGTGCGCGCGGCGGCTTGCCGGGTACCATCCCTTTTTGATCACCGCCACGCAGGCGGGTGCGGGGACGCTTTTTTTCGGTCTCCTGCTTTTTATGCCGGGGGTTTCCCTGCCTGTGGAGTTTCCCCAGGGGCCCACGCTGATGCTGTGCTTTCTCGCGGTGGCGAGCATTTTTGCCTACGGCCTCTATAATCTGGGCGTCGCCAGACTCTCGGCCGGCCAGGCCGCCGCCTGGATAAACCTTATTCCCGTCCTCACCCTGCTTATGGGCATCTTTCTCCTGGGGGAAACCCTGACCCTTTCCCAGAGCTTCGCGCTTATTCCTATCATCCTGGGCGTCGCGCTCAGCCAGTTCGGCGGCTCCGCGTCCGCAAAGGGCCGATAGTACGCGTATCGCGGTTTTTGCCCGAGAGCGGCGGGAGAAACGGCATCGGATTTTCACGAAAACGCAGAACCGGGCCCGGCCCGAAGGCACACCGCCGCGCATTGCGCAGTGGAAAAAGTTGGGGTAGCATTTCTCCCCGTTTGTTTTTTGGAAGTGCCGTTTCTCCAAGCGAAAGTCCCGCCGCGCAGCGCCTTCCGGCCGCTTCTCCGGCATACCCACAGTGCGTGCATACCGGCACGCTAAAGGAAGTTGTTCATGTTCCAGATCTCAGTCGCAGTGCACGGCCTCGGCAATATCGGCAAGCATGTTGTGGAATCTCTCGAAGCCGCCCCTCATATGCGTTGCGCGGGCGTTGTCCGCCGTCCCTCCTCCCTGGGCACTCAGGCGCAGGATCTGCGCGGAGTGCGCGATTTTCCCGATATCGAGTCCCTCGTCAAGGCCGAAGGAAGGCCCGACGTGGCCATCCTGTGCGGTCCCTCGCGCCGGGTGCCGGGAGACGCCCAGGTCTACCTCGCCGCAGGCATCCACACGGTGGACAGTTTTGACATCCACCAGGAAGTGCCGGCCCTGGTCACCAGGCTGGGCGAAGCAGCCACCCGCGCGGGCATGGTAGCCGTGACCGCCGCCGGATGGGATCCCGGCACGGATTCCGTCCTGCGCGCCCTGTTCGAAGCCATGGCCCCGACGGGCACCACCTTCACCAACTTCGGGCGCGGGCGGTCCATGGGACACTCCGTGGCGGCGCGTTCCCTGCCCGGCGTTGCGGACGCGACCTCCATCACCATTCCCATCGGCGGCGGACGCCATTCCCGCCTGGTTTACGTGCTGCCCCAGGACGGCGCCTCCAAGGACGCCATTGCCAAGGCCATCGCCGCGGACGACTACTTCAGCCACGACCCCCTGGACGTCCGCTTCGTCGCCACTCCGGCGGAACTCGCCGCCGTGGCCGACAATTCCCACGGCGTGCTTATGGAACGCATCGGCGCGTCCGGCCTGACCTCGAACCAGCGCCTGACCTTCGACATGCGCATCGACAACCCGGCCCTCACCGCCCAGGTGCTCGTCTCCTGCGCCCGCGCCGCCTGCCGGCTGGCCCCCGGCTGCTATACCCTGATCGATATCCCCCCCGTGGCCCTGCTGCCCGGCGAGCGCATGGATCATATAGCACGTTTGGTGTAGCGGAGGACTCGGGGGGATAATGCCCCCGGCGGGCAGGACGCTGTCCTGCACCTGCCAGGGGGCTGGAGCCAGGGCTGCTAAGGTCATCCGGCCAATGACGCTCCCACGGTGTGAAAAACTTGTCCCGGTGCGATGCGGGCCGCACCCTGGACCCCGTTCAGGTTCTTGTGGGCCGGTGTGGTGGATTGATTTGTGGTGCGCTGGCATTGCTCTCGAAAGAGAGCAGGATCTCGTGCCGCATAGTCCAAAAAGCTCAGGAACCGGAGACAGATCTCAAAGCGATGCGTACAAACGCATCCGATGCAAGATCCGTCTCCGGTTCCTGAGCTTTTTGGACTTCAAGGCAAAACGTCCTGCTGGTAACCGGGAGAGGCGTCAGGGCAGAACAAACCAAGTTCCCACACCCCCTTACCATAACCCAATGGGGGTCAAGGGGCATCATGCCCCTTGCAGGTGCAGGACAGAGTCCTGCCCGCCGGAGGCATTATGCCTTCACGCGAAAAGTTCCCGGAACCAGCCGGGTACGGATATGGGCTTGGCTTCGGCGTTGACGCAGGCGTGTTGGGTGAATCCTGTGGCGAGGAGGCGGGTGCGGGTTTCGTCGAAGAGTTCGTAGTCGAAAGTGAAGGAGGCGCGGCTCCAGTCTTTGACGAGGATGCGGAGTTCAAGCAGGTCGTCGTAGCGGGCGGGCGAGCGGTAGCGGCATCCGGCTTCGCGCACGGGCAGGAAGAGGCCGCGCTGCTCCACGTCTTTGTAGGAAAGGCCGTGGGCGCGGATGTAGGCGCTACGGCTGCGTTCGAAGATATGCAGGTATTCAGCGTAGTAGAGTACGCCCATGGTATCGGTTTCTCCATACGAGACGCGGTGCTGGAACCAGAATTCCGGGGATGAAGGCATGGAACGCTCCGTGGAAACAGCCGGCAGACCCGGATGAAACCGGGGCGGGAACGCCGGGGTTGAGGATGGGCCGGATGGTGAAGACATGTACCCGGTGCACGGGAACGGCGCAGGGAAAAACCGCCTGCCGGGAGGTTTTTGCCATTGCCGGAAAACGCAATGTCCGGTACCTGTACCAGAGCATTACGGAAAAGAAAATCGTCTCGTTTGCAAGGAAGAACCATGGCCGCATTTCTTTGGTCTCTGCGCGCGCAGTCCGGCGTCAAAACACGCTCGATCCTGCTTCTGAAGTCCCTTGCGTTGGGGGCGGCATTTTCGCGGTTGAGGGAAAGGCTGCGCATTCTTTTGCTTTCGCCGATAGCTCCTGCGGTATCGTTTGTAGAACCAGGTCTGAATCTCGATATCTCATCCCTCAAATTGAAAAGTTTTGGGGAAAAGAGGATGGGGGCTCGGGGGAAGGGAAAAAACCCCTTTTTCAAAAGGGGTTTTTTCCCTTCCCCCGGATTCTTCTTCCCCCCCTTTCCCTCCTTGCCGGCAGGGCGCGTTTTCGCGTTGCTGCTTGTGCTGGCGCTGGCATTTTCGTCCGGGTGCGTGCGCAAACCGGGCGGGGGTGGCAGCACGGCGCAGACTGGTTGGGGGAAACCGGCGGAGGTGCAGCTTTTTACGCCTTTTGACGAGATGAGGGCGGTTGCGATTTCTCCCCAGGAGGCGGAATCCCTGTCCCTGAAGATGAGCCCGAGCGTCCAGGGGCTGCGAAGCTGGCGCGATCTGGATTTTGCCGTGAGCCAGAGTCTGGCCTATGCCTCTTCCCGTCCCTCCGGGCTGACGGCGGTGTCTCAGCCGGGTTTGCTCCTGACCTATGGGGATCTGGCCCGGAACCTTGCGCATCTGAAGAGTTTGCTGCCAAGGCTGGACGCCTTTCCCGGTCTGCTGGCCAAGGAGTTCACCTGGTACCGGATCGGGCCGGACTTCGGCTTCACCGGCTACTATGAGCCGACCCTGGAGGCCAGCCGCACGAAGAGCAACGCCTATCCGTATCCTTTGTACAAACTGCCGCCGGATATACGCAAAGGCGTGCCCTATTTTTCCCGCAACGAGATTGACCGCAAGGGCGCTCTTGCCGGGCGCGGGTTGGAACTGTGCTGGGTGAGCAGCGAAACCGACGCCTTCTTTCTGCATATTCAGGGGTCCGGGCGGCTGCGCTATGTGGACGGCACGGTCACCCACGCCCTGTACGCGGGCAAAAACAACCAGAGCTACGTGCCTCTGGGGCGGGTACTGCGCGACGAGGGACTGATCGCTCCGGACAAGATCAGCATGCAGTCCATCCGCCAGTGCCTGCTGGAGAACCCCAAGCGGCAGGCGGAATTTTTCGATCGCAACCCCAGCTACGTATTTTTCCGCGAGGCAGATCGCGGTCCCCTCGGGGCCATGGGCCGTCCCCTTACCCCTTGGGTGAGCACCGCCACGGACCGCAATACCCTGCCCCACGGAAGCCTGACCTTTGTGGTGCTGCCCCTGCCGGATCAGACCGGGCGCATGCGCCTGCCCTTTTACGGGCTGACCCTGCCCCAGGACACGGGCGGAGCCATCAAGGGCAACCGTATCGACCTGTTCTGCGGCCCCGGCGATATGGCCCAGCACACCGCCGGATACCTGAACGTGCTCGGCGCGGTGTATATCCTGGTGAAAAAGTAATTTCTGAAAAAGGAAAAGCGTCTTCAGCGCAACATCAGGGTACCGGCTGCCGCTTTCGGGGTTCCCTCCCGCGGTGTGCGGGTTCGTCTGTGCAGCGAACCCTGACGGATGAGGCGATCGTATCCGGTTTGCCTTTGCTTACAATAGTGCCGCAAAAAAAGCAGAGCATGTTATGGAACCTGTGATCATTCCGGCTCCGGCCTCCAAATCCCTTTCCCACCGTTTTCTCATGGCCGCGGCCCTGGCCGCCGGGGAGTCGGAGCTGTCCCACGTGCTGGAAAGCGACGACACCGCCCGTACCCGCGACATTTTTACCGCCCTTGGCGCGCGTTTTACCCGGACCGGCGCGGGGGCCTTTACCGTGCGGGGCATTGACGGAAAGGTGCGTTCCTGTGGGCAGGGTGCAGGGGAAGCCGTGCAGGGGCGGGAGACGGCAGATGGCGAGCCGCTTTCCTGCTTCGTGGGGGAATCGGGCACGACCTGCCGTCTGGTGACGGCCATTCTGGCGGCGGGGCAGGGGCGTTTTCGCATCCACGGGGCCGGGCGCATGCACGACCGCCCTTTGGGAGAGTTGACGGAAGCGCTTGTCGCCCTGGGAGCCGGCGTGGCCTTTGAGGGCAAGCCGGGGTGCCCGCCCCTGGTGCTGACGGCGCGGGGGCTTTCCTCGGCGGGGCTGCCAGGCGGCATGGCGGACATGGGCTGTGACGAGTCCAGCCAGTACCTGTCCGGCCTGTTGCTGGCCGCGCCTCTGGGCGAGGGGCTGCTGGTCCGCCTTGGGGGAGAAAAGGTGGTTTCCTGGCCTTATGTGAGCCTGACTCTGGATACGTTGGAACGGTTCGGCATTCCCTTTGCCGTGGAAATGCCGGAAGACGGGAACGCTTCGGATGCCGCACAGGCCGCTGCCAAAGCGCCTGGACAGTGGCGGGCCATGGATTGGCGGAGCCTTACCGAGGCGCGTCCGGGCCGGGTGCGCTTCCGGGTGGAGCCCGGCGCATACCGGGCCGGACGCTATGCGGTGGAAGGCGACTGGAGCGGGGCCTCATATTTTCTGGCTGCCGGGGCCATCGGGCCGCGGGCGGTACGGATGGAAGGGCTGCGTGCCGATTCCCTGCAGGGCGACGCCGCTCTGCTCGGCATTCTGGAGCGCATGGGCGCGCGCGTGGAGCGCGAGAAGGCGGCGGTGACCGTGTTCCCGTCCCGCCTGCGCGGGGTAACCGTGGATATGGGCCACTGTCCGGACCTGGTGCCCACGGTGGCGGCTCTTGCCGCGCATGCCGAAGGCCCGACAAAGGTCACTAACGTGGCCCACCTGAAGATAAAGGAAAGCGACCGCCTGCGCGCCCCGGCGGAAGAGCTTGCCAAGGCGGGCTGCCGGGTGGATCTTACCGGGGACTCCATGACGGTAATCCCTTCGGGAGTGCCTCTGGCCGCGCCCCAGGGCGGATTCTCCGCCCACGGCGACCACCGCATGGCCATGAGTGTGGCGCTGCTCGGCCTGCCGGGCCGGGGGGCGGGGTTCGAGGTTGTACTGGATGATCCCGGCTGCGTGGCCAAATCGTTCCCCCATTTCTGGGAGCTGTGGGCAAGGGTGCGGGCATGAGCGCGGAACGCCGGAAGACAGCCCTGATAGGGCATACAGGGCGCATGGGCGCGATGCTCCTCCGGCACTGGCAGGCGGCCGGACATACGGTACGCGGGGTGGACCGGGAAGAGGGCGGCCTGGACGGCCTCAGGCTGGGCGAGGCGGTCGCTGGAGCGGATATTGTGGTGCTCTGCGTTCCGGCCCAAGCGTTTGGCGAGGTGCTGGGGCTGCTGTCTCCCCTGCTTGAGCCGCCCCGGATTCTGGTGGACATCACCTCCGTGAAAATGGAGCCCATGCGGCGGATGGAAGCGGCGTACCACGGTCCGGTGGTGGGCACCCATCCCTTGTTCGGGCCGGTGGCAAAAGCGGACGATCTCGTGGTGGCCGTGACGCCGGGACAGCGGGCGGAAGAAGCGCATACGGCCGTCGTGGAAGAGCTGTTTACGAGCTTCGGGTGCCGGACGTTTCGCACCACGGCCGAAGAGCATGACCGGGCCGCCGCCTACGTGCAGGGGCTGAATTTCGTGTCCAGCGCGGCTTACTTCGCCTCCCTGGCCCAGCGGGAAGACATTCTGCCCTTTCTCACCCCGTCCTTTCGCAGGCGGCTGGAAGGGGCGCGCAAGCTGCTCACCGAGGACGCGCCCATGTTCGAGGGGTTTACCGCCGCCAATCCCATGACCCGCGACGCCATCCATTCCTTCCGCCTGTTTTTGGATCTGGTGGAAAGCGGCGGCCTGCCCGACGTGGTGCGCCGCGCGGGCTGGTGGTTCCGGGAAGAGTGAGGGCTGAGCCTAAATAAGCGTTTCGCGGTCAAATACGAGGAAAAGCCGTTTTTGCCTCGCGCTCCACGTAGGTAGGGCAGGCCCTAAAACGAGACTCATTGAGAATGGGAATTATTGCGTCAACTTGCTGTGCGCGGTCCGCAATGCGGGCAGATTTTTCTTGACCAGTTCGAGTTCCGCCGCAGTTGGAATCAGGTTGTCCGGAACGCCCTCGAATTGCATCCCGTTTTCAAGCTGCTCGTAGGCCATGGCGACCTTGATGAAAACGTAGTAGCCTCTGCTTATGGAGCTGAAGTTTTTAAGGAAGATTTTCTCCGTTTCCGCTTCGCTCAAGGTGTCTTTCTTCAGTGCGAGGACATCGTCGTTTGTTTGCAAAAAACCGTCCACGTCCTTTTGCTGCAACGGTCCTTCCTGCAAAATTTTCATCATGAGATCGGGATTGCTCGGCGGCGCCACTTCAGGAGAGGCAAAGCCGGAAGCGGCTTGCAACAGCAGGCAAAGAGCCAGAAAAATCGAGGCTGCGCGTTTTTTCACAGTACGTTCCTTTGGTTACGAATATGTCTGTCTGTGACAGTGGAAAAATGTGTTGCCTGTTGCATCGCGGCAACATCGCCGCCTTATGCAGCATATTCTTGCGCTTGGCTATATCTATTTTGTCGTACGGGCAAACCCCTTCATTGTGCGTTTTGTTTTTCCCGAGAGACCGTGTGCGCTTGCGGACTGCGGTAAGAGGCGAATCCGGAACTCTGGATAATCGGCGGCAAAAAGGATACAGGCAAGAAAAACAGCAGGAACGGGGGAAATACCCAATGTTTGATAACGATAAACGCGCTTTCGTGGCCATTGCCGGTACGGCGGAACTGTGCCTCACCCCCAGGATGGCGAACCGGCACGGGCTGATTACCGGGGCGACCGGCACGGGCAAGACCGTGACCCTGCAAACCCTGGCGGAAACCTTCAGCCGCATGGGGGTTCCCGTGTTCGCGGCGGACGTTAAGGGCGATTTGTCGGGGGTTGCGGCAAAGGGCGGCAACAAGGAAAGCGTGGTCAAGCGGGTGGAAAGCTACAAACTCGCGGACAAGGGCTTTGTGTTCCAGGCCTTTCCCGTGCAGTTCTGGGACGTGTTTGGCGAGCAGGGCACCCCGGTGCGGGCCATGGTGGCCGACATGGGGCCGCTGCTGCTCAGCCGTCTTTTATCCCTGAACGACACCCAGAGCGCGGTGCTGACCCTGGTGTTCAAGATTTCCAAGGAAGATCGGCTTGCTCTGGTGGATTTGAAGGATTTGCAAAAGCTGCTGGAATACGCGGCCAATAACGCGAGCCGCCTTTCCGCCGCCTACGGCAATATTTCCGCCGCCAGCATAGGGGCCATCCAGCGGGGGTTGATCGCCCTCGAGCAGGAAGGGGCGGAGCACTTTTTCGGGGAACCGGCCCTGAATATCGATGACCTCATCCAGACCGAGGGCGGCCAAGGCGTGATCAACATCCTGGCCTCTGACAGGCTGATGCGCTCGCCCAAGGTGTATTCCACCTTTCTGCTCTGGCTGATGAGCCGGCTTTTTGAAGTACTGCCCGAAGTGGGCGATGCGGAAAAGCCCAAGCTGGTCTTTTTCTTTGACGAGGCACACCTGCTTTTCAACGACGCCCCCAAGGCGCTGGTGGAAAAGGTGGAGCAGGTGGTCCGCCTGATCCGTTCCAAAGGGGTGGGCATTTATTTCATCTCGCAAACCCCCTCGGATATGCCGGACTCTGTGCTCGGGCAGCTCGGCAACCGCGTGCAGCACGCCCTGCGCGCCTATACGCCCAAAGATCAGAAGGCCTTGAAGGCGGCGGCCCAGTCCTTTCGCGCCAACCCCCACTTTGATACCGAAAAGGCCATTGCGGAACTGGGCACCGGCGAAGCCCTGGTGTCGTTTCTGGATGAAAAGGGCGCGCCCATGCCGGTGGAGCGGGCTTTTATCCTGCCGCCCGAAGGGCAGCTCGGCCCCCTGGATCCGGGTGCGCGCGCCGCAATGATGCAGGCCTCGGTGGTGCACAGGTATTACGCCAAGGCGGAGGACCGTGTTTCGGCATACGAGATTCTCACGGAACGCGGCAGTAACGAGCTGAGTAAAAAGGAACTGGCCGCCCAGCGCAAGGAAGTGGAAAAGGCCCGCAAGGAAGAAGAGAAACTCCGCCGGGCCGAAGAAAAAGAAACCAAGCGTGAAGCCGAACAGCAGCAGAAATTCTGGGGCGGCGTAGCCAAATCCGTGCTTGTTCCTATCGCCAGGCAGATTTTGGGGTCGCTGTTCAAGCGACGGTAGGGGCCTCCTGCCGGGAGGCTTCGCTGGGAGCCTGCTCAGAAGGCGCGGTTGCCGCTTTTGCTTCCGCCGCTGCCGCTTCGGCCGCTGCTTTCGCTTCTTCCAGCGAAGGGGCGGGCTTTGTCTTGGCCGAAGATGCAGCGCTCTTGACGCCGTCCAGTGTCCGGCTCGGGTTATGGGCGTTTTCCTGGATAAAGCTCGCAAACACCTCATCAAGACGCTTGTTGGCGTCGTTCTGCACGCTTTCCGCCTTTTGGCAGAGCCCCTCAAACGTTCTGGCCAGGGACCACTTGTGCAGGTATTCCTCGTGCAGCCGCATATGCTGGTTTATTTTCTTGCTGGCGACGGCTCCCAGCCAGATCAGGGGGAGTTCCGCGGGCAGCACCTTGAGGAACTGCACGGCGATGTCCCAGGGCGACATGGTCGCGGAAATGACATAGATGCCCTGCAGATAGAGGTAGGCGATGGAGCCGGCGATGCCGCCCAGCGCCAAAAGGAACAGGAAGGTCCACAGGCCGATCTGGATTTTTTGCCGGGACTTGGCCTGGGCGTAAGCTTCTGAAATGCCCGCCGCGGTGGCGCCGGAAAGCAGCCCCTCTATTTGGCCGTGCAGCTTGCCGTATGCTTCTGTGTAGCGGCCGTGGGCTTCTGTGAAGGTGTTTTCAAAATACGCCAGTTTCGTCTTGAACGACTCGCTGTAATTGTCGTAAATTTTGTTGAGATCGCGCAGGAATTCGGAGACTTCCCATTCTATCCCGGGAACGTGCTCCTTCTTGGTGATCCAGCAGGTTCCGTCTTCGCGCTCCGTATAGGCGCCTCTTTTAAGCTTCGCGGCCACGGTGCGCGATATCTTTTCTTCTTTTTCAGCCTGATAGCCAAAAAGCTCATTGTGATAGGCCACTATTTTGTTGTAGGCACTCTGTGCTTCTTTTTTATATTCTTCAATTTTGGTCAGAGCTTCAGAAAAATTTTCTTTTGATGTGCGCACATCTGCATTTACAGAGTGCAGAGCGTCTGCTTCTGAAAGAAAATCCTCGATGTGGTCATAGTTTTCTGAATATTCCTCTTGCATGGAGGAAAGATAGGACTGCGCTCTCTCAAGAGAACCCGCGTGATTCGGAAAATCGGAAAACAGCGCATGTGCCTTTTCCCGTATTTCGTCAAGTTCCTGAAGAATTTCTTTCTGTTCCACGGCCGTCTCCAATATTATTCTGTATATAAAATCGCGAACTATGTTTGTATGGATAAAATTTATTGGGTAGTGAAAGATTTTTCTTTTCGGTGCCCCATGTGTACTATGGCAGAAATCGACTGATACACAGGCGGGGAAAAGTATAAGAGAGGGTGTGCGCGGCGTGCGCAGATCCGTTTTCCGCTTCGGTTTGCGTTGAGGCATGGCCGACAGACTGAAGGGAGTATAGCCACAGCCGGTATATGTATGCAAGATATAATATGCACGGAAATCGTGTAACCACGCAAAAAAAAGCAATTATGACACAGGAGTGGGAGCGAACTTCGTGTGCGGGCGGCGGGCGGCAGGGGCTGGTCCTATCTATATGTTATATACGCGGATTCTGTCTGGCCCGGCGAAATTTCTCGCGTGCGGAACGGATAATGGAAGCGAGGGGCGGGTGCATTTGGAAGTTGCGGTGGCGTGTAGGGAGAAAACATGGACGCGAGTGGAAGGGGTAATCCGCCCATTTCTATCGGCAAAAAGGCTCTCGAAAGACCCTCGCTTTGTACCAAATGTGTACCACAAAGGCGCGCTCAATACAAAAAACAAAGAAAAAGGATTCACGCTTTCACGTAAATCCTTGATATTTCTGGCGCGCAGTGCAAGAATCGAACTTGCGGCCTTTGGCTCCGGAGGCCAACGCTCTATCCAACTGAGCTAACTGCGCGTGAACTCCAAATAATAGCCCTTGCGCGGTAGGGCTGTCAAGCTGTATGCTTCCAAAAGGCAGTTAGCCCGCGTTCCCTTGCAAATGCCCGGCGAGGCGTTACTCTTTACGGCAGGGCGGCGCGCGGGTTTTCCGTTGCCTGCGGCGATTTTGGGCAGCGCCGGCAAGTCCTTGATTCTCCGGACTTTGAACCATCGGGAGGTACTTATGAGCGCATCCATTACCTGGCACGGCCATGCCAACTTCCAGATTTTCACGCCGGAATGCTCTGTGATCATCGATCCCTTTTTTCTCGGCAATCCTTCCGCCGTGGTCAACTGGAACGCGGCTCCCGCGCCCGACGTGGTGCTGGTCACCCACCTGCACGGCGACCATGTGGGCGACGCCGTATCTCTGTGCGTGCAGCACAAATCCCTGCTGGGCGCAGTGGTGGGGGCCGCCGACAAAATTAAGGCCGCCGGGGTGCCGGAAGAACAGATCATCAACGGCATCGGGTTCAACATCGGCGGCACGGTCACGGTCAAGGGCGTGAATATCACCATGACGGAAGCCTTTCATACCACCGATGCCGGAGTGCCCACCGGCTTCATCATCACCCTGCCGGACGGGTTCACCATCTACCACGCGGGCGACACCGGCATTTTCGCCACCATGGCTGTCTGGGGCGAACTGTATCCCATCGATCTCGCCTTGCTGCCTGTGGGCGGGGTGTTTACCATGGATGCCCGCCAGGGCGCGCTTGCGGCGAAAATGCTGCGGGCCAAAGCGGTTATTCCCATGCACTGGGGTACCTTCCCCGTGCTTGCGCAGGATACCAGGGCCTTTCAGGCCGAGCTTGCCAAAACGGCTCCCGGCTGCCGCTTTGTGGATATGAAGCCGGGAGACTGCGTTTCGCTGCCGCAGTATGCGCCTTGTGCGCGATAATGCAGCCGGGCCGCAACAATGCGGAACAACAACTTTGACCAATAAGGAATCGTTTCCCCAATGAGCAGTGTATTTGAAGACCTGGGTCTTTCCAAAGAAATCCTGAAAGCTGTGGAAGACATGGGTTTTGAGGAAGCCTCGCCCATCCAGGTACTGGCTATTCCGCATCTTCTGGCCGGACGCGATGTCGTGGGGCAGGCCCAGACCGGCACCGGCAAAACCGCCGCTTTCGGCATTCCCATCCTGGAAAAAATCGACGCCCGCAGCAAGGCCCCCCAGGCACTGGTGCTGTGCCCCACCCGCGAACTGGCCATTCAGGTGGCCGAAGAAATAGGCAGCCTCGCCGCCCGCAAGCGCGGCATTGCCGTGCTGCCGGTGTACGGCGGCCAGCCCATCGACCGCCAGTTCCGCGCCCTGGCCAGGGGCGCGCAAGTCATCGTGGGCACTCCGGGCCGGATCATGGACCATATGGAACGCGGCACCCTGAAGCTGGACGCCATACAGATCGCCGTCCTCGACGAAGCCGACGAAATGCTCGACATGGGCTTTCGGGACGACATTGAGTCCATCCTGTCCGACACCCCGGCCGACTGCCAGACCGTGTTCTTTTCCGCCACCATGCCCCCGGCCATCATGGAAATGGCCAAACGCTTCCTGACCGATCCGGAAATTCTCAAGATCACCCAGAAGCTGCTCACCGTGCCCACCATTGAGCAGGTGTACTACGAGGTGCGGCCCCACCAGAAAATGGACGCCCTGTGCCGCCTGCTCGATTCCCAGGGGTTCTCCAAAGCCCTGGTGTTCTGCTCCACCAAGCGCAGCGTGGATGAAGTGACCGCCCACCTGCAAACCCGCGGCTACCAGGCCGACGGACTGCACGGCAACCTGGCCCAGCCCCAGCGCGACCGGGTCATGGGGCGCTTCCGCACCGGCGGCATCGAAATCCTGGTCGCCACGGACGTGGCCGCGCGCGGCATCGACGTGGACGACGTGGGCGCGGTCATCAACTACGACATCCCCAACGACGTGGAAAACTACGTGCACCGCATCGGCCGCACCGGCCGGGCGGGCCGTAGCGGCAACGCCTACACCTTTGTCACCGCGCGCGAGCACTACAAGCTGCGCGACATCATGCGCTACACCAAGGCGCGCATCGTCGAGAGCCGCCTGCCCACCGTGCGCGACGTGACCAACATCAAGACCGCCCGTCTGCTGGACGAAGTGCGCGCCGCCATGGAAGCCGGGGCGCTTGAACGCTATCATACGCTTATCGAACAGTTTCTTGATGAGGACAGCACCAGCATGGATATGGCCGCCGCCCTGCTGAAACTCCTCATGCAGCGCGAGTTCGGGCAGCGCGAGGAAGAAGAGGAACGGGCCGAGCGCCATTTTGAAGACCGGGAGACCCGCTTCCGCAACGGCAAGGGCGGCAAAGCTCCTTCTGGCGGGCGGCCGCGCAGCAATATGGTGCGCCTTTTCTTCAACGTGGGCAGCAAAATGCACGTTGCCCCACGGGATCTGGTGGGCGCCATTGCGGGCGAGGCCGGCATTCCCGGCCGGAGCATCGGGGCCATCGAGATCCACGACCGCTTCTGCTTTGTGGAAATCCCCCAGGATCTCGCCGACGACGTGGTCAACGTCATGAACGGCAGCCAGATCCGGGGCTTTCGCGTGGCGGTGGAAAAGGCCACGCCCAAGCATTAGAGCATTTCACACTTGAAATGCTCGCAAGGATTTGTCGGCAAATCCTTGCTGCAAAATAGGCGTAGGCGGGCTTTGCCCGCCGTTAAGCGACTATTGGAAGCGTAAACTGCTCTAGGGTCTGTTAACACTAATTGCAAAAATATGTATTATGGGTTACATTTAACCCATGAAGATTTCCAAAGAACAATATGAGCGCATTGCGGACAGCTTTCCGCGACAGCGAGGCAATGTTACTCAGGACAACCTTCAAATTATCAATG